>NZ_JBWKAJ010000006.1:76297-473042 GCF_056437585.1 Streptomyces sp. NPDC042364 | reverse complement strand
CGCTGCGTCCGCCCCCTGCCCGAACCGGGATGTCCCCTCCAAGGACGGGCCAGCACGACACTCCAGACGAAACGTGATCATGCAACGGCCCCTGGTTCCGGACGAACCGTCCCGTGAGACATGCGGATCCACGGGCCCTTCGGAAGGCTCTCGGAACCCACTCCGCTGTCCCGTTCTCCACCTGTCCGCCCGCATCCGCCCCGACCCGGGTATCACCGCTCATTCCGCACCTAGACTTGGACAGCCGCCGGGGAAAGGTGTGTCCGTGCGATCTGGGGGGGACCAGCGAGATGGTGATGCAGACGGCAGGTCCGGAATCGTCGAGCACACCCGTGCCGGCCCCCGGTCAACGTGTCACCGTGCGCCACCGCCCCTGGGTGGTCACCGACGTGGTCCGCTCGACCGCCGCGAGCGACGACCCGGCGCGTGCCGCCGAGGCCGCCACCACCCACCTGGTCAAGCTGTCGTCCCTGGAGAGCGACGGCCGGGACGAGGAACTGCGGGTCGTGTGGGAGCTGGAGCAGGCGACGGACGTCCACGACCAGTACGAGCTGCCGTCCCCCGGCAACGGCTTCGACGAGCCCGGCCGCCTGGACGCCTTCCTGGACGCAGTGCGCTGGGGTGCCATCGCCTCCGCCGACAAGACGGCTCTCCAGGCCCCGTTCCGCTCCGGTGTGGAGATCCAGGACTACCAGCTGGACCCGGTGGTCCGGGCTCTCTCCATGCCCCGCACGAACCTACTGATCGCCGACGACGTGGGTCTCGGCAAGACCGTCGAGGCCGGCCTGGTGATGCAGGAGCTGATGCTGCGGCACCGTGCCCGCTCGATGCTCATCGTGTGCCCCGCCGGGCTGACCCTTCAGTGGCGGGACGAGATGCGGGACAAGTTCGGCCTGGACTTCCGGATCGTCGACACGAGGATGCTGCGCGAGCTGCGCCGGGCGGCGGGTCCGTACGCCAACCCGTGGACGCACCATCCGCGGCTGATCGTCTCGATCGACTGGCTGAAGCGTGAGCGTCCGCTGCGGATGCTGCGCGAGGTGCTGCCCCACGTGCCGGAGTACCCGCGCGCCTTCGACCTGCTGGTCGTGGACGAGGTGCACACCTGCGCCCCGTCGGGGACGGGCAAGTACGCCGTGGACTCGCAGCGCACCCAGGCCGTGAAGCTGCTGGCCCCCCACTGCGAGCACCGGCTGTTCCTCTCCGCGACCCCCCACAACGGCTACCTGGAGTCCTTCACCGCACTGCTCGAACTGCTCGACGACCACCGTTTCGCCCGGGGCGTCAGGCCGTCGAACGAGCAGCTGAGCCGGGTGATGGTCCGCCGCATGAAGTCCGACCTGCCACCGCTGTGGAACGGAAAGCCCCGCTTCCCGAAGCGTGTCCCGCACGCCCTGGAGATCGACCACAGCGAGGGGACGCGGGAGGCGTACGCGAAGCTGGCGGAGTACGCCCGCTCCCGGCGCGGCGACCAGGGCGACGGCAAGGCGGGCCGGACGGCCGCCGACTTCGTCACCACGCTGCTGAAGAAGCGGTTCCTGTCCTCGCCCAAGGCGTTCGCGGAGACCGTTCACACCCATCTGGAGACGATGACGTCCCGGCGGGCCGCAGCCGAGGAGGAACCGGCCCCGAGCGTGCGCGTGCTGCGCCCCCTGATCGACGGGGTCGAGGAGGCCGAGGAGGCGGACGAGCAGGAGCAGGCCGAGGCGGCGCAGCGCGCCCTCACCGCGGCCCGCCAGGCGATGCGCCCCCTCACCGACCGGGAGCACGCCCTCCTCAAGGAACTGGACGTCTGGGCGATCGAGGCGGGGAAGCGTCCGGACGCCAAGTTCGAGCGCTTCCGGGAGTGGCTGGACGACATCGTCTGCCCCGGCGGGCCGAAGGGCGGCTGGGAGGACCAGCGGGTCATCGTCTTCACCGAGTACCGCGACACCCAGCGCTGGCTCTACGGGCAGCTGCTGGCCGCCGGGTATCCGGAGGAACGGATCGCACAGCTGTACGGCGGCCAGGACCGGGACGACCGCGAGCGCGTCAAGCAGGTCTTCCAGGAGAGCCCCGACCTGTCGCCCGTACGCATCCTGCTCGGCACGGACGCGGCCAGCGAGGGCATCAACCTCCAGGCGCACTGCCACCGGGTCCTGCACTGGGAGATCCCCTGGAACCCCAACCGTCTGGAGCAGCGCAACGGCCGCGTGGACCGGCACGGGCAGAAGGCCGATCAGGTGGACGTGTTCCACTTCGTGCCCCGGGGCTGGCAGGGCTTCGACC
Organism: Streptomyces sp. NPDC042364; assembly: GCF_056437585.1. Taxonomy (NCBI): domain Bacteria; kingdom Bacillati; phylum Actinomycetota; class Actinomycetes; order Kitasatosporales; family Streptomycetaceae; genus Streptomyces; species Streptomyces sp. NPDC042364. The sequence continues at coordinate 470,774 of NZ_JBWKAJ010000006.1, read as the reverse complement.
CGGCCCACGACCTCCACACCGACTCCGGCTACGAGGACGGGGCACTGGAGGACGAGCTGCACTTCCTCGCCGTGGCGGCCCGCAAGACCGAGCGCATCCGTGAGGACCTGGGCAGCGCGGGCGAGGTGATCGCCGCGCAGGTGGAGCAGAAGATGCTGGGCCGCCGCTCCAGCTGGACCACCGCCGACGCCGAGATCACCAAGCGGTCCGGGAAGGCCGTGCTGAAGGTGGAGCGCGACCTGGCCCGGGACCTGGAACGCCTGGTCGACGCCCTGGCCGGCAGCCGCCAGGAGCTGCACCTCACCCCGGCCACGGTCGAGCGGGTCGTCCGTACGGGCCTGCTGCTGGCCCACCGCAAGGACCTCACCGAGGTCCCCGACCCCCAGCCCGGCCGCGGCGCCCGCTGCTTCCGGCTCCCGGAGCTGCCCGGCGCCTGGGCGCGCGCCCGCAACGACGGCCTGCGGCACCCGCTCACCGGCAGGGAACGCCCGGTCGTGTTCGACGAGGCCGACGCCCGCGACCGTACGGACGTGGTCCACCTGCACCTGGGCCACCGGCTGGTGCAGATGTGCCTCAGGCTGCTGCGGGCGGAGCTGTGGTCGGCGGACACGTCGGCCAAGCTGTCCCGGGTGACGGCACGCGTGGTGCCGGACGGGCTGCTGCGGCAGCCCGCGCTGGTGGCTCACGGCCGGGTCGTCATCACGGGCAGTGGCGGCGCGCGCCTGCACGAGGAAGTGATCGCGGCGGGCGGGCTGATCGAGGGCGGCAAGCTCTCCGTGGCCAGGAAGGACGAGGTCGAGGCGTGGCTGACGGCCGCGACCGAGGAGCTGCCCGCAGAGGCCGTACGAGCGGAACTCGCCGGCCTGTGGCCGCAGTTGGAGGACCGGCTGGGCCGCGCCCTGAACACGCAGGCCAACCGGCGTTTCCGCTCCCTCGAAACGCTGCTCGCCAAGCGCTGCGAGGAGGAGGTCGACGGCATGCGGGCGGTCCTGGAGGACCTGCGGCAGTCGATCCGCGACCGTCTCGACGACCAGGGGCACTGGCAGCAGGAGTCGCTGTTCGACATCGACGACGAACGGCGCCAGCTCCGCGCGGACCGCGAGGCGCTGGAGGAGCGCTGGAAGCGGCTGCCGCAGGTGATGGAGACGGAGACGGCCGCGCTGCGCCGACGCTGGGCCGACCCCTCGCCCCGCTGGTTCCCGGTAGCCGTGACCTTCCTCGTCCCCCGTTCCCTCTCACCCGTCTCCGCCACCGCCCGCCAGGAGAGCCGCTGATGCCGACCGCCGCCCCCGCCGCAGCCTCCGCACGGAGGAAGTTTCCGCCGAAGGGCTCGGTCCCCACCCCCGCCGAGCAGCACGAGGACTGGCTGCGGCTGCTGCGCCCCGACGGCCCGTTCATCTCGCTGCCGGTGCTGGTGGGCGCCTTCGGGGCGGGCCTCGACACCATCCCCGACGACGTCCGGGCGCGGCTGCGGCAGGCCTGGGCGGAGGTCCAGGAGGACCCCGCCCTGCTGCGGTCCTCCTGGGAGCGGTTCGTGCTGACCGAGCTGCTGGACTGGCGCGCCCCCGGCCTGCGCGAGGGCGCCGCGATCCCCGAGTCGCTGCACGCGGGAGCGAACACGCCCGACGCGGTCCTGCTCGGTCCCGGCCAGTCGGGGCTGGCTCCCCGCGCCCTGTTCTTCCGCACCGACGACTGGGGCGGCTCCCTCAACCGCCCCCGCGGCGAACAGCCAGGCCTCACCGACCGGGCCGCCGAGCTGTGCCGGGCCCGGAACGTGCCGCTGGCGCTGGTCACCAACGGCCGCGAGTGGGCGCTGGTCCACGCCCGCCCGAAGGAGGCGACGACCGTCGCCGTCTTCGACGCGGACCTGTGGTCCGAGGAACCGATCCTGGCCCGCGCCTTCACGAGCCTGCTCACCGCCCGCCGGGTGATCCGCCCGCCGCATGACGCCGAGGGCAAGCCGACCGAATCGACGGCGGGCCTGTTCGAGCGCACGGCCAAGGCCCAGTCCGAGGTCACCGACACACTGGGCCGCCAGGTCCGCGAGGCGGTGTCGCTGCTGGTGGCGGAGCTGTCCCGGCTCGACCGGGAGGCGGGCGGGCAGCTGCTCGCCGGCGTCCCCGCGAAGGACGTGTACGAGGGCGCGCTGACCGTCATGATGCGGCTGGTCTTCCTCCTCTACGCGGAGGAGCAGCGGCTCCTGCCCGCCGGTGACGAGCTGTACGACGCGTCGTACGCCGTCGGCCCGCTCCACGAGGAGCTGGCGACGGCCCAGAGCCTGCACGGCGACGAACTGGGCGACCGGGTGGAGGCCACCTGGCCGCGCCTGCTCGCCGTGTTCGCCGCGATCCACGGCGGCTGCACCCACGACCGGCTGTGGATCCCCGCGTACGGCGGCTCGCTCTTCGACCCGTCGCGCTTCCCGTGGCTGGTCGGGGCCAGGGTCACGGACCGGGTGGTGTACGAGATCCTCGACGCCCTCCTCACCCTGCGCGCCCGCAAAGGCTTCAAGGGCAAGGAGCGCCTGTCGTACAAGGGCCTGGACGTCGAGCAGATCGGCCACGTCTACGAGGGTCTGCTGGAGTACGGCTGCCGGTGGGCGGACGAGCCGTACGTGGGCGTCTCCTTCGGGCGGGACAAGAAGTACGAGGCGGTGCTGCCACTGGCCCACCTGGAGGAGTGGGAGGCGGCCGGAACCCTCGCGGAGCAGGTCGCGGCTGCCGCCGGCACGAAGCCGGCGACCGTGACGGCCGCGCAGGCCAAGTCGGGCGCGGTGACGGTCGAGCTGGAGACGGCGTGCGGCAGTGACGCGGCCCTGGTCGAGCGGGCGGCGGCCTTCTCCGGCCTGTACGGGCTCGACCTGCGCGACGAGCCGAAGGTGTGGCCGGCGGGCTCGGTCGTCATGGTCCGCTCCGGCAACCGCCGCGACACGGGCACGCACTACACGCCGAAGGCGCTGGCGGAGGAGGTCGTCGAGCACACGCTGGCGCCGCTGTGCTTCGCGCCGGGTCCGGCGGAAGGCGCGGAGCCGGGGGTGTGGCGCGCGAAGTCGGCGGACGAGCTGCTGAAGCTGCGGGTACTGGACCCGGCGATGGGGTCGGGGGCGTTCCTGGTCTCGGCCTGCCGGTACCTGTCGGACCGGGTGGTGGAGGCGTGGCTCAGGGAGCCCGAGCTCCCGCCGGAGATCGCCCAGGACGTGGACCGCGACGACCACGAGCAACTGCACCAGATCGCGCGGCGGTTGGTGGCGGACCGGTGCCTGTACGGCGTCGACCGCGACCCCATGGCGGTGGAGCTGGCCAAGCTGTCGCTGTGGCTGGTGACGCTGGCGAAGGGGCGGCCGTTCTCGTTCCTTGACCATGCGCTGCGGTGCGGGGACTCGCTCATTGGTTGCCTTACCGCTGATCAGATCGAGGCATTCCATCTGGTGCCCAGCGAGGGGCGGCGTCTCAATGCTCGCCTCTCCGGCGACATCGACAAGATCATCGGCCCTCTGCTGTCACGATCGGCAGAGCTACGTCGGGATATCGAGCAGCACCAGGTGCTCGACATCCGTGATGTGCGGGTGAAGGCTTCGAAACTCGCTGAAGCGGAAGCGTTGACCGAACAGTTGCGCCTGGCTGCTGATGCAGTCGTAGCCGCGAAGCTGTCCACAGCGATGGCCAAGTCGGAGGCCGCCTACGGGAACCGACTGGCTTCCCTAGCAGAGCTCGTCGGACGGGCGTTGCAGGGAGATAAAACCGCAGCAGCCGAGGCGCGGGGCGTCATTGACAGTTGGCTGCTCGGGCCCAGCGGCGGCCCACGTACTGAACCGCTGCGTCCACTGCATTGGCCGCTTGAGTTCCCAGAAATTGTAGCCGATCCTGTACAAGGAAATTATGGATTCGATGCCGTGACAGGAAACCCACCCTTCATCGGTGGGACAGAGATTAGTGGCCGGATCGGCAAAGATAGCCTCAGCTATATCGGGCAAGTGGTTTCCGGTGGCTTCACTTCTGGGGGGCGCGCCGATCTGTGCACGTACTTCTTGCTGCGCGATTTGTACCTGACTCAGGCAGGCCGCGTCGGGCTCATCCTCGTGAACACCATCGCCCAGGGAGATTCACACGATGTCGGCCTGGCAAGGGTGGCCAAGCATGGGGGAAAAATTGTCCGCGCAGTAAAGTCACAGCCATGGCCAGGCCAAGCAAGCGTGTCTGTTTCACTGGTATGGCTCAGCAAAAATGACAAACACGAAAGGTTTATGCTCGACGGTACAGAGGTTCCCGGAATCAGTTCCAGCCTGACCAAACCGTCAAGGGTTACTGGGCGACCTCATATCCTAAAGACCTTCGCCGGCCAATCATCCCAGGGTTGCAAAACAACAGGGAAGGGATTCCTCCTAGACCCAAGCGAAGCGCGGGATCTGATCACCAGAGATGCACGCAACGAGAGGGTCCTTCGACCATATCTCATCAACGACGAAGTGAACAATCGGCCGGATTCCTCTGCGAAGCGCTGGGCGATCGACTTTGATGAAATGACCGAGGATGAGGCACGCACCTATCCGGACGTTTTTTCCATTCTCGAAGAGCGCGTCCGCCCGGAACGTCAGCGCAAGAAGGCTGACGGAAGCTTCCAATTGAGAAATCCGCTACCTCAGCGCTGGTGGCTGTACGGAGACAACCGCACAGCCATGCGCAAGGCAATCGCGGGTTTTGATCGAGTTCTTGTAATCGGTCTACACAGCAAGTACGGCATGCCAAGCATCGTTCCGGCTGGCCAGGTGTACTCCAACGCATTGGCAGTCTTCCACACATCCAACCAGGCAGCTATGCTCGCGCTCCTGAGCAGTGCATGGCACTTCAACTGGTGGACGGTCATGGGGGAGTCAACACTGGAGACGCGCCTGCGCTATACACCGTCAGACGGCTTCGATACGTTTCCGCAACCGGAACTTACTGATCGCATCCGCGTAATCGGCGAGGAGCTGCACAAGCACCGCCGCCACGTCCAGGTCACCCGTTCGCCACAACTTGGGCTGACTGACCTTTATAACCAGGTCCACAACCCGGATAATCTCGGCGCAGACATCCAGCGGCTACGCGAGATCCATGTCGAGATCGACGAGGCCGTATCCGAGTCTTATCTCGCTCATCCTTTTGCTACGCGCTTCGACTGGACGCCCCTGCACCTAAATCACGATTTCCACGAAACCCCTCACGGATTGCGATGGACCGTCGACCCCAACGTCCAGGTTGAAATGAACGACCGCCTGCTGGAACTCAATCACGCCGTCTACGCAGACGAAGTTCGTCGTGGCCTGCACAGCAAGAAGAGCCCCGCCCAGAGAAAGCATCCTGCTCCGACGAAGGAGACGTCAGACGGCACACTGTTCTAACACGTGGGATCTGCGGGTTGCAGCCGTGAAAACATGCGGTGCAGTCTGGTTAATGCACTCAACACCGATGTGCCAAAATCTCTCGCCGGAAGCATATGGAGGAAGCGCCAACCATTCCCATTGTTGGTGCCATCACAGGAGCGGGGACGTATGCAGTTGAGGAGTCAGCTCCCGATTGCGTACTTCACGAAGCCTGCCCACGCGTCCAGCGTCAGCTCAAGCTGCGGGCCTCCGATGTTCTTGGAGTCGCGGACATGGACCGTATCGGGAGCGGTCGCAACCTCGATGCAGGAGTCACCTTCGCTGCCGCTGCTGTAGCTGCTCTTGAACCACGCCAGGTCGGGAACGTCCCCGGCCGAGGTGTTGCGGATCATGTGTCCCCCAGCAGTTGCTCGATGAAGACCGTCGACTCACGGGGCGTGAGGGCCTGAGCCCGGATGATGCCATATCGCAGTTCCAGGATACGGAGCTGCCTGGGCTCGGTCACCGGTCGGCCGTTGGCCACGGCTGGCGAACGTCCCACGGCCGAGCCGTCAACGAACTTCAGCACCTCAATCCCGCCGTCGACCCCGGCATGCTCCTCGCGATCCGCAGGCATCACCTGAAGTTCCACGCTCCGCAACTGACCGATCTTCAGCAGGTGCTCCAGCTGTCCGCGCAGCAGCGCCCTGCCGCCAAGCGGACGCCGCAGTGTCCACTCTTCCAGGACGAAACTGATCTCAGGCGCCGGATCCCGCTCGAATACGGCCTTGCGGGCCACACGCGCGGCGATGAACCGCTCCACCTCGTCCTCGCTGTAGGCCGGACGCCTCATCCGGAGTAGCCCTCGTGCGTACTCCGGAGTCTGCAACAAGCCATGGATGTTCAGCGGATCGTAGAGCTGAAGCTCAACCGCCCTGGCCTCCATCTGCGCCAGATCCCGAACCTTCTTCGGATACCGAACCTTCTTCACGTCCTCCTTCATCGCCGAGAGCAACCCACCCGCCCCCAACACCTCGTCCGCCCTGTCCAGATAGTCGGGCCGAGGAATCCGCTTCCCGCCCTCGATCTTGTAGACGAGGTCCTCCCCGTACCCGACCGCCGCCCCGAACTCGGCGGCCCGCATCCCCACCGCCTCCCGCCGCAGCCGCAACTGCCGCCCCACGGTGGCCACCACGGCCACACCCCAGTCGTCGTCCGGGTCGACCTCCCACCCCGGCTCGTCCGCCTCGGTCCTGAGCCGCCGTACCTCGCCGTCCACCGACATACCGCACCCCTCCGTCGTGCCTCCGTGCCGCAACGTCCGTACCCGTGCCAACGGTTCCGACAGCCCGGACAGCACTGGACAAGCCCCGGACAGTCACCCTACGCATCGGCGTCGTCACTGTTCACGGTAAGCACGCGCCGCCACTCTCAGTGAGATGAACTGCAAAAGTCCACCCTCGGCCGGCTTCGTGCCGGTCACCGCGGCGATAGGTGCGCGGCGGGGCTGCACCAGACCTGAGCCGCGGGCGCTCTTGGCGTCCAGAGCAAGGGTGGCGGTGCCGGCCGGGTCGTGACCAAGGACGCCGGTCAGGCTCCGCCGGGGGCAGGTGTACTTGGTGCCCCCGGCGGACCGCCGCGTCGCCGGTCGGGATGCGCATGGCCAGGGCGGTTGGCAGCCTGACCGCTCATCGAAGCGTCGCCGTTGCGGGACGGCGACTTGGCACGGTCACCTCCGCAACGGAGCTTCGTCGCGTCCGGCCGCACACCCGGCCAGCATCGTCATACCCCTGTGACCTACGCATCTGAGAGATCACCACGACTGCCATCGCCCCGCGCACGAGGCAGACATGGCCGTCCGATTGAGCGCATTTCCAAGCTTTGGGCATGCTCTGATACCACCGCTTTCTCAGATCTACCTCAATTGCATTCACCACCCAGACGCAGAAGAGTAGATTCCGTGATCGTCGGTTGAATCAGATCTGTGGAAGCCACAGATCACACCGCCACGGACCATGGCGGCCAGATGCGCACATTGGGACCTTCCGACACATGCCTGCGGCAAGGCGTCCCTTCAGGGCGCCATTCGTCGCTCATTCGGGGAGAATCATGAAGAAAAGCCTCCGGGGGAGGCCCGTCGGAATGACTGTCCACACGCTGTGCGTGACAGCTCTACTGACCGGTTCGTTCACCGTCCCTTCCGTAATTGCCGCCAAAAACGCCGTTGCGGCCGAGTGTCAGCCAAACGTGGCTACATACGTCCTGGAAATTCCGCCGGGCCCCGCGTCGCCCGACCCCAGTACGCCACGTACCCTGCGGAAGTATGTGGACTGGGACCCGCAGGGAGGCGACGCCAACGGCACCATCCTGGACACAGAGAGAACCGCGACCGTACCGGGCGATAGTCGCATCTTCACCGGCGGAAACGGAATCATCTACGAAGTGCCGGGGTCGGGCGAAGTCCTCAATTCCTACAGGGACAACACCGCCACAGGCGGCCCTCTTCTGGCATCCGTCAAGACGTACGAAATGGATTGGAAGCCATTCAAGCGGGTATGGGCCGGGGGAAGCCGCCTGTTCGGGCAGAAGGAAAGCGGCGCGATAACCGTATTCAAACAGAGTGATCCCGTGACGGGCGCCGGCACCATCTCGGCGTTGACATCCGAAATCCCTGCGACCAATTCCGGGGCCATCGCGATCAAAAATGCCGACGATGTGTGGATGGCAGGAGACAAAATCTACACACTCACTGGCGGCGAGATACAGGAATGGCCGTATCTGGAAGTCGCTGCGGGGAGGATCACGAACCCGGTCCTGAAAGCACCGAACACAATCGCCACAGGTCTGACCGATGCGGTCCAGGCCTGGAGCCCGGGCCCTGGCACCGTACACACGAGCACTGGCTACGCCAATTACTCCGGTACAATCAAGGGGTACACGGGCAGCAGTGAATTGACACTCGCGAACGGTGAGATCCGCACCGGAATTTTCGGTGAGATATTTGTCGACGCTGCGCCATGTCTCGCGCCACCGCTGGACGAGAAGCCGCACTTCGGCACTTCTCTTTCCACCGATGATGATGTGCCTGCAGCTGACACCGATCCGACATCTGACCCGGCTCCCAGCCCGACATCAACAGTCAGTGGAAAATTCACTCTTGGTGACGGCACACCAGCCGCAGGATTGCCGGTGGTAGTGGAGGCGATGGATCTACTGCCCGAGGATGCGGGAACCTCCGTCGAACTGCCCGTACTCGGCACAGCCACCACCTCGGCCGACGGCTCATGGACGCTTGACCTTCCGCAGCCACTCCCCGCCGATGTCCAGGCCGCAGTGGACGCGAACGGCGGGGCACTGAATCTGCAGGCCACAGCCACAGGCGAGACCGGGTCAGGAGTCGCGCAATCCGCTACTGCCCACTTCACCGCAGCCGCCCCCACTCCCAGCAGCCAGGTCGGTGCCGCGGTAGCCACGGCCGCCACCGGAGAAGCGTCCTCCACCGCTCTGCTGCCGCTGTCTCCGGAGGTGGCGGACGAGCCTACGCCCAGTCGAATGGCTCAGAGCTGGAGCTCCCAGATCGACAAACTCCCGACTGACACCATCGGGGATGATCCGCTGCCGGTGTGGCAGACCGACACCGGGGCCCCCGCCTACGATTACAACCCTTACCTCGTCGGTGGAACCGACATCAGTTCACGTGCGGTGAAGCCGTTCAGCTACGATTGCGGAACGTCGTACAAAGTCCTTTCAAAAAAGATCGCCTACACCACCGTCGCCGAAGGCCACGCCAATTGGGACACAAAGGCGTCCGTCGACTACGATGAGAAACTTTCCCTCACCCTTGAGATCGGTGTGGCGCAAGGGAAGAATTGGAAGATCTCCGGGTCGAGAACTCTCGGTTCAACAATCGGTGTAGCCACGGGATACACCAACCGAGGGCCGTACTTCGCGAAGCAGTGGAAGGTTCCGATCGAGTACAAGAAGGTCAAGGAGACCAAGCAGTGCGGCTCGCTCGTCTACCGCAAGATCAAGGTCATCCCGTCCAAGTACAAGATCCCTTCCGGCAGCCCCACCGGTAAGTACGGAAAAGATGTCCGGCACAAGGACGGGATCCTCGGTTTCTCGAAGGCGCCAAAAAAGAACAAGGCATACGTTCCGGCCGGCTCGTACTTCCAGCTGTCAAAGGGGAAGAGCGTCAAGTGGTCCGCGGCCGCCAGCGTCTACGGGTTCTCGGTCGGGGCAACTACCCAGTATGACCGAGAGCATAAGCAGCGAATCACCGCCGGTAAGAGCAAGAAGCATCGCCATGACATTTGGGGGAAGAATGGCCCGGTTTGGGACAATCCTGGCGTCTTCTACTCCTATTAGAGCCGCGAGCGCCGTGGCCCTTGCATCAGTTCTGCTGGCTGCGTGTACGAGTACGGGGAAAGAGTCGGCTCCGGTACGCGGCAATGCCCTGCACGGAGGGATGCAGTCCCAAGGCGTGGTAGGCAGCAACCAGGCCGAGGTGGGGCAGGACTGGTGGTTCGCACTCCCGATTCCCGTCAATAAGTCATCCAAGGAAATAAAGATCACTGGAGTTTCCTTGGTGGACATACCCAGGGGAATCAAGGTGGTCGAATATGGCGCCTACAGCAGGGATGACACAGAAGGACTGGCACTGCTGGTGCTCGAAGGGGAGCCGCACATGCCGGACCTCGACCGACTGAAGAATCACATCAAAGAACCGGTCGTCGTTCCCGCGCGCCAGGAGAGCGACATCTACTATCTCGCCCACTTGAAGATCACGGCTCCGCCGGATAAATCCGCCCGATACTGCAAGTTTCAATACGTGCAGGGCGGCAAGCAGTACACGCAGACACTCGACTGCGAGGTCGACCTGAGGACGACAAAGACGGCGTAGCGGCTGTGAGTTTCTGCCCCCTTGCACCGGCGGTGTATGTGTATGTACGGTTCTCGACGCTTTTCAGTGTCGAGAACCGTACGTATGGCATGGGCGTCCTGTGACTCCAGGGCTGCTGCTACATCCACAGCGCGGCTGGATGCGGCTGCTCGTCAAGCACCGCTGATTCGATGCGGATCCGTTCACCGAGCCGCCCGCCGCCGTGGAGGCCGGCCAGTGCCTTCAGCTCTACCCGGCGATCTGCACCACCACCGACGTGGCAGCTCGGAACACCGTCCTCCCACCGGCGCTCAGAACCCTGAACTCCGGTGCCACAGGCGCTCTTCCCAAAGAAACATGATGAGGAAAGAAGCCTCACCAAGCCCCACCCCTCCCGCCCACGGCGCACGCTCACTCGGGCGAGTGAACATCCCCAACTCAGCCGACCTCGGGACGGGTTGCCTGCTCTACGCTCAGCGCGGCACCGCACCACCGCGGCAGCCACACAACCGCAGACATGCGACGGCCCCCGCCGGGACTGGCATCCCAGTGCGAGGGCCTGACCACCGAGGAAGTTAGGCCCTTCCTGATGGACACGCAGCACCCTAGCGCGCCCCCGCGCGCCCACACCCGTGGAGCGGGCAAAAACCACCCCCACCGGACCGCCCGCGCGAACACCCACCCGAGCGGCGTCATCCACGACAACACCCGCCACACCACCCGCTTCACGGTGATCGGCAACCACCTCGCGCAGCACCCGCAGCTGTCGGCGCTCGCCATCGGACTGGCCGTACACATCCAGTCCCTGCCCACCGGCGCCCGCGTGGACATCAAGACCCTCGCCCACCGCTTCCCCGAGAGCCCTGCCCGTATCGCCGCCGCCCTGCGCGAACTGGAAGACCACGGCTACCTGCGCCGCACTCGCGAACGCACCGAGAGCGGCCGTATCGTCACGCGCACCGTCTCCTGCAACCAGCCGGGCCGACACGCGGACGCGACCGACGACACCCCGAAGCGCCCGGTGGGGCCCCCGGCCCGCCGAGCAGCGAACGCGCCGCAGCGGAAACCCGCACGCCGCGCCCTCCCCGCCGTACCGCAGCCCGCGTACGCCTCCCCCGCCCTTCTCCAGACGGCGACCGAGGTCCTCGCCGGCCTCCGCCGCACGGACCCCCGCCTTCTCCTGTCCGCCACCGACGCCGAACACCTCGCCCCCGGCGTCGCCGCCTGGCTGGAGCGCGACCTCAGCCCGACCGCCGTACGCCACGCTCTGACCAGCGACCTGCCACCCGACCCCCTGCGCCGCCCGGCCGCCCTCCTGGCCCACCGCCTCACGGCCCAGCTGCCACCCCTGCCGCCGTGGCGCCCGCCCGTCGAGCCTCCGCCCGTCCTGCTCTCCGTGCACAACTGCGACGGCTGTGACCGCGGCATCCGCGCACCCGGGCCCGGCGCCCGCTGCCGCGACTGCCGGGAAGGTCGACCACCCACCGGCGTGGCCGACCCGGTACAAGGACACGCGGAGGCAGAGCGGTGAACGGCGCCGACGCCTCGCGTGAGCGCGGGCCCGCGCTCCTGTTGGACGACCCGGCACAGGCGGACGCAGGAAGCACCCGGCAGGCCCCGGGGCGCGCTCCGCTCACGGCCCGGCCGCACGGTGTCCCCTGCCGGATACTCTGGCCGGGGCACCCTCTGGAGGACACCATGAGCACCCAGGCCGATCACGGACATGAGCTGGTCCCGCGTCCCGAGCAGACTCCCGATGCTCTGCGCGCCGCCCTCGCCGTCGTCGACCCCGGTCGGCTGGAGGAGATGCAGCGCACGAAGGACGATGCCTTCGCCAAGGCCGTCGAGTGGCAGTCCCTGAGCCCGGTACGCAGCTGGGTCCTCGCCTGGGCCAGGGACATCGAGATCGCCCGCTGCCCGGATCTGTCCGCCCGCCACGCGCGTGCGAAGCGCGACCTGGAGCACGAGGATCCCGTCGTCGCGCAGGAGGCCCTGCGAGAACTGGGCGCCGTGCTGGACGAGGCCATGAAGGCAGTCCGCGGGTGAGCTGGAAGTGGGAGTACGCCTTCGGCGCTGAGGAGGCCGCCCGCACCGCTCCTTCCGGCTTCCTCGCCGCTGTGGAAAGAAAGGCGGACGAGCTGGTCAGGGCCGCGGAGGCGGTCCACGTGCACGGCCGGGCCCACGACGGAGTCGACCCGAAGGGCGGGGACGTCATCGTCCCGGGCGGCATGTTCACGTACCAGGTCGTGGTGCGCAGCGAGCGGGTCTACATCGTCCAGATCACCCATCTGGGTTTCTGAGGTACGGAGAGCTTCGCGGCGTTCGACGGCCTTCTCATTCCTGCCTGACCACGAACTGGCGCACACCCCGCATCCGCACCCCCGTCCCGTACGGCTCCACGTCCCCCTGCACCGCCACCTGGAGCCCGTCACGCCAGGCGACCGTGGCCCTGTCCACGTCCTCCGGACGCAGTTCCACGCGTACGCTGCGCAGCCGCGAGGCGGGCTCATGGAGCAGTGAGCCGTAGATCGTCGCCTGCCGGTCACCCTGTCCGCTCAGCCGCGTGACCACCCCGCGCAGGATGGCGCCCTCCTCGCGGGCCGCCCGCTCGCGCAGTTCCCTCGCGCCGTCCTCCAGCACCCGCACATGCAGCGGGGTGAGCGAAACCGGCGGCGAGTGCTGCTCCACCGGCAGCTCCGGCGACCAGTCGAAGGCCAGTGAGAAGGGCCGCTGTTCCTCTCCGGCGATCCTCACCAGCGCCTCGCAGAGGTTCGCCGACAGACCCGCCTCGGTGTAGCGCCCGAACCCGTCCAGGGAGTCGCGGGCGAGCGTCTCCTCGGCGGCCGCGTACGCGCAGGTGACGCCCGCGAACAGCATCCGGGAGACCGTGCGGGCGAAGGGCTCGGAGATGCGCGAGCCCGGCACGTCGCCCGGGAACGCGTCGTCGAAGAGGGACGCCTGCCGTGGCTCGTCCGGCTCTTCCTGGGGGCTCGGGTCCGGTAAGGGCGTGTGCGCCGCGATGACGTAGCTGCCGACCCGTGTCTGGTCCAGCCGTACCGACGCGACGTGCTCCTTCACCGCCTGCGGCTTCTGCCCCGGCTGAACGGCCTGCGGGGTCACCGCGGAAGCCGCGGCGGCGGTGTGCAGGTCCTTCAGACCGGAGAGGGCCGACACCAGGTCCAGCAGGGGAGCCGTACCGGACGGGCCCGGCGGGACCAGACGCAGGAACTGCCAGTCCGCCGGTGGCAGTTGCATTTCTCGCAGGATGGCGCCCGGTGTGCGAGCCTCGACGACCGCCAGGGTCTCCAGTATGTCGACGACCCGCCCCGAATAGTCACGGCGCTGCGTCAGCGGTACCAGGACCTCGTACGGCGGGCCGGGTTCCGCGTCCGGGAGCCGCTCCCACAGCTCACCGCCGGCCAGGCCGCGCTCCGAGCGCCAGCCCTTGCCGCTCAGATAGCGCCGCAGCAGTTTCGGCGGCAGCTTGGCGGCTTCCTCGAACTCCGCATCCGTGATCACGTTCATGACGCCCTCAGCAGTGCACGGCCCTCGGTGAACAGGTCGTGCAAGGAGTCGACGGTCAGGAGGTTGGCACGCGGGACGTGGACCCTCCTGGTGGTCCCGTCCTCGCACGGCTCCTGGTCGTGCAGGCACGCCCAATAGGCGGCGTGGCGCAGCAGAAGCCGGTCGGAGGTGGCGTGCGACCAGGTGAACGGGTCGGACGGGGCGAGGACGAGGAACAGGAAGCGGGGGACGTAGTAGTCCCGGCCGGCCAGCTGGTTGTAGTTCTTCAGCTTGAGGTCGTAGGCGATGTGGTCCGGGTGGATCTCCGGTGACGACGTGCACTTCACCTGCGCCTCGATGATCGGGTACCGGCGGGTCCCCAGCTGGCCCGGATGCCCCAACTGCCAGTCCACGCCGACCCGGTCGCGCTCCCTTCGGGCGGCGTCGATGTTGGCGGCGGCGGCCAGCATGCGAATGAACTGCTCGCCGAAGTCGCCCCGGTGCCCGTTGTCCCCGAAACCCTTCGAGGCGTGCGCCCAGTCGGGAGGCGGTGCCGGTCCCGCGCTCGGGATGCCGTGGTGACCCGTCACGTGGGTGGGCTGTGGCGGGATGCCGCCGGTCGTGCTGTCCGTCATGCGCCCCCGCTCGCCCTCCGCCCCCACACGCTCACCACGCGCGCAGCGTGGTTCCTACCCTCGGGCGACGCACAGTAACGAGCGTCACACTCACCGCCAAAGACCTTGATCGGGATCCGGCCGAAAGCAGCCCCTCGGATGGCGTGATGCGAAGTGGTCGATCAGGTTCCGCGCAGAAGGCCGTACCGGTTGTCGGTGGCCCCACCTACTCTGGCCCCGTGACCCAGGAATCCCTCGCATCCTCCGGGACCGGGCCGGATCCGTCCGACCCGGTGCTGTCCGCGCCCACCCCTCAAGCGCTGCGCGACCGGCTCGCCGAGCTCGTCGTGCGGGATCTGCTCGGGCCCACCGGGGACGAACAGGAGGAGCTGGCGGGGAACCCGCTGGACCACTACATCATCGGCCGGCTCGCCCCCGGCGGAATGCGGGACGAGAGCGGGAACGAGCTCCTGACCGTCGGCAAGGAGGTGGCGCCCGAGACGCTCGACGAGCCGAGCGTGGCGCCCGAACAGGAACCGGAGGCGGGGGACCCGGAGCCGTCCGCGCCCCACATGCCCAGCCTCCACCCGTCGTCTCTGGGACTGACCGTCCGGGTGGACAAGGGGACCCAGGAGCTGACCGTCGCCTGTGAGTGGGCACGGTACGAGCGGGGCGACTCCAAGATCGAGGGCAACCCGAAGCGGGTGTTCCACCGGGTGCCCTGCTCGGGCACCGTCAGCGTGAAGCTGGTCGAGGGCAGGATCGCGGCCCAGCCGCTGCACGTCCAGCACTTCCCGCACATCGTCGTGCGCGGGCGGGCGCGGCTGCACGAGGGTTCCTGGCTGGTGTCGCTGTTCCTGGTCAACGGACAGGAGAACAGGCCCGGTTCGGCCCACTGGATGTTCCAGGCGTCGATGAGGGTCACGGGCGCGCCGGACACCTCGCCGTTCCTGCCGCGCCGTACCGCCGAACCCTTCGGGGGCGACCAGGCGGAGCGACGCTCGCTCGCCATGACGTACCGCTTCCACCCCGAGTTCGCCGTGGGGCACGGCACCGGCGTGCACGCCGAGGTCTCCCCGGCCGACCGCCGTCGGGCCGTGAGCGTCTCCACCACGGCCACCCCGTCGTACGAGGTGCCGCACACGGACGTACCGGACCCGCGGGGCGAGGAGGACGCGGACCTGTCCGAGCTGGCCGACCTCATGCTGGACATGAGCGAGCTGAGCCGGTTGGAGGCCGACCCGCTGCGGGCCGCACTGCTGCCCCTGGTGGACGGCTACCGGTCGTGGATCGCGCGACAGAAGCAATCGGTGGACGACCCCGCCGAGAAGCTCGACGCGTACCGGGCCGAAGCCGCGGAGAACATGCGCCTCGCCGGAATCGCGGCGGACCGCATCCAGGCCGGGATAGACCTGCTGCGGGACGATCCCGAGGCCCTGAACGCCTTCCGGTTCGCCAACCGCGCCATGTGGCACCAGCGCGTCCACACCATCGCGGCCCGCGAACGGCGACGCACCCCCTCGCTGACGCTCGACGAAGCGGTCCAGGCGGCCGACCTCCCGAAGAACCGCAGCTGGCGCCCCTTCCAGCTGGCCTTCCTGCTGCTCAACCTGCCCTCGCTCGCCGACCCCGGCCATCCGGAGCGCGCCGACGACAAGACAGCACTGGCCGACCTTCTCTGGTTCCCCACCGGTGGCGGCAAGACCGAGGCGTATCTGGGCCTGACCGCCTTCACCCTCGCCATCCGGCGGCGCAAACCCCACCTCGGCGGACTCGACGCCGAGCACGGAGTCGCCGTCATCATGCGATACACCCTGCGGCTGCTCACCATCCAGCAGTTCCAGCGGGCCGCCGCGCTGATCTGCGCCTGCGAGGTGATCCGCCGGGAGGACGAGGGCCGGTGGGGCCACAACCCGTTCCGCATCGGGCTGTGGGTGGGCGGCCGGGTCACCCCCAACACCTTCGAGCAGGCGGAGGACTGGGCCAAGGACCAGAAGAAGGACAAGGGCCGGGGCGGCTTCGGCCGCATGGGTTCCCCCCACCAGCTCACCAGCTGCCCGTGGTGCGGCTCGAAGATGGAGGCGGGCCGCGACATCACCGTCGACAAGGTGCTCCGGCGGACGTTCATCACCTGTCCCGACGCCTACGAGTGCCCCTTCGGCGCCAGCGTCTTCGGGCTGCCCCCCGAGGAGCAGGGACTGCCCGTCCTCGTCGTCGACGAGGAGATCTACCGGCGTCCGCCCAGCCTCGTCATCGCCACCGTCGACAAGTTCGCCCAGCTGCCGTGGAAGGGCGACACCCAGGCCCTGTTCGGCCAGGTGTCCCGACTCTGCACCCGGCACGGGTACGTCACCCCGTCCGCGGTCGACGCGGACTGGGAGTCCTCCAGCCATCCGGCGGCGGGCGACCACGAAGCCGCCCACACCGTCGACGCCGTCCGGGTGCGGCCGCCGGACCTGATCGTCCAGGACGAGCTGCACCTCATCTCCGGCCCGCTCGGCTCCCTCACCGGGCTGTACGAGACCGCCGTCGACCGACTCTCCACCTGGGAGCCCCAGCAGGGCCGGTCCGTACGCCCCAAAGTGATCGCCTCCACCGCCACGGTCCGTCGCGCCGACCGCCAGATCCACGACCTGTTCGCCCGCGGAACCGCGGTCTTCCCGCCGTCCGGACTGAACGCCGACGACACGTTCTTCGCCCGGCGCCGACGCACCGACAAGACCCCCGGCCGACGGTACGTGGGCATCTGCGCCCAGGGCGTGCGGACGAAGTCGGTCGCCATCAGGGTGTTCGTCGCCCAGCTCGCCGCCGCCCAGCACCTCTACGAGACCTACGGCCCGAGCGACCTCACCGACCCGTACATGACCCTCGTCGGCTACTTCAACAGCCTGCGCGACCTGGGCGGCATGCGGCGGCTCGTGGAGGACGACGTGTCGGCGAGGCTGGTCCGGGCCGACCGCCGAGGACTCGCCGCCCGGTGGATCGGCGAGCCCGCCGAGCTGACCAGCCGTATGGCCTCCGACGCCATCCCCGACATCCTGGAGAAGCTCGACCTCACCTTCGGCCCCAGGCCCAAGGGGGCGCCCCGCCCGATCGACGTCCTGCTCGCCACCAACATGATCGCCGTCGGTGTCGACGTCTCCCGGCTCGGCGTCATGGTCGTCAACAACCAGCCCAAGTCGACCGCCGAATACATCCAGGCGACCAGCCGCGTCGGCCGCCGGGCGCCCGGCCTCGTCTTCACCGTCCTCAACTGGGCCCGCCCACGCGACCTTTCGCACTACGAGACGTTCGAGTCCTTCCACGCCACGATCTACCAGCACGTGGAAGCCCTGTCCGTCACACCGTTCGCCGACCGCGCCGTCGACCGGGGGCTCACCGGCGTCCTCGCGGCCCTCGTGCGCAACCTCAAGCCCGACTACAACGCCAACCGCGGCGCCCAGTGGGTCGACCGGCGCGGCGAGGTCGTCAGCCACGCCGTCCGCTCCCTCGAACTGCGCGCCAAGGACGTCACGGACAACCGCCACATCGCCAACGAGGTCCGGGCCCGGCTCGACACCCGACTCGACTACTGGGAACAGAAACGCAAGGCACCCGGTGCGGTCCTCGGCTACCGCGCTGCCCGACGCCAGGGTGACGTCGCCCCCCTCCTGCTGGAACCGGACAGCGGGCCGTGGCGGCTCATGACCTGCCCGACGTCGCTGCGCGAGGTCGAGCCCCCGATCCGGCTGATCCTCACCGGCGACGCGGGCGGCGACCTCGCCGGCGAACCGCCCTACCTTCCGCGTGAACAACCGGACGCCGCTACCCCGGACACCGATTCAGATCCCTGGGAGACCACATGACCGCCCCCGCCGCCGAAGCACTCCGCGTGGGCGAACTGCGTCCCAGCCAGCTCCTGCACACCTACGGCATCGGCGCCGTCACCGACCTGCCCAACCTCTCCACCATGGTCATGGGCCTGGACGACTGGGACCCCGTCCGCGCCCGCGTCCTCACCGAGGACCGCCTGCTGGCCGCCGTACGGCGTCGCCTGGGCAGCCAGGTCGCCGCCCTGCGTACCCCGCCCCACATGCCCGAGGACCCCGCCGACCCGTACGGCGACTGGACCAGGACGGGTGTACCCGTCGGGCTGTTCCCTCGCTGGCTGCGCTGCTCACGCGAGCGCTGCAACCAGCTGGCCCCCGCCTCCGGTGGCCTCTTCCAGCTGAAGAAGAACCCCTACCGGCCCGAGAAGACGAAGTACGTCCACGTCAACTGCGGCGGCCCCGGTAAAGGACAGCCCACCGCGCTGCCCGCCCGCTTCCTCGTGGCCTGCCCCGAGGGCCACATGGACGACTTTCCCTGGGTGTACTTCGTGCACCGCGGTGACACCTCGTGCGAAGGGCACACCCTGAGCCTGACCGAGTCGGGCACCACCGGTGAAGCCGCCAACGTCTTCGTGCGGTGCACCTGCGGAGTGCAGCCCCGCTCCATGGCCGACGCCCTCGGACAGGCAGGAGAGCGGAACCTGCCGGCCTGCCGGGGCCACCACCCTCACCTGGGCACCTTCGCCCAGGGCGGCTGCCCCGAACCGACCCGCACCATGGTGCTCGGCGCCACCAACAGCTGGTTCGCCTCCCAGCTCAAGCTGTTCAGCATCCCCCGGGCCGAGGAACCCCTCACCCAGGCGGTGAAGGAACACTGGAGTCTGCTCTCGCCCTTGGCCGCCGTCCCCGCGGACGCGGCAAAGATGCTGCTGCCCACCCAGGCCTGCTGGCCCGAGCTGGAGCAGTACGGAACGGACGCCGTGTGGGCGGCGGTGACCAAGGAGGCCCAGGCGGTCGCAGGCGACCAGGGTGAGGAGGACGAGGACTTCGACCTCACCACACCCGAATGGCGGGCCTTCACCCACCCCCGCGACCACGCCCTGCCGGACTTCACCACCGTGCGCGAACGGCGGCTCCCCGATGACACCGCGGACTGGCTGGACAGCGTCGTGCTCGTGCACCGACTGCGCGAGGTGTCCGCGCTCACCGGTTTCACCCGCATAGAAGCTCCCGAGTGGCTGCCCGGCGAGGAGACGGGCTCGCGCCACGTGGCTCCGCTCAGCCGCGACGGCCGCCCCACCTGGGTTCCCTGCGCCGAACTCCGCGGCGAGGGTGTGTTCCTCGCGCTCAAGGAGGACCGGCTCGCCGCATGGGAGCAGCAGGACGCCGTAGTCGCCCGTGAGGGAAAGCTGAAAACCGCCCACTTGGGGTGGTGCGTGGCCCGCCGCGTCGAACCCCGGTGGCCGGGCATCCGGTACGTGCTTCTGCACACCCTGGCCCATGTCCTCATCCGCCAGTTCGCCCTGGAATGCGGCTACGGGGCCTCGGGCATAGCCGAGCGCGTCTACGCACGGTCGGGGCCCGACCCCATGTCCGGAATCCTGCTCTACACAGCCGCCCCCGACAGCGAGGGCACCCTGGGTGGTCTCGTCTCGCTCGGCCGCAGGGAACGTCTCGGACCGGCGATCGCCCAGGCCCTCGAAGAGGCCCGGCTGTGCAGCTCCGACCCCATGTGCGCCGAGCACGACCCGCGCATCCACTCCCGGCTGCACGGAGCGGGTTGCCACGCGTGCCTGTTCGCCGCGGAGACCTCGTGCGAGCGGGGAAACCACTTCCTGGACCGGGCTCTGCTGGTGGAGACACTGGCCGACGACAAATGCGCGTTCAGGCCGTGAGTGACGTGAGGGAACCGACGGCGAAACGCGAGCCGAATGAGCCCGGCAATCGTCGGGCCGCCGCTCATGGCGCTGTACCCGCCGCCCGGACCGCCGCCTCGTCGTCGCGCCTTCCGGGCCTCCTGGCCGCCCTGTGCGATCGCTTACCCGAGGACCGTGTCGTCGCACTGGAACACGTCCTCGGGGCCGTCACCGACCCAGGTGATCCGCTGCTCGCCCGTTTCATAGCCGCCCAGCCTGCGGCGGGGCTTGCACAACAGCTCACCGAGATCATCCGCGCCTGGAGCATCGAAGGGCCCGGCATGCCCGGATCGGGGCTGGCCCTCGCTCTGGCCACGGTGCGCGCTTGTCCCCGGCCCCTTCCCGCGCAGGTCGTGGTGAGCGGGCCGATGAGTGCGTCGGTACCGGCCCGGCTGACGAGCGGAGTCGCGGTGGACATCATCCGCTCGGCGGCATCGTCACTGCTGATCGCCAGCTTCGCCGCGCACGGCGCCCGGGACATCGTCGAAGAAATAGGGCGGGCGGTCGATCGCGGAGTGGGCGTGGACCTTCTGCTCGAGGAGTCCACACAGGCATCGGCGGCCTTCGCGGCGCTGCCCGACAGTGTGCGCGTCTGGCACCGAGCCGGGACCTCGGGCGTCCTGCACGCCAAACTGATCGCCGCCGACCGCCACACAGCCTTTCTGGGCAGCGCCAACCTGACCGACCGCGCCTTGTCCGACAACATCGAGCTCGGTGTGGTCCTGCGTGATCCCCACACGGTCGAGCCGCTCATCGACCACTTCCGCTGGCTCCTGACACCGGAGAACGACGTCGTGCGCCTTGCCTGATGGCAGCGGGCGCCCCGTGCGTCCGCGGTGACTCCGCCCGGCCACCGGAGAAGGATGGCCGGGCGGGGTCACGTTCGGGAGGGGCGGTCAGGACAGGGTGCCCGCGCCCGTCGAGGCCGTGAGGGACGTCAGGAGGTCCTTCACCGACGTCTCCAGGCCCGCCGTCAGGGCGGGGGTCCAGTTGACCGTCGTCTTCAGCTTCTTCGAGCTCGCGGCGTTGTACGCGGCGACGATGTCCGTGGCGGTGCCGTTGACCAGGTTGCCCTTGCCGGCGAGTGAACCGGTGCCGTCGCCGCTGAGCAGCTTGGCGACCTTCGCGCCCGCCGGGATCCGCCAGACGTTGTGCTCGGCGACGACCTGCGCCTTGGCGCGGGAGTCGATGCTGTACTTCGGCTCGTAGCCGTTGAGGCTCGTCGTGTCGTAGACGTTGTTGTAGAGGTGGATCTGGCCGATGCGGGCCAGCGGGGCGCGCTGGACGATGCCCTTCCACACGTTGTGGTGGATGGTGACGCGCAGCTTGCCCGTGGAGTCGGTGTCGCTGCTGCCGATCAGCATCGTCTTGTCGTGGTTGGAGAAGAGGTTCCGCTCGACGGTCACCAGGTCGGAGCCGTTGGTGATGTCGAGGGCGCCGTCGTGGATCTGGTACTTGCGGCCGAAGTACGTCTTCAGCGACTTGTCGAAGGTCGGCTCGTCGGTGAACGTGTTGTGGTCGGCCCACACGTTGGTCGCC
Source organism: Streptomyces sp. NPDC042364 (assembly GCF_056437585.1). Lineage (NCBI taxonomy): Bacteria > Bacillati > Actinomycetota > Actinomycetes > Kitasatosporales > Streptomycetaceae > Streptomyces > Streptomyces sp. NPDC042364. The sequence goes on along the minus strand of NZ_JBWKAJ010000006.1, from coordinate 449,169 downwards.
CCGCGCAGGGTGACGGAGTCGTAGTTGGAGTTCCACTCGCCGGACGAGCCGTCGGTGGGGTCCCACTGCGGGAAGCAGTCCTCAGTCGCGGCGAACGTCAGGTTGCGGATGATGACGTTCTTGACGTTCTGGACCTGGAGGCTGCCGCCCGTGATCCCCGCCTTGGTGCCGGGGACGCCGATGATGGTGGTGTTCGACGGCACCCGGAAGACGATGTTCTTCTTCTGCTTGTCCGCGGCGGCCTTGCGGGCGGTCTCCTGGGTGCCGGACGGCACCTTCTTGCCGTAGGTCGACGGGTCATAGGCCTTGAGGTACGCGGAGAGCGAGTAGCCGGTCCCGGAGGCGTAGTCGGCGCAGCTCAGCTTCCTGCCCGCGTCATCGGTGTTGGCGTCGATCGTGCCCTTGATCTTGATGATCCGGGGGGTGGTGTCGGTCGGGGAGCCGAGCGCCTTCACCAGCTGGGCGCGGGTCGAGACCGTGAAGGTGTGCGCCGCGTCCGCCTTCGAACCGCCGGTCGTGCCGGACCCGGAGGCCGCCCAGCCGTCCTTGGCGGGCAGCACCTGGTGGTAGAGGTCCGTGGGGGCGGCGTTGGCGTTCATCACCAGGACGCCGGCGCCGACTCCGGCGGCCACGGCGGCGGCGGTGACCACGAGGGTGCGGCGCTTGCGGAGGGACCGGCGGTGGGACGGGCGCGAGGAGGCAGAAGCCACGGATGAGTCCTTACGTAACGTACGTGGTTCGGGTGAACACGTGGTTCGTGTGGAGCCCCCGTGAAGGGGGTCCCGACTCATGTGTGGTCGCCGTTCCGGGAAAGGTTGCCTCCAAGTTCCCTTTCCGCCGGTGCCGGTGAGTGGGGGTCAGCCCATGTTCGACTTGATGTGCGCGATGACCTCCTCGAACTCCTTGCGGGGCGAGAAGTCCACGTACTCGCAGTCCTCCAGGGCCTCCGGTGCGTGGCCGGGCGCCCAGTAGAAGGCCTCGCCCGCCTCGTAGGTCTGGTCGCCCTGCTTGGTGTGCATCACCAGCCTGCCCTTGAACATGTAGCCCCAGTGCGGGACCTGGCACAGCCCGTCGGGCTCGTCCTTCAGGGCCGGGCCCATGTCCGCGCCCTTGGGGAGCCGCACGAAGGCGACCTCCGTGTCCCCGCCGATGTCCTGCATCCGTAGTTCGACCCCGTCGCCCTCGAACTCGACGGGTACGTCCATCCGTGTGACTGCCTTCATGCCGACCTCCCATGAGTGCTCGGGGCGGGGCCTTCCGGAAGCTCCGCCACTCCTTCCAGTCTGGCCCCACCCGTCACACCGCGCCCGGCCATGCCCCGGCCCCGCCCTGGTCCGGCCCGGGTACGGCTACTGCCCGCGGCCCCCGCCCCCTCCGGGTCCGCCGGAGCCGCCGCCCTCCGGGGCCTCGCCCGCCGTGACCGTGGCGATCTTCTCGGCGGAGCCGAGCTTGCCGGACCGGGCCAGGCCGCCGGTGTCGGAGCCGGAGACCGAGCCGCCGGAGTACACGGTGTACTCCTCGCCGCTCTCGACGCCCTCACCGGAGTAGACGACGTTCTGGATGGTCTTGGAGGTGACGTACGAGGCGACGATCCCGCCGTCGGAGTCGACGATGTGCAGGGTCGTGCCGGCCTCGACGGACGCGTCCAGCGTGGCCGACAGCCAGCCCTGCTCGGACTCGCCGTCGGGGGCGACGACCATGCCGGCGCTGCCGGAGGCGAGGAGTGTGCCGCCGCTGACGGTGAAGCCGCCGTTGACGTCGAGCGCGCCGTTGCCGCCGGCCTCGGGGCCGTTGACGACGATCGTGCCGCCGGTGATCTCGGCGGTGCCGTTGGAGTCGAAGCCGTCGCCCTGGGAGTCGAGGACCAGGGTGCCCCCGGTGACCTTGGCGGTGTAGTCGCCGACGTTCTCGCCGCCGCCACCGCCGGGTCCGCCGCCCTGGTCGTCGGAGGTGGCCTCGCCGCCGGACGCGTTGACGCCGTCGTCCTGGGAGGTGACCTTGGTCGTACCGCCTCTGACCAGGATGTCCTTGCCCTCCAGACCCTCGTTGGAGCCGGTGACGGTCAGACTGCCGGCGCTGATGACCAGGTCGCCCTCGGCGTGTACGCCGTCGTCGCCCGCGGACAGGGTGACGTCGGCGCCGGCGAGATGGACGGCCGCCTCACCGTGCAGGGCGTCGGCGGAGGCGGACACGTCGACGGTGCCCCCTTCGAGCACGGTGATCACGCCCGACTTCAGACCGTGCGCGGAGGTGTCGTCGGACGCCTCGGCCTCGACGCTCAGCTCGCCGCCGGTGACGACGAGGTCGGTGGCCGCGTCCACGGCGTCGCCGCCCGCGGTGACCGAGACCGTGCCGCCCTCGACGGCGATGTACCCGGCGTCGTCCTCGTCACCGTTGTCGGACTTCAGCCCGTCGCCCGCGGCGGTGACCGTGACCGTGCCACCGCTGACGACCAGGTAGTCCTTGCCCCGGATGCCGTCGTCGGCGGCCTCGACGGTGACGTTGCCGCCCTCGACGAGCAGCCCGTCCTTCCCGGCGATGGCGTCGTTGCCGTTGCCCTTCACCGTCAGGGAGCCGCTGCCGCCGATGGTGAGGTCGCCCGCGCTGTAGAGGGCGGCGTTCGCCTCGGCGTCGTCGGCGTAGGAGCCGGTGTCGCTCAGCTTGTTCGCGCTGCCTTCCGCGAGGACCACCACGAGCCGCTCCGCCTCGGTGGCCGCGATCGCGGACCCGGAGGAGTGGGAGATGGCGACGCCGTCGAGGACCAGCTTCACCGTCGCCTCCGGCGCGGTGATCACGATCTGCCCGTCGTCGAGGGTGCCGCTGATCCGGTAGGTGCCGGCGGAGGTGATGGTGACGGTCGCCCCGTCGACGTCCACACCCTTGCCGTCCACCTCCGCCGAGTCGCCCTTCAGTTCGATGGAGACGGCCTCGGACTCGTCATGACCCGTGTCCCCGTCCTCGGCGTGCGTCTTCTCGTTGTCGGCGAGCACCTCGGCCGCCGTGCGGTCCCCGTCGACCGCCGAGGCCGCGTTCGCGCTCGACGCGGCTGATCCGGAGCCGGACGCCGCGTCGCTCCCGGAGGAGCAGCCGGACAGCGCGGCGGTGGCGAGGACGACGGAGGCGAGGGCGGCGGCGGCCCTGGTACGCAGCCGGCGCAGTGCTCCGGTGTTCATGCGGGACTCCCGTTCGATGCGGATGCGGAGGGGAAGTGGCGCCGCAGGACGGGCAGCCAGCGGTGGGCGGGCAGGCCGGGCCGCAGCGCGGCGAGTCCGGTGCCGTACTTGGAGACGGGCAGGGGCCGGTGACCCAGCGACCACAGCAGCCGGTCGGCGCCGCACCCCGCGCGCCCGGCCTTGGTCTCGACGACGGCGCGGTCGGGGGTGCGCAGTGCGGTGCCGTCGGGCAGCGCCCAGTTCAGGCCGGTGTCGACGGTGACGCGGCTGCCGCTGTCCGGCAGCAACAGCGTGGTGCGCAGATAGCGGGTGGTGAGCGTGGGGACCAGCCGCAGGCCTCGCACGTCGATGCCCGCCTCGCCGAGCGTCTCGTCGGCGTACGCGCGGGCCTCGGGGCTCAGCCGCCAGGGGTCGCCCTGGTACGGGACGCGCTGTTTGACGGTGGTGCCGCGCGGGCCCCGCGTCTTGACCTCGACGTAGTGCGTGCCCTCGCGCGAGGAGTCGGCGGGGAGATAGGTGCGCACGCGCAGCTTGAAGCGGCGCCGGCGGCTGCGGGCGGCGCCCAGATAGCCGTCCAGGTCCGGGGTGTCGAAGTACACGGAGCGGTACGCGAACCTCCGCCGGCCGTCGGCCTCCAGGACCCGCAGGTCCTCGTCGAGGCCGCCCACGACGAACGGCAGATCGGTCAGGGGCAGCATGTACTTGCGGTCCAGCCGGGTCAGCAGCGCGGCGCGCTCCACGAGTTCGTCCAGACCGACGGGGCGCAGCGCCCCGACCACGGGGCCGATGGAGTCGATGGAGTCGATGGAGTCGACGGCGGTCATGCCCGCACCTCGTGCTCGACCCGCGCCCCGGCCTCCCGCGCCCCGGTCTCCCGCACCCGCGCCCCGGTCTCCCGCACCCCGGCCTCGTGCGGTGCGCGCGGGACTTCGCCGCCGGCGACATAGCGGACGTCGACGAGGGTGATGTCGTTGACGAGGTCGACGCTCTGCACGGACAGGTTCACGACGCGCCCGCCGAGGAGCACTTCGAGGTGGGCGCGCAGGGCGTCCTCGTCGGTGTGGGCGGCGTCGAGGCGGAGGACGCGCTGCCGGTACCGGCCGTACAGCCGCGGGTGGTCGCCGGCGTACATGGTGGCGACGATCAGTGCCATGAGGAGGGCGGACAGGGCGTTCACCCGCTCCGGCAGCCCGGCCAGCAGGCCGAGGGCGAGCGCGGAGAAGTAGTACGCGATCTCGTGCTGGGCGATCTCGTACGACCGCAGCCGGATGATCGACAGCACGCCGAACAGGCCCATCCCGAGCCCGATCCCGACCGAGGACGAGCCGAGCGTCATCGCCACCGCGAGCACGCCGACGTTGATGCCGAGGAAGGCGGCGACGAGGTCCCGACGATGGTGGCGGGGGAAGTAGACCGCGAAGGTCAGCACGGAGATGGCAGCCAGATCGGCGACCACGAGAAGGGTCTGGTCCATGACACGGGACGATCGCGGGTCAGGCTATGAGCCTGCTTTGTCTTGTCTTAACCGAACTTGAGAAGTCCGGAGGGCCGATGGCGGGTGGACCGCCGGAAAACCGGGGGAAAGTCCGGGGGCCGTGATAATCCATGTCCATGGCCCCACCCCCCACCACTGCCCAGGCCCGCGCGTGAACGACCTTCCCGACCCGGGTCCCCCCGACCCGGTCCTCCATCTCCTCTTGGACATCCTGGCCATCGGCGCCCCCTACGCGCTCGCCGTGACCGGCGACCACGCCGTGCGGGCCCACGGCCTGACGCAGAGCCGCCCGCCGGGCCGCGTGCTGGAGGTGGCGACGGAACATCCGGCCCCGATGGACCAGATCGCCCGCGCCGTCCGCACCGGGCTGGCCGAACGCGGCTGGCTGGTGGAGGAGGCGGAGGCCACCCCGCTCTCCGCCCACCTCCTCGTCACCGACCCGACGACCGCGGAGGAGCGCACCCTGGACATCCTCAAGGAGTCCCTGTGGCGCCCGGCGGTCGAGACGTCGCTGGGCCCGACCCTCTCCCTGGAGGACGTGGTCGGTACGAAGGTCCGTGCCCTGGCCGACCGGAACACCGCCCGCGACCTCGTCACGGTCCACGCGGCCACCGTCCACTGGACCATCCCCGAACTGGAGGAACTGGCCCGCCGCCACACCTCCGCCACCGCCTCGACCTTCGATCTCGCCGACCTCCAGTCCCGGCTGGAGGCCACCGAGTGGCTCGACGACAGAGAGTTCGCCCGCCAGGGCCTCGACGAGCAGGCCACCATGTCACTCCGCCGCTGGGCCCAGTCCTGGGCCGCCGACATCGCCGAACGCCTGCTGGAGGAGGAGGCGTTGACACCCCCGCCGGAGGCCGAGTGAGCACGGGGTGCGGCGACACACGAACGGGGCGGCGTACTCCGACGCCCTGTCGGTGTACGCCGCCCGGGGTGGGACGGGGGGGCGGGTGCCTGCCCGCGCTGTCACGGCGGTTACTTCGGGTCGCTGTTGAACTTCGCGGTGGACCAGAAGTAGCCGAGCACCGCGAGACCGACGCACCAGGCGAGGGCGAGCCATCCGTTGTGGCCGATCCCGGTGCCGAGGAGCAGCCCGCGCAGGGTCTCGATGGCGGGGGTGAACGGCTGGTACTCGGCGATCGGCTGGAACCAGCCCGGCATGGTGTGCAGCGGTACGAAGGTGCTGGAGATCAGCGGGAGGAAGATCAGCGGCATCGCGTTGTTGCTGGCCGCCTCGGCGTTCGGGCTGACCAGGCCCATCCCGACCGCGATCCAGGTGAGCGCCAGGGAGAACAGCGTGACCAGCCCGAAGGCCGCGAGCCACTCCAGGACGGTGGCGTCGGTGGAGCGGAAGCCGATGGCCACGCCGACGGCGCCGACGAGCACCACGCTCATCACGCACTGCGCCACACTGCCGACGACGTGCCCGATGAGCACCGAGCCGCGGTGGATCGCCATGGTGCGGAAGCGGGCGATGATGCCCTCGGTCATGTCGTTGGAGACGGACACCGCGGTGCCGATCGTGGTGGAGCCGACCGTCATCAGCAGCAGACCCGGCAGCAGATAGGCGATGTAGTCGGAGCGGTCGGCTCCGCCGCCGAGGCCCGCGCTCATCGCGTCACCGAAGATGTAGACGAAGAGCAGCAACAGCATGACCGGCGTGAGCAGCAGGTTCAGCGTCATCGACGGATAGCGCCGGGCGTGCAGCAGGTTGCGGCGCAGCATCGTGGACGAGTCGCGGACGGCGAGGGAGAGGGAACTCATCGCAGGGCCTCCTTGGCCTGGGCGGGGATGTCGGTGCCGCCGGTGAGGGCGAAGAACACGTCGTCGAGGTCGGGGGTGTGCACGGTCAGTTCGTCGGCCTCGATGCCGGCGGCGTCCAGCCGGTCGAGGACGGAGCGCAGCGCGCGCTGGGAGCCGTCGCTGGGGATCTGCAGGGTGAGGGCGTCGTCGTCGCAGGTGACCTGGCTGAGCGCGGAGGTGGCGGACCGGTAGGCGGCCGGGTCGGAGAAGCGGAGCCGGACGTGGCCGCCGGGGATCAGTCGCTTGAGTTCCTCGGCGGTGCCCTCGGCGGCGATCCTGCCGTCGTGGAGCACGGCGATCCGGTCGGCGAGCTCGTCGGCCTCCTCCAGGTACTGGGTGGTGAGGAAGACGGTGACACCGCCGGTGATCAGCTCGCGGATGATCTGCCACATGGTGTGGCGGGAGCGGGGGTCGAGGCCGGTGGTGGGCTCGTCGAGGAAGATGACGCGCGGGTCGCCGACCAGCGTCATCGCGATGTCGAGGCGGCGCTTCATACCGCCGGAGTAGGTGGCGGCGGGCTTCTTCGCGGCCTCGGTGAGATCGAAGCGTTCCAGCAGTTCGGCGGCGACCCGTCGTCCCTCGCTCCGGGGCAGGTGGTGCAGGTCCGCCATGAGGAGCATGTTCTCCTCGCCGGTGATCAGCCCGTCGACGGCGGAGAACTGACCGGTGACACCGATCGCGGCACGGACCGCCTGCGGGTCGGCGGCCAGGTCGTGGCCCGCCACCCGGGCCCGGCCGCCGTCGGCGCCGATGAGGGTGGACAGGATCTTGACGGCGGTGGTCTTGCCGGCCCCGTTCGGGCCGAGCAGGGAGAAGATCGTTCCCTCGGGGACGGTCAGGTCGACGCCGTCGAGCACGACCTTGTCGCCGTAAGACTTGCGCAGCCCGTTCGCCGCGATGGCCGGGGTGGTCATGGTGGGTGCTCCTTCAAAGGGGCCGGGGGTCGGAAGTGCCGGGGCCGGAGATGCCGAGGCCGGGGTGTGCCGGGGGTCGGAGGCGCCGGGGGCGGTGTGCCGAGGCCGAAGTGCGCCGGGGTCGGAGCCGCCGGGTCGGGGTGTACCGGGGTCGGGGTGTACCGGGGAGTCAGAGACTGCGGGCGGTGATGTCGCCGCAGGCGGTGGTGGCGCGGATGTCGAGTGCGGTGGCACCGTCGTTCTTGAGTGCGTTGCTGACGCGGCCGTAGGCGGTACCGGCGTCCAGGGCCGCCGAGACGCCGGGGGCGGCGGCGACGGAGATGTCACCGGACTCGGTGCGGAGCACGACCGTGCCGCGTACGGCCTCGCCGATGCGGATGTCACCCTGCTGGGTGGTGATCTCGGCGTGCCCGCCCAGGCGGCCGACGGACACGTCCCCGGCCAGGACGGCAAGGCGGGCGTGGGCGGTCTCGTCGAGCTTGACCTGGCCGAGGGCGCCGTCGACGGCAACGTCTCCGAGCCGGCCGACGCCCCGGAACTCGACGCCGGCCGACGTGGCCTCGACCCGGGAACCGGCGGGCAGCTGGACGGTCACCTCGACCGCGCCGGCGGGGCCCATGAGCCGGTTCTTGACCGGCGCCGTGGCGGTGACCCGCAGGGTGCCGTCCGCGAACTCGACGGTGCTCTGCTCGGCGAGCTTCACGTCCCGGCTCTTGGCCGGGTCCACGGGCCGGATCTCGACGGCGGTGTCGGCACGGTCGGCGGCGATGACCTGCACCCGCCCGGCCTGGATGTCGAGGACGGCGGCGATCGGGGCGGGGGTGGCGAACTTCTGCATCGTTCTCTCCTCTGGGTCGTTGTTTCCGACAAGAGAAAAGCTACGTTGCATTCAGGTATCCGGCAACAACGTCGTTGCATGCAATCTTTGTATTCGCAGGCCAGAGGGCTGAAATCGTTGCAACAGCATCGCGATTAACGCAACACCTCACTCAGCCTCTCGTTGCAATGAGCAGAAGTGAACGCTAGAATGGGGCCACTCGCGGACCGTGAAGGAGACGCCCATGCCGGGAGGCCGGCTCACCCAGCCCGAACGTCAGCAGATCGCCCTGGGGCTGGCCGACGGTCTCGCCTACGCCGAGATCGCCCGCCGCCTCGACCGCCCCACCTCGACCGTCACGCGCGAGGTCATGCGCAACGGCGGTCCCACCGCCTACCGCGCCGACCTGGCCCATCGCGCCACCGAACGCCGCGCGCAGCGGCGCAGGCAGACCGCGCCCCGGGAGCCGGTGTCGTCCGCGCGGGCCGACGGGCGGGACACCGAGGCCGTACGCGAGTTCGAGGAGACGTTCGCCACCGTCATGATGGCCTCGGGCATGCCCAAGATGATGGCCCGGGTCATGGCGTGCCTCACGGTCACCGACACGGGCAGCCTCACCGCGTCCGAGCTCGTCCAGCGTCTCCAGGTCAGCCCGGCGTCCGTCTCCAAGGCCATCTCGTACCTGGAGAACCAGGCCTTCGTCCGCCGGGAGCGCGACGAACGCCGCCGCGAGCGCTATGTCGTCGACGACGACATCTGGTATCAGTCGATGCTGGCCAGCGCCCGGGCCCTGACCCAGGTCATCGAGATCGCGCGGCAGGGCGTCGGCGTCCTCGGCAACGGCACCCCGGCCGCCGCCCGACTGGAGAACGTCGCCCGCTTCCTCGACTTCGTCAGCGAGAGCACGATCCGCGCCGCCGAACAGGCCCGCGAGGTGCTCCACACCAAGGCCGGGAGCGCGGGGGCGGACGACGCGAAGGCCGAGAGCTGGAAGGCGGACGGCGCGGAGGCCGACGGGGCGACGACCGAGAACGCCAAAGCCGATCACGCGGACGCGGGGAGCACCAACGCGGGAAGCACCAACGCGGGAAGCACCAACGCGGGAAGCACGGACGCGGGAAGCACGGACGCGGGAAGCACGGACGCGGGAAGCACGGACGCGGGAAGCACGGACGCGGGAAGCACGGACGCCGAGGCGTCATAGGACGGCGGCGCCCCCTGATCACCCACCCGAGGGCAGCTCCCCCACGGGGACGGCGCCGGTACCGCCGCGCGGGCACACCCATACGGCCGTGCCCTTCTCGACGGCCGCCTCCAGCGGATGCGCGTCCGGATGCTCCGGGCACCGCGGCCACACCGCGGGCTCACCGGCCGCCCACAGCGCCTCCACCGCCCAGCTCTGCACCTGGTCGGCGACCTCGGCCAGCAGCATCCCCGGCCGCCCGTCCGGCTCGGCCCACACCCCCTGCCCCGAACCGTCGGGCGCGTAGAGCACGACACCGTGGCCGTCCCGGTCCTCCCGCACATCGGGGCTCACGGGACACTGCGCGCCCAGGTCCCGCAGAACGGCGGCCAGCGCCTCGGTGAACTCGGGGGAAAGACCACTCATGAGTCGGACACCTTACGAGGGAGAACCGGAACCACTGCTCACGTCACCGTCGTGATCACGACGACCGTCGTCACCATCGTCGCGGCGACGAGCGCGGCCGACGCCGCGGCGGCCGCCGCGGCCATGCGGCGCAGGGCGGGGACGGCCCAGTGGCGTTCGGCGATCTCCGTCATGCGCCGCTCGACCGCAGCGGTCTGCTCCTTCCCCAGGTCCGGAAAGGCCAGTTCCAGCAGTTCGGCGTGGTGGAGCAGGGTGATCAGGGCGGCGGTGCGATGGTCCGGCTCGCGTCCCTCGAGGACGACCGCCGAAAGGCGCCTGCGCAGCGCCGCTTCCACCGTGCCGTCGGCCTCCGGGTGGACGGTGGTGCGGAAGACGAGGAGGAGCCGGCGCCTCTCCTCACGGATCAGACCCTTGTCCAGCAGACCCCGCAGGGCCGTCTCGTACTCCTCGTCCCGGTGCTCGTTGACCCACTTCTCGGCGTCGTCCGGGAGCGCCGCGTCCTCCGGGTCGTCCGCGAGTGCCCGTTCCAGCAGGGCCGCCGCCGCGATCGCGTACGTCGTGCGCAGCGGCAGCCTCGCCTCACCCGTGGAGTCGTCGAGGGAGAGGAGGAGGATCTCCTCCCCGAGGGTCGTGAGGGGCGGGGCGGCGGCGGAGGTCGACGTGGTCATGACCAGTAGGACGCGTCGAGGCCGTGCAACAGTTCCTTCCGCCCGCCCCAGTCGGCCCGCCCGCCCCAGTCGGCCCGCCCGACCCAGTCGGCCCGCCCGACCCGGTCGGCCCGTGCGCCCCGGTCTGCCCCTCCGCCCCGGGCGGCCCGGTCGAGCGGACCGCGTTCCGTCCCCTGAGCGGCCGGGTCCAGCCCCAGCGCCCTGCGGGCCTCCCCCACGTGGTGCAGGCCCTCGGCCGCCGTCCGGACGACCACCGCGTACTGGTCGGGCGTACGGGCGGCCGCCAGCCGCGCCCGGGCGGAGCGAAGGCTCTGGGCGGCCTCGGTCAGGGAGCGGGCCGCGTCGCCGTCCGCCCCGGTCTGCGCCCGGACGTCGATACCGGCCAGACTGCCGCCGAGCCGGACCACCCAGCGGTTGGCGTCGGCCTCCGCGGCCAGGCCGGACGTCGCGTCCCGCGTGCCGTCGAGGCGCCGCCGGGCGACGACCGCGACCACCGCCCCGAGGACCAGCAGCAGTGCGAGCAGCACGGCGAATTCCATGGCCTCCTCCACTCTCCGACGTCTCCTTCCCCTACGGGTTCCTCGCCTTCCCTGTCCCATCACACCCGCGCCCGCTGTGCCCCTCCGACGGGAAACCTGTGCGTCCACTGATGACTTCCCCGGCGCCCGGCCCCGCGCATACGCGCGGACACACCGAAGGCCCGGAACCCAGGGGAGGGGTTCCGGGCCTCGCGCCGAGCGGCGTCGGTCACTCCGTCGCCGACGCTCCCGGCTCCGCAGAAGCGTCCGAGCCCGTGTTCGTCGCGTCCGGGTCGACGCCGACGGTGATGGTGCCGATGACGCCCTTGGCGATGTCGTTCTTCTTGTACCTCAGCTTGAGCAGACCGCCCTGGGTGCCGCTGCCGTCGTAGATCGTGTCCTCGTCGAGGGTCGTACGCTCCGTCGTCGACGTGGAGTACGGCTCGACCTCGGCGGAGGCGAGCACGGCCGCCTCGTCGAAGAAGAACTGGCCGGTGTGGCAGGTGTTCCCGCCCTCGTAACCGGAGTCCGTCCACTCACCGTTGACATGCACCTTGGTGTGGACGTGGACACAGCGGCCCCGGTACCAGCCCGGGAAGACCGTCTTGAAGGTGACGAACCCCTTCTTGTCGGTCTTCCAGGTGCCGCGCAGATAACGGGTGTCGCTGGTCGGCTCCTCGTGCCCGCCGCCACCGCCACCTCCGCCGCCGCCCGACGGGGGTTCGCCGGTGGGGGTGCCGGACGGCATGTCCGTGGGGACGCCCGAGGGGGCGTCGGTGGGGGCGGTGCCGCCGCCCTCGGAGAAGCTCTCGTAACCCGAGTAGAGGCCCAGCGCGTCGCAGTGCCAGATGTCGACGGCCGCGTCACGGATCGGCGCGCAGCTCCCGGAGTCGATCACCTTGACGCGGAGGGTGAAGGGGATGCCCTCCTTGTCCTCGGTGATGTCCTGCCGGATCTTGTCGGCGTCGATGTAGTACGGGCCCTCGGTGGTCTCCGAGGTGAGCCGGTAGCACTCCTCACCGGCGCTCGCGGTCGCGGACCCGGGAGTGGTGACCTTGGTCTTCCCGGTCGGGTCCGCGCTCGCGGTCGCGACGACGGCGCCGCCCGCGGCCACCGCGGCCACGGCTCCGGCACCCGCGACCACGACCTTGCGGCGCGTCAGGTCCCTCTTGTGCTTCGGCCCCCGGGACTCGGGGGCCTTGTCGTTTCCGATCTGATTTCCCGTCATGGACGAGGAAAATAGGGAGGGACGCTGTCAGTACCGTGGGAAAGCACTGTGGTTTCGCCCCTGTTCCCCTTCGCCGCGACGGCACCCGCACCCGCCACGACGACTTGCGACGCGTCGGCTGCCCGTTGCCGCCGGCGGTTCCCCGCGCATGGAAAAGGGTCCGGAAACCGACGGACGGTTTCAGGACCCTTCTCTTTCAAGCCTCCATGAGGCTTGCCTCACACACTTCTCTACTTCGGCTGCGGCTTCCGCACCGAGAGGTGCAGCTCCCGCAGGCGCGCCTCCTCCAGCTCCGTCGGCGCGCCCATCATCAGGTCCTGGGCGTTGCCGTTGAGCGGGAAGGCGATGGTCTCGCGGATGTTGGGCTCGTCGGCGAGGAGCATGACGATGCGGTCCACGCCCGGGGCGATACCGCCGTGCGGCGGGGCGCCGAAGCGGAACGCGCGCAGCATGCCGGCGAACTGCTCCTCGACGGTGTCACGGTCGTAGCCCGCGATCTCGAAGGCCTTGAGCATGATCTCGGGCTCGTGGTTCCGGATCGCGCCGGAGGACAGCTCGACGCCGTTGCAGACGATGTCGTACTGCCAGCCGAGGATGTCCAGCGGATCCTGGGTCTCCAGGGCCTCCAGACCGCCCTGCGGCATCGAGAACGGGTTGTGCGAGAAGTCGATCTTCCCGGTGTCCTCGTCCTTCTCGTACATCGGGAAGTCGACGATCCAGCAGAACCGGAACACGCCCTCCTCGAAGTGGCCGGCGCGCTTGGCGGCCTCGACGCGGACCGCACCCATGATCTTCGAGACCTCGTCGAACTCACCGGCGCCGAAGAACACCGCGTGACCCGGGGCCAGCGACAGGCGCTTGGTCAGCTCGGCGACGTTCTCCTCGGTGAGGAACTTGGCGATCGGACCGGTGAGCGCACCTTCCTCGCCGACGCGCACCCAGGCCAGGCCCTTCGCGCCCTGCTCCACCGCGTACTCGCCGAGCTGGTCGAAGAACTTCCGGGGCTGTCCGGACACGTCCGGCACCGGCAGCGCGCGCACGTGCTTGCCGGCGAACGCCTTGAACTCCGAGCCCTCGAAGATGTCGGTGATGTCGACCAGCTCCAGCTGGGCGCGCAGGTCCGGCTTGTCGGAGCCGTACTTGAGCATCGCCTCCCGGAACGGGATGCGCGGGAACGGCGAGGTGACGTGACGGCCGTTGCCGAACTCCTCGAACAGCTCGGTCATGAGCTTCTCGATGGGCTGGAAGACGTCCTCCTGCTCCACGAAGCTCATCTCGACGTCGAGCTGGTAGAACTCGCCCGGCGAACGGTCCGCGCGCGCGTCCTCGTCACGGAAGCAGGGCGCGATCTGGAAGTACCGGTCGAAGCCCGAGATCATCAGCAGCTGCTTGAACTGCTGCGGAGCCTGGGGGAGGGCGTAGAACTTGCCCGGGTTCAGGCGCGAGGGCACGACGAAGTCGCGGGCGCCCTCGGGGGAGGTGGCGGACAGGATCGGCGTCGCCATCTCGTTGAAGCCGAGGGCCGTCATCTTGTGCCGGATGGCGCTGATCACGGCCGTACGCAGCATGATGTTGCGGTGCATGCGCTCACGGCGCAGGTCGAGGAAGCGGTACTCCAGGCGCCGCTCCTCGTTGACCCCGTCCTCGGCGTTGATGGTGAAGGGCAGCGGGGCGGCCGCGCCCAGCAGCTCGACCTCGCCGACCTCGACCTCGACCTCGCCGGTGGGCAGGTCGGGGTTGACGTTCTCGGCGCCACGGGAGACGACCTTGCCGTCGACACGGACGGTCGACTCCTTGGAGATCTTGTCCAGGGCCTCGTAAGCCGGGGTGCCCGGACGGGCGACGAGCTGCGTGATGCCGTAGTGGTCGCGCAGATCGATGAAGAGGATGCCGCCCAGGTCGCGCCGATTGTGCAGCCAGCCACTCAGCCGGACGTCGGTGCCGACGTCAGAGGCGCGGAGCTCGCCGCAGGTGTGGGACCTGTACCGATGCATCGTCGTTCATCCAGTCTTCGCTGATCGGGGATCTGGCACCGTGCCACACGGTTCACTGTCCGTGTTTCACGTGAAACACAGCCAAGGGTACCGGGCACCCCAAGATCGCCTCCCCACCATTTACCGCCACCCGCGCGGGTAACCGCGTCCTATGGTTTGTTGGACACCGCTCTCCCCACCCCGGACACCTTTTCCCGCACGGATACTCACCGTCACAGCCATAGCCAGGACCGCAAGCGGTTTCTGTCGATAACGTCAACCGCTGTCACCGCCGTCGTCGCCGATCGCGGTTACCTCAGGTACCGCTCGGTGCCCGGTACAGCTTCGGTGGCACGGTCCGATCGGCTGTTCTTAGAGTGGGTCAATGCGCACTGGTGAGCCCCCGCCCACCGTGGAGGACGTCCTGTCCGCCCTGGCGACGGGACTGTGGACCTGGGACAGCGCTGCCGGAACCGTCACCGTCGACGCCGAAGCAGCCCGGCTCCTGGGGCTGCCCCCGGAACCGACCACCCTGACCCAGGCCGGCGCGCGGTCGAGACTCCACCCCGTCGACTGGAACGAGATCGTCTCCGTCGTGCAGCTCGCCGTCGCCGAGGACACCCTCGCCGAGGTCCGGATACGGATCATGGACGAGCAGGGCCGGGTCATCCGTACCGTCCGCAGCCGTTCCAAACCGACCTTCGACCCCCTGCGCAGATCGGTCGAGCTGATCGGCACCATCCAGGAGGTCACCGAGCCCTCGCCGCAGACCGCCGCCCGCGCCCCGGCGGCCGTCACCGGCGACTGGCGGCGCTCCCGCGAGGCGTTCCTGCTGGACGCGGGGCGGGCGCTGGCCGAGGCGCGGTCGACCGAGGAGGTGCTGCGCGTCGCGGCGGGCCTGGCGATGCCGGGCTTCTCCCCGGACGGGCTCGCCGTGTTCGGGGTGGAGGGCGACCGCCTCACCGTCATCGGGCACCACGGGCACAACCACGGCGACGAGGGCCCGTTCACACACATGCCGCTGGAGACGGACTACCCGGCGGCCGAGGTCGTCCGCACCGGCCGGGCCGTCTATCTCTCCTCCCCCGAGGACTACAAGTCCCGCTACCCCACCGCCTGGCCGCTCGCGGAACGGTTCAACCGCCAGTCCTGGGCCTTCCTGCCGCTGATCGTCGCAGGCCGCACCATGGGCGCGTGGATGGCCGGCTTCACCCACCCGGTCACCTTCACCCCTGACGAACGGTCCGTCCTGACCACCGTGGCCCGGATGCTCGCCCAGGCGCTGTCCCGCGCGGGCGCCGCCGAGACCGAACGCGAACTGACCGACGGCCTCCAGCGCACGATGCTCCCCACGCTCGGCCCCGAGATCCCCGGTATGAGCGTCGCCGCACGCTACGTCCCGACCGGCGGCGGACTCCAGGTCGGCGGCGACTGGTACGACATGATCGCCCTGCCCAACGGGCGCTTCGCCCTCGTCATCGGCGACGTCCAGGGCCATGACGTACGCGCCGCCGGACTCATGGGCCAGCTCCGCATAGCCCTGCGCGCGTACGCCTCCGAGGGCCACCCGCCGGACGCGGTCCTCTCCCGCGCGTCCCGCTTCCTCCACGGCGTCACCGTGGACTCCTCCGGCGAGTTCACCGACCTGCGCTTCGCGACCTGCCTGTACGTGGAGGTCGACCCGGTGACCGGCGTGCTGGACATCGCCCGTGCCGGGCACCCGGACCCGGCGATCCGCATGGCCGACGGCACGGTGCTGGTCCGGCCGACCCCGGGGGGCCTGCCCCTAGGCATCGACCCCGACGCCGACTACCCCACCACCCGGCTCGTCCTCGAACCCGGCGAGACGATGCTCCTGTGCACCGACGGCCTCATCGAGACGGGCGGCCACGACCTCGACACGGGCTGGCGCCGCATCAGAACGATCCTGGAGTCCTTCGACCAGCCCCCGCGTGATCCGGATGGCAACGCTGTCGGGGGAGACGGCCCCGCCAAGGACAGGACAGCCGTTGCACGGGACATGGCGAGCCCGGCCCCCACGGCGGCCGCCCCGGCGTCGGCTGGGGCAGGTTCGGCGCCCACGGCAGCCGGTCGGGCATCGGCGGGGAGCGTCCCGGCATCGGCGGCGGCAGCCGGTACGGCGTTGGTGGGGGACGGTCCGGCGCCCGCGCAGGCGAGTCCGGTCCCCGTGGCGCTGGACGGAGCGAGCCCGGTGGTGAACGGGCTCGCTCCCGGACGGCTGGAGGCGCTGGCCGACGCGCTCGTCCAAGGTGTGCACGGCCCGTCCTCCCATCACACCCCCGGACCGCTCGCCGACCGGCGCGAGGACGACATAGCGATGCTGCTGCTGTCCCGCGAGGCCGAGGGGTCCGGCCGCGGTGGCACCGTCGCCATGAAGCCTCCCGTCCGCCGCACCGCCCTGACCGTCGCCCAGGCCGAGCCCGAGCGCATCGCCGGGGCCCGCCAGCAGGTCCGCGAACTGCTGCACGACTGGACCTCCGACGACCAGGTCCACTCGGCCGTCCTCCTCGTCTCCGAGATGCTCACCAACGTCCTCGTCCACACCGACGCCGACGCGCTGCTCGTCGCCGAGATGACCGGCGACGGCGGCAAGCGCCGGATGCGGATCGAGGTGACAGACGCCAGCGACGACCTCCCGCACAAACGCCGCCCCGGCGAGCTGGCCTCCTCAGGACGCGGTCTCGTCCTCATGGACATGCTCGCGGACGCCTGGGGCGTCGACCCGCGCGGCGAAGGCAAGAGCATCTGGTTCGAACTCCACGAGCCCCCCGCACCGGAGGGGTGACCCACTCGGCGTACCCCCAGTTCAGACCGGGCGAGGCAGGGCTTGCCCGTGCTCCCGCGGTCCCCCGTGCTCGCCATGCGGTGGGTCATTGTCGCCACGGCCGGCCCCACGGGGGGTGGACCGGCCGTGCGTCCCACACCACCACCGGCCTAAGGGAACGCTCCGCCTCATGCGTACGCACCCCCTGGCCGCCCGGCGCACTCCCGCTTGTCACACCGCACGGGGCCCCCGTACACGCCGGAGGCCCCCACCCGGCTTGGGTTCAAGCGGTCGGGCGGGGGCCTCGCGGCATCGCAGGCTGAGCGGGGGTCAGATACCGCCCTCGGTCATCCCGTGGACCGCCGGGATCGTGCCCAGCCGGCCCTTCTGGAAGTCCTCGAACGCCTGCTGCAGTTCCTCGCGGGTGTTCATGACGAACGGGCCGTAGTGGGCCATGGGCTCACGGATCGGCTGTCCGCCGAGCAGCACGATCTCCAGGTCGGGCGCGTTGGAGTCCTGCTTCTCGTCCGCCCGCACGGTGATGGACGAGCCCGCGCCGAGGACGGCCGTCTGCCCGAGGTGGATCGGGCGCCGGTCCACACCGACGCTGCCGCGCCCGGCGAGCACGTACGCCAGCGCGTTGAAGTCCTCGCGCCAGGGAAGCGTGATCTCCGCGCCCGGCGCCACGGTCGCGTGGAGCAGGGTGATCGGGGTGTGGGTGATGCCGGGGCCCTGGTGCCCGTCCAGCTCGCCGGCGATGACGCGGAGCAGCGCGCCGCCGTCGGGGGTGGTGAGGAGCTGGACCTGGCCGCCGCGGATGTCCTGGTAGCGCGGCGCCATCATCTTGTCCTTGGCCGGCAGGTTCACCCACAGCTGGATGCCGTGGAAGAGGCCGCCGGACACGACGAGCGACTCCGGCGGAGCCTCGATGTGGAGGAGGCCGGAACCGGCCGTCATCCACTGGGTGTCACCGTTGGTGATGGTGCCCCCACCACCATGGCTGTCCTGGTGGTCGAAGATCCCGTCGATGATGTAGGTGACGGTCTCGAAGCCACGGTGCGGGTGCCAGGGCGTGCCCTTGGGCTCTCCCGGCGCGTACTCCACCTCACCCATCTGGTCCATCATGATGAACGGGTCGAGGTGGCGATAGTTGATCCCGGCGAACGCACGGCGGACCGGGAAGCCCTCGCCCTCGAAACCGCTGGGCGCGGTCGTCACGGCGAGCACCGGACGGGCCACCGCGTCGGCCGGCGCTACGACACGGGGCAGGGTCAGCGGGTTCTCGACGGTCACTGCGGGCATGTCGGTACCTCCTTGTACGCTCACTTTAGTTGATTGTTGAACTTTCTGCCAGACCCAACGACGAACGCCCGGAGGACATTCCCTCCGGGCGTTCCACTCGCCTGGCGATCAGTTCCGGACACCGAGCCGGGACCGGAGCCCGCCCGCCGAGCGCACGGGCCCGCCCGGCCCCGCGGCCCGCCGAGCCCGACCGCAGACCTATCCGTACATGCGCCGCATCGCGAACTCCACCATCTGCTCCACCGCCTTCGCGTCGAAGACCATCCGGTGCTCCCCCTCCATGTCGAGGACGAAGCCGTAGCCGGTCGGAAGCAGGTCGATGACCTCGGCTCCGGTGATCACGAAGTACTTGGACTCCTTGCCGGCGTACCGGCGCAGCTCCTTGAGCGAGGTGAACATCGGGATCACCGGCTGCTGTGTGTTGTGCAGCGCCAGGAAGCCGGGGTTGTCGCCGCGCGGGCAGTAGACCTTGGACGTCGCGAAGACCTGCTGGAAGTCCTCGGCGGCCAGCTGGCCCGTGGTGAAGGCACGCACCGCGTCGGCGAGGGACGGCGGGGACGGCTCGGGGTACAGCGGCGGCTGCTGCCCGTAGCCCCCGCCCATCGGGCCGCCGGGCATCTGCCCCGGCATCTGCTGCCCGGACATGGGCTGCTGCGGCGGGGCGTACTGCTGCTGAGTGCCAGCGCTCTGGTCGTAGCCGTACATGCGGCAAAGCGTAACGAGTCACAGATGACCGGATCGGGGTTGCTTCTTATTACCGGTGGGTAGCATCATCCACTAGAAGCTACTTGTTGGTATGTGAACTAGCGCGAGGATCCAGTGCCTCGCCGATCTCTCTTCTACGGAGCCGTCGCCATGGGGCACTACAAGTCGAATCTCCGCGACATCGAGTTCAACCTCTTCGAGGTGCTCGGGCGCGACAAGCTGTACGGCACCGGCCCGTTCGCGGAGATGGACACGGACACCGCCAAGAGCATCCTCGAGGAGCTGACCCGTCTCGCCGAGAACGAGCTGGCGGAGTCCTTCACGGACGCCGACCGCAACCCGCCGGTCTTCGACCCGGAGACGAACACCGCCCCGGTCCCGGCCTCCTTCAAGAAGAGCTACAAGGCCTTCATGGAGTCGGAGTACTGGCGGCTCGGCCTCCCCGAGGGCATCGGCGGCACGACCGCTCCCGCCTCCCTGATCTGGGCCTACGCGGAGCTGATCCTCGGCGCGAACCCGGCCGTGTGGATGTACTCCTCCGGCCCGGCGTTCGCCGGCATCCTCTACGACGAGGGCAACGACGTACAGAAGAAGATCGCCCAGATCGCGGTCGAGCGGACCTGGGGCTCCACCATGGTGCTCACCGAGCCGGACGCCGGTTCGGACGTCGGCGCGGGCCGCACCAAGGCGGTCCAGCAGGAGGACGGCTCCTGGCACATCGAGGGCGTGAAGCGCTTCATCACCTCCGGTGAGCACGACATGGAGGAGAACATCCTCCACTACGTCCTCGCCCGCCCCGAGGGCCACGGCCCCGGCACCAAGGGCCTGTCCCTCTTCCTCGTACCCAAGTACCTGTTCGACTTCGAGACCGGCGAGCTGGGCGAGCGCAACGGCGTCTACGCCACCAACGTCGAGCACAAGATGGGCCTGAAGGCCTCCAACACCTGCGAGATGACCTTCGGCGACCGCCACCCCGCCAAGGGCTGGCTGATCGGCGACAAGCACGACGGCATCCGCCAGATGTTCCGCATCATCGAGTTCGCCCGCATGATGGTCGGCACGAAGGCGATCTCCACCCTCTCGACGGGCTACCTCAACGCCCTCGAGTACGCCAAGGAGCGCGTCCAGGGCCCCGACCTGGCGAACTTCATGGACAAGACCGCGCCCAAGGTCACCATCACGCACCACCCGGACGTCCGCCGCTCGCTGATCACGCAGAAGGCCTACGCGGAGGGCATGCGCGCGCTCGTCCTCTACACCGCCTCCGTCCAGGACTCGATCGCGGTGAAGGAGGCGGCCGGCGAGGACGCCTCCGCCGAGCACGCCCTCAACGACCTGCTCCTCCCGATCGTCAAGGGCTACGGCTCCGAGAAGGGCTACGAGCAGCTCGCCCAGTCCCTGCAGACCTTCGGCGGCTCCGGATTCCTCCAGGAGTACCCGATCGAGCAGTACATCCGCGACGCCAAGATCGACACCCTGTACGAGGGCACCACCGCGATCCAGGGCCAGGACTTCTTCTTCCGGAAGATCGTCCGCAACCAGGGCGCCGCTCTGAACACCCTCGCCGAGGAGATCAAGAAGTTCCTGGCGCTGGGCGAGGGCGGCGAGGAGCTGGCCGGCGCCCGCGAGCACCTCGCGAAGGCCGCGGTCGAGCTGGAGGCCATCGTCGGCCTGATGCTCACGGACCTCGCCGCGACCGAGCAGGACGTCAAGAACATCTACAAGGTGGGCCTCAACACCACCCGCCTGCTCCTCGCCTCCGGTGACGTCGTCGTCGGCTACCTGCTCCTCAAGGGCGCCGCCGTCGCCGCCGAGAAGCTCCCGAACGCGTCCGCCAAGGACAAGGCCTTCTACACCGGCAAGATCGCCGCGGCCAAGTTCTTCGCCGCCAACGTCCTGCCCGGCGTCACCCTGGCCCGCAAGGTCTCGGAGGGCGTCGACCTCGACCTGATGGAGCTGGACGAAGCGGCGTTCTGACCGCCCGGCCTCGGCCCCGGACGGCGATGCCACCGGGGCCGAGGCCCCCCGCGAACAGGGTCGGGTGGTGGACGGGCCCTGCCCGTCCGTCCACCGCCCCGTCCCCCCGCACTTCAACACCAGGGCCCGCTCCCAACGCCGGGAGCGGGCCCTCGTACGTCGTTAAGGTGAACCCCATGCGCACACCCCCACGCTTCGATCGCGGCCACACCGACGACCTGATGACCTTCCTCGCGGCCAGCCCGTCCCCGTACCACGCGGTGGCGAACGCCGCGGAGCGGCTGGAGAAGGCCGGCTTCCGCCAGGTCTCCGAGACGGACGCGTGGGACGGCTCCCTGGGCGGCAGGTACGTGCTGCGCGGCGGCGCGATCATCGCCTGGTACGTGCCGGAGGGTGCCGAACCCCACACCCCGTTCCGTATCGTCGGCGCCCACACCGACTCCCCCAATCTGCGGGTGAAGCCGCGCCCCGACAGCGGTGCCCACGGCTGGCGCCAGGTCGCCGTCGAGATCTACGGCGGCCCGCTGCTCAACTCCTGGCTGGACCGGGACCTCGGCCTCTCCGGCCGGCTCTCGCTGCGCGACGGCACCAACCGCCTGGTGAACGTCGACCGGCCCCTGCTCCGGGTGCCCCAGCTCGCCATCCACCTCGACCGTTCCGTCTCCGCCGAGGGCCTGAAGCTCGACAAGCAGCGCCACCTCCAGCCCGTCTGGGGCCTCGGCGACGACGTCCGCGACGGCGACCTGATCGCCTTCCTGGAGGAGGAACTGGGCCTGCCCGCCGGCGAGGTCACCGGCTGGGACCTGATGACCCACTCCGTCGAGCCGCCCGCCTACCTGGGCCGCGACAAGGAACTGCTGGCCGGGCCCCGCATGGACAACCTCCTGTCCGTGCACGCCGGTACGGCGGCGCTCGCCGCGGTCGCCACCTCCGGTGACGGCCCGTCGTACATCCCCGTGCTCGCCGCCTTCGACCACGAGGAGAACGGCTCCCAGAGCGACACCGGCGCCGACGGACCGCTCCTCGGCGGGGTGCTGGAGCGCTCGGTGTTCGCCCGCGGCGGCTCGTACGAGGACCGGGCCCGCGCCTTCGCCGGCACGATCTGTCTCTCCTCGGACACCGGTCACGCCGTCCACCCCAACTACGCGGAGCGGCACGACCCCACGCACCACCCGCGCGCGGACGCCGGCCCGCTCCTCAAGGTCAACGTCAACAACCGCTACGCGACGGACGGTTCGGGCCGCGCGGTGTTCGCCGCCGCCTGCGAGAAGTCCGGCGTCCCGTTCCAGACGTTCGTCTCCAACAACTCCATGCCGTGCGGCACGACCATCGGACCCATCACCGCGGCCCGGCACGGTATCCAGACCGTCGACATCGGCGTCGCCATCCTCTCCATGCACAGCGCCCGCGAACTCTGCGGTGCCAAGGACCCCTACCTCCTGGCCAACGCCCTGGCCGCCTTCCTGGAGGGCTGACCGGCGCCCGCCCGCCCGCCACACCCGCCCGATCCGTCGCCCCCCTCCTCAGGTGCCGCCCCACCAGAACCAGTTACTGGTGCGCATGTTCGGGTACCCGGAGTCCACCGGTAGGACCGAACGACCGGAACGACCGGCCGACCCAACCGGACTGGGAGGGAACACTCATGGGTTTGGGCGGGTGCATCATTCTGATCGCCGTGGGCGCCATCCTCACGTTCGCCACCGACTGGGACATGCAAGGGGTCAACCTCGATCTGGTCGGCATCATCTTCATGATCGTCGGACTGATCGGCGTCGCGACGTTCAGCAGCATCGCCAGGCGCAGGCGGGTCGTGGTGCCGTCCACGACACCCGTGATCGACGAGGAACGGCACCACCACCGGGACGGCTACGGCGGCGTGTGACCGCCCCGGCGGGCGACAAGGACGACGAGGACGAACGGTCTCAGCCGAGGCCGGCCGGGTTCTCGTCCATGCCCGCGAGCACCAGCGGCAGCCGGTCCGCGCCATCGGACGAGACCCGGACCGGCACACCCCAGTCCTGCTGGTGGACGTGGCAGGCCGGGTACTCGTTGGCCGGGTCGTCGTCGCAGGACGCCGCCATCGCCGAGACGTGCAGGACGCCCTCGGCTATGGAGGGGTTCAGTTCCAGCGTGCGTGACAGGGCCGTGTCCGCGCCCTCGCCCCGCAGCAGCAGCTCGGGCGGGGTGGACGAGACGAGCAGACGGGTCGACGGGCCGTACCGTTCGTCGAGCTTCTGTCCGGCCGGCGCCTGGAAGACGATGTCCAGCCGGAGGCTGCCGGGGGCGACCTCGGTGGCCGCGCGCTGCGTGCGGTGGGCTACGGCCTCGACCTTCACCGTCTCCTCAGGCAGCCGCAGCCGGGTCAGCCGGTGGCGGGCGGACTCGACGACCACGATGTCGTCCCCGACGAGCACCGCGTCGCTCGGCTCCCGCAGGTCCGTCGCGAGGGTCGTCACCTCGCCCGTGGCCGGGTCGTAGCGGCGCAGCGCGTGATTGTAGGTGTCGCTGACCGCCACCGAGCCGTCCGGCAGGGCCGTGACCCCCAGCGGATGCTGGAGCAGCGCCTGGCCGGCGGCGCCGTCCCGGTGCCCGAAGTCGAACAGGCCGGTACCGACCGCCGTGTGGACCACCCCGTCGAGGTCGACCCAGCGCAGCGCCGACGTCTCGGAGTCGGCGAGCCACAGCCGGTCCGCGGTGGCCGCGAGCCCGGACGGCTGCGCGAACCACGCCTCGGCACCCGGCCCGTCCACGAGCCCCTCGTTCGTCGTGCCCGCCGCCACGGCGACGGTGCAGTCCTCCGGGTCGTACGTCCACAGCTGATGGACACCGGCCATCGCGATCCACACCTTGCCTCCGAAGAGGGCCACGTCCCACGGTGAGGACAGGTCGACCTCCCAGGCCAGGCCTGAGGTCGGCGAACCCTGCCACCACTGGCGGCCGGTGCCCGCGAGGGTGGAGACCTCGCCGGTGGCCGGGTCGAGGCGGCGCAGCGCGTGGTTCACGGTGTCGGCGACCACCACCGCACCGCCCTCCAGCAGCGCCAGCCCCTGCGGCTCGCTGAAACGGGCGTGCTCGGCGCTGCCGTCCACGAAGCCCCGCTCACCGGCGCCGTACCGGCGGACGACCGTCTCGCCGTCCGGGGCGAGCCGTACCAGCTGGTGACGGGTGGTGTCGCTGACGAGGAGGTCCCCGTCGGGCAGGAGCAGCGCCTTCCCGGGGAAGCGCAGCACGGTCGGCTCGGGGTCCGGCGCCACATACGGACCGTCGCCGCGCCGCAGGGTGCCCTTCGCCCCGTGCTCGGCCTCCAGCTCGGAGACGAGCCGCTCGATGGCGTGCGCATGGCCCTCGCCCGCGTGCTGGGCGACCACGTACCCCTCGGGGTCGATCACCACCAGGGTCGGCCAGGCCCGTACCGCGTACTGCTTCCAGGTGGCGAGCTCCGGATCGTCGAGGACCGGGTGCTCGACGCCGTACCTCTCGACGGCGTCGACCACCGCCGCGTGCTCCGCCTCGTGCGCGAACTTCGGCGAGTGCACCCCGATGACCACCACGGTGTCCCGGTGCTTCTCCTCCAGCTCCCGCAGCTCGTCCAGGACGTGCAGACAGTTGATGCAGCAGAACGTCCAAAAATCCAGCAGCACTATCCTTCCTCGCAGGTCAGCGAGGGTGTAATGCTTCCCGCCCGTGTTCAGCCAGCCGCCCTTGCCGGTCAGCTCGGGGGCGCGGACACGGACACGGCGGGGTGCCGGGTGCTGGGTCGTGGAATCGCTCATGGATCAAGGGTGCCACTTGCCCGCGGTCCGCCGCGGAGCCTGTGGACAACTCTCACCGGACCCCTGTGGACAACCTGCGGACCGGTATGTGGGTGATCTTCAGCGCCCGCCCCCCGTACGGCGACTCCGCGCGCCGGCCCAGGGCGATTTCCCGGGCCTTCCCGCGCCGTCGTCGGGGCGACCATGCGCGCCGGCCGTCGCCCGAGACGCGACCGCTGCCGACGCTCGCCGCGTCGCCGGCTCTGCGTCCTTTCGGCCTACCGGCGACGTTTCGCGGCGGGCCCCGGGGAACGCCTGAGGGCATGAGATTCCTCGTACGCGACCGGATCCTCGGCATCGGTGACGACTACTGGATCGAGGACGAGCACGGCGCAAAGGTCTTCCTCGTCGACGGCAAGGCCCTGCGGCTGCGGGACACCTTCGAGCTGAAGGACACGGCGGGGCGGGTCCTGATCGTGATCCGGAAGAAGATGTTCGCGCTGCGCGACACCATGGAGATCGAGCGGGAGGGCGAGACCCTGGCGACGGTCCGCCGCAAGCGCCTGTCCCTGCTCCGCAACCACTATCGGGTGTCGCTGGCGGACGGCACGGAACTCGACGTCAGCGGCAAGATCCTCGACCGGGAGTTCCTCATCGAGTACGGGGGCGAGGCACTCGCCGTCGTCTCCCGCAGATGGCTGCACATCCGGGAGACGTACGGCCTGGACGTCGTGCGCGACGACGCGGACCCGGCGCTGCTGATCGCCGTGACGGTGTGCGTGATCAACCTGGCGGAGCGGGAGAGAGGGATCGGCTGAGGGAACGACGAGGGCTGGGCCGCGGCCGACCCGGCCGGTGGTCAGCGGCGCGGGGTCTCCAGGCCCAGGAGCCGGTCCTTCAGGGCCGGGAACTGCTCGCGGACCGTCGCCACCTTCGCCGGGTCGAACTCCACGGTGAGGACCTCCTCTGCGGCGCCCGCCTCGGCCAGCACCTCGCCCCACGGATCGACCACGATCGAGTGACCTGCCTGCGGAACTCCCGCGTGCGTGCCCGCCGTTCCACAGGCAAGGACGTACGCCTGGTTCTCGACGGCCCTGGCCCGGGCGAGCAGGGTCCAGTGGGCGCGGCGGCGTTCGGGCCAGCCGGCGGGGACGACGAAGGTCTCGGCGCCGGCGTCGACGAGGCCGCGGAAGAGTTCGGGGAAGCGGAGGTCGTAGCAGGTGGCCATGGCGAGAGTGGTTTCGGGCAGCCGCACCGTCACCAGTTCCGTGCCCGCGCCCATCAGGACGGCCTCGCCCTTGTCGAAGCCGAAGCGGTGGATCTTGCGGTAGGCGGCGGTGAGTTCGCCGGAGGGGGAGAAGAGGAGAGATGTGTTGTAGAGGGGGCCTTCAGGGTCCCGCTCGGGGATCGAACCGGCGTGCAGCCAGACGCCCGCGTCGCTCGCCGCCTTGGCCATCGCCTCGCAGGTCGGCCCGTCGAGCGGCTCGGCCTCCGCGGTGAAGGATTCGAACGAGAATGCGCCGGTGGTCCACAGCTCCGGCAGGACGACGAGATCGGCACCGGCCTGCTCACGGACCAGCGAAGCCACCCGCCGCCTGCGCGAATCGACCGATTCGCCCTCGTCTACACCGATCTGAAGGAGCGAGGCGCGCACACTACCACCGTCCTGGCATTCGAGCCGTCAAACACGGGCCTACGATCGTCACACGAAAGCACTGCCGGGGTGCCGCACAGCAGCGTAACTTAACGTTCCACAGCACCCACTGACCGCCGCCGACGCCCACTCACCGCCGTCAACGCCGACGCCCCCACTGAAGACCACCCGCCACGTAGCCGACACGCACCGCCCGTACTGACACGTACCGACCGCCCGAGGGGTCCCGTTCCGTGAGTCTGCATCCCACTCTCCAGCCCTACGCCGACGCCTGGACCCACGCAGTGGACGCGATAGCCGAGTTGGTGGCACCGCTCGTCGAGGGCGAGTGGAACAGGCGGACGCCGTGCCCCGGCTGGTCGGTGCGCGACGTGGTCTCCCATGTCATCGGCATGGACTGCGAGATGCTCGGCGACCCGCGCCCGATCCACACCCTCCCGCGCGACCTGTACCACGTGCGCACCGAGCACCAGCGGTACATGGAGATGCAGGTCGACGCCCGCCGCCACCACACGGCGCCGGAGATGACGTCCGAGCTGGAGTACACGATCATCCGCCGCAACCGCCAGCTGCGGAACGAGTCGCGGCAGCCGGACCACAAGATCCGCGGCCCGCTCGGCACGGAACTGACCCTGGAACAGGCCATGCGCAACCGGGCTTTCGACGTGTG
Organism: Streptomyces sp. NPDC042364; assembly: GCF_056437585.1. Taxonomy (NCBI): domain Bacteria; kingdom Bacillati; phylum Actinomycetota; class Actinomycetes; order Kitasatosporales; family Streptomycetaceae; genus Streptomyces; species Streptomyces sp. NPDC042364. Next base: position 422,123 of record NZ_JBWKAJ010000006.1, on the reverse strand, counting down.
GGTCCACGAGCAGGACCTGCGGGCGGCGCTCGGCCAGCCGGGCAACCTGGACTCGCCGGGGGCGTACATCGTCCGTGACGAGCTGCTCTCCGTGCTGCCGAAGGTCGTCGCGGAGGACGCGCAGGCCCCGCGCAGCTCGGCCGTCGTCCTCGACGTGCACGGCCCGGTGGAGTTCATCCGCACGGTCCGCGTCGACATCCAGGGCCGCGGCACCCTGGAGACCGCCCCCGCGCTCGGCCCCGCGGCCACCCTCACCCTGGACTGGGAGACCTACGTCCGCCTCGCCTGCGGCCGCGTCACCGCCGACACCGTGGCCGACCGCATCAAGGCGGAGGGCGACCCCCATCTCATCGCGGCCATCCTCCACGCCTTCGCGGTGACGGTGTAGCGGCCGCTCCGCCGGATTCCGGTCAGGCGAACTGGTCGTAGGCCATCTTCGTCACCATGCCCGTCACCACGACCACCAGGACGACACGTACAAAGCCGGAGCCCCGCTTGAGCGCGGTCCGCGAGCCGAGCATGGCCCCGGCGATGTTTCCCACGGCCATGCCGAGGCCGAGGGTCCACAGCACGTTGCCCTGCCAGGCGAAGACCGCCAGGGCTCCGAGATTGGACGAGGCGTTGACGACCTTCGCCATGGCCGCGCTCTCCAGGAATCGCGTGGCCAGGAGCGTGGTGAAGGAAATGATGAGGAAGGTGCCGACGCCGGGGCCGAAGACCCCGTCGTAGAAGCCGATACCGGCACCGGCCAGGAGGACGGCGGCGGTACGCCGCCGCCGGGTCACGACCGTCTCTGCCCGCCGTACGCCGAACGACGGCCTGCAGGCGACGAAGAGGGCCACGGCGACGAGCAGCGCCATGATGACGGGGCGGAAGGAGCCGGTGGGCACGCTCGCGGCGGACATGGCGCCCAGCGCGCCGAAGGGAGCCGCGAGCGCCGCGGCCGGTATGAGGATCGAGCGATCCAGCCGGGTGCGGCGCTGAAACATGTACGCGGCGGTCGCGGTGCCCATGACAGCGGCGATCTTGTTGGTGCCGAGCGCCGTCGCGGGCGGGTACTGGGGAAAGGTCAGCAGCAGTACGGGGATCAGCAGGACTCCGCCCCCACCGACCACCGCGTCCACCCACCCGGCGGCCACCGCGGCCAGCAGCAGTCCCAGCACGTCGAGGACGTCCATGCGCTTCCCCCCCCTCCATGGGCCCAGAGAGCTCGATCAAGCTACGGGGGAGGATCACCGATGAGTAAGGGGTAAAAGAGCCAGCGCACCTGACATATTAAGACAGGGGTGCAACGCCATGGAGACCCTTACATCGGGGCATGGTGTCCCTTACGCGGGTACGTGCACCGTCTCCACGCGGCTGGCGACCAGGCGTTCACGTTCGCGGCGGGCCGCACGGGCGCGCAGGCGGAGGATCTGGGACAGGCCCAGGGCCTGGAGGACGAAGACGGCGGAGAAGGCGATGCGGTAGTTGTCGTCGGTGAGGTCGAGCAGGACGCCGACGGCCAGCAAGGTGGTCATGGAGGCGACGAAACCGCCCATGTTGGTGATTCCGGACGCGGTTCCCTGACGTTCCGGCGGGTTCGCGGGGCGGGCGAAGTCGAAGCCGAGCATCGACGCCGGGCCACACGCGCCGAGGACCGCGCACAGGACGATCAGCAGCCACATCGGCGCGTGCTCGCCGGGGTGGATCAGCGTGGCCGCCCAGACCGCCGCCGTCGCGAGCACCGTGCCGAGCGCCAGCGGCAGCCGCGCCGCGTGGTGCCGGGCGACGATCTGGCCGTACACCAGCCCGACCACCATGTTGGACAGGACGACGAGGGTGAGCAGGTCACCGGCGGTGGCCCGGCTCAGCCCCTGCGCCTCCACCAGGAACGGCAGGCCCCACAGCAGCAGGAACACCATCGCCGGGAACTGCGTGGTGAAGTGCACCCACAGCCCGAGCCGGGTGCCCGGCTCCCGCCAGGACGCCGCTATCTGACGCCGCACGTACGCCGCCCCCCGGTGCGGGAACGGCTCAGGCTCGTGCCCGTCCGGGTGGTCCTTCAGGAACAGCACCGTGAGGACCAGGACGACGAGCCCGGCGACCGAGCTGCCCGCGAACGCGGCCGTCCAGCCCACGCCGTGCAGCAGCCGGGCGAGCACCAGCGTCGACACCAGATTGCCCGCCATGCCGACGAGCCCCGCGAACTGCGCGATCAGCGGCCCGCGCCGGGCCGGGAACCAGCGGGTGCCGAGCCGCAGCACACTGATGAACGTCATCGCGTCACCGCAGCCCAGCAGCGCCCGCGAGGCGAGCGCCATGCCGTACGACGGGGCCAGCGCGAAGCCGATCTGGCCGGCCGTGAACAGCACGACCCCGAGGGTCAGCACCTTCTTGGTGCCGAGCCGGTCCACCAGCAGACCCACCGGTATCTGCATGCCCGCGTACACCAGCAGTTGCAGGATCGAGAACGTCGAAAGCGCGGAGGCGCTCACATGGAAGCGGTCGGCGGCGTCGAGACCCGCCACCCCCAGCGACGTACGGAAGATGACGGCGACGAAGTAGACCGAGACGCCGACGCCCCAGACGGCGAGGGCGCGGCGGCCACCGGGCGGGTCTCCGGGCAGAGCGGCGCAGGGCGACGGAGCGGGGCGGCTCAACGGACCTCCCCCCGGGCCAGGTTGGAGAACCAGCTCACATGCCGGTGGACGAGGCCCACGGCGGCCTCCGCGTCACCCTCGCGCAACGCCCGGAGAATCTCCTCGTGCTCGGTGAGCGTCTTGGTGATGCGGTCCGGGTGGGCGTGCATCACGGCGACACCCATGCGCAGTTGCCGGTCGCGGAGCTGGTCGTACAGGCGGGAGAGAATCTCGTTGCCGCCACTGCGGACGATCTCGGCGTGGAAACACCGGTCGGTCACCGCCGCGCCGGCCAGATCCCCGGCGGCCGCCTGCGCCTTCTGCTGTTCGAGCAGTTCCTCCAGTCGCGCGATGAGCCGCGGCGAGGCTGGGACGGTCTTGCGGACCGCGTGCTCCTCGACGAGCTGCCGGGTCTCCACGACGTCGGCGATCTCCTGGGCGGAGACGGGCAGAACCAGCGCACCCTTCTTGGGATAGAGCCTGATCAGCCCTTCGGCCTCCAGTCGCAGCAACGCCTCCCGCACCGGCGTCCGGGACACGCCGACCGCCTCGGCCAGCTCACCCTCGGTGAGCAGCGTGCCGCCCTCGTAGCGACGTTCCAGGACGCCCTGCTTGACGTGCGCGTACACCCGGTCGGCGGCCGGGGGCTGCCTGACGGCCGGGGCGGCGGGCGGACGGGGCTTCGAGGGTGCAGCGGAGGCCATGCCCACACCATAGATACAACACGTACGCATGGCTCGCCCCGTCCACGATCCGGGACGAACCCCCTCCGAAACCCCGCCTCCAACCGTCAGGGGCTGTGACATGGACTTGAATTGACCCTCCCGCCACCCGCGGCACAACCTTTTGTGCTACTCACTTGTCACACGAGAAGCGGCCCTGCTGTGCCTGCCGACCCGGCTTCCAACCGGCCGCACTCCTCAGACATTTGACGCAATCGGGGTACTTGACTTGATGACCGCCATAAAGGGTGCACGTGTCCGCAGAGCCGCTGCCGTAGTCATCACCACCGGCGCGCTGGTCGTGACCGGAGCCGTCGGCTCCGCACCCGCGCAGGCCGCTCCCGCGAAGCCGACGATCACCGCCAAGGGCGGGTTCGTGATGAACAGCGCCACCGGCAAGACCCTGTTCTCGAAGTCGCCGGACACGACGAGGCTCACCGCCTCCACGACGAAGATCATGACCGCCAAGGTCGTGCTGTCGCAGTCGAATCTGAACCTGAACTCCACGGTGAAGATCCAGAAGGCATACAGCGACTACATCGTCCAGAACAACTGGGCTTCCAACGCGGGCCTGATCGTGGGCGACAAGGTGACCGTGCGCCAGTTGCTGTACGGGCTGATGCTGCCGTCCGGCTGCGACGCCGCCTACGCCCTGGCCGACAAGTTCGGCACCGGCTCCACCCGCGCGGCACGCGTGAAGTCGTTCATCTCCAAGATGAACAAGATGGCCTCGAGCCTTGGCATGAAGAACACGCACTTCGATTCGTTCGACGGCATCAGCAAGGGCTCGAACCGCTCGACGCCGCGCGACCTCACGATTCTCGCCCGCAGCGCGATGAAGAGCCCCACCTTCAAGACGGTGGTGAAGACCACCAAGTACACGGCGAAGACCATCACGAAGACCGGTGCCACCCGCACCATGAAGCCGTGGGAGAACACCAACAAGCTCCTCGGCTGGAACGGCACCATCGGCGTGAAGACCGGCTCCGGCACCGAGGCCAAGTACTGCCTCGTCTTCGCCGCGACCCGCAACGGCAAGACCATCGTCGGCACCGTCCTCACCTCCTCCTCCCCGGAGAACCGCACGGCGGACGTGAAGAAGCTGATGAACTACGGTTTCGCCACCCTGTGAGGCCAAGCCTCCACAGAGGCACGGAAGGGGGCCACCGCCCAACAGCGGTGGCCCCCTTCGCCGTGTCGGCGGCAAGCCGTTTCCGCGATCTTCCCTCGCGATAGTGAACATCAACCATTCAGCTGGCATATTCGATTTCCTCCGCCCTACGTTCCGCAGCGGAGGTGGTTCACATGATCGAACCCAGCAAGCACCAGCCCGACCCGCGGACGTGGCACGACGCCATCGACGCCGGCGACTTCGTGTACGCGGCCACCGGAGCCCGCGTCCGCCGGCTGACCATGCCGGACGGGACGCACTGGTTTCCGGCGGTGGACGTCTGCAAGCAACTCGGCTACACCACACCTCGAAAGGCTCTTCTCGACCACGTCCCGGAAGAGCACCGAGAGATTCTCGAGACAGTGACTGGGGGTCACGGTCTCGGCGTTCCCGCAGGTAGAGAGTGGCGCCGAGACATGAACCTCATCGATCTCCAAGGTCTCATCCTGCTCGTCGGCGCCTGCACCAAGCCCGAGTGCGCGCCCTTCAAGCAGTGGGTCGCCGAAGTGATCGAGACCATTCAGCGCGAGGGCTCCTACGCCCTTGAGGAGGCCGAGGTCCAGCCCGCCGGCCCGGGTGCTCCCATCGCCTACGCCATGCCCGAGCAGATCGCCGACGCCATCGTCCGGCTGGAGGAGCGCAACCTTCAGGCCGACGAGCAACTGGCGGTCGCCCAGCAGAAATCACTCGCGCTGCAACAGCAAATGGTCGACACACAGCAGACGATGCTGGAGACGCAGCAGCAGATGCTCGAGATGCAGCGCGCCGGCCTCGTCGCCCAGCAGGCCATGGCCCAGGCCATGGAGCGCATCGCCAACCGGCTCGACGCCCTCTCCGTCGAGCACCCGGCCCCATCCGCCACCGCCTTCGAGGCACACCCCACCACCGAGTCCGTGCTGGCCGACTGGCGGGAGCGGCTGTCGGTGACGGCGGACGTCTGGACGGTGGCCGTGGTGATCGCCCCGGTGCTCGTCGAGGAGGGTGAACTGCGTCAACCGTTGGAGGCGATCGCCGCCCGTACGGGGCTGTCCGTGCAACGCGTCAACGACTGCCTGCGGCTGCTGCGCAAGCACGCCTGCATCCGCCCCCAGGGCGCGACGGAGGACGGCGCGCCGGTGTACGTGCTCAACCAGCGCTGACGGGCGCTTGAACAGGGCCAACGACGAAGGGGCCGGTCGCAAGACGAAGTTGCGACCGGCCCCTTCACCGTGAGCCTATCCGGCCCAAGGCGGTGTCACGCCCAGGTGATCAGCCTCTTCGGCTGCTCCAGGATGGCCGCGACGTCCGCGAGGACCTTGGACCCCAGCTCCCCGTCCACCAGCCGGTGGTCGAAGCTGAGCGCCAGGGTCGTCACCTGACGCGGCCTGACCTTGCCCTTGTGGACCCACGGCTGCGGCTTGATGGCGCCGACGGCGAGGATCGCCGACTCACCGGGGTTCAGGATGGGCGTGCCGGTGTCGATGCCGAAGACGCCGACATTGGTGATGGTGACCGTGCCGCCCTGCATGGCGGCGGGGGAGGTTCGGCCCTCCTTCGCCGTCGAGACCAGCTCGCCCAGGGACTCGGCGAGCTGCGGCAGCGTCTTCGCGTGCGCGTCCTTGATGTTCGGCACGATCAGACCGCGCGGGGTGGCGGCGGCGATGCCCAGGTTCACGTAGTGCTTGACGACGATCTCCTGGGCCGCCTCGTCCCACGAGGCGTTGATGTCCGGGTTGCGCTTGATCGCGACCAGCAGGGCCTTGGCGATCAGCAGGAGCGGGTTCACCCGCAGGCCCTGCATGTCCTTGTCCTGCTTGAGCTCCTCGACCAGCTTCACCGTGCGCGTCACGTCGACCGTGACGAACTCCGTGACGTGCGGCGCGGTGAACGCCGAGCCCACCATCGCCGCGGCCGTCGCCTTGCGGACGCCCTTGACGGGGACACGGGTCTCGCGGGCGCCGTCGTACGACACCGCCGGCGCCGCAGCGGCGGCGGGGGCCGCGGGCGCGGCGGGGGCCTCCACGACGGGCTCGGGCGCCTTCGGCGGGGCCGCCGCCGCGTGGACGTCCTCGCGGGTGATGATGCCGTCCGGGCCGGACGGGGTGATCGTCGTGAGGTCGACGCCGAGATCCTTGGCCAGCTTGCGCACCGGCGGCTTCGCCAGCGGGCGCGGCACGGTGCCGCCGTGCGGGCCATGGCCGTTCAGCTCGCCCTGGACGCTCTGGAGGGCGGTGGCGCCGTACAGGGTGTCCTCGACGGGCGGCACGGCGGCCGGGACGCCCTTGCGGGGGCGTCGCTTCGTGGACGACTCGGCGACGCCGTAGCCGACGAGGACCGGCTTGCGGCCCTCCGGCTTGGCCGGGGCGGGCGCGGGCCGCGGCTCGGCCACCGGCTCGGCGGCGGGCTTCGCGGGCGCGGCCTCCTCGGCCGGTGCCGGGGCGGCACCGCCCGCCACGTCCACCGCGATGATGGACGTGCCGACGTCGACGGTGGTGCCCTCGGGGAAGTGCAGGGCGCGTACGACGCCGTCGTACGGGATGGGCAGTTCGACGGCGGCCTTGGCCGTCTCGACCTCGCAGACGATCTGGCCGTCGGTGACCGTGTCACCGGGCTGGACGTACCACTTGAGGATCTCGGCCTCGGTGAGTCCCTCGCCCACGTCGGGCATCTTGAACTCGCGCAGAGACGTGTCTGTCATCGTCGTCACGGACCTCTCCCTCAGTACGCCAGCGAGCGGTCGACGGCGTCGAGCACCCGGTCCAGACCCGGCAGGTACTCCTCCTCGAGACGCGCCGGCGGATACGGGGCGTGGTAGCCACCCACCCGGAGGACGGGGGCCTCCAGGTGGTAGAAGCACCGCTCGGTGATACGGGCGGCGATCTCGGCGCCCGAGCCGAAGAAGACCGGGGCCTCATGGACCACGACCAGCCGGCGGGTCCGCTCCACGGACGCCTGGATCGAGTCGAAGTCCAGGGGGGACACCGACCGCAGGTCCAGGACCTCCAGGGACTTGCCCTCCTCGGCGGCCGCGTCGGCGGCCTCCTGGCAGAGCTTCACCATGGGGCCGTAGGCGGCGAGGGTGAGGTCCGTCCCCTCACGGACCACGCGGGCCTTGTGCAGGGGGCCGGGGATGGCGTCCGGATTGACCTCGGCCTTGTCCCAGTAGCGGCGCTTGGGCTCGAAGAAGATCACCGGGTCGTCGCTCTGGATGGCCTGCTGCATCATCCAGTAGGCGTCCGACGCGTTCGACGGCGAGACCACCTTCAGGCCCGCCACGTGCGCGAACAGCGCCTCCGGGGACTCCGAGTGGTGCTCGACGGCGCCGATGCCGCCGCCGTACGGGATGCGCACGACGACCGGCAGTTTGACCTTGCCCAGCGAGCGGGCGTGCATCTTGGCGAGCTGGGTGACGATCTGGTCGTACGCGGGGAAGACGAAGCCGTCGAACTGGATTTCGACCACCGGGCGGTAGCCCCGCAGGGCGAGGCCGATGGCCGTGCCGACGATGCCCGACTCGGCGAGCGGGGTGTCGATGACCCGGTCCTCGCCGAAGTCCTTCTGGAGGCCGTCCGTCACCCGGAACACTCCGCCGAGCTTGCCGACGTCCTCGCCCATGACGAGGACCTTCGGGTCGGCTTCGAGGGCCTTGCGCAGCGATTCGTTGATCGCCTTGGCGATAGCCATGTTCTTCGGCGCCGGGGCCGACGTCGAAGCCGTGGTCGCGGTCTGCGTGGTCATCGCTACTTGCCCTCCTCTACGTCCACGTCGGCGAACGACGCCTGGTACGCGGCGAACTGCGCGCGCTCCTCGTCCACCAGAGCGTGCCCGTCCGCGTACACGTTCTCGAAGATGGCGAAGTGGTCCGGGTCGGGCATGGCACGCACCACTTCGCGCACTCGCCTTCCCAACGCCTCGCTCTCCGCTTCGAGTTCCGCGAAGAATCCCTCGTTCGTGTCCGTTTCGGACTCGAGGTAACTGCGCAGGCGCGCGATCGGGTCCTTCGCCTCCCAGGCCACCCGCTCGTCGTCGTGGCGGTAGCGGGTCGGGTCGTCGGAGGTGGTGTGGGCGCCCATGCGGTAGGTGTACGCCTCGACCAGGGTGGGGCCCTCGCCCCGGCGGGCGCGCTCCAGCGCCCACTTGGTGACCGCGAGACAGGCCAGGACGTCGTTGCCGTCGACGCGGACGCCGGGGAAGCCGAAGCCCTGGGCGCGCTGGTACAGCGGGACGCGGGTCTGCTTCTCGGTGGGCTCGGAGATCGCCCACTGGTTGTTCTGGCAGAAGAACACGACGGGGGCGTTGTAGACCGCGGAGAAGGTGAACGCCTCGGCGACGTCGCCCTGGCTGGAGGCGCCGTCACCGAAGTAGGCGATGACCGCCGAGTCGGCGCCGTCCTTGGCGATGCCCATGGCGTAGCCCGTGGCGTGCAGCGTCTGGGAGCCGATGACGATCGTGTAGAGGTGGAAGTTGTTGCCGTTCGGGTCCCAGCCGCCGTTGTTCACGCCGCGGAACATGCCGAGCAGGTTGGTCGGATCGACGCCGCGGCACCAGGCGACGCCGTGCTCGCGGTAGGTCGGGAAGACGTAGTCGTCCTCGCGGGTGGCGCGGCCGGAGCCGATCTGGGCGGCCTCCTGGCCGAGCAGCGACGCCCACAGGCCCAGCTCACCCTGGCGCTGCAGGGAGGTGGCCTCGGCGTCGAAGCGACGGGTCAGCACCATGTCGCGGTACAGGCCGCGCAGCTCGTCGTCGGTGATGTCGGCGACGAACGGGTCGTACTCGGCGTTCTTGACGCGCTTGCCCTCGGGCGTCAGCAGCTGGACGAGCTCGGGCTCGGCGCCGCCGGTCGTCTTCTTCGCAGTGGCCCGCCTGGTGCCGGTGGTGCCGGCCGCCCTGCTGCCGGTGCTGCCGGTCTTGCCTGCGGCGCTGCGTCGCGTCGTCTTGCGCGCGGCAGTGCTCTCCACGGTCACGTGTGCTCCTCCGTCGGTCCGGCCCCCGGGATTGCCGGAAGACCAGTGCGGCTCGCCTGATCCCGGAATCCGTGCACGGGGTGGGTGCCCTTGACCGGGAACAGACGTGACAGGTGCCCCGGCGAGCGCCCTGCACGAGGCACGTTACCCACTGCGCCACATTCCTGTGAAACCCCTACTGACCTGCGTTTTTCCTTGGATTTCCAAGTATTTCGGTACCAGGGGATCCGAGGAGGTCGTGTCGGTGGGGAACAGTCGCTGGTCACAGCACTGGTTACAGCCTGGCAGGGGGCCGGGACACCGGCACGTTATCCCGGCCACCCCGGCCACGGGAAGACTCTTCTTCGAGGGCCGTTAGGGGTGGGTCGTTCGTCCCCGTATGAAAAGCGGTGCGAAACCCCCTACGAAAAGAGGCCCCCGTACAGGGGGCCTCGATCCGTCACTCCTCGTCGCCGCCGGTGACGCCGCTCGTCAGACCGCCGGCGTCGGCGCCGCCCGTCTCCTCGTCGGGCGGCGAGCTCACCGTGGGCTCGGGCTCCTCCGGGGACGTCGGCTCCTCCACCGGGGGCTCCTCGCTCGTCGGCTGCTCGGCCGGCTCGCTCTGCGTGGGCTTCTCGCTGAAGCTCGGCGTCTGCGGGACCTGGGGCGTGTAGTTCTGGTTGTTCCCCGAGTCGGTGCTGCCGCCCGAGTCGTCCTGGCTCTCCTCGGTGCTCGGCGTCTCGTCGTCCTTCTTGTCCTTGCCGGACGAGGACGCCGTGGGCGACTTGGTGACCTCGGGGCCGTTTCCGGTCTGCTTGTCGCCGTTCAGCGCCAGGGCGACGCCCGCAGCGATGGCGATCACCGCGAGGACCGCGAGGATCCACAGCTTGCCGCGGCCGCTGCCCCGGTTGCCGTTGCCCTCGAAGCCGCCGTCGTCGCGGCCGCCTCCGCCGTAGCCGGGCAGGATCGGCTGCGGGATCTGCGAGGTGCCCATCTCGCCGGGGTGGGGCATGGCGGTCGTACCGGCCATGCCGCCCGGCGGGGTGTGGCGGCCCTCGTGCATGGTCACGGGCCCGGTGTTCCAGGTGCCGGTGTGGCTGCCCTGGTCGTACAGCATCTGCAGGCCGTACTGGACGAGGCCGCGCATCTCCTCGGCCGTCTGGAAACGGTCGTCGGGCTCCTTGGCGAGGGAGCGCATGACGAGCCCGTCGAGCTCCGGCGGCGCCGCCTCGGCGACCTCCGAGGGCGGGACCGGGATGTCCTGGACGTGCTGGTAGACCACGGACAGCGGGGTCTCGCCGACGAACGGCGGCCGCAGCGCCAGCAGTTCGTAGAGCAGGCAGCCCGTGGCGTACAGGTCGGAGCGGTGGTCGACGGCCTTGCCGAGGGCCTGCTCCGGCGAGAGGTACTGGGGGGTGCCCATGACCATGCCGGTCTGCGTCATCGTGGTGGACGCGCCGTGCAGGGCGCGCGCGATGCCGAAGTCCATCACCTTCACCGCGCCGTTGTGGGTGATGATGACGTTGGCCGGCTTGATGTCACGGTGCACGATGCCGTGCTGGTGGGAGTAGGCGAGCGCCTCCAGGACACCCGAGACGATGATCAGCGCCTGCTCGGGGCCGGGGGCCTCGGCGTTGAGCAGCAGGTCGCGGATGGTGCGGCCCTCGACCAGCTCCATGACGATGTACGGCACGGGGGTGCCGTTCACGACGTCCTCGCCGGAGTCGTAGACCGCGACGATGGAGTGGTGGTTGAGGCCGGCCACGGACTGGGCCTCGCGCGTGAAGCGGGCCTTGGAGACGGGGTCCTCGGCGAGGTCCGAGCGCAGCAGCTTGACCGCGACCGTCCGGCCGAGGCGTACGTCCTCGGCCGCGAACACCTCGGCCATGCCGCCCCGGCCGAGTCTGTGGGTCAGCCGGTACCGACCGTCGCCGACAAGCCCGCCGTTGCCCCACTGCTCCGGCGCATCTGACATTCCGCCGCCAGTCGCCTCGGGGTCGGACGGGCCCTGAGAGCGCTGCTGCTGTGCCATCAGTCCTCGCCGTCGTTTCTGCCCGCGGTCCGCGCGGTTCTTGTTACGGTCTCCGTCGGCCACGCTACAGCCTTCACGCAAGAGGCCGGTCCGACTTGGACGTCCGACCGGTAACGAGGGGCTCGCGACGGATTCACGGTGGATTCGCAGGTTGACCGGCCATGAAACCCGCCGTGCGCGCACTCGTGCAAGTTCTGTGTACCGGGCGTACGCCCCCTGTAACGCTTCCGCGACGCTTCTTTCGCGTACGGTCACGGAACGGGCACCGCGCTTGACGTGTCGGTGCCCTGGGGCAGACTTGGCCGGGAATAGCACAAAGGATCACCAGGATCACCGATCGCGGACGCCTCGCCGGGGGGCTCCGCGCGCGCCGATGGGGGACGCAGGAAGATGAGCCAGGACGCCGCACAAGGCCGGTACGCGGGGCGTTCGCTCGCCGGCGGCCGCTATCAGCTGCGTGACCTGCTCGGCGAGGGCGGTATGGCATCCGTCCACCTCGCGTACGACTCGGTGCTCGACCGACAGGTCGCTATCAAGACACTCCACACCGAGCTCGGCCGCGAGCAGGCGTTCCGTGAGCGCTTCCGCCGCGAGGCGCAGTCCGTGGCGAAGCTCACCCACACCAACATCGTCTCGGTCTTCGACACCGGCGAGGACGAAGTCGACGGTATGGCGACGCCGTACATCGTCATGGAGTACATCGAGGGCAGGCCGCTCGGCTCGGTCCTCGACGCGGACATCCAGCAGCAGGGCGCGATGCCCGCCGACAAGGCGCTGAAGATCACCGCGGACGTGCTGGCGGCCCTGGAGATCAGCCACGAGATGGGCCTGGTCCACCGGGACATCAAGCCGGGCAACGTCATGATGACCAAGCGCAACGTCGTGAAGGTCATGGACTTCGGTATCGCCCGCGCCATGCAGTCCGGTGTCACCTCGATGACGCAGACCGGCATGGTCGTCGGCACCCCCCAGTACCTCTCGCCCGAGCAGGCCCTCGGCCGCGGTGTCGACGCGCGCTCCGACCTGTACTCGGTCGGCATCATGCTGTTCCAGCTGACGACGGGGCGGCTGCCGTTCGAGGCGGACTCGCCGCTGGCCATCGCCTACGCCCACGTCCAGGAGGAGCCGGTCGCTCCCTCCTCGATCAACCGTTCGCTGCCGCCGGCCGTGGACGCCCTGATCGCCCGCGCGCTGAAGAAGAACCCGAACGAGCGGTTCCCCAGCGCCGAGGCCATGCGCGACGAGTGCCTGCGTGTCGCCGCCTCCCTCCAGCCCGTCGCGCCGAGCATCGTGCCGGGCGCCCAGACGTCGAACGGCGCCGGGGTGTCGTCGGCGGTCTTCCCGCCCATCGACCAGGCGGGTGTGCCGCAGTCGGGCAGCGTCCAGACGCCGTACCAGCCGCCGTCGACGGGCGGGTTCGGCCACCCGACGCCCGCGCCGGCCCCGTCGTACGGTTATCCGCAGCAGGGCGGGTACCAGACGCCGCCGCAGACCGCCGCGTATGCGCCCCAGCAGGGCGCGGCCACCCCGCCTCCGTACAACATCGCACCGCATCAGTCCCCCCTCTCGGCCGGGCGTTCCGGGAGCGGCAAGAGCAACAAGGGGGTCGTCATCGGCGCGATCGTCGTCTCCCTCATCGCGATCGGCGGCCTGATCACGGCCCTCGCGCAGAGCGCCGGCACCGAGGCCGAGGGCGGCGACAACGGCACGAGCGCCTCCTCCTCGCCGAGCGTGGTCGAGGGACACAAGGGACCCGACACGTCGAAGGTCATCGAGACCTCCGAGTGCACGGAGCCGACCGAGTCCTACAACGACCCCGAGAAGGTCGAACTCCCGGACTTCTCGTTCAAGAACATCGACTCGGTGAAGAAGTGCCTCCAGGCGGCGGGCTGGGAGTACGACACCAAGAACGTGGACGAGAACACGTACGGCGAGGGCACCGTCATGGAGCAGTACCCCGCTGCCAGCGAGGACGTCGACCCCAAGCAGATGCCGACGATCATCCTCAAGGTCTCCACGGGCAACCCGGCCTGACAACCGGCCCGCTGACGGGGGAAGGGCCCGGCACCTGGGGCGCCGGGCCCTTCTCATGCTGACGGTGAGGGGTGGCTCAGGGCCTCGTGGCCCGGTCACGGGACTAGAGGTACGGGCCGCCCGAGCGGCCGAGGGTACGGGGGTCGTCCTCGCCCTCCTGGCCGCCGACACCGGGGGGCAGGGCCCGGCGCATCTGCTCCAACTGGGCCCGGGCGGCCATCTGCTGGGCGAACAGCGTCGTCTGGATCCCGTGGAAGAGCCCTTCGAGCCAGCCGACCAACTGGGCCTGCGCGATCCGCAGTTCCGCGTCGCTGGGGATCGCCTCGTCGGTGAAGGGCAGGGAGAGCCGCTCGAGTTCCTCGACCAGCTCGGGCGCCAGCCCGTCCTCCAGTTCCTTGACCGAGCTGGCGTGGATCTCCTTCAGCCGGGCCCGGCTCGCCTCGTCGAGGGGTGCCACCCTCACCTCCTCGAGCAGCTGCTTGATCATGCTGCCGATGCGCATGACCTTCGCGGGCTGTTCCACCATCTCCGTCACCGGAACCTCGCGGGAGTCCTCGTCTCCTCCGCCGCCCACCGCCATTCCGTCCTGGCCCACGACCAGGATCTGGGGCTGTTCGGGCGACCGTTCGTTCCTCGGCATCTCCATGCCGCCATTCTCTCGCACGCCTGCACCTCACCAGCGTGGTGCCCCCGACACAGGGTGATCCACCGTTCACCCATGAGGTCCAGGTGTTCCCCCACCGGTCTTCGACTGCTCTCAGGGGCTTTCGGGTGCCCGCAGGAGGTTCCCGGGAAGTCGGGGGTTCCCGGGAGTTCTCGGGAACCCCCCGGGAACTCTCGTGGGGTCCCAGGGGGTTCCCGCCGGTTGTCGACGGGCGGGGCCGGGATGCCGGGGTGCGGGCGGCGTGTGAGGCTGAGGTCGTGATCTCTCGGCTCTGTTCGTCACGTGTGACGGGACTGGTCCTCGTCACGGGACTCCTCATGGTCCCGGTGGCGGGAACGGTGCCGTCCGTCCACGCGGCCGTCGAGCCCGGCCCCACCACCTCCCGAGCCGGCAGCCGGGCGGGAGAGGGGCGGGAGCGTCCCGGGCGGCCGGACGCGGAGCTCATGGACCCGGAGGAGCTGTACGGGGCGTCCGAGGAGCCGGCCGCCGAACCGGACGGCTCGGAGGACACCATGGCCCCCGAGCCGCCGCAGAACGCCCGCCCGCCCGCCGCGTCACCCGTCGGCCGGCCGGGAGCCGGAGCCGCCGAGGGCCCCGTGGTGGAGCTCCTCGCCCTGGGCGGCGGCCTCATGCTGATGGGCCTGGGCCTGGGCCTGGCCTTCGTGGGCTTGCGGATCCGGCGGGGCTGAGGAAGGTCGGTGCCGGACGGGCGCAGACCGACGGGCCGAGGGCTGACCCGGCCGAGGACTCGTGGCCGAGAGCCGAGCCGGACGGGAGCCGCACAGGGCGGGCCTGAGTGGGCCGGGGCCTCGGCGGCCGCCGCCGTACGGCTCTTCCACGGCAGCCGCTGTACAGCTCCTCGTACGGCGTTCGAGTGACTTGTACGGCCACTCGTACGGCCCCCGGCACGCAAGGGAGGCGGAGCCCGGCACACAAGGGGGGCGGGGCCGCCCTCGGCCACCGGCCAGGCCACGGCGTGCGCGGCCCTCGTGGCGCCTATGGCACCACCAGTACCACCTTGCCCACGTGGCCACTGTCCTCAAGGACCCGGTGGGCCGTGGCCGCGTCGTTCATCGGGATCTGCCGGTCGACGACGGGGCGTACCAGGCCACCCGCGACCAGCGGCCACACATGCTCGCGTACGGCGGCGACGATGGCCGTCTTCTCCTCCAGGGGCCGGGCGCGCAGCGAGGTCGCGCTGATGGCGGCCCGCTTGGCGAGGAGTGCCCCGATGTTCAGCTCGGCCTTGACGCCGCCCTGCATGCCGATGACGGCGAGGCGTCCGTTGACGGCGAGGACGCGGACGTTGCGGTCCAGGTACTTCGCCCCCATGTTGTCGAGGATGACATCGGCCCCTTTGCCGTCCGTGGCCTTGCGGACCTCCTCGACGAAGTCCTGCTCGCGGTAGTTGACCAGGATGTCCGCGCCGAGAGCGGCGCACCGCCGGAGCTTCTCCTCGGTACCCGCGGTGACGGCGACCTTCGCACCGACCGCCTTCGCCAGCTGGATGGCCATCGTGCCGATGCCGCTGGAGCCGCCGTGGACGAGGAGTGTCTCGCCGGGCCGGAGGTGGGCGATCATGAAGACGTTCGACCAGACCGTGCAGACGACCTCGGGGAGCGCCGCCGCCTGGTGGAGGTCGAGGCCGGAGGGAACGGGCAGCAGCTGGCCGGCCGGGACGGCGACCTTCTCCGCGTAGCCGCCGCCCGAGAGCAGCGCGCACACCTGGTCGCCGACGCTCCACCCGGACACGCCGGACCCGATCGCCGCGACACGTCCGGAGCACTCCAGCCCGGGGTAGGGGGAGGCACCCGGCGGTGGGTCGTAGAAACCCTGCCGCTGAAGCAGATCGGCACGGTTCACCGCGCTCGCCGCCACCTCGATGAGCACTTCGCCCTCGCCGGGCACCGGGTCGGGGACCTCGTCCCACACCAGGGCCTCGGGTCCACCGGGTTCGGGAATCGTGATCGCATGCATGAGGGGACGCTACTCCTCGTCCCCGCGCCTCTCCCAGGGCGTCCCCGGTCCCGGCCCGGCCCCCTCGGCCACCCCGTCACACACGCCCGGTCACGCCGTCTGCGGCTCCCGGGTCGCCGTCGCCGGCCGCCGGCACCCACGCCCTTGGCCCGGGGCCGCTGCGTTCGTTGTCATTAATCGGGGTGCGTTCGATCTCCGAGGGAGGGACCGTGGAGGAATCACGCCCGCACGACCGATGAGTTTCGCGGGACCCGGCGGTCTCTCTTTGCGTAGCCCCGGACACGGGCCCCGCACGCGGAAGGATCTCAGACATGAGCGCACAGACATCCGGCCTCGCCATCGAGACCGCGGGTCTGGTGAAGACGTTCGGCGAGACCCGGGCCGTCGACGGCGTCGACCTGGCCGTGCCGGCCGGCACGGTCTACGGCGTCCTCGGCCCGAACGGCGCCGGCAAGACCACCACGGTGAAGATGCTCGCCACGCTGCTGCGGCCCGACGGCGGCGAGGCGCATGTCTTCGGCCATGACGTCGTCCGCGAGGCCGACGAGGTACGCGGCAGGGTGAGCCTGACGGGGCAGTACGCGTCCGTGGACGAGGACCTGACCGGCACCGAGAACCTGGTGCTGCTGGGCCGTCTCCTCGGCCACGACAAGCGGGCGGCTCGGGTCCGTTCCGAGCAGCTGCTGGAGGCCTTCGGGCTGAGCGAGGCCGCCGGGAAGCAGGTCAAGCACTACTCGGGCGGCATGCGGCGCCGGATCGACATCGCCGCGTCCATCCTGAACACCCCGGACCTGCTGTTCCTCGACGAGCCGACGACCGGTCTCGACCCGCGCAGCCGCAACCAGGTGTGGGACATCGTGCGGGCGGTGGTCGCCCAGGGCACGACGGTGCTGCTGACCACCCAGTATCTGGACGAGGCGGACCAGCTGGCGTCCCGGATCGCCGTCATCGACCGCGGCAAGGTGATCGCGGAAGGCACCAAGGGCGAGCTGAAGGCGTCCGTGGGGGCCGGTTCCGTCCATCTGCGGCTGCGTGACGCCGCCCAGCGTCCGCAGGCCGAGGAGGTGCTCCGACTCGCACTCGACGCCGAAGTGCAGCGGGAGCCGGACCCGGTGGCCCTGACGGCACGCGTGGGCGCCGGGTCCGCCAACGGCCAGGGCGCCGCCGAGTCCGCGGCCCGCGCCCTCGCCGAGCTGGCCCGCGGCGGCGTCATCGTCGACAACTTCTCGCTGGGGCAGCCCAGCCTGGACGAGGTGTTCCTCGCCCTCACCGGACACGACACCAAGGCCCACGACTCCCAGAACGTCGACAAGAAGGACGAGGCGGCGGCATGAGCACCGCGACCAGCACCGACAGCAAGGAACTCGCCCCCGTCAGCACCGAGTCGCTCGCCGCGCTGCTCATCGCCAAGGACCGGCCGCCGAGGCCCAGCGCCCTGTCGGCGTCGCTGACGTTCGGCTGGCGGGCCGTCCTCAAGATCAAGCACGTTCCTGAACAGCTCTTCGACGTCACCGCCTTCCCGATCATGATGGTGCTGATGTACACGTACCTCTTCGGCGGTGCCCTGGCCGGCTCCCCGAAGGAGTACATCCAGTTCCTGCTGCCGGGGATTCTGGTGATGTCGGTCGTGATGATCACGATGTACACCGGTGTCTCGGTCAACACGGACATCGAGAAGGGTGTCTTCGACCGGTTCCGCTCGCTGCCGATCTGGCGGCCGTCGACGATGGTCGGCTATCTCCTGGGCGACGCCCTGCTGTACGCCATCGCGTCCGTGGTGATGCTCACCGTCGGTCTGATCCTCGGCTACCGCCCGGACGGCGGAGTGGTGGGTGTGGTCGCCGGGGTCGCGCTGCTCATCGTCTTCTCCTTCGCGTTCTCGTGGATCTGGACGATGTTCGGGCTGATGCTGCGCACCGAGAAGTCGGTGATGGGGGTCAGCATGATGGTGATCTTCCCGCTGACCTTCCTGTCCAACGTCTTCGTCGACCCGCGCACCATGCCGGGGTGGCTCCAGGCGTTCGTCAACAACAGCCCGATCACCCATCTGGCCTCGGCCGTGCGCGAGCTGATGGCGGGCGAGTGGCCCACGGCGGAGATCGCCTGGTCGCTCGGCTGGTCCGCCCTGTTCGTGCTCGTCTTCGGGCCGATCACGATGCGCCTGTACAACCGCAAGTAGCGGTCGCTGCGTAAGGGCGCCCCCGTGGGAGTACGTCCCCGGGGGCGCCCTCTTGCTGCGGCTACGGGAGGTGCTTCGTCTCGGGAGTGATCCTTGTGCTGGGTGTGGCACGGGCGATGGTGATGAGCCGGTCCGTCAGCTGGAGTTGGCCGATGGACGGGTCGTCGTAGCCGAGCACCCGGTGGCCGCGCAGCACGCTGACGACCAGGTCCTCGGTCTCCCGTACGCTGCGCCCCACCTCGGCCTTTATGACGGGCCGTTCGACGATGTCGAGACCGCTGCCCTGCTGGATCAGATCCTCCATGACCATGCCGGCGGCGGGGCTGAGCACCGAGAGACCGAGCAGCCGGCCGGCGGCGCTGGCACTGGTGATGACGACATCGGCCCCGGACTGCTTCAGCAGCGGCGCGTTCTCCTCTTCCCGTACGGCGGCCACGATCTTCGCCCCGCGGTTCATCTGGCGCGCGGTCAGCGTCACCAGCACGGCCGTGTCGTCCCGTGCGGTGGAGATGATGATCTGCCGCGCCTTCTGCGCCTCGGCCCGGAGCAGCACATCGCTTCTGGTCGCGTCACCCACGATTCCCGCGTATCCGTCGGCCGTTGCCGCCTCGATCACCTTGGAGCTGGGGTCGACGACGATGACCTGCTCCTTCTTCAGCCCCGTCGCACAGACGGTCTGAATCGCGGACCGCCCCTTCGTCCCGAAGCCGACGACAACGGTGTGCTCCCTCAAGGCCGCCCTCCAGCGGTTCAGTCGCCATTCCTCGCGCGTGCGCTCCGTGAGGACCTCCAGCGTGGTGCCGACCAGGATGATCAGAAACAGCACCCGCAGCGGTGTGATCACGAAGATGTTGGTGAGCCGGGCGGCGTCACTGACCGGCGTGATGTCGCCGTATCCGGTGGTCGAGAGGGTGACGGTGGCGTAGTAGAACGAATCCAGCAGGTCGACGCTGCCATCGGAGTTGTCGTTGTAGCCCTCATGGTCGGCGTAGACGATGAACGCCGTCGCGACCAGCACGAGCAACGCCATCGCCAGTCGTCTGGCGACCTGTCGGATCGGGCGTTCGATCTCCCTCTTCGGCAGTTTCACCGGATGGGTCACGTGACGCTCGTCCGCGGCGCGGGCGATCACGTCATAACCCGGCAGTTTCACGTGAAACACTCCCCGTTTCCCCGTACATCCCCTGGCCGTTCTACGCCTTCGTGTGGCCGTTGTTCCACGCCTTCGTGTGCCCGTTGTTTCACGTGAAACCCTCTCGCCCGCAAGGCCGGTTGGGCATATGGATGTTTCACGTGAAACACACCTGGATCCCCGCGGTCGTCCAGGGCAGATCGAGCAGTTCCAGCTCCTGACCGGGGCGGGCACCACCGGGCGGCACAACGGCGAGGGCATCGGCGGTGGCGATGCCGCGAAGCATGGCGGGACCGTTGTAGTGCAGGGGTACGGCGTCGTCACCGCGCAGGGCCACAGGGATGAGCCGGGTGTCGTACGGGTGCCCCTGCACCGCCTCCTTCAGCGGCATCCCGTACGGCTCGGGCGCGGCCCGTCCGGCCAGGGTCCGCAGGAGGGGCTCGGCGAGGGTGAACAGCCCCGAGACGGCGGCCAGGGGGTTGCCCGGCAGACCGACGAGATGCTGGTTCTCCTTGGTGCGGGCCAGCAGCATGGGGTGGCCCGGGCGCACCTTGACGCCATCGACGAGGAGTTCGGCGCCGATGCGACGCAGCGTGGGGTGGACATGGTCGACGGGTCCGGCGGCGGTGCCGCCCGTGGTGACGATCAGGTCGGCGGAGGAGGACCGCACGGCCTCGTAGAGGGCGTCGGCGGCATCGCCGAGTCGGCGTACGGCGGTGACCTCGGCGCCGAGGGCCCGGAGCCAGTACGGCAGCATCGGGCCGAGGGCGTCGCGGATCAGGCCGTCGCGCGGGAGCCCCTCGGTGAGCAGTTCGTCGCCCAGGACGAGCAGTTCGACGCGGGGGCGCGGCAGCACGGTCAGGGTGTCGTACCCGGCGGCCGCGGCGAGTCCCAGTGCGGCGGGGGTGAGCAGGGTGCCGAGCGGCAGCAGTTGGTCACCGCTGCGGCACTCCTGGCCTCGGGGACGGATGTCCTGACCGTGGACCATGTCCTTGGTGGCGTGCAACCGGCCCTTCTCGTCGGTGCGGCCGTGTTCGCTGCGCAGGACGGCGGTGGTGTCGAGCGGAATGCGTGCTCCGGTGGCGATCCGGACCGCCTCACCGTCGGTGAGCCGCTCCGGCTCGGCGTGCCCGGCCAGCACGCCGTTCTCCCGTACCTTCCACGGACCGGGCCCCGCGACCGCCCAGCCGTCCATCGCGGAGGTGTCGAAGGAAGGCAGGTCGGTGAGAGCGGTGAGCGGAGCGGCGAGCACCAGACCGAGGGCGTCCTCGACGGTGACGGAGAGCGGGGACCTGCGTCCGGCCGAGCGGGCGGCACGCTCGGCGACCGCGCGGGCCTCGGGCCAGGAGGTGGCCCGGTGGTGAGCGTGCCCCTCGGTCCGGTGAGCGCCGGGTCGGCCGTCGGGCGGAGTCTCGTCGGCGGAGCGGGGCCCTCGGACGGGTCTGTCGTTGGCCACGGCCAGCGCCTCCTCCACGTCCACGTCGAGTTCCTCGGCGTCCTGGGCGGTCATCCGGCGTCCGGGGCGGAGTCGGGGGCGCCGGACGTCGCGTCGGGGCCGTCGGCGGTGTTCTCGTCGGCCCAGCCGAGAGCCAGGGCCGTGGCCTTGCGGGCGGCCTCGGCGACCGCTTCCGGGCCTCCCCCGGCCTTCGCGGCGGCGTAGCCGACGAGGAAGGTGGTCAGCGGCGCCGCGGGCCTGGCCACGTTGTGGGCGGCGTCGCGGGCGAGGTCGAGCAGTTCTCGGGTGTCGACGTCGAGGTCGATGCCCAGCTCGTCCTTGACTGCGGAAATCCATTCATCCAACACGTGGCCATGCTCCCTGATCCGTGCGCGGGCGGCGGCGATGTCGTCCCAGGTGTCGCAGTCGAACGACGCGACCGGGTCGGTGATACGAGTGAGGCGGAGCGCTGCGACCAGCCGCCGCAGGGGCAGCCCGGCCGTCCCACCGTGCTCGACGCCGAGCCGCGCCAGCTCACGGCGCAGCACGTCGGCCCGGTACGCGGCCACCAGGGGCTGGTCTCGGCCGTCAGGATCCGTGACGACGACGCCGTCGGCGAAGGCGGCGGGGGAGTCCTCGGGCCCGTCGGCGCTGCCCCGGAGGGTGTCGAGGAGCCGCCGTACCGTCTCCTCGGCGAGGAAGGGCAGGTCGGCGGAGAGCACGACGACGTACGGGGCGGTGGTGTGCCGGAGCCCGGCGTCCAGCGCGGCGAGCGGGCCACCGCCGGCGGGCTCCTCACGGGCCCACAGCACGGGCCGGACGGTGGGGCGGGGGTCGGCGACGACGACGGTCGTCCGGGCCCCGGCGCAGGCGGCCAGCACCCGGTCGAGCAGGGCACGCCCGCCCACGCGCACTCCGGGCTTGTCAGCGCCGCCGAGCCGCCGGGCGGCACCGCCGGCGAGCACGACGGCGTCGTACGCCTCGGCGTCGTACGCCTCGGTACCGGGGGGCCCGCCCGGCGGCTCGTACGCGGTCATCCCCCGAGTATGCGTGTCCCGGCGATCACAGGGAACGCGGGGATGCCTCACGAGCACGGGGGATCACACGATCACGGCCGCTCGCCGGGCCCGAACCGGAAGGCCGGCGAGGTCGGCGGCCGCAGGCCGGTGATCAGAGCGTGCGCAACAGCACCGCCGGCTGTTCGACGCAGTCCGCGACGTAGCGCAGGAAGCCGCCCGCCGTACCGCCGTCGCATACCCGGTGGTCGAAGGTGAGCGAGAGCTGCACCACCTGTCGTACCGCCAGCTCGCCCTGGTGGACCCACGGCTTCGGGACGATACGGCCGACGCCGAGCATGGCCGCCTCGGGGTGGTTGATGATCGGCGTGGAACCGTCGACACCGAACACGCCGTAGTTGTTCAGGGTGAAGGTGCCGCCGGTGAGCTGGGCGGGCGTGAGCGTCCCGGTCCGCGCCGCCTCGGTGAGCCGGGCGAACTCCGCGCTCAGCGACTCCGCGTCCCTCGTGTGGGCGTCCCGTACGACGGGCACGACGAGTCCTCGTTCGGTCTGCGCGGCGAACCCGAGGTGCACCTGGTCTAGGCGTACGACCTCGCGGGCCTCCATGTCGACCGTCGAGTTGAGCTCCGGGAAACGGGCCAGCGCGGCGGTGCAGATCCGGGCGAGCAGCGCGAGGAGGGAGATCTTCGGGCCGCCGGCCGCGTTCATGGCCGCGCGGGCGTTCATCAGTTCCGTCGCGTCGGCGTCCACCCAGCAGGTGGCGTCCGGGATCTCCCGCCGGCTGCGGGAGAGCTTGTCGGCGACGGCACCTCGCACACCCCGCAGCGGGACACGGGTGCCGGCGGCGATCTCCGCGCTCGCGGGCCGCGCGGCGGCCGTGGGGGAGGCGGCGGACGCCGACGGCTTCGCGGTGTCGGCGGTGGTGACGGCCGACGTGGTGACGGCGGTGGCGGCCCGCAGGGCCTGCTCCACATCGGCCCGCAGGATCAGCCCGTCGGGGCCCGATCCATGCAGTTGCCGCAGATCCAGACCGTTCTCACGGGCGAGACGACGGACGAGGGGGGAGATCACGGGCACCGGGCCGTCGCCACGCACCGGGGCACCGGCGAGCGGCGCGACGTCGGCGAGCGACCTCTCGGCCACCGCGGCGGGCACGCCTCCGTTCACCGCCGCGCCGACAGCCCCCGTCGGAGCCGTCGAAGTCGTCGAAGTCGTCGGAGCCGTCGGAGCCGTCGGAGCCGTCGGAGCCGTCGGCCGTACCCTTCTGCGTCGCCTGGGCGCCTCCGAAGTGCCGTATCCCACCAGTACGTTCCCGGAGCCCTCGGCCTTCGCGGCGGAGCCGGAACCCTGCGCGGCGCCCGTACCCTCCGCGGCGCCCGAGGACCCCGCGGAACCGCCGGCGACCGGCGCACCCACCGCCACCGTCAGCAGCGGCGCCCCCACGGGCAGTTCCGTGCCCTCCTCGCCGAAACGGGCGGTGACGACGCCTCCGTAGGGGCACGGCACCTCGACCATCGCCTTGGCCGTCTCGACCTCGACGACGGGCTGGTCGATGGCGACGACATCGCCGACCTGGACCAGCCAGCGGACGATCTCCGCCTCGGTGAGCCCCTCACCGAGGTCGGGCAGCTTGAACTCCAGGACCTGGGCCATCAGTGCTCCGCCTCCCACTGCAGACGCCCGACCGCGTCGAGGATCCGGTCGACACCGGGCAGGTGGTGCCGCTCCAGCATCGGCGGCGGGTACGGGATGTCGAACCCGGCGACGCGCAGCACGGGCGCCTCCAGGTGGTGGAAGCAGCGCTCGGTGACCCGGGCCGCGATCTCGCCGCCCGGCCCGCCGAAGCCGCCGGACTCGTGGACGACGACGGCCCGCCCGGTGCGCCGTACGGACGCGGCGACCGTCTCGTCGTCGAAGGGCACCAGCGAGCGCAGGTCGACCACTTCGAGGTCCCAGCCCTCGGCCGTGGCCGCCTCGGCGGCCTCCAGGCAGACGGGCACGGACGGGCCGTAGGTGATGAGCGTGGCGCTGCGGCCCGAGCGGCGCACGACCGCGCGGCCGATCGGCTCGACCGACTGCGGTTCCTCGGGGTTCCAGGAGTCCTTCGACCAGTACAGGCGCTTGGGCTCCAGGAAGACCACGGGGTCGTCCGAGGCGATGGCGGCGCGCAGCAGACCGTACGCGTCGGCGACGGTGGCGGGGGTGACGACGTGGAGACCCGGAGTCGCGATGTAGTACGCCTCGGAGGAGTCGCTGTGGTGCTCGACGCCGCCGATGCCGCCGCCGTAGGGGACCCGGATGGTGATCGGCAGCGGCATGGCGCCGCGGGTGCGGTTGCGCATCCGGGCGACATGGCTGATGAGCTGCTCGAACGCCGGGTAGGCGAACGCGTCGAACTGCATCTCGACGACCGGCCGGAGCCCGTACATCGCCATGCCGACGGCCGTGCCGAGGATGCCCGCCTCGGCGAGCGGGGTGTCGGTGACCCGGTCCTCGCCGAACTCCTTGGCGAGTCCGTCGGTGACCCGGAAGACCCCGCCGAGGGTGCCGACGTCCTCGCCCATGACGTGCACCGTCGGGTCGGCGGTCATGGCGTCCCGGAGGGCGCGGGTGAGCGCCTGCGCCATGGTGGCGGGCTTGAGAGCGACGGTGGTCATCAGTGCGCCCCTTCCTCTTCCGCCGCCAGCTCGGCACGCAGCAGGGCCTCCTGCTCGCGCAGTTGGGGGGTGGGCTCGGCGTACACATGGGCGAAGAGGTCCATGGGGTCGAGCACCGGGTCCTGGTTCATGCGCTCGCGCAGATCGGCGGCCATCGTCTCGGCGGCGTCGCGCGCCGCCTGGATGCCGGCCTCGTCGAGGAGGCCCCGTTCGGTCAGCTCGCGCTCCAGGAGCGTGATCGGGTCGTGCGCGCGCCAGGTCTCCACCTCGGCGTCGCCGCGGTAGCGGGTGGCGTCGTCGGCGTTGGTGTGGGCGTCGATGCGGTACGTCACCGCCTCGACCAGGGTGGGGCCACCACCCGCGCGGGCGTGGGCCACGGCCTCGGCGAGCACCTGGTGCACCGCGGCCGCGTCGTTGCCGTCGACCAGACGGCCCGGCATTCCGTAGCCGACGGCCTTGTGGGCGAGGGAGGGGGCGGCGGTCTGCTTCTCCAGCGGCACGGAGATGGCGAAGCCGTTGTTCTGGACGAGGAAGACGACCGGCGCCTGCCAGACGGCCGCGAAGTTGAGCGCCTCGTGGAAGTCGCCCTCGCTGGTGCCGCCGTCGCCGACCAGGGCGAGCGCGACCACGTCGTCGCCCTTGAGGCGGGCGGCGTGCGCGAGGCCCACGGCGTGCGGGAGCTGGGTGGCGAGCGGGGTGCACAGGGGCGCGACCCGGTGCTCGTGCGGGTCGTAACCGGTGTGCCAGTCACCGCGCAGCAGTGTGAGCGCCTGCACGGGGTCGAGGCCGCGGGCGACGGCGGCGAGCGTGTCGCGGTAGCTCGGGAAGAGCCAGTCGCGCTCCTCGAGAACGAGCGCGGCGGCGACCTCGCAGGCCTCCTGGCCGGTGCTGGAGGGGTAGACGGCGAGCCTGCCCTGCTTGGTCAGGGCCGTGGCCTGCGTGTTGTACCGCCGGCCCCGCACCAGCTCCGCGTAGAGGCGGCGCAGCAGTGCGGGGTCGGCGTCAGCCGCCGAGTCGGTACCGAGCACGCGGTACGGACGCTCGTCGGGCAGCAGGGGCGCGGGGTCGGTGCGAGGCTGCCAGGCGGGGGGCGGTGTCGGATGGTACGCACCCCGCTGCTCCATGACCGTCATACGGCACCTCCTCGTGGGA
Source organism: Streptomyces sp. NPDC042364 (assembly GCF_056437585.1). Classification (NCBI taxonomy): domain Bacteria; kingdom Bacillati; phylum Actinomycetota; class Actinomycetes; order Kitasatosporales; family Streptomycetaceae; genus Streptomyces; species Streptomyces sp. NPDC042364. Next base: position 396,408 of record NZ_JBWKAJ010000006.1, on the reverse strand, counting down.
GTGGCTCTGGGACGCGGCACGGTTGTGACGCGTCTCACCTACCGATTGTTCGGTCGATGACGCATTTTGGCTACAGGCACCCCGAGGCTGTGGACAAACGGTTCTGCACAGCCTCAAATGAACGCAGTACGTCCATGGCGGGAAGGTGGGGGCGCATGGCATCTGAACAAATGGCCGAGCCGCCGGAGTACGGCCCGGCCCTGCCGCCCCCCAGACCGCTGGACGCCATAGACCAGGACATCCTGCGCATGCTGCAGGCCGACGGCCGCGCGTCGATACGGTCGGTCGCCGAGCGGGTCCACGTCTCCCGCGCCAACGCCTACGCCCGTATCAACCGCCTCATCGAGGACGGCGTGATCCGCGGTTTCGGGGCACGCGTGAACCACGAGCGCGCCGGAAAGGGCACGTCCGCCTACATCACTCTGAAGATCGTGCAGAACTCCTGGCGCACCGTCCGCGAACAGCTGCGCCAGCTGCCGGGCGCCGCCCACATCGCCCTGGTGGGCGGCGACTTCGACGTCCTGCTGCTGGTGCACACGGCGGACAACAGAGCCCTGCGCGAGGTCGTCCTGACCAAGATCCAGGGCATCCCGGAGGTCCTCAGCACCCGCACGCTGCTGGTCTTCGAGGAGGAGCACGTGGAACCGGAGGGGTGACCGCCACGCACCTCCGAAACCGAACAAGTGAGCGATATAATGGGTCGGTGGGCCCGTGGACGCCCGGACGCGCGCCTGCGGGAACCGGCAGGGGGCCGACGCACTGCGGCGCGGCGGGAACCGGTCCGACGGCCGACGGCCGACGGCGGGAACCGGTCAAGTGACCGATCCGCGGCGGCGGAAACCGGCCGAATGACCGTCAGCGCTGGGCGCGCAGCCCCGAGAAGACCAGATGGGCCACCGCTTCGGAAACCTCGCGCTCGCCCATCCCACGCCCGTCCGGCCGGTACCACTCCACGATCGAATTGATCATCCCGAACACCAGCCGGGTGGCCAGCCTCACCTCCACGTCCCCGCGCACGTCCCCGTCGGCGGCCGCGGCCTTCAGCAGCTCGGCGACCCGGTGGTCGAAGTCGCGGCGCCGCTCCAGCGCCCAGCGCTCGGTGTCGGTGTTGCCGCGCACGCGCAGCAGCAGCGTCACATACGGCAGTTCGGCGATGAGGACCTCGACCATGCGCCGGACGACGTGCTCCAGCCGCCCCACGGCACGCCCGGTGCGCGCGGGCTCCTCGTCGAGGATCCCGAAGAGCTGGTCCAGTGCCCGGCTCACGGCCCGCCGCAGCAGCTCCTCCTTGCCGCTGACGTGGTGGTATATGGAGGATTTGGAGATTCCGGCCGCCCGGGAGAGGTGCTCCATGGACGTACCGTCGTAGCCGCGCTCGTTGAAGACCCGCACCGCGACGGAGAGGAGCGTCTCCGGGGTGTACGTGTCGCGCTTGGCGGTGGTCATGAGGAGGTCCCCTCCCGCTTGTCGGACGCGTAGGCGTGGCGGTACAGCGCCAGGGACGGCGCGTAGCGCCCGGAGGGGTCGCGCAGATGCAGGTCGTCGAGGAGGGCGTACGCCCAGTTCCGGCCCAGCTTTCGGCCCCATTCGAAGGGTCCGAGCGGGTAGTTGACGCCGAGCCGCATCGCGGTGTCGATGTCCTCCTCCGTCGCCACTCCCTTGGCCACGGCGTCGTGCGCGAGATCGACGATCCGGGCCACCGTGCGGGCGACGATCATGCCGGGGGCGTCCCCGATGACGCTGACGTCCTTGCCGAGGGCCTGGAAGAGCCCGATGGCCTCGGTGAGCGTCTGCGACGAGGTGTCCTGGGACGCCGACAGGGCGATCCGGGTGGCCCGCCGGTAGTCGAGCGCCAGATCGAAGTAGACGACGTCGCGGAACTCCACGGAGGTCTGCCCGTCCGCGAGGGCCAGCTGGCCGCCACTCGGCAGGACCAGCCGCGTGCCGTGGTCCTCGTCCTCCTCGCGGACGCCGATACCGGCCTCCCGGATCAGCGCGAGCAGCTCGGTGGCGGGCCCCAGGTCGCCCTCGGCGACGACATGGGCGGGCGCCGGGGCGGGCTCGGCGGTGTGGGGCTCTGGGCGCTCGGCGCCGTCCGCGTAGTCGTACCAGCCCCGGCCGGTCTTGCGGCCGAGCCGGCCGGACTCGACCAGCCGCCGCTGGGCCAGCGACGGCGTGAACCGCACGTCCCGGAAGAAGGACTGCCACACGGAGTGGGTGACGGACTCGTTGACGTCCTGGCCGATGAGATCGGTCAGCTCGAAGGCGCCCATCCGGAAACCGCCGCACTCGCGGAGCACCGCGTCGATGGTGGCGGGGTCGGCCGCCTGTGACTCGTACACCGCGAAAGCTTCCGCGTAGAACGGTCGTGCGATGCGGTTCACGATGAAGCCGGGGGTGTCGGCGCAGGCGACCGGCGTCTTGCCCCAGGCGCGGGCCGTCTCGTACGCGCGCGTGGCCGAGGTGACGTCGGTGGCGAACCCGGAGACGACCTCGACCAGCGGCAGCAGCGGCGCCGGGTTGAAGAAGTGCAGGCCGACGAAGCGTCCCGGGTTGCGCAGGGCGCCGCCGATGGCCGTGACCGAGAGGGAGGAGGTGTTGGTGGCGAGCAGGCAGTCGTCGTCGACGACCTCCTCCAGCGCCCGGAACAGCTCCTGCTTCACATCGAGCCGCTCCAGCACGGCCTCGACGACGAGGGCGCAGTCCGCAAGGTCGGCGAGGTCCTGCGCGGCGTGCAGCCGGGCACGGGCGGCGTCCCGGTCGGCGCCGGCCAGTCGGTCCTTCGCCACGAGCCGGTCCAGCCGGGCGCCGATCGCCTCGGCCGCCTCCCGGGCGCGGCCGGGCACGGCGTCATACAGGCGTACGGAGTGGCCGGCGACCAGTGCGACCTGGGCGATGCCCTGGCCCATGGTGCCGGTGCCCACGACGGCCACGGGGCTGCTGAGGTCGAGTCCTGTCATGTGCGCGATCCTCCCGCACGGGGTTGTCCACAGATGCGGCGGACCCCCTTGTCCCGACCGATCGTTCGGTTACTCTAACTCTGTCCTCCTGTCGCTGCCCAGGTCAGAGCTCACAGCAGAGCCCCTGACGTGAGGAGTTGGTCACGCATGGCCGCCGAACTGTCCGCGCACGACCTGATCGCCAAGCACCGGCCCACCCTCGACGAGGCGCTGAAGGCGATCCGCACACGCGCGTACTGGTCACCCCACCCCGAGCACCCCAAGGCGTACGGCGAGAACGGCAGCCTGGGCATGGCCGAGGGCAAGGCCGCCTTCGACGCGCTGCTCGGCACCCGCCTCGACCTCGGCCAGCCCGGCACCGACGACTGGGTGGGCGGCGAGACCTCCCCGTACGGCATCGCACTGGGCGTCACCTACCCGCACGCTGACCTCGACACGCTGCTGCCCGCCATGAAGGCAGGACAGCGCGCGTGGCGTGACGCGGGCGCGGAGGCGCGCGCGGCGGTGTGCCTGGAGATCCTCAAGCGGATCAGCGACCGCACCCACGAGTTCGCCCACGCCGTCATGCACACCAGCGGCCAGGCCTTCATGATGGCGTTCCAGGCTGGCGGCCCGCACGCGCAGGACCGGGGGCTGGAGGCGGTCGCCTACGCGTACGCCGAGCAGGTCCGCACCCCGGACGAGGTGGAGTGGAGCAAGCCCCAGGGCAAGCGCGACCCGCTCAAGCTGGACAAGCGCTTCAAGGCCGTCCCGCGCGGCATCGCCCTCGTCATCGGCTGCAACACGTTCCCGACGTGGAACGGCTACCCGGGCCTGTTCGCCTCGCTCGCCACCGGCAACGCGGTCCTGGTGAAGCCCCACCCGCGCGCGGTCCTGCCGCTCGCGCTGACCGTGCGGGTCGCCCGCGAGGTGCTCGCCGAGACCGGCTTCGACCCGAACCTGGTCGCGCTGGCCGCCGAGCGCCCCGGCGAGGGCATCGCCAAGACCCTCGCCACGCACCCCGAGATCCGCATCATCGACTACACGGGCTCGACGTCGTTCGGTGACTGGCTGGAGGCCAACGCCCGCCAGGCGCAGGTCTACACGGAGAAGGCCGGCGTCAACACGGTCCTCGTGGAGTCGACCGGCAACTACAAGGGCATGCTCTCCAACCTGGCCTTCTCCCTGTCCCTGTACAGCGGCCAGATGTGCACCACCCCGCAGAACCTGCTGATCCCCCGCGACGGCATCACCACCGACGAGGGACCCAAGTCCTACGACGAGGTCGTCACCGACCTCGCCCGGTCGGTCGGCGGTCTGCTGGGTGACGACGCCCGCGCGAACGCCCTGCTCGGCGCGATCGTCAACCCCGATGTGAAGGCCCGGCTGGAAGCCGCCGCCGGTCTCGGCGAGGTCGCGCTCGCCTCCCGCGAGATCGTCAACCCGGAGTTCCCGGACGCCGTGGTCCGTACGCCGGTGATCGTGAAGCTCGACGGCGCCAAGCCCGACGACGAGGCCGCTTTCATGAGCGAGTGCTTCGGGCCCGTGTCGTTCGCCGTGGCCGTCGACTCGGCGGCGGACGGCGTCGAACTGCTGCGCAGGACCATCCGCGACAAGGGTGCGATGACCGTCGGGGCGTACACCACCTCCGACGAGGTCGCCGGCGCCGTCGAGGAGGTCTGCCTGGACGAGTGCGCACAGCTCTCGCTGAACCTGACGGGCGGGGTCTATGTGAACCAGACCGCGGCGTTCTCCGACTTCCACGGCTCCGGAGGAAACCCGGCGGCCAACGCGGCGCTGTGCGACGCGGCGTTCGTGGCGAACCGCTTCCGGATGGTCGAGATCCGGCGCGAGGCGTAACGCACCGCTGCTCGGCACGTGGCCCGGCGCTCTCGGGGGAGGCGCCGGGCCACGCCTGCTCAGAGGGCTCCCGTGCTCCAGTGGTAGATGCCTGCTCAGAAGGCCGCCGTGCTCCAGTGGTAAAGCGTCATGGCCACGCTCGTCGCCAGGTTGTAGCTGGACACCTGGGGACGCATCGGCAGGGACACCAGATGGTCGGCGCGCTCCCGCAGTTCGGCGGAGAGCCCGCTGCGCTCCGAGCCGAAGGCGAGCAGCGCGTCGTCCGGCAGCTTCAGGGCCCGGATGTCGTCCCCCTCGGGATCGAGGGCGAAGAGCGGGCCCGACGGCAGATCGGCCACCTCCAGACGCTCCACGGCGGTCGCGAAGTGCAGGCCCGCCCCGCCGCGTACGACCGTGGGGTGCCAGGGGTCCAGGGTGCCCGTGGTGACCACCCCGGTCGCACCGAAACCGGCGGCAAGCCGGATCACGGCTCCCGCGTTGCCCAGGTTGCGCGGATTGTCGAGCACGACGACCGGCGCGGTGCGCGGGGTGTGCGTGAGCGCCGCCAGATTGCTCGCGCGCGGGGGGCGCACGGCCAGGGCGGCGACCGCCGTGGGGTGCGGGCGCGGCACGAGCGTGCGGTACGTCTCTTCCGGCACCTCCGCGAGCAGCGCGGCCAGCGGCTCCCGCACGTCCGGGGCCAGGTCGTCGGCGAGGGCCAGCGCCGCCGCCCGGTCGGTGGTGACGGCCACCGGGACGTCCGCCGCGAAGCGCAGGGCGTGCTTGAGGGCGTGGAAGCCGTCGAGCAGCACGCAGGTGCCGGCGAGACGGCGCCAGGTCCGTACCGGGTCGCCGTCCCCGTACGCCGGTTCCGCCACGGGCGCGCTCATACCGCGCTCAACGGATCGCTCATGCGGTGAAGCCTACGTGCGCCTGCTCGGCCGTCTCCTTCTCGGGAGGCGGCGGCACCTGCTCGCTCTGGTCCGACCGCGTACGGGCGCGGCCCGGGAGCACCCGGCGCACCGCGCCGTCACGCGCGCGTGCCGCCCAGCCGCCCACGCGCTTCAGGAACGACGTCGGCAGGAACACGGCGTCGGCGGCGATCATCGCGAGCGAGAAGAACGGCAGCCCCAGGATGACGGCGATCGCCGCGTGCTCGGTCATCATGACCGCGAGCAGGACGTTCTTGACGCGCCGGTTGAAGAGCGTGAACGGGAAGGCGACCTGGGCGATGACCGTCCCGTACGTCACCAGCATCACCATCGTGCCGCTCGACGTCATCAGCTCGGAGAGCGCCGGCCACGGCGAGAAGTAGTCCAGGTGCAGCGGGTAGTAGACGGCCGTACCGTCCTGCCAGCGCGAGCCCTGGATCTTGTACCAGCCGGCCGTCGCGTAGATCAGACACGCCTCGGCCATGATCACGGCCAGGGCGGCGTTGTGCGCGAGGTTGCCGACGATGTCGAGCAGGACACGGGGCCTGACGTCCGACTCGATGCGGTGTACGGCCCACCACACGCCGTGCACCGCCCACAGCCCCCAGTAGACGGTCAGCCAGCCGCCCCAGAAGCCGCCGGGGATCAGACCGCCGAACGTCGCCACCAGCAGCAGGAAGCCGAGCACGCACCACAGGACGGGACCGACGCGGTCCGCCGACGCCTCGCCCTGGCGCTCCAGGCGCTCGCGCCCGCGCCGTTCACGCCGGGCGTCCAGCGACCAGACCTGGCCGCAGCGGAGGAAGACCAGATAGATCGCCATGAGGTGGATGACGTTGTCGCCGCCGTCGCCCATGAACACGCTGCGGTTCTGCAGCGACAGCACGCCCACCATGAAGAGCACGCTCGCGGCACGGGTGCGCCAGCCGAGCACGAGCATCAGGCTCGACAGCACGGCGAGTGCGTAGACGACCTCGAACCACAGCATGCCGTCCGACCACATCAGGGTCGTGAACGCGCCGTTGTCCGCGATCAACCGCTGCGCCAGGTCCCAGCTCCAGGGCCCGTCCGGCCCGTACAGCTCGCGCCGGTGCGGGAACTCCCGCAGCAGGAACAGCAGCCAGGTCCCGGCGAAGCCGATACGGACGATCGCGCTCTGGTACGGCCCCAGCGCGTTGTCGGTGACCCGGGTGATCCCGGAACCGATGACGGCCGAGAGACGAGCCAGGAGGCCGCCGGCCGGGCCGGTCAAGCCGGTCGGGTTGGCCTGGCCGGTCGGAGTCATCGAGGTCATTCGGCGCTCGCCTCCGTGCGGTCGCGGTCGGTCACCGACCACCAGGACAGCTCGCGGACGACAGGCTTGTCGGACACCTGTTCCTCGCTCCACTCCGGTGCCGGCACGTTGGTGGTACGGGACCGGACCTGTATCCGCTCGACGACCCCACCGGAGCCCCCGGCCTGCGCGCCGTCGAGCTCCCGGTCGAGGCGCATCACGACGATGCGGCGCAGATAGCGCTCGGACAGCTCACCGCGTGAGCTCGTCGCACGGTTGTCGGTGTCGTGCGTGGAGACGTAGAAGTCCCAGGCCCTGCGCAGTTCGTTCTGCTGGGTGTGGCTGGGCATCAGGTTGCCGTCGATGGCGGCGCCGTCCAACGCGGAGAGGTCGTACCAGCCGGTCTCGCGAAATCCGCCGCCCGGCTTGCGGACCTCCGCCCTGACCTGCACCGCGATGTTCTGCTGCAACGGGTTCGGCGCGAACAGCTTCCAGTTCTGCTCGAACTCCGGGTACACCCAGTCGTCGACCGCCTGGCCGTGCTGCTTCGTCATCGTGTTCGAGGGCGCCACATGCAGGAACACCATCCCGACATGCACACAGGCCACCACGGCCACCACGGCCAGCACGAGCGCCACGACGATCTGATACGGCAGCGAGAGCGCGGCTATGCCGGATGGCCGGGGCGACGGTCGCGGCGGGGGGAGGGCGCCGGGGGCCGGGAGCGGGGTGGGGGGATTCGGCCTCGCCGCCCATGCCGGGGCACGAGCCGGGGACGGCGTGGGAAGGGTGCCGGGCTCGGCCGCGGGCACGGGGACGGTGGCCGGGACGGCGTAGGACTCCTGCTCGGCCCCGGACTCGGACCCGGACTCGGACCCGGACTCGGACCCGGGCTCGGACCCGGCGGCCGGGTCGGCGCCCGGGCCCGATACGGGCGCGGGAGCAGGTGCGCCGGTGCCGGCGTCGTCCCCGCCCTTGGCAACCTCGGCGCCCGGGCCTGTGGAAGCGGAGCCCTCGGGCTCGTCCGGCCCGCGCCGGGCGTTCGAGACCTCGTCGTACGCGTCCATTCCGCCCCGCTCCCCGATTCCCACACCCGGTCCGTTTCCCCACCGGAACTTACTCAGCCGCGCGCATCCGGCACAGTCCCGGTGGCCACAGCAGTCACATCGTCACACCGCTCGCACGGCATCCACGAGGTTATCCACAGCCTGGGACACCTTACGGCGCAGCGGCCCACCGCTGAGGCGAGCAGCCGGGCAGGCCGAACCCCTTTCCAGAACCTGGTCTTCTTCTAGAACCTGTTCTATCTTGACGCCCCGTCATCGCCGACACGGAAGGGCGGAACCGTGGACTTCACCTTCACCGAGGAGCAGCAGGCGGCGGCCGAGGCGGCGAGGGCGGTGTTCGCCGGGGTCGCGCCGGACGGGGTTCCGAGCCCTTCGCTCGTACCTGGGGCGGTGGCCGACGACTTCGACCGGACGCTGTGGGCGCGATTGGCCGGCGCGGACCTGCTCAGCCTGCTGCTGGACCCCGCCTACGGTGGGTCGGGGCTCGACGCGATCGCACTGTGCCTGGTGTTGCGCGAGTCGACGAAGGTGCTGGCCCGGGTGCCGTTGCTGGAGAGCAGCGCGGCCGCCGCGACCGTACAGGCGTACGGCAGCGAGGAAGCGAAGACCGATCTGCTCGCGCGGGTCGGCCGGGGTGAGGTCGTCTTCACCGTGGCCGCCCACGGCCGCACCGGCCACGACCCGGCCGAACTGGCCGTCACCGCACGACGCGACGCCGACGGAACCTGGGTCCTGGACGGCGTGCAGACGGCGGTGCCCTGGGCGTTCAACGCCGACCACATCGTCGTGCCCGCGACGGTCGTGCCGGTGGCCGGAGCCATGGGGACCGCAGGGACCCCGGACATCGCGGGGGCTCCGGAAGCGGTCGGTGCCGCCGGGTTCGCCGGGCCCCGGCACGCGGACACGGGCGCGGTCGGCGCCGACACCGTCCTGCTCGCGCTCGTCCCCCGCGTTCACGAGGGCGTCGTCCTCGCCGAGCAGATCTCGACGGCGGGTGAGCGGCTCGCCGAGGTGCGGCTGGACGGGGCCCGGATCGCCGCACGGGACGTCATCGTCGCGGAGGGCGCCTGGGAGGGCCTCCGCGAACTTCTGGCCACCGGCACCTGTGCGCTGGCCCTCGGACTGGGGGAGGGCGTGCTCACCATGACCGGCGAGTACACCGGGAAGCGGGAGCAGTTCGGACACCCGATCGCCTCGTTCCAGGCCGTCGCCGTACAGGCCGCCGACCGTTACATCGACTTGCGCGCCATGGAGGCCACCCTGTGGCAGGCCGCCTGGCGCATCAGCTCCGGAGCGCCGGGCGCGCTGCCCTCGGCCGGGGACGTCGCCGTGGCGAAGATCTGGGCCTCGGAGGGCGTACGACGGGTCGTGCAGACCGCGCATCATCTGCACGGCGGCTTCGGCGCCGACGTCGAATACCCACTGCACCGCTACCACGCCTGGGCCAAGCATCTCGAACTGTCTCTCGGCCCCGCAGCGGCGCACGAAGAGGCCCTGGGCGACCTGCTCGCCGCGCACCCGCTGGGCTGAGCGCCGCGCACACCGGCGAAAGGGGCGCGCGGAACCCCCACACGCCCCTGAGACGCCCCTGAGCCGGACGGCTCCCGGCTCTCCGGTTCCTAGAGAACGAACCCGTTCTCGCCCTTGTCGTCCACGACCGGCCGGCCGGCGGCCGCCCAGACCTGCATACCGCCCTCGACATTCACGGCGTCGATGCCCTGCTGGACGAGGTACATGGTGACCTGTGCCGAACGCCCGCCCGAGCGGCAGATCACATGAACCCTGCCGTCCTGCGGCGCCGCCTCGGTCAACTCGCCGTACCGCGCCACGAACTCACTGATCGGGATGTGCAACGCCCCTGCGGCATGACCCGCCTGCCACTCGTCGTCCTCCCGGACATCGAGCAGGAAGTCGTCGTCCTTGAGGTCCCCGACCTCGACCGTGGGCACACCAGCTCCGAAATGCATACGTACGACGCTACCCGACCGCCCGCCCGCCCACGCAGCGCCGACGTGCCCCGCTCACTCACCCCGGCCGGCCCGGTATGACCGGTCCCCCAGCCTGCCCGGCCTATCCGCCGTGGCTGTCCTGGCCGCCCTGCTCGCCCTGCCCGCCGTGGCTGTCCTGGCCGCCGGGGCCGTCGTGGCTGTCCTGCCCCAGGAGCCCTGCCAGCTCCGCCTCCCGCTGAGCGACCTCCGCCAGCAGCTGTTCGGCGATCTCGTCGAGGAGGCGGTCGGGGTCGTCCGGAGCGATGCGGAGCATGGAGCCGATGGCGCCCTCCTCCAGTTCGCGGGCGACCAGGGTGAGCAGTTCCTTGCGCTGGGCCAGCCATTCGAGGCGGGCGTAGAGCTCCTCGCTGCGGCTGGGCCTGCGCTCCTCGGGCACGGGACCCGCGGCCCACTCCTGCGACAGCTCCCGCAGCAGCGTCTCGTCACCCCGCCCGTATGCCGCGTTGACCCGGGATATGAACGCGTCACGCCGCTCGCGCTCCATGTCGTCCTGGGCCAGGTCGGGGTGGGCCTTGCGGACCAGCTCGCGGTAGAGCCTGCGGGCCTCGTCGCTCGGACGGACCCGCTCGGGGGGCTTCACGGCCTGGTCGGTAAGCATGGCCGCGGCCTCGGGGAACAGGCCCTCCGAGTCCATCCAGCCGTGGAACAGCTCTTCCACGCCCGGCATGGGCATGACCCGCGCCCGTGCCTCCTGCGCCTTGCGCACGTCCTCGGGGTCGCCGGTCCGTGAGGCCCTGGCCTCGGCGATCTGGGCGTCGAGTTCGTCCAGCCGGGCGTACATCGGTCCGAGCTTCTGGTGGTGCAACCGGGAGAAGTTCTCCACCTCGACCCGGAAGGTCTCCACCGCGATCTCGTACTCGATCAACGCCTGCTCGGCCGCCCGCACGGCCCGCTCCAGCCGCTCCTCGGGCCGCTCACCCCCGGTGCCGTCACCGGACAGCGCCCCCTCGGCGGACGCGGCATCCTCCACGGACTCCGCAGCCTCTGCTGACACGCCCTCGGCCTGCCCCGGGCCCCCGGCGGGCTCCACAGGCTCGGCGGGGTGCTCGGACTGGGTCTGATCGGCTTCCGGGCTCGTCACCCGACCCAGCCTAGGCCACGACGCCGAGCGTCACCGAGCCCGCCCGAACGCCCACGACCCGACCGGGAAACAACCGGATACCGACGGCTCGCACCACCACCGCCGCAGCTCCGCGCGGGCACCCGGAGCAGTTGAGCGGGTGCGGTCCGTTCCGGGGCGGGGCGCGTTCGGGGTCAAGTCTCTTCAGGCCGGCGGCGTCTGGGCTACCGCTCGCCGATCCCCGTCATCCCGACGCCCGTCATCCGTCACATCCCGACGCCGTCACACCCCGGCCTCCGCCGCGATCCGCCCCGCGCGTACCGCCGCCACCAGGTCCGCGTGGTCGGCCTCCGTGCGGTCGGCGTAGGCCACGGCGAACATCGCCACGGCCTCGTCGAGCTCCTCGTTCTTGCCGCAGTAGCCGGCGATGAGCCGAGGGTCGGCGTTGTGGGCGTGGGCACGGGCCAGAAGGGCGCCGGTCATACGGCCGTAGTCGTCGATCTGGTCCGCCGCGAGGGCCGCGGGGTCGACGCTGCCCTTGCGGTTGCGGAACTGCCGTACCTGGAAGGGGTGGTCGTCCACGGTCGTCCAGCCCAGCAGGATGTCGCTGACCACCTGCATGCGCTTCTGCCCGAGGACCACACGACGGCCCTCGTGAGCCACGTCCGGGACATCGAAACCGGCCGTCGCGAGATGCGGTTCGAGCGCCGAGGGGCGGGCCTCCTTCACCTGGAGCACCAGCGGCTCGCCCCGGTGGTCCAGCAGCAGCACGACGTACGAGCGGGTGCCCACGCTGCCGGTGCCGACCACACGGAACGCCACGTCGTGCACGGCGTAGCGGGCGAGCAGCGGGTGGCGATCCTCCGAGAGAGTGGTCAGGTACTGCTCCAGAGACGCGGCAACCGCCGCGGCCTCCGCGTCGTCCACCCGGCGCAGCACCGGCGGGGCGTCCACGAAGCGGCGCCCGCCGCCCTCCACCGCCTCGGTGGACCTGGCCGCGAAACGTCCGCTCGTGTTGGCCCGCGCCTTCTCCGAGACCCGTTCCAGCGTGCCGAGCAGGTCGTGTGCGTCGGCGTGTGAGACGAGCTCCTCGTCGGCGATGGCGTTCCACGCGTCGAGGGCCGGAAGCCTGGCGAGCAGCCGCATCGTGCGCCGGTAGGCGCCTGTCGTGTCGAGCGCGGCCTTGCGGCAGGTGTCCTCGTCCGCGCCCGCCTCACGGCCGGCGAGCACGAGCGAGGTGGCGAGGCGCTTGAGGTCCCACTCCCAGGGGCCGTGCACGGTCTCGTCGAAGTCGTTGAGGTCGATCACGAGGCCGCCGCGGGCGTCCCCGTACAGGCCGAAGTTCGCCGCGTGGGCGTCGCCGCAGATCTGCGTGCCGATGCCGGTCATCGGCGTGCGGGCGAGGTCGTGGGCCATGAGGCCGGCCGAGCCGCGCAGGAAGGCGAACGGGGTGGCCGCCATCCTGCCGACCCTTATCGGGGTGAGGGTGGGAATGCGGCCCCGGTTGGACTCCTCGACCGCCGTCACCGCGTCGGGCCGGTCGGTGGTGAGCGTCAGGTCCGCGTGCACGCCGCGCGGCACCCGCTCGCGCAGGGCCTTGCCCTCCTCCTTGGGCGACCCCTGCGAGCGCCACCGCGCGAACCCGGGCACCCACGGCACCCGTGTCCGTGCCGCCCGCGCCCCGGACTGCGCCGACCCCGGCGACCGGCCGTCGGCCACGGGCTCGGCCGCCGTCGCAACGGCCTCGGGCTCCGCCACCGAACCGGTTCCGGCATGCACCGTCGTGGTCCCGTCTTCGGTCACAGCGACCGCCTCCCCCGCACCTGTCCACGCACGAACATCAACTCGTGACGACGGTACAGCCGATGGCCGAAACTCGTCAGACCCTGTGGACAACCAGCCGCCCGCCCTCCGTCCGCCTGTGGAAAAACCCACCCCGCAGGGGCGGCCCCTCGTTGACCTCGCGCACCACGAGGCCGGCCGCGGCGAGTTCCGTGAGGCGATCGGAGAATCACCGCACAGCCCTCGGGTTTCAGCCTCCAGCTCCGTTGTCGGGCTCAGGCTGCATAGGACGCGTTCCGCGCGGTCGTGACCACCTTCTGCCCGTCCGCCTGGCTGAGCAGCCCGGCCGACACCCAGGAGTTCACGGTCGACTGCACGCGCGCGACCAGCGCGCCTTTGCCGGTGAACGGCGCCCCCGCCCAGATCTCGTCGAGCAGCGTCGTGCCGTCGGACTTCGCGGGGTTGGCCACGCCCGAGTCGGTGCCGCCGAAGAAGACCTTCGGTTCGGAGCGCCTGATGTACGCGTGCGTCGGATCCTCGGTTCCCTCGAAGAAGGGTGCGAACTCCGTGCCGTCGAGCGTGTAGTGCAGCGGCTTTCCGCTCACCGGCGTGAGGGAGGGCAGCAGGTCACCGGAGAGACCGGCGTTGCGGTACAGGCTGAACGGCAGCCAGCTCGTGCTGCTGTTCCTGCCGACCAGGTTGACCGGTCCGTGGAACAGGGCCTGCAGGGACGGGTCGTCGAGCGCCCTCTCCACCCGCAGCCGGAACGGGATCGTCACGCGTACGACGTCCCCGCTGCGCCAGGTGCGGGAGGGGATCGTGAAGTAGCTCCCGGCGGTCGGCGTGCCGCTCACGGCGCTGCCGTTGACGGTCACCCGGAACCCGTCGGTCGCCCACGCCGGCACACGCAGCTTCAATTCGAAGGTGCCGCTGCCGCCCCCGATGGTGATCGTGGAGCCCTGCTCCCGCGGGTAGTCGGTGGTCTGGGCGACCGTCACGCCCTTGGCGCTCCAGTTCAGCGTGGTGGCGCTGTACAGGTTGACGTACAGGGCGCTGCCGTCGGCCTTGGTGAAGTACACCGAGTCCTGGTACTTGGTCGCGCTCTCCATACCGGTGCCCTCGCAGCAGGTCGTGCCCTGCTTCGGGGTGTAGTCGCGCACATGGCCGGGCTCGAGGCCGATGAAGTACGTGACCAGCGGCTTCTCCGCGTCGGCCTGGTCCTGCTTGGAGCCGAGCACCTGGTTGAACAGGGCCCGCTCGTAGTAGTCCATGTACTTCGGGTCCTGATCGTGGAAGAACAGCATCCGGCTCAGCTTGAGCAGGTTGTACGCGCAGCAGGTCTCGGCGTCGGTGTCGCTGATCGTGCCCGAGATGACCCCGCGGCCCTTCCAGAACTCGGCCGTGCTCGTCCCGCCGATGCCGTACATGCGCTGCGGGACGACCATGTTCCAGAAGTTCTCGGCGGCGGTGAGATAGCGGGTCTCGCCCGTCGCGTCGTACAGGCGGACGTAGCCGGTGAAGATCGGGATGTGCTGGTTGGCGTGCAGGCCGTCGAGGATGTCCGTGTTCGCGGCGCAGGCGTCGATGAGCCGGTCGAGGTCGAAGAGCTTGGCCAGGGCGAGGTGATCGGCCTTGCCGGTGATCGCGTACAGGTCCACGATCGTCTCGACGATGCCGCCGAACTCGCCGCTGGAGAAGATGCCCCACATGCGCTGCAACGTGGCGTCGGGCAGCTTGGACAGCCGGGAGTACATCCAGTCGCACATCCCGGACGCGAGGTCCAGTGCCCGGGCGTCGTCGGTGGCCTGGTAGGCGTCCACCAGGCCCTTGAGGATCTTGTGCGCGGTGTAGTAGGGCGCCCATACCTTCGTGTAGTCACCGCTGGTCATCGACTCCAGCGCGATGAACTGCGTCTCCGGGTACGCGGCGAGGAAGCCGGGATGGCTCGGCCCGCCCCAGGTGCGGCGCAGGGTGGCGGTGAGGCCGCGCCCCGATGCGTCGGCGAACGTGCCGCCGTTGGTGGCGGCGAAGTAGTACGACGCGAGGTCGCCGAGCCCTGCGGAGGAGTTCTTGGCCTCGTTCGTCTGCAGCGAGGTGATCTCGGCCGCGGACAGCTCACGTGACCAGACGTTGAACTCGTCGAAGGCGCCCGCGTACACCGGGTCGCCGGAGAAGTTGGAGCGGCCCAGCCAGTTGTTCGTCAGGGCGCCCAGGACGGACGGGTTGAGCGTCATGGAGGCGTTCTGGGCGACGGCGGTGCCGTTGACGTAGAGGGTGCCCGTGGAGCCGGAGATGGTCACCGCCAGATGGCTCCACTGGTCCAGCGGCAGCGCGGCCGTGCCGTTGAGCCCCTGTTCCCCGCCCGGCCCGCTGGTGGTGACGGCGAACCGGGGCACCCCGTTGCCGTTGCGGGTGGCCAGGTACATGTACCGGGTGGTGTTGTCGCCGAAGTCGAAGACCCGCTGCCAGTTGGCGTTGTGCGTGGGCTTCACCCAGACCGACAGGGTGATCGCCGCGGCACCGCCGAGCACGGCGGCCGGCAGGTCGATGTACTGGTACGAGCCCCGGACGTTCTCGTGCGCGCTGCCCCACTTCCCGGTGACGGCGAGCATCTTCGGGGCGCCGCGCAGCGCCTCACGCACCTCGCTCAGGGCCCCGACCATGGTCCGGATCCTGTCGGCGTACGCCGTGTCCCCGGTGCCGGCGTAGGCCTGCGCGAGCATCGTCAGGAAGTGCCCGGTGTAGTGGCCCCGGAGGTTGCCGTTGGCCTCACCGTCGAGACCCTCCCAGCCCCCGGGGGCGACCGCGCCCTTCGGGGAGAGCCCCGCGTTGGCGCGGAACACCTGGAGCAGCCGGTTCACGTCGTAGCCGCGACCGTGGTCGAGCATCAGCTGCCGTTTGCCGGCGAACAGGCCGCCCTGTCCGAGCCTCACGTCCTTGAGCTCGAAAGGCCGCACGGACCAGGTGGACGGCACCGGAAGGGTCGCGGCGGCCGCGCGACCACCGCCCGTCCCGATGGAGACACCGGGCAGTGCCGCGGCGACGAGCGCGGACTGGAGGAGAAAGCGCCTGGAGAGGGGCGGAGCCATGTGCGTCTCGTCTCTGACTTGGGGAGGGCGGGGACCAGACAACTCATCATTCGAAATTACGAACGCTGTACGATTTGCCGACCAGAAGATAGGTATGAGGCGAGCGAGCGTCAACGGTAGCGACGGGAATTCACAGGGCGAACGCCCAGGCTGGGGGCCTCCCTTCACCCGCGCACGCCCCGCGAAGCGGCGCGAACCTGGCACCGCGCGCCCCCGGGAGCCATGGGGAATCGACCGGTGGATGACCGCGATACACACTGGTCAGCCACCTCACTCGCGCCCGCATCCACTGCGGTTGCGCCCGGGACGGAGATCGACCGGCTGATCCTGTCCGAACCATGGATAGCCCAATCGAGTTGAGCACCCCGAGGCCTCATCCTCTGCCCGAGGGCGAGCGCAAGGAGTTCCACGCGGTCATACGCGAGACCGGCACCGGCCTGATCGCCGGCTCCGGCCGCGCCCCGTCCCGCCTCCCTCACGGGACGCAGCCCGCCATCGCCGAGCATCCCGTCTACCAGGACCTGCTGAAGCGAGCACGCCGCCTCACCAGCCACGTCCCACAGTGCTTCACGTAGAACATCCCCGATGTGCCACTCCAGGACGTTTCACGTGAAACAGGAACCCGCCCCCACACAGGGGACCCGGCATGCCTCCCACGCCATTCCGTGCCGTCAAAGAGTGAAAGCCCTTACCGAACCCGCTGAGAGACTCCTCACACTCACGGATCAGACGGCCGGGCCCCGGATGCATTGGAGAGCACAAAAAGAAGCGGTCCCATCGTCATCACGATGGGACCGCTTCGCTGTGCGCGAGGGGGGAGTTGAACCCCCACGCCCTTGCGGGCACTGGAACCTGAATCCAGCGCGTCTGCCTATTCCGCCACCCGCGCATTGGGTGTGTCATCCGGCCCCGGCCTTTTGGTGCTGGCGCCTTCCGACATCCAGAAGATTAGCACGCTGTCGAGGGTGGGTTCACATCCCTTATCCGTGGCCGCCCCTCCGGCTCACCCGGCCTCGCGGCGACCAGCGGGGACCGAACACCTGCCCCCTTGCGTCGCGTATCAACGAGTGCTGGTTCACGTATCAACCTCGTACCGGTCCCGGCCATCTCCATGGGAGGAGGGCAGGGTGCACGGTCAGGTGCGGGACACTGGTCTCGTGCCGCCTCTACGATCCCTGGCAGAGTTCGGGCAGAGGTAGTTCGAAGAGGAGCTCCGGTGGGAAGCCGGGAGGGGACCTCAGTGGGCGTCGGCGCCGGTGACACCGGCCGACCGGGCCGACGGGGGGAACCAGCCGATTTCCCGGCGCGTGGATACGATCAGTAAGCAGTACGGACGCAGTACGCAGAGCGGTGACGACGGAGGAGGTGCCCCATGGGAGTCCTGAAGAAGTTCGAGCAGCGTCTCGAAGGTCTGGTCAACGGCACCTTCGCCAAGGTGTTCAAGTCCGAGGTCCAGCCCGTGGAGATCGCGGGAGCGCTCCAGCGCGAGTGCGACAACAACGCCACCATCTGGAACCGCGACCGCACGGTCGTCCCCAACGACTTCATCGTGGAACTGAGCACACCCGACTACGAGCGCCTCAGCCCCTACTCCGGTCAGCTCGGCGACGAACTCGCCGGCATGGTGCGCGACTACGCCAAGCAGCAGCGGTACACCTTCATGGGCCCCATCAAGGTCCACCTGGAGAAGGCGGACGACCTCGACACCGGCCTGTACCGGGTGCGCAGCCGTACGCTCGCCTCCTCCACCAACCAGCAGGCCCCCGGGGGCGCCCCGGCGAACCCCGCCGACGGCCGCCCCGGTGGCTACGGCTACCCGCCCGTCGGCGCCCCGCCGATGCCGCCCACACCGCCGCCCGGCGGTCGTCCCGGCTCGGCCCCCTACCTCCAGCGCGCCGGGGCAGCCCCGGGCGCCGCTGGACGCACGCGCTACTGGATCGAGATCAACGGCACCCGCCATCAGATCTCCCGCCCGACGCTGGTGCTGGGCCGCAGCACCGAAGCCGACGTGCGGATCGACGACCCCGGCGTCTCCCGCCGGCACTGCGAGATCCGGACCGGAACGCCCTCGACGATCCAGGATCTCGGGTCCACCAACGGCATCGTGGTGGACGGGCAGCACACCACCCGCGCTACGCTCCGCGACGGCTCGCGGATCGTCGTGGGCAGCACCACCATCATTTACCGGCAAGCCGAAGGGTGAAGCGGGGGCAATGTCAGAGCTGACCCTCACGGTCATGCGGCTGGGGTTCCTGGCCGTACTGTGGCTGTTCGTGATCGTGGCCGTGCAGGTCATCCGCAGCGACCTGTTCGGTACGCGCGTCACCCAGCGGGGGTCGCGCCGGGAGAACGCGCGCCCGCAGACCGCCGCCCGGCAGGCCGCGCCTCCGCAGCAGCGCGGCCAGCAGCCCGCCGCAGGCGGTGGTGGCGGGCGCCGCGGGCGCAACGCCCCGACCAAGCTCGTCGTCAGCGAGGGCACGCTGACGGGGACGACCGTCGCGCTGCAGGGCCAGACCATCACGCTGGGCCGCGCGCACGACTCCACGATCGTGCTGGACGACGACTACGCCTCCAGTCGGCACGCCCGGATCTACCCGGACCGCGACGGCCAGTGGATCGTCGAGGACCTGGGGTCCACCAACGGCACGTATCTCGACCGGAACCGACTGACGACCCCCACGCCGATTCCGCTGGGCGCGCCGATCCGCATCGGCAAGACCGTCATCGAGCTGCGGAAGTAGTGCTACATCATGAATAGGCGCGAGCGGAGCGAGCACGCAGCGGAGGCCCCCACCAGGGGCCCCGGCGCGCTCCCGACCGGAGGGTGGGCACCGTGCGGATGTACCCGGAGCCGACGGGCGAGGTGCGCATGAGTCTGTCACTGCGCTTCGCCGCCGGATCGCACAAAGGCATGATCCGCGAGGGCAACGAGGACTCCGGCTACGCCGGCCCGCGGCTGCTCGCGATCGCCGACGGCATGGGCGGCCAGGCGGCCGGTGAGGTCGCCTCCTCCGAGGTGATCTCCACCCTCGTCACGCTCGACGACGACATCCCCGGCTCCGACATCCTGACCTCCCTCGGCACCGCCGTGCAGCGGGCCAACGAGCAGCTGCGCGCCATGGTCGAGGAGGACCCCCAGCTGGAGGGCATGGGCACCACGCTCACCGCCCTGCTGTGGACCGGCCAGCGGCTCGGCCTCGTGCACGTCGGCGACTCCCGCGCGTACCTCCTGCGCGACGGTGTGCTCACCCAGATCACCCAGGACCACACCTGGGTGCAGCGTCTGGTCGACGAGGGCCGCATCACCGAGGAAGAGGCCACGACCCACCCGCAGCGGTCCCTGCTGATGCGCGCGCTGGGCAGCGGCGACCACGTCGAGCCCGACCTCTCCATCCGTGAGGTCCGCGCCGGTGACCGGTATCTGATCTGCTCCGACGGCCTGTCCGGCGTCGTGTCCCACCAGACGATGGAGGACACCCTCGCCAGCTACCAGGGGCCCGAGGAGACCGTCCAGCAGCTGATCGAGCTCGCGCTGCGCGGCGGTGGCCCGGACAACATCACGGTCATCGTCGCCGACGTCCTCGACCTCGACACGGGCGACACCCTCGCCGGCCAGCTCCACGACACCCCCGTCGTGGTGGGCGCCGTCGCCGAGAACCAGCTCCACCTTCAGGACAACGGCATCATGCAGACCCCCGCCGGCCGCGCCTCCGGGCTCGGCCGCCAGGGGCACGGCCATGGCGGTGGCGGCGAGTTCGGCCCGCCCGGCTCCGGCGACACCACCGGATACCTGCCGGCGGCGGGCGGTTTCGGGGACTACTCCGACTCCGACTTCGTCAAGCCGGGCAAGAAGCGCAGGTGGCTCAAGAGATCGTTCTTCGGCGTCCTCGCCCTCGCCGTGATCGGCGGGGGCCTCTACGGCGGGTACCGCTGGACGCAGACGCAGTACTACGTCGGCACCAAGGACGACCATGTCGCGCTCTACCGCGGCATCAGCCAGGACCTTGCCTGGATCTCGCTCTCGAAGGTGGAGAAGGACCACCCCGAGATCGAACTCAAGTACCTGCCGCCTTACCAGCAGAAGCTTGTCGAGGCCACGATCGCCGAGGGCGGTCTGGACAACGCCAGGAAGAAGATCGACGAACTGGCCACCCAGGCGTCGGCGTGCAAGAAGAACGCCGAGCGCCGTGAGGCGGCGGACAACAACGCCAAGACCGGTGCGGGCGAGGCCGGGGGCGTCACGGGAACCACGAAGACCTCCCTCACGTCCAAGGCCACACCGTCCCCGACGTCGACGCCATCGACGTCCCCGAGCCCGACCCAGTCCACACCCACACCGTCAGCCGGCCCCAGCCTCTCGGAGGAGGAGCAGAAGCTGGTCTCGCGGTGCGGTGAGTAGTAGGCAAGCCGCGAGGGGCCCACGCACACGATGAGCAGTACTACCAACACGTCGACGCAGCACACGTCCACGATCGGCGCGATCGGCGCGCCGAGCCGCCGCAACACCGAACTGGCGCTGCTGGCTTTCGCGGTCGCGATCCCGGTGTTCGCCTACGCCAACGCCGGGCTGGCCATCAGCGACCAGGTCCCCGCCGGGCTCCTCGCATACGGCCTCGGACTCGGTCTGGTCGCCGGTATCTGCCACCTCGCCGTGCGCAAGTTCGCACCGTACGCAGACCCGCTGATGCTGCCGCTGGCCACCTTGCTGAACGGGCTCGGGCTGGTGGTCATCTGGCGGCTCGACCAGTCGGAACGACTCCAGCTGCGCGACGAGTTCTTCGAAGCCTCCCCCAGGCAGCTGCTCTACTCGGCGTTGGGCATGGCGCTGTTCATCGCCGTGCTCGTCTTCCTGAAGGACCACCGCGTCCTGCAGCGCTATACGTACATCTCCATGGCGGCTGCCCTCGTCCTGCTGCTGCTGCCGCTCGTGCCCGGCCTCGGTCTGAACGTCTTCGGCGCACGCATCTGGATCTCCATCTTCGGATTCACCATCCAGCCAGGTGAGTTCGCCAAGATCGTGCTGGCCATCTTCTTCGCCGGTTATCTCATGGTGAAGAGAGACGCGCTGGCCCTGGCCAGTCGCCGCTTCATGGGCCTCTATCTGCCGCGCGGCCGCGACCTCGGGCCCATCCTGGTCGTCTGGGTCCTGTCCATCCTGATCCTGGTCTTCGAGACCGACCTCGGTACGTCGCTCCTTTTCTTCGGCATGTTCGTGATCATGCTGTACGTCGCCACCGAGCGGACCAGCTGGATCGTCTTCGGTCTGCTGATGTCCGCCGCCGGCGCCGTCGGCGTGGCCTCGTTCGAGATCCATGTCCAGCAGCGTGTCCAGGCCTGGCTCGACCCGATGCGTGAGTACGAGCTGAGCCAGCAGGGCATCGCCGGTCACTCCCAGCAGTCCATGGAGGCCCTGTGGGCCTTCGGCTCCGGCGGAACCCTCGGCACCGGTCTCGGTCAGGGGAACTCGGACCTCATCGGCTTCGCAGCCAACTCCGACTTCATCCTCGCCACCTTCGGCGAGGAACTGGGCCTGGCCGGTGTCATGGCGATCCTGCTGGTCTACGGCCTGATCGTGGAACGCGGCATTCGTACCTCACTGGCCGCTCGGGACCCGTTCGGCAAACTGCTGGCCGTCGGCCTGTCCGGAGCCTTCGGACTCCAGGTCTTCGTCGTCGCCGGTGGTGTGATGGGCCTGATCCCGCTGACCGGTATGACGCTGCCCTTCGTGGCATACGGCGGTTCCTCCGTGATCGCCAACTGGGCGCTGATCGGCATTCTGATCCGCATCAGTGACACCGCGCGGCGCCCCGCGCCGGCCCCCGCCCCGAACCCCGACGCCGAGATGACCCAGGTGGTCCGACCGTGAACAAGCCGCTGCGCCGGATCGCGATCTTCTGCGGGCTCCTCATCCTTGCCCTGCTCATCCGCGACAACTGGATCCAGTACGTACAGGCCGACGCCCTGAAGAGCGACAACAAGAACCGCCGCGTCGCCATCGAGCGCTACGGCACCCCACGCGGCGACATCATCGTCGACGGCAAGGCCATCACCGGGTCCGTCGAGACCAAGGGCACCGACTACAAGTTCAAGCGCACCTGGAAGAACGGCGAGATGTGGGCCCCCGTCACCGGGTACTCCTCGCAGATCGTCGGCGCCACGCAGTTGGAGAACCTCGAGGACGGGATCCTCACCGGCAACGACGACCGGCTGTTCTTCCGGAACACGCTGGACATGATCACTGGCAAGACGAAGGAGGGCGGCAGCGTCGTCACCACCCTCAACTCCGCCGCGCAGAAGGCCGCCTTCAAGGGCCTCGGCAACAAGAAGGGTGCCGTCGCGGCGATCGACCCGAAGACCGGCGCGATCCTCGCCCTGGCCTCCACGCCGTCGTACGACCCGTCCACCTTCGCCGGCATCAGCCAGAAGGACAGTGAGACCTTCTCGAAGCTGGAGAAGGACAAGGACAAGCCGATGCTGAACCGCGCGCTGCGCGAGACCTACCCGCCGGGCTCCACGTTCAAGGTGGTCACGGCCGCCGCCGCGCTGGAGAGCGGCAAGGTCGACGGCATCGACGAGGCCACGGACACCCCCGATCCCTACCGACTGCCCGGCACGAGCACCAACCTCACCAACCAGCACGGCAAGTGCGAGAACGCGACCCTGCGCGAGGCCCTGAAGGTGTCCTGCAACACCGTCTTCGCCAAGCTCAGCGACAGCGTCACCAACGAGAAGATGATCGAGCAGTCGGAGAAGTTCGGCTTCAACGACGCCGAGCTGGACACCCCCGTCCGCGCAGCGGAGAGCGTCTATCCCGAGGACAACCGTCCGCAGAACGCGCTCGACGGCATCGGCCAGGGCTCCAACCGCTCCACGCCTCTGCAGATGGCGATGGTCGCCGCGGCGATCGCCAACGACGGTGAGCTGATGAAGCCGTACATGGTCGACCAGTTGCGCGCCCCCAGCCTCGACGTCATCGAGTCGCACGACCCCGAGCCGCTCTCCCAGGCCGTCTCGCCGGGAACAGCCCAGAAGCTCCAGGAAATGATGGAGACCGTCGTCAACGATCCGGGCGGCACCGGCGGTGCGGCGAAGATCAACGCGGACGGTGTCACCGTCGGCGGCAAGACCGGTACCGCCCAGCACGGCATCGACAACAAGGAACTGCCGTACGCCTGGTTCATCTCCTACGCCAAGCTCGGCGACGGCAGCTCGCCGGTGGCCGTGGCCGTGGTCGTCGAGGACGGCAGTGCCGACCGGGGTGAGATCTCCGGTGGTGGTCTCGCCGCCCCGATCGCGAAGAGCGTCATGCAGGCAGTGATCAACAGCAAGAAGTGACCCCGCTCACGTCACCTCCACATCGGTGCACGTTGCGATACCGGTCCTGTATCGGGTGACGCGGTTGGCCAGGTCATGAAAGGCGAGACGGGTACCGTATGCCCGGAGCACAGCCGCCGGACCACACAAAGGTGCGGTCGGGACCGACGGAGAGGGCTGGTAGGAAGCTATGGAAGAGCCGCGTCGCCTCGGCGGCCGGTACGAGCTGGGCCAGGTGCTCGGCCGTGGTGGCATGGCGGAGGTCTACCTCGCGATGGACACCCGCCTCGGCCGCACCGTGGCGGTGAAGACGCTGCGAGCGGACCTCGCGCGCGACCCCACCTTCCAGGCCCGGTTCCGCCGGGAGGCCCAGTCGGCCGCCTCGCTCAACCACCCCGCGATCGTCGCGGTCTACGACACGGGCGAGGACTACATCGACGGGGTCTCGATCCCGTACATCGTCATGGAGTACGTCGAGGGCTCCACCCTCCGTGAGCTTCTCCACAGCGGCCGCAAGCTGCTGCCGGAGCGGGCCATGGAGATGACCATCGGCATCCTCCAGGGTCTGGAGTACGCCCACCGCAACGGCATCGTCCACCGTGACATCAAGCCGGCCAACGTCATGCTGACGCGCAACGGCCAGGTCAAGGTGATGGACTTCGGTATCGCCCGCGCCATGGGCGACTCCGGCATGACGATGACCCAGACCTCCGCGGTCATCGGCACCGCCCAGTACCTCTCCCCTGAGCAGGCGAAGGGCGAGCAGGTGGACGCCCGGTCCGACCTGTACTCCACCGGCTGTCTCCTCTACGAACTGCTGACGGTCCGTCCCCCGTTCGTCGGCGACTCGCCCGTGGCGGTCGCCTACCAGCACGTACGGGAGGAGCCGCAGCCCCCGAGCGTCTTCGACCCGGAGATCACGCCGGAGATGGACGCCATCGTCCTGCGTGCCCTGGTCAAGGACCCGGACTACCGCTACCAGTCCGCCGACGAGATGCGCGCCGACATCGAGGCTTGCCTCGACGGCCAGCCCGTCGCGGCCACGGCGGCCATGGGCTCGGTCGGTTACGGCGGCTACCCGGACGACCAGGCCACCACGGCGATGCGCTCCCAGGACGCCGGCGCCACCACGATGCTGCCCCCGATGAACGGGGACGACGGCTACGGCTACGACGACCGCCAGGGCCGGCGCCGCCAGCAGAAGAAGAACAACACCTCGACGATCCTGCTGGTCGTCGCTGGTGTGCTGGTGCTGGTGGGCGCGATCCTCATCGGACGGTGGATGTTCGCCGGCGGGGACACGGGCGGTGACACCCTCAAGGCCCCGAACTTCGTCGGCCAGACGGAGAAGGAGGCCCGGCAGGCGGCGACCAACGTCGACCTCGAGGTCACCACCACCCAGGCCGCGTGCGAGAACCAGAAGACGGGCAACGTCTGCAAGCAGAATCCCGGCGCCGGCGACCCCGTGAAGAAGGGCGACACCATCGCCCTGGTGATCTCGACGGGCGCGCCGAAGGTCTCCGTCCCCGACGTCACCGGACTCCAGTTCAACGAGGCCAAGGCCCAGCTGGTGGAGAAGGGCTTCCTGGTCGACCGGAAGAACGAGGAGTCCGACCGCAAGGCCGGTGTCGTGATCAGCCAGGACCCCGACAGCGGCAAGCGCGAGAAGGGCTCCACGATCACGCTGACGGTCGCCAAGGAGGCGGAGAAGTCCGTCGTGCCGACGGTCACCGGCCGCAGCTGTGACGACGCCAAGGCCCAGATGCAGGCCAACGGCCTCGTCGGCAGCTGCATCGATGTGGAGACCGACGACGACAACCTCGTCGGCAAGGTCATCTCGACCAACCCCGAGGCCGGCACCGAGCTCAACCCGGGCGACACGGTGACCATCCAGGTCGGCAAGAAGGCCGAGGAGAAGAAGTCCAAGGTCCCGAACGTCGTCGGTCGCACGGTCGGCGAGGCCAAGCAGCTGCTGCAGCAGGCGGGCTTCACGAACATCCAGTTCGCCCAGGGCAGTGACCAGAGCGACACCGCGCTGGTCACCGACCAGGACCCGGACGGCGGCAACGACGCCGAACCGAGCCAGACGACGATCACCCTCGCCTCCGTGAGCTTCGGCGGGAACAACGGCGGCAACAACAACGGCGGCAACAACGGCGGCTTCTTCGGAGGCCTCACCGGCGCCCGCTTCGAGGACTGATCACCACCTCGCCCCGCACGAAGGCGGATGCCCGGCCCTTCCTGAGAAGGGCCGGGCATCCGCCTTTCCACACTCGGCGCGGGTACTACTGGCGCAGTTCCCTCGGCAGGGTGCGTTCCGCGTTGACCCGCTCCACTCGCTCCAGCTCGCCCCACACGATGTACCGGTGGCGGGAGGTGTAGACGGGAGTGCAGGTGGTGAGGGTGATGTACTTGCCGGCCTTCTTCCTGCCGGACTCCCTGGGGATGCTCGACAGGACCTTGACGTTGTACTTCGAGGTCTCGGAGAGGGTCTCGTAGACCTTGTAGACGTACCAGTTGTCGCGGGTCTCGAAGACGATCGGGTCGCCCTTCTCGAGCCTGTCGATGTTGTGGAACTTGGCCCCGTGGCCGTCGCGGTGGGCGGCGAGGGTGAAGTTGCCGTCCTTGTCGGAGGTGGGGAGGGTCGCCTTGAGCGGGCTGGTGTAGTAGCCGGCGACACCGCCGTTGAGGACCTTGGCCGAGGTGCCCTTCTTGACCAGGACCTCGCCGTTCCCCATGGCGGGCACATGCAGGAAGCCGATGCCGTCCTTGGTGTCCAGGGCGCCCGGGCGGTCGTCCGCCGCCGCCCAGTTGTCACGGACCTTGTCGGCCTCCTGGCCGGCCTCCCGGTCGGCCAGGACGTTCGTCCACCACAGCGAGTAGACGACGAACAGGCCCAGCACCACGCCCGCTGTGATGAGGAGTTCCCCGAAGACACTCACCGCCATCGCGATCCGTCGCATGCGACGACGCTTCCGCTCGGGCTTGGAGGTGTCCGTCTGCTCTTCGGTCTCGTCGGTGGTCACTGCCACAGTTCATCCGCCCTTGGTCGAGCCCCTACTGGACGAGCGCGTCGGGCTTCCCCTTGCTGCGCGGCCGTTCCTCCACCATCTTGCCCCACACGATCATGCGGTACTTGCTGGTGAACTCCGGGGTGCACGTGGTGAGCGTGATGTAGCGGCCCGGCCCGGTGAACCCGGAGCCCGGGGGCACGGGAGCCAGCACGCTGACGTTCGACGGCGCCGTCACCGGCAGAATCGAGGCCATGTCATAGACGTAGTACGTGTCCTGCGTCTCCACGACAATCGGGTCGCCCGGCTTGAGCCGATTGATGTACCGGAACGGTTCTCCGTGGGTGTTCCGGTGTCCGGCGATACCGAAGTTCCCCGTCTTGTCCTGAGGCATCGCCGTCTTGATGCTGTTCTCGTCGTAGTGCCCGACCATCCCGCGGTCCAGGACCCTCGACTTGCTGATGCCCTCCGCGATCGGCACGACCACGTCGAGCTTCGGAATGTGGAGGATGGCGAAGCCCTGCCCGGGCTCGAACGCACCTGGCGCGCGCTTGCCGCTCCTCCATTCCTCCTGAAGGCTCGTCGCCTCCCGGCCCGCCTGCTGCTGGGCGCGGATGTTCGACCACCAGAGCTGGTACGTCACGAACAGCAGCATCAGCACGCCGGTGGTGATGAACACCTCGCCGATCGCCCGGCTGGCGACCACGCCCAGGCTGGGCTTGCGTGCCCGTGCAGCCCGCCGAGCCTCGACCCGGGACAGAGCCCCCGATGCCTCTCGGGTCGCACCCAAGGGCTGATCGGGCCCCTGAGCGGCTCCGGAGCTCGTACGGCCCCCCGGGGACCCTCCGTGCCTCCCGTGCCTTCTGGCGGCCTTACGGCGCGCCGCACGGCCCCCCGGCGCGGGCGGCGCGCCTATCGCCTCGGTCTCCGCGGCCAGACGCCGGGCCTCCTCCACCCGGAGGGCCACCGTCTCCTCGTCGATCGGCGGGTGCTCCTGCGCGATGTCGGCCGGGGAAGGCTCGTGCACGGCCGGTTCATAGACCGTGGGCCGTGCCGCCTGGTAGGCGTTCGGTTCGTAGCTCTCGTACGGCTCGCCGTAGGGCGTCCTGGAGCGTGGTTCGAACGACGGCTCCGGGTAGTCCCGTCGGCCGTACCACTCGCCCTGGGCGTACTCCATGTCCTGAGCCTGGGGCTGCGGCGGGACGTACCACTGCCGCGGCGGCTCGGCCGGGGGCCGAGTGCGGAAGTCCTCCGCCTCGAACGACTCGGCGCCCCCGTACGCGGCCTCGCCGCCGTAGGGGGCACTCTCGCGCTCGGGGCGCAGGGCCGTCACGCCGTGGCCCTGCCCACCACCGGGGCGAGCCCCGCCGACCTCGCCACAGCCCCTTCGTCCCCGCACTCCGCCAGCCAGTTGGCCAGCATGCGGTGGCCGTGCTCGGTGAGCACCGACTCGGGGTGGAACTGCACGCCCTCGACAGGCAGTTCACGGTGCCTGAGGCCCATGATGATCCCGTCGTGTGTGCGAGCCGTGACCTCCAGTTCGACCGGCACGGTCGCGGGCTCGGCGGCCAGCGAGTGGTAGCGGGTCGCGGTGAACGGCGTGGGCAGTCCCGCGAAGACGCCCTTGCCCTCGTGCTCCACCAGGGACGTCTTTCCGTGCAGCAGTTCCGGGGCGCGGTCGACGACACCGCCGTACGCCACCTGCATGGACTGCATACCGAGGCAGACACCGAAGACGGGCACGCCGGTCTCGGCGCAGTGGCGGACCATGTCGACGCAGACGCCGGCCTCCTCGGGGGTGCCCGGTCCCGGGGACAGCAGGACACCGTCGAAGCCGTCCTGGGCGTGCGCGGTCGCGACCTCGTCGTTGCGCAGCACCTCGCACTCCGCGCCCAGTTGGTACAGGTACTGGACCAGGTTGAAGACGAAGCTGTCGTAGTTGTCGACAACGAGGATGCGGGCGGGTCGGGCGGCACTCACTGGTCGTTCACCGTCACATCGTTGAAGGGCAGCAGGGGCTCCGCCCAGGGAAAGACGTACTGGAAGAGGACGTAGACGACGGCCAGGGAGAGCACGATGGAGAGCAGCGCCTTCACCCATGCATTGCCGGGCAGATGCCGCCAGATCCAGCCGTACATGCCGTCCCTTCCTTCACACCGCGGCACCGGACTCACGCCGTACCGCCACCAGACTAACGGCGTAGTGCCTCAGGTTTCCCTGACTCCACAGGCTTCGTGGATTCGAGATGGCCCCACACGATGAGCCGATGGCTGTGGCCCCACTCCGGGTCGCAGGTCGTCAGCGTGAGGTAGCGCCCCGCGCGTGTGTAGCCCGACTTCCTCGGCACGGGGTCGATGACCTGGACGTCCGTGGGCAATGTCCGATAGGGCCCTTTGTCGATGACGTAGGTGAACCAGTGGGCGCCGTCGGTCAGGACCACCGCGTCGCCGGGGCGCAGGTCGGGAAAATCCTTGAAGGGGTCGCCGTGGGTTCGGCGGTGGCCGGCGACCGCGAAGTTTCCCTTCTGTCCCAGCTGAGCGGTGTTCGCGTAGTGCCCGAGCCCCTTCTTCAGGGTGTTCGTCCTGGTGCCCTCGAGGACGGGCTTGTTCCACGTGAAACCAAGACGCGGGATGTACATGAGGGCGAAGGGCTTAGCGTCCTCGTACGGCGCGGGCCGCTTCGGGCTCGCCGTGGTCCCCGGCACGGATGTCGGCCGCACCGGTTGCCTCGCCCACTGGTCCCGGAGCAGGTCGACCTGGCGGTCCATCTCGGTGTCGGCCTTCACACCGGTCCAGAAGAGCACGTAGACGACGAAGAGCACGATCAGGGTGCCGACGGTGATGCAGAGTTCGCTGACGGTCCTGACGACCACACGCACCGACACAGATCCCCCGGCTGCCGTTGAGGGCTTCTACTCCACGGGCTTCGCGTACTGCAGATCCACTGTGCCCGAGTAGCCGGGCAGAGTCACCGGCCCGTCCTCGGTGACTTTCCAGCCGAGTCCGTAGACGTTGACGTACACCATGTAGTTCTGGATCGCCTTGCTCGCGGCCAACGCCTGCTGGAGCTTCTCGGGGTCACCGACCGCCTGGATCTTGTAGGGGGGCGAGTAGACGCGGCCCTGGAGGATCAGGGTGTTGCCGACGCACCGCACGGCGCTGGTGGAGATGAGCCGCTGGTCCATGACCTTGATGCCCTTGGCGCCCCCCAGCCACAGGGCGTTCACCACGGCTTGCAGGTCCTGCTGGTGGATGACCAGGTAATCCGGCTGGGGCTCGGGGTAGCCGGGGAGCTTCGCGGTGGCGTCCGGCGGAGCGTCGTCGAGGGTGACGGTGATGGCCTCGCCCTTGAGCTTCTGGGTGCCGGCGTACTTCTCCAGCGCCGTGAGCCGTGCGTCGTCGGCCTCGGACCTGTCGTCGTCCCGCTCGGCGAGGGCCTCGACGTCGTCCCGGAGCACCGCGTTGGACTCGTCGAGCTGCCCGTTCTTGTGGCTGCGCTCCTGGATCAGGTCGGAGAGCTTGAGCAACGAGGCGTCCGTACGGATATTCGTGCCCTTGGCCGTGTCGAAGCTGGTGAAGAAGATCAGCCCGGCGAGGGCGAAGACTCCCACGGTGAGCACGCGCACGGGCCGGAAGCCGCCCCGGGAGGAGGCGTCACCTGTCTCGGTGGCCGATGCGCCGTCGGACGCGGTGGCCCCGGAAACCGTCCCGGAGGAGTCGCCGGAACCGGCCTCGGGGGAGTCGGCTGAATTGCTCAACGTACCCTTATCTCCTTAGGCGGCGCGGAAGCACTACGCTAACGGACGCCCGGGGGAGCATTCAGTGTCCCCTTGTACGCTGCCCCGAGCCCGCCCCGTTCCCTGCGCGGCCACGCAGCGCATCGACAGGAGAGACCCTCGTGCCGAAGTCACGTATCCGCAAGAAGGCCGACTACACGCCGCCGCCGTCGAAGCAGGCCACTGCCATCAAGCTGAACAGCCGTGGCTGGGTGGCTCCCGTCATGCTGGCCATGTTCCTCATCGGCCTCGCCTGGATCGTCATCTTCTATGTGACCGACGGCTCGCTGCCCATCGACTCGCTCGACAACTGGAACATCGTGGTGGGCTTCGGCTTCATCGCCGCCGGATTCGGTGTCTCGACCCAGTGGAAGTAGCACTTCCCACACCGTGCGGCTAGCCCTCCCCAGAGCTATCCACGGAGTTATCCACAGGCGTTTTCCACAGTGGGGAAAAAGAACGACGATCTGTGGATAACTCATCGGGCGTTGACGCCGGTATGACTGGTTCACCGACACTCGCAAGTATGTTCGCCCCCTGCCTGACCTGCGGAAACGCCGGTGAGTGACAGGGGGCACACGTGTTCCCGCACCCTATGCACAAGATCCGCCACGGTCTGTGGACAACGATGCTGCGGGGATACCGCCCCAGGGCCGTTCCTGGGTGGTTCAGGGCTGGTCAGGTGAGCTGGGCCGTCCTGACCAGGGTCATGATCACGACGGCGGCCAGGACCAGGGCGCACGCCCCGAATTGAATGAGCGCCCTCCGCTCTCGAGGAGCGTGCACCATCGCGTAGCCGACCACGACACCGCCTACGAGCCCGCCCACATGGGCCTGCCAGGAGATGTTGAACATCGGGCTGAAGGTGACGATCAGGTTGATCACCAGCAGGATGACCAGCGGGCGCATGTCGTAGTTGAGGTGCCGCATGAGGACGCCGGTCGCGCCGAAGAGACCGAAGATCGCGCCTGAGGCTCCGAGGGACGCCTGGTACGGCGAGGCCAGCAGGTAGGTGAGGGCACTGCCGGCCAGCCCGGAGACGAAGTAGAGCGTCAGATACCGGGCGCGACCCAGGGCCGCCTCCAGAGGGCCTCCGATCCACCAGAGGCTGAGCATGTTGAACAGGATGTGCGCGACGCCGCCGTGCAGGAACATCGACGTCACCATCCGGTACCACTGGCCTTCGGCGACGCCCTGGAGCGAGGTGCCGAGTTCCGGGACCCAGGCCCGCCCGATCAGGTCGAACCGGTTGGTGAAACGGCTGCCCAGCGACATCTGCACCAGGAACAGAAGCAGGTTCGCCCCGAGCAGGATCTTGGTGACGAGCCGTGGGTCGGCACTGACCGTGCCGCCGGCGAGGGTGCGGGGCTGGGAGGCGGAGGGCGGGTGGCCCGTACCCGAGCCGGTGCGGACGCATTCGGGGCACTGGAAGCCGACGGAGGCGCTCACCATGCACTCGGGGCAGATCGGGCGCTCACAGCGGGTGCAGCGGATACCCGTCTCGCGATCCGGGTGCCGGTAGCAGGTGGGCAGGCTCTGCGCCTCCTGCGGGCTGCTCGGCACCTGGTCCATCGGTCCCCTCCGTCTCTGTGCGGAACGCATCGGCCCCGCCCTTCCTTACGGATGAGCGGGGCGAATGGTTCCCTTCGGGACCTTGCGAACCTTTTGGGTCCGGCAGGCGAAGGTGCCCTTCAGGCCGCGGTCCGGGGGCGGACCCGCCGGGCGGCTCAGCCCTGGCGGGTCTCGACGACGACGGACTCGATGACGACGTCGTTGACCGGGCGGTCGGTGCGGGGGTTGGTCTGGGCGGTCGCGATGGAGTCGACGACCTTCTGGCTGGCCGCGTCGACGACCTCACCGAAGATGGTGTGCTTGCGGTTCAGCCAGGCCGTCGGGGCGACGGTGATGAAGAACTGCGAGCCGTTGGTGCCGGGACCCGCGTTGGCCATGGCCAGCAGGTAGGGCTTGTCGAACGCGAGGTCCGGGTGGAACTCGTCCCCGAACTGGTAGCCGGGGCCGCCGGTACCGTTGCCCAGCGGGTCACCGCCCTGGATCATGAATCCGCTGATCACCCGGTGGAAGACCGTGCCGTCGTAGAGCTTGTCCGTGGACTTCTTGCCGGTGGCCGGGTGGGTCCACTCACGCTCGCCCTTGGCGAGCTCGACGAAGTTCTTGACCGTCTGGGGCGCGTGGTTCGGCAGCAGCCGCACCTCGATGTCGCCGTGGTTGGTCTTCAGGGTGGCGTACAGCTGCTCAGCCACGATCTGCCTTCCGTTGTCCTCTGTGACTTCCCCGATCCTCGCACGGACGGCGCCCGGAGTCGCCCGACGGCCACACCCTTGTACGGCATGCGCACGGAAAAACGGTCGGGTACCCGCGGTATCGGCGCGCTTGGCGACGATCCGTGGCATTGTCGGCACTGTCGTGGACAAGTTCCCGTTGCCCCGTATTCATCCGCAATTGCACAGCACCGGATCTCGAGCGGTTCCCTGCTTCCTGATCACACGGAGTCGACTCGCATGACCCGGATGCCCGCCCTCACATGCCTCAGAGCATTCCAGGAGGCATGATCGCCAAAAGGGTGGAAAGTCGAAATACCGTACGCCACCGAGGAGGAGGATCCCGTGACCCGCATCGACAGCGTGCGCGCCGCGACCGGTTCGGCGAAGGACA
Source organism: Streptomyces sp. NPDC042364 (assembly GCF_056437585.1). Classification (NCBI taxonomy): domain Bacteria; kingdom Bacillati; phylum Actinomycetota; class Actinomycetes; order Kitasatosporales; family Streptomycetaceae; genus Streptomyces; species Streptomyces sp. NPDC042364. Next base: position 363,645 of record NZ_JBWKAJ010000006.1, on the reverse strand, counting down.
GCGTGCTGCACGCCGCGGAAGTGGTGGCGCCTTACGCCGACACGGCCAAGGAAAAGGCCTCGCACTACGCCCAGGAGGCGCGCGTGAAGATCGCGCCGAAGGTGTCGCAGGCCGCGGAACAGGCACGCGTCCAGTACGGCGCCCTCGTCGTCCCGCGTCTGGAACAGGCACGCACGCATGTACCGCCGAAGATCGACAGCGCGGCCCACGAGGCCGCCGTCCGCACCCGCAAGGCGGCCCGTCAGGCCGCCGACTACTCCCGCCCGCGATTCGAGCAGGCAGTGGCCGCTGCCGGCCCCATGCGGGAAGAGGCGACGGCCCGGAGCCTGGCCGCGTTGGCCGCGCTGCGCGGGCAGGTGTCACCCGAGCAGATCCAGAAGCTGGTCCGCAAGCAGCAGCGTCGCGCCAGGGCCGGCCGCGCCTTCAAGGGTGTAGCCGTACTCGGTGTCCTCGCGGGCGGTGCATTCGCCGCCTGGAAGTGGTGGGACAAGCAGGCCAACCCCGACTGGCTGGTCGAGCCCCCCGCTGCCACCGAGGTCTCCGAGCCCGGCCGGCTGTCGTCCGTGGACGGCAGCGGCGAGTCCGGCCTCGACCCCGAGGTGGAGGCGAAGCAGGCCGAGGACGAAGCGAACAGCGACGACCGCCGCTGAGCCGGTGGCGCCGTTCCCGGGACGGGCCCTACCGCAGCCCTGACAGGCAGCGGGCGGTGCCGCCGAGATCGACGCAACCGAGATGGCTGCCGAGATCGACAGTGGCCGCACAGCGACGTTGGCAGCCGAGGGCTTTCGCCCGCGGCGGACACAGGTGTGACCTTGTTCGCCTGAGGCGGGAGCCTTTCAACAGCCCTGTGGGCCGGAAGCGTTCACTGCCTTCCGGCCCACAGGGCTGTTTCACGTGAAACGCCCACCTGTACCGGGCACCTGAACACCCCCACCGGAATGTGTCGGTCCGATTGCGAAGAGTGATAGCCGTCGTCGAACCTCCGCCCCTGTGACGCAACCCACGGTTTTCGCATGTGCGCACACCGACACACGCCTTCAACCGTCTCGCGGCTCCAGGGGCAGTCTGTTCGCCCACTGCACAGATCGCGATCGCGACGAGGCTCCACCGGGGCCCGATATGACAGGTCGGCGGCGGGCGACGAAAAAGGACCGGGCCGGACGTCCAACGACGTCCGGCCCGGTCCATCCGCTGTGGAGCCTAGGGGAGTCGAACCCCTGACATCTGCCATGCAAAGACAGCGCTCTACCAACTGAGCTAAGGCCCCGGAAGGGAGGCGTCCGCCCGGAAGTACCGACCACCGGGTGGCGCCGCAGACCAGAGTACCGGGTCACCCCCGGTATCTCGCAAAAAGATTGGGGGTCCCCGTGAACGACCACTCTCCGTAAGATGCTCGTCGTGGTTCGCTACAGCGAACCGCAGTTTTTGGGGAAGCGATGGGGAGACGCAATGGACGCCGCACAGCAGGAAGCGACCGCAAGAGCCCGGGAGCTGCAGCGGAACTGGTACGGAGAGCCGCTGGGGGCGCTCTTCCGTAGGCTCATCGAGGACCTGGGTCTCAACCAGGCCCGTCTCGCGGGGGTACTGGGCCTTTCCGCACCGATGCTGTCGCAGCTGATGAGTGGTCAGCGAGCCAAGATCGGAAACCCGGCCGTGGTCCAGCGGGTGCAACTGCTGCAGGACCTGGCGGGTCAGGTCGCGGACGGCAGCGTGAGCGCTGCCGAGGCGACCGAGCGCATGGACGAGATCAAGAAGTCACAGGGGGGATCTGTGCTCAGCAACACCACGCAGTCGACGACGAGTTCCGGGGCGCCCACGGTCAAGCGGGTCGTCCGCGAGATCCAGTCGCTGCTCCGCTCGGTGGCGGCCGCGGGCGACATCATCGACGCGGCGGACACCCTCGCCCCGACCCACCCCGAACTGGCAGAGTTCCTCCGGGTGTACGGCGCGGGCCGAACCTCGGACGCGGTGGCTCACTACCAGTCCCACCAGAACTGAGCGCAGGGCCCGGTCACCGAGACGGGGTCGGCGACCGGGCCGAGGCCGAGACGGGGGACGGCCGAAGCAGGGGGCGAGAGCGCAGGGCCGAACAGGCCCAGCGGGAACACCAGGACGCGACCGTAGGCTCGATGAGAGCCGGGAGGGAACGAGTCGGCGGCAGGGCCGGCCGGAGCCGAGAGCCGGAAGGCAGAGGGGGAAGAGGGGAAGAGCCGCACAGGGCGTCCGGGGACAGAGGTACGGAATCGAGCTCCGCGGGAAACCGGTAGGCAGAAGCCGACGCCGCGGAGGACGGCTCGGATGCCGTGTCCTCCGCCGACGGGCAGCCAAGGGGGGAGCCGAAGGGGGAACGACGCACAACCATGGGTGAGGTCTTCGCCGGCCGGTACGAACTGGTCGACCCGATCGGACGCGGGGGAGTCGGCGCGGTCTGGCGCACGTGGGACCACAGACGCCGCCGGTACGTGGCCGCCAAAGTCCTGCAGCAGCGCGACGCGCACGCTCTGCTCCGCTTCGTCCGCGAACAGGCCGTGCGGATCGACCACCCCCACGTGCTCGCGCCCGCCAGCTGGGCCGCCGACGACGACAAGGTCCTGTTCACCATGGACCTGGTCGCCGGGGGCTCCCTGGTCAATCTCGTCAACGACTACGGTCCCCTTCCGCCCGCCTATGTCTGCGTCCTGCTCGACCAGCTGCTGTCCGGTCTCGCCGCGGTCCACGCGGAAGGCGTCATCCACCGCGACATCAAGCCCGCCAATGTGCTGCTGGAGGCCACCGGCACGGCCCGGCCACGCCTGCGCCTGTCCGACTTCGGCATCGCCATGCGCCTGGGCGAGCCCCGGCTGACCGAGACCAACTACGTGGTCGGGACGCCGGGTTACTTCGCCCCCGAGCAGATGCTGGGGGCGGACCCGGACTTCCCCGCCGACCTCTTCGCGGTGGGCCTTGTCGCCCTGTACCTCCTGGAGGGCGCCAAACCCGACGCCAAGGCGCTCATCGAGCACTTCGCCGCCCACGGCACACCGAAGGCCCCCCGAGGCATACCGGAGCCTCTGTGGCAGGTCATCGCCACATTGCTCCAGCCGGATCCCAACGCCCGTTTCCGTACCGCCACGGGTGCCCGCAAGGCTCTCGCCGCAGCCATCGAGCTGCTTCCCGAGCCCGGCCCGGACGACGAACTGGTAGAGGTGTTCGACCAACTCGGCCCCCTCCCCATGGGGTTCGGCCCGGAAGGCCCCCTGCGGCGGGCGTCAGGGCTGGAACCGAGCGGACCGGGCACGGGCGCCACGTCCTCGCCGGCTCCCGGGCGGGGTGCGGCCTCCTCTCGGAACAATGCGGAGGTCCCTCCCGGGGACATCCCGCCGCACGGGGACGGACCACACCCGGGTGCGGAGCTCCCACCGCCGAGTGTGGGTGCTCCTCGATCAGGCACGGATGCTCCTTCCAACTCATCAGGACGGACTCCCTCTTGGCCGTCGGGCGTCGAGGTGACGCCTCCCCCTCCCCCTGTTCCGCCGCTCCCCGCTCAGCTGCCTGAAGCCACGCCGTCCCGGAGCCCGCTCGGGCAGCCCGGCCCGGGCGCCGTCCCCCCGGCTCCGCCCAACGGCTCCGTGCCTCAACCTCCTTACAGTGGCGCCGTATTGCCACCGCCCATGCCCAGCACAGCCCCGCCTGGGACCAGCTCAGGCTCCGGCTCGGGCGCCGGCGCCACCGCCGGGCAGTCATTCCAGGGGGCGAGTTCCTCCTCTCCGGAGCACCCCGGCCAGGTGGCCCCCGAGCCACCTTTCGGTGCCGTAAGGCCGGGGTCCGAGCCCATACCGTCGCGCGTCGAGCCCGCACCTCCGCGCCCCGAACGCGACCCCGTACCGTCCCAGCCGTCCTCGATGTCGGACACCGGGAGCTTCCATCTGCCGCCACCACAGGTGCTGGCCGCCCATGCTCCACCGCGTCGAACAGAGCCGCGGTACACGGAGCCACCGGCCGCACAGCCACCGGCTGCCGAGCCACAGCACCACACTCTCGGCCACCCCCGGCCCCAGGTGGATCAGCAGGCCACACCCACCACCGGGACGCCCCTGCACGCTCCGCTCCACGAACCCACGCAGGTGCCGTCCCCCCAGCCGCAGACGCCCCTGGACCCCTCGCAGGTCCCACCCCCGGTGGTGCAGCAGCCCGCGTACGCTTCCACCGGTTCGTTCACCGCTCAGGCCTCGCGGGTTCCACGGCGATCGCGGGCGAACGCGCGGCGCCGCCCCGGCCCGCCCGCGAAGGTGGTCATACCGGTCCTTCTCCTGGCCCTGTCCTGTTTTGCCGTGGGTTTCTGGGCACTGAGCCGGCTCTGACCCTCAGCCGGGCCTTCCCCGAGACCGCCCGCTACCTCCCCCGGGACGGCCCATGCCGGCCGCGCCTGGAAGCCCTGCCTCCACCCGGAGGTCCCGCAGGCCGCTCCGCCGCGGCCCGGCGACGTGCCACAAGCGTCCACAGCACCAGCCACAGCACCAGCAGGCTCCCCGTACCGATCCCGCCCGCGGCGACCGCCGTCATGGCGAGACGCTTGTCCCCGCTGACGGTGGCCCCGTCCGGACCGCCGGCGCTCTCCTCGCCGCCCGAACGACCCCCGCCCCCCGATCCACCTGTTCCCCCGGCCCCTTCCAGGGTGCCCCCCACCCCCGTCTCCGCGGCCTCCTGGTCCTGGCCGGTGACCTCGAAGACACCCCGGGGCTCGGCCTGGCCCAGATATCCCGGCCCGGTCTCGGCCCGGCCGGACACCCGTATCCGCAGGGTCAGCCCGATGGGCTTCCCGCCGAAGCGTTCGGCCACCGCCGACCCGAGGTGGACCGCCAGGTAGTACCAGCCGGCGAACCGCATTCCGCTCGCCTCGTCGTCCAGGGAGTAGCGGTTGCCGTAGGCGACCGGGGGGAGCGGGTCCAGGGTGGCGGAGCGCTGATCACCGCCGTAGTTCACGAGCACGTCGTCCACGAGCCCTCGGGCCGGGTTGTACAGCGACATGACCAGCGCGTTGCCCACATAGCCGTCGCCGCCGGTCGTGCTGCCCAGCTCGGCGGTGGCGTAGAGCTGCTGCCCCCAGTCGACGGGCACCTTGTAGTAGAGGGTGTCGCCGGCCCTGATCCCCGTCTCGTCCTGCCAGCTCCCCTGTGCGACCGGGGCCGCCGAGGCGAAGCCGCTCCCCCCTCGTCGGCGCTCGGGATCTCCCTGCAGTGCTTCGGGCGACGCGGAGTCCCAGGTCTCAGGGCCGCCCGTCGAGCCGCCCTTCTTCACCGCCGGCTCCCACGCGTAGCCGAGTTCGAGCCCCCACTTCTGCGTCGAAGCCCGCCCCCCGGAGCCCGACGACCCACCTGATGACAGTCCGGCCGAGGTTTCTGACGAGGCGCCCGGACCGGTGCGCTCGACGACGAGGTAGTACGCCCCGGCCGCCTGGCACATGTACTCGTCGGTGCCGATCTCACGCGAGGCCCAGGCGGTGACGGGGTGGGCGCTGCGGGTCGGCCCGAAACGCGCGTTCCCGTAGGAGCAGCGGTGGGCGTCGACGTCCTCGATGGAGACCCTGAGCCCCTCGGAGGCGGCGACGGTCGCCCCTGCCGGGGGTATCGCGGTGCCGGAGACGTAGGCGTCTGCGGTGGCGTCGAGGTCGAGGCGGTAGTAGAGCTTCTCGCCCGGGCCGACGGAGCTCCGGTACGTCCGACCCGGTGCCAGCCGTACCGCTTGCGTCGTGCCCGTCGAGCCGTCGACCGTCGTGGCGTCCTCGGCATAGGAGTACGGCGTCGGCGCGTCCGCCGCCATGGCGGGTCCCGGCTGTGCCGTCGCCATCAACAGGGCCGCTCCCACGGCTGCTGTCGCAGTACGCCACCAGACCGTGCGCCGCCCCATCACGCGCCACCCCTCGTCGTAGCCCCGGACGCGCCCATCCTGCCGTTCCGTCCGGGCGGATGCGCGCCTTCTCGGGGACGAGCGGCCGAAAAGCATCTCCCGGACGGAGCCCCCACTTCACCAATGCAAGCGAAAGATTCGCGAAAGTGAAGCATTGGCGCCGCGAGGCGCCGCCACCCTGCCTGAACGGGGGGCTCACATGACACAAAACCCCGACCGCGAAGCACGGCCGGGGTCTGCTCTGAGACTGATGTCGATGTTCACGAACCCGTGGGCACGGAGTCAGTCGCCTCCGTCCACAGATCCTGCTCGGCGCGATCCGCCTGGATCTGGCGGTACACGAGGAGCCCGCCGATGGCGGCCAGTGCGACCAGGAGAAGCTTCTTCACCGCGCGACCTCGTCTTTCCTTGACGTAGGGGACCTCTGGCGCCCGACTATACACACCGACCGATATCGATCGGTGACCTGCGTCGTCCCCTCAACTCCCGGCGGGGCGACCCCCGTAGAACCGGATGCCGCCGTTCCATCACAGGCTCATCACACCGGTTTCCCGCACGGCTTCGCGGCTCCGGAGAACCCTCGCGCCCGTTGCGCCCATCCGAGTGGTGTTGATCTGAAGATCGACGCGCCACGGGCGTCGGTCCCCCACTTCCGGACACTCATACACATCATGAGGAAAGTACGCAAATCGCCCGACCCGAAAGTGAGGGGCCATGGCCCAGAACAAGGTCATGAAGCTGTGGACCACCATCGTCACCGCCTTCCTCGCGCTGTTCACGGCGCTCGGACTCACCACGACCGCCGCGGCCACCGCGGTACCGCAGAGTGAGACCACCCGCAACTGCGCGGCCCGTACGGCGACCACGGCCCTGCCTCTCCCCTCACGCCCCCGCCCTCGCGCACTGCCACCCACGATGAAGCAGCGCATCCGCGCTGAGGCGCACGGCTCCTCGCCCTCCTGCCGCCATCTCACGGTCCCGAACAGCCCTGTGCACGAAGTGTCGGCCCGCGCCGTCCCGCCGGCCGCCCCTGACGCCGCTCCGGCACCGGTCGAGCGCGTCACACGTCTGCAGCGCTGATCCCCGCCGCGGAGACCGCGGCCGGCCACTATCGCTGAGACCGCGACCAGCCTCGCCCACCCGTACACCACGGCGATCCCTGCGTACGACGCCCCGACACCAAACGAGGAACCCCCGGCTCCCGTCCGGGGGTTTCCGACATCAGCACCACAGGCCCACTCAGGCACAGGCGCCGGCATGGTTCGGTGCCCCGAGCCAGCGCCACGCGACCACCGGGCGAGTCCCGGAGCCATTCCCCCGGAGCTACTCGGGTGCGCTCACAGGCACCGGCTTCCCGAAATCCTCGAACGCCACGACGTTGCGCGCCGCGCTGCCGGACATCTCCAGCGTCTGCTCGAAGCGCACGACGCGGCCGGATTCGTTGACCCACACATCACAGGCGAAGTCCTTGGTGCCGGTGGCACGCATCCTGTCGTACAGCCGACGGTCCACCGTCCCGACCTGGTCCTGGGTGAGACGCCCGGAGAGTCGGTACGCCGACGCCCCACCGATCTCCTCCGGCCCCTTTCGGGCCTTCGGCCCCAGATCCAGGAGCAGCTGCGCGTAGGCACCGTAGTCAGCCAGGCCCGCGCCCGAGGAGTCCAGCCCCATGCGCTGCCACTTCCCGACCGGTCCGTCGTCGTCAAGCGTTCGGTTGTAGGTCGCGTCCTTCAGCAGGATCGTCTCCGTATGGAGCGCCTGGTCCTTCGGCACACTGTCGGAGGTGGTCAAGGTCAGTTTGCCGGTGGGCGCCGGTCCGTTGAGGTTCATCCGGCCGGTCATCACAACCGTCAGCGTGGATCCCGTATAGGTCTTTGTCGTGATCTTCGTCGAGTAGGGCGCTGTATCGGCGTTCTTGAGCGCCTCAGCGACGTCGAACGAGCCACGGGACCCCGCTGCGGCCGGTGATCCGCTCTTCGACGTCGGTGCGGGGGCTTTCCCCGCCTCCCCCGCGCCACATCCGGTGAGCAGGACGACGGCCGCGATTCCGGCCGCCACAGTGGCCAAGTGGCGCATGACAGATGCTCTCCTCAAGACTGGCTGACAGGCGGCCGAGTCTGTCATGAGCACAATCGCAAGCACTCCACCTTTTCCGCCCCGTACGACAGCCCGGAAGGCTCCTCGCGGACCCCCGGCCGACACAGCCGTAGATGTCCTTTGAGCCATCCAACGGCTTCCCTCTGACAGCCATACCCAGAACCCCTGGGCCCTCCGATCTTACGAATGACCGGAGCAACCACCCTTGAAAGGTAGGACCCTCTGATCGGCTGACCGCCGCCGTTCACCCCCGTTGGTGTCAACCATGGGTGTCAAAAGACCCCCGGCCCTAGTGGACCGGGGGTCTTTTCGCTGGTGGGGCTAACAGGATTTGAACCTGTGGCCTCATCCTTATCAGGGATGCGCTCTAACCAACTGAGCTATAGCCCCGCCGCGCTCTGCGGTGTGTGTCCCGCGCGCTGACTCCTGAAGATTAGCGCACGACGTGGGCAGTCCCAAAATCGATACCCGGAGAGGGCCCGTGACCCGATGGGACACCCCGCAGGGGGCTTCTTCCAGGGCCGCCGTCGCCCCTACTCGTCCTCGGCCAGCGTCAGCTCGATGCCTCCGACGAAGCCCGCGGAGAGGTTGTAGATGAAGGCGCCGAGGGTCGCGAGGGCGGTGGCCAGCACGACGTCGATGACCGCGATGATCGTGGTGAAGATCAGCACGTTGGGCAGCGACAGGAACGACTGCAGATCGAAGCCGTTGGACTCGTTCGAGCCGGTGGCCTCGGAGATGGTCGCGCCGACCGTGGAGAAGACACCCATCGCGTTCATGACCATCCACAGCACCGCGGCCGCGACGATCGTGCAGATGCCGAGGGCGATGGAGAGCAGGAAGCTGACCTTCATCACCGACCACGGGTCGGCCTTGGCCACCCGGAGCCGCGCCTTGCGCGTACGAGGCGTCGTACGCGCCCCTGTACGCGGCATGCGCGACGCGTTCTCGTCAGGCGCCGGCTGGTAGGCCTGCGGCGGGTGGTACGGCCCCGTCTGCTGCTGCGGACCGCGCTCACCGGGGAGCGCCGAGCCGGCGGCCTGCGGCTGCGCCTGGCGCCCGGCCCCGCCCGGCGCGGCGGCCGGGCTTCCCGGTGCGGGCGACTGGGCCTGCGCACCTCTCGTGTCCGTCACGGTTCCCCCCTGCGGTCCCTGCTTCTCGGGCGAGGGTGAGGGCGACGCCGAATCGGTCGGGCTCGGCTTGATCGCCTTCAGCTGTGTCGTGTGCGTGTCCATCGCACGCGCGGCGGAGCCACGGGCGCCGCCGTCCGTTTCCGCACTGGTCGAAGTGCCGGACGAACTACCGGACGATCCGGCGCCCGTGGCTCCGCTCACGCTGACTCACTCCTCGTGCTACTCGGCCGAGGGCGCCTCACCCTCGTCCGTGCCGGTCGTCGCGACGCCCTCGGCGGTCTCCTCGACGGCGTCCTCGCCGTCGACCTCCTCCGCCTCGCGTCCCGCCTCGGCGTTACGGGCGATACCGACCACGGCATCGCGCTTGCCCAGGTTGATCAGTTGGACGCCCATGGTGTCACGGCCGGTTTCCCTGATCTCATTGACTCGCGTACGAATCACACCGCCCGACAGCGTGATGGCGAGGATCTCGTCGGTCTCCTCGACCACCAGCGCGCCGACGAGCGAACCGCGGTCCTCCACGATCTTGGCGGCCTTGATGCCGAGGCCGCCGCGACCCTGGACGCGGTACTCGTCGACGGCGGTCCGCTTCGCGTACCCGCCGTCTGTGGCAGTGAACACGAACGTACCGGGTCGAACAACATTCATCGAGAGCAGCTCGTCTCCCTCACGGAAACTCATGCCCTTGACACCCGAGGTCGCACGCCCCATGGGCCGCAGCGCGTCGTCGGTCGCCGTGAAGCGGATCGACTGTGCCTTCTTGCTGATCAGAAGGATGTCATCCTCTGCCGATACGAGTTCGGCTCCGATCAGTTCGTCATCGGAACCGTCCTCCTTCTCACGAAGGTTGATCGCGATGACGCCGCCGGAACGGGGCGAATCGTAATCCTTCAGAGGCGTCTTCTTCACAAGACCGCCCTTGGTCGCGAGCACCAGGTACGGCGCGGCCTCGTAGTCGCGGATCGCGAGGATCTCCGCGATCGCCTCGTCCGGCTGGAAGGCCAGCAGGTTGGCGACGTGCTGTCCACGCGCGTCACGTCCGGCGTCCGGCAGCTCATAGGCCTTGGCCCGGTAGACCCGGCCCTTGTTGGTGAAGAACAGCAGCCAGTGGTGGGTCGTGGACACGAAGAAGTGGTCGACGATGTCGTCTTCCTTGAGCTTCGCGCCGCGCACGCCCTTGCCGCCGCGCTTCTGCGCCCGGTAGTCGTCGGTCTTGGTGCGCTTGACGTAGCCGCCGCGGGTGACCGTGACGACGATGTCCTCCTCGGCGATGAGGTCCTCGATGGACATGTCACCGTCGTAGGGCACCAGCATCGTCTTGCGGTCGTCGCCGTACTTCTCGACGATCGCGGCGAGTTCGGCGCTGACGATCCCGCGCTGGCGGACCGGGGACGCGAGGATCTCGTTGTACTCGTTGATCTTCGCCTGGAGCTCGGCGTGCTCCTGGAGGATCTTCTGGCGCTCCAGGGCGGCCAGCCGGCGCAGCTGCATCTCGAGGATGGCGTTGGCCTGGATCTCGTCGATCTCCAGGAGCTCCATCAGGCCGGTGCGCGCGATGTCGACGGTGTCGCTGCGCCGGATCAGCGCGATGACCTCGTCGATGGCGTCCAGGGCCTTCAGCAGACCGCGCAGGATGTGCGCGCGCTCCTCGGCCTTGCGCAGCCGGAAGCGCGTACGGCGGACGATGACCTCGATCTGGTGCGTCACCCAGTGGCGGATGAACGCGTCCAGGGAGAGAGTGCGCGGCACCCCGTCGACCAGCGCCAGCATGTTGGCGCCGAAGTTCGTCTGCAGGTCGGTGTGCTTGTACAGGTTGTTCAGCACGACCTTGGCGACCGCGTCCCGCTTCAGGACGATGACCAGGCGCTGGCCCGTACGGGAGGACGTCTCGTCGCGGACGTCGGCGATGCCGCCGATCTTGCCGTCCTTGACGAGGTCGGCGATCTTCTGGGCGAGGTTGTCCGGGTTGACCTGGTACGGCAGCTCCGTGACCACCAGGCACTGGCGGTTCTGGATCTCCTCGACCTCGACGACCGCGCGCATCGTGATGGAGCCACGGCCCGTGCGGTACGCCTCCTCGATGCCCTTGCGGCCGACGACGAGGGCGCCGGTCGGGAAGTCGGGGCCCTTGATGCGCTCGATCAGGGCGTCCAGGAGCTCCTCGTGGGAGGCCTCCGGGTTCTCCAGGTACCACTGGGCGCCGGCCGCGACCTCGCGGAGGTTGTGCGGCGGGATGTTGGTGGCCATGCCGACCGCGATACCGGCCGAGCCGTTGATCAGCAGGTTCGGGAAGCGGGCCGGCAGGACGGTCGGCTCCTGGGAGCGGCCGTCGTAGTTGTCCGTGAAGTCGACGGTCTCCTCGTCGATGTCGCGGACCATCTCCATCGACAGCGGCGCCATCTTGCACTCGGTGTAGCGCATGGCCGCCGCCGGGTCGTTGCCCGGAGAACCGAAGTTGCCGTTGGAGTCAACCAGCGGCATGCGCATCGACCACGGCTGCGCGAGGCGGACCAGCGCGTCGTAGATCGAGGAGTCGCCGTGGGGGTGGTAGTTGCCCATGACGTCGCCGACGACGCGGGCGCACTTGTAGAAGCCCTTCTCGGGCCGGTAGCCGCCGTCGTACATGGCGTACAGGACACGGCGGTGGACGGGCTTGAGACCGTCGCGTACGTCGGGCAGCGCACGGGACACGATGACGGACATCGCGTAGTCCAGGTAAGAGCGCTGCATCTCCGTCTCGAGCCCGACGGGCTCGATGCGCAGAGTGGCCTCACCCTCGGAGGGCTCGGGCGTGGCTGGGGTGATCTCGTCGGCCATTGCTGGTGGGAATCCTTCCTGGTGCGGTCAGCTGAGACCGACTCAGATGTCGAGGAAGCGGACGTCCTTGGCGTTGCGCTGGATGAACTGGCGCCGGGCCTCGACGTCCTCGCCCATGAGCACCGAGAACAGCTCGTCGGCCTGGGCGGCGTCGTCGAGCGTGACCTGGCCCAGGACACGGTGGTCCTGGTCCATGGTCGTGATGCGCAGTTCCTCGGCGTTCATCTCGCCGAGACCCTTGAAGCGCTGGATCGAGTCCTCCTTGACGCGCTTGCCGTTCTGCCGGCCGAGCTCGATCAGGGCGTCGCGCTCGCGGTCCGAGTAGGCGTACTCGAAGTCGTCCCGGCCCCACTTGATCTTGTAGAGCGGCGGACGCGACAGGAAGACGTGTCCGGCCTCGACCAGCGGGCGCATGAAGCGGAACAGGAAGGTCAGCAGCAGGGTGTTGATGTGCTGGCCGTCGACGTCGGCGTCCGCCATCAGGATGATCTTGTGATAGCGGAGCTTCTCGATGTCGAAGTCCTCGTGGACCCCGGTGCCGAAGGCGGAGATCAGCGCCTGGATCTCCTGGTTCTGCAGGATCTTGTCGATCCGCGCCTTCTCGACGTTGAGGATCTTGCCGCGGATCGGGAGGATCGCCTGGTACTGCGGGTTGCGGCCGGACTTGGCCGAGCCGCCGGCGGAGTCACCCTCGACGATGAAGATCTCGCACTTGGTGGGGTCGTTGGACTGGCAGTCGCTCAGCTTGCCCGGCAGTGACGCCGTCTCGAGGAGGCCCTTGCGGCGCGTGAGGTCACGGGCCTTGCGGGCCGCCACGCGCGCGGTGGCCGCCTGGATCGACTTGCGAATGATGTCCGCGGCCTCGTTGGGGTTGCGGTCCAGCCAGTCGGTGAGGTGCTCGTGCACGACCTTCTGCACGAAGGTCTTCGCCTCGGTGTTGCCCAGCTTGGTCTTGGTCTGGCCCTCGAACTGCGGCTCGCTCAGCTTGATCGAGATGATCGCGGTCAGACCCTCGCGGATGTCGTCGCCCGTGAGGTTGTCGTCCTTCTCCCGCAGCAGCTTCTTGTCGCGCGCGTAGCGGTTGATCAGACCGGTGAGCGCCGCGCGGAAGCCCTCTTCGTGCGTACCGCCCTCGTGCGTGTGGATGATGTTGGCGAAGGAGTACACGCCCTCGCTGTAACCGCTGTTCCACTGCATCGCGATCTCGACGGAGAGGTGCTTCTCCCTGTCCTCCGCCTCGAAGTCGATGACGGAGGGGTGCACCACGTCTCCCTTGCGGGAGTTGAGGTGCTTGACGAAGTCGACGATGCCACCTTCGTAGTGGTACGTGACCGTCTTGACCTCGTGCTTCTCGTCCTCGCCGGCCTCGTCCGCCCCGGCGGTGGCCTTCGCGGACTCGCGCTCGTCAGTGAGTTTGATCGTCAAACCCTTGTTGAGGAACGCCATCTCCTGGAAGCGCCGCGAGAGCGTCTCGAAGGAGTAGTCGGTGGTCTCGAAGATGTCCGGGTCGGCCCAGAAGGTCACCGAGGTGCCGTGCTCCTCCGTGGCCTCGTGCTTGGCCAGCGGGGCGGTCGGGACGCCGAGCTTGTAGTCCTGCGTCCAGCGGTGACCGTCGGTCTTGACCTCGACGGCCACCTTGGTCGACAGGGCGTTCACGACGGAGACGCCGACGCCGTGCAGACCGCCGGAGACCGCGTAGCCGCCGCCGCCGAACTTGCCGCCCGCGTGCAGGACGGTCAGCACCACCTCGACGGCCGGCTTGCCCTCCGACGGGACGATGCCCACGGGGATGCCACGGCCGTTGTCCACGACGCGGACGCCGCCGTCGGGCAGGATCGTCACGTCGATCGTGTCGGCGTGCCCGGCCAGGGCCTCGTCGACGGAGTTGTCGACGACCTCCTGCACCAGGTGGTGCAGGCCACGCTCACCGGTCGAGCCGATGTACATGCCGGGCCGCTTGCGGACCGCGTCCAGCCCTTCGAGGACGGTGATGGCGCTGGCGTCGTACGCCGAGGATGAGGCCTCGGCCGTTCCGGCCAGGGCCTCGGTGGACGGGATGTTCTCGTTGGGGTTGCCGGAATCGGCCACGAAGCGCCCTTTCTGGCACAGCACAAGCCAGGCTCCCGGCGGGTTTGCCGGAGCGGCTGCGGCATGTTGCGGTGGAAGCCTTTGTCAGCGTTGCACAGTGTTTCCGAAGCGGTCCCCACGAATGGGGCGGGTTTCGCCTCCAGTCTACCGGTAGCGCCGACAGTGATGGGGGTTTGCCGGTACCTGAGTCCGCATGTGCCGCCCTCAACCGGTCTCTCCCGACTCCCCATATGCGGAGCGGGGCTCCAAGAGGCTCACGGAGCCACTCAGCGCTTTCGGGTGTCAACCCTTTGCTACCCCCGGGTCAGGTCGGCATTCGCAACCGCGTGCGAACGTGCGCGCCGGAGCCGAGGGGCACGCCACCGGGCAGCCGAGGGCTCCCGGTCGGGCGTCGAAATGTGACTACGGTCACCCGTAGGTATCGCCGGGACCGGTGCTTCCCGGGGCCCGCAGCGGGCCGTAGCGGTGGGCGGATCCGCCGGGCCCGTGGACCTTCAGCAGCCGTACGGTGCCGTGGCCGAGGTCCTCGTTGAGCCGGGCGACGAGCTGCGGGGCGAGCAGGCGCAGGTTGGTCGCCCAGGCCGTGGAGTCGCAGCGCACGTGCAGGACCCGCTCGTCCTCGTCGTACCGCTCCGGTACGCAACGCCTGGCCAGGTCCTCGCCGACGATCTGCGGCCAGCGGCCCATCACCCCGCCGACGGCGGCCGGCGTCTCCCAGCCCCGCTCGGTGATCAGACGGTTGATGGCGGAGCCGAGGGCCATCGGGTCCCGGCCGTCGGTGCGGGCGCCGGACCGCAGTCCGCCGCCGCGTCGCGCCTGGCTCTTCTGCTGCGCCGCGTCCCCGCGCGCGCGTGCGGCCTCCTTGGCGGCGCGCAGCGCCACCCGCGCGAGGTCCACGCCGGACGGCTCGGGAGTCTTCGGGCTCCCCTCGGATCCGCTCATACGCGCTCCACCGTTCCGTCGGACACGGCGAACCGCGTCCCCGTCAGCACGCCCGGCACGTCGTCGTCGACCGCGGCCGTCACCAGGACCTGCTCGCCCGGGGCGACCAGTTCGGCCAGCCGCTCGCGCCGCCGCGCGTCCAGCTCGGCGAAGACGTCGTCGAGGATCAGCACCGGCTCGTTGCCCTCGGCCCGCAGCAGGTCGTAGGAGGCGAGGCGCAGCGCCAGGGCGTAGGACCAGGACTCCCCGTGCGAGGCGTACCCCTTGGCGGGCAGCTGACCGAGCTTGAGAACCAGATCGTCCCGGTGGGGCCCCACGAGGGTGACGCCCCGCTCGATCTCCTGCTTGCGGGACTCGGCGAGGGCGGCCATCAGCTGCTCGTACAACTCCTCGCGCGCGTGGCCGACGAGCCCCGGCGACGAGGGCTTGTACTCCAGACCGATGGGGCCGCCACCGGGTGCCAGTTGTTCGTACGCCTTGTCGGCCAGCGGCTGGATCGCTGCGACCAGGTCCTGGCGCTGGGCGAGCAGTTCGGCGCCGACGCGCGCCAGGTGCTGGTCCCAGACGTCGAGTGTGGACAGGTCCATGCTGCGCCCGCCGTGGCGGCGGGCCAGCGCGGCCGTCTTCAGGAGGGTGTTGCGCTGCTTGAGGACCCGCTCGTAGTCGGAGCGCACACCCGCCATGCGCGGCGCCCGCGCGGTGATCAGTTCGTCGAGGAGGCGACGCCGCTCACCGGGGTCGCCCTTCACCAGCGCGAGGTCCTCCGGCGCGAACAGCACCGTCCGTACGATGCCGAGCACATCACGCGGCCTGACCTGCGACGACCTGTTGATGCGGGCGCGGTTGGCCTTGCCGGGGTTCAGCTCCAGCTCGACCAGTTGCTGCCGCTCGCCCTGGCGCACCTGGGCCCGGACGACCGCCCGGTCGGCGCCCATGCGGACCAGGGGCGCGTCGGAGGAGACACGGTGGCTGCCGAGGGTCGCCAGGTAGCCGACGGCCTCGACCAGGTTCGTCTTGCCCTGTCCGTTGGGGCCGACGAACGCGGTGACGCCCGGGTCGAGCGGGACCTCGACCCGGGCGTACGAGCGGAAGTCGGCCAGCGACAGATGCGTGACGTGCATGGTCGGGTGCCGACCTCCCCCAGGGTTGTGGACCGCCGTGCGGTCCTGTGGATGACTTCTCGTCGACCGTAGTGGTGCTGGTGCGTTCTCCGGGTCGTGGGGTGCGGGTTACTTCTTCTCGACCGCGTGCCCGCCGAACTGGTTCCGCAGCGCCGCGACCATCTTCATCTGCGGGGAGTCCTCCTGCCGCGACGCGAACCGCGCGAAGAGGGAGGCCGTGATCGCGGGCAGCGGCACGGCGTGGTCGATGGCGGCCTCCACGGTCCAGCGGCCCTCGCCCGAGTCCTGTGCGTAACCCCGGAGACGGTCCAGGTGCTCGTCCTCGTCCAGGGCGTTCACCGCCAGGTCGAGCAGCCAGGAGCGGATGACCGTGCCCTCCTGCCAGGAGCGGAAGACCTCACGGACGTCGGTGACGGAGTCGACCTTCTCCAGCAGCTCCCAGCCCTCGGCGTACGCCTGCATCATCGCGTACTCGATGCCGTTGTGGACCATCTTCGCGAAGTGCCCGGCGCCGACCTTGCCGGCGTGCACGGCGCCGGAGTCGCCCTCGGGCTTGAGCGCGTCGAAGACCGGCTGGACCTTGGCCACGTTCTCGGCGTCGCCGCCGTACATCAGCGCATAGCCGTTCTCCAGGCCCCACACGCCCCCGGAGACACCGCAGTCGACGAAGCCGATGCCCTTGGCCGCCAGCTCCTCGGCGTGCTTCTCGTCGTCGGTCCAGCGCGAGTTGCCGCCGTCCACGACGACATCGCCGGGGTCCAGGAGCTCGGCCAGCTCGTCGATGGTCGACTGGGTGGGGGCGCCTGCCGGGACCATGACCCACACGACGCGGGGGCCCTTGAGCTTGCCCACAAGCTCTTCGAGGCTGTGGACATCGGCGAGATCCGGGTTCCGGTCGTATCCGATGACGGTGTGGCCCGCGCGGCGTATCCGCTCGCGCATGTTGCCGCCCATCTTGCCGAGGCCGACGAGACCGAGCTCCATCAGTTGTTCCTTAGGTTGCGACGTGGCATGAGGGCACTGCGTACCCATGCACGAGCCTAAACCCGGACGCTCACGCACACCTGTGGGCATACCCGCTCATACGTACGCCCCGACCTGCGCTTTCGCACCGAGGGCCCGGTGATCCACCGGGCCCCGCAGCGCTGTGGACGACCTCCGGCCGCCCGACGGCGGCGACGGCGGGTCGCTCGACGGGTCAGCCGCTGAGTCGCACCGGCATGATCAGGTACTTGTAGGCCTCGTCCGCCTCGGCGTCCACCGCCGGCTTGCCGCTGAGCAGCGCGGGCTTGGTGGAGGTCGTGAAGGACAGCTGGGCCACCGGGGAGTCGATGGCGCTTAGACCGTCCAGCAGGAACGTCGGGTTGAAGGCGATCGAGATGTCGTCGCCCTCCAGCTGGGCGTCGACCCTTTCCACAGCCTGTGCGTCGTCGCTGGAGCCGGCCTCCAGGGTCAGCACGCCCTGCTCGAAGCTGAGCCGCACCGGGGTGTTCCGCTCGGCGACCAGGGCCACACGCTTGACGGCCTCCACGAAGGGGGCGGTCTCGATCACGGCCACGCTGTTGAACTCGGTCGGGAACAGTGTGCGGTACTTCGGCAGGTCGCCCTCGAGGAGGCGGGTGGTCGTCCGACGGCCGGCGCCCTCGAAACCGATCAGGCCCTCGCCCGCGCCCGAGCCGGAGAGCGCCAGGATGACGCTGTCGCCGCTCGTGAGGGCCTTGGCGGTGTCCAGGAGCGTCTTGGCGGGCACCAGCGCGACCGCGGAGGCGTCCGGGTTCTCCGGCTTCCACAGGAACTCACGGACCGCGAAACGGTAGCGGTCGGTGGAGGCCAGCGTGACCGTGTCGCCCTCGATCTCGATGCGCACACCGGTGAGGACGGGCAGCGTGTCGTCACGTCCGGCGGCGATGGCCACCTGGGCGGCGGCGGAGGCGAAGACCTCGCCGGGGACGGTGCCCGTCGCGTTCGGCATCTGGGGCAGGGACGGGTACTCCTCCACAGGCAGTGTGTGGAGGGTGAACCGCGAGGAGCCGCAGACCACCGTCGCCCGTACGCCGTCTGTGGAGATCTCCACCGGGCGGTTGGGGAGGGCGCGGCAGATGTCCGCGAGGAGACGGCCCGAGACGAGCACGGTGCCCTCCTCCTCGACCTCCGCCTCCACGGACACCCGCGCGGAGACCTCGTAGTCGAAGCTGGACAGGCTCAGCTGGCCTTCCTCGGCCTTCAGAAGCAGGCCGGCGAGGACAGGCGCCGGCGGACGGGCCGGGAGGCTGCGCGCCGCCCAGGCCACGGCCTCCGCGAGTACGTCGCGTTCCACCCGGATCTTCACTGTTGCCGCCTCCTGCTGTTGCCGGCGCTTCTCGCCCTGCCTGGCTTCGTCGTCTGTCGCGGTGTCGCTGGCTCCTGTGGAGGGAAGGACACCGGGGAACAGTCTGACGCACGCCACTGACACTCGGGGCCTTCCGGGGTCAAGTCGTGCCGAGGCGCGGTCGGGCAGCCGAGAGCGAGTTGTGCACAGGGCCCCCTTCGAAACGAATTCCCAGCTCTCTCTAGTTGGGAGTAGTAGTAGGGCCTGTGGAAACCGTGGATAACCGCGTTTGCGCAGCTCAGGCAGGAGATTTTGTCCACTGGGCCTGTGGGTGGAGCCGGTGGACAACCACGCCACTCTGTGGAGAACAGAAAGTTCTGCACACTCCATGCACAGCCGGACGGCACTTCTCCCCAACCGTGTCCCCAGGTTTACCCACGTTTCCCACAGCCCAACCAGGCAACTTCATGTGACGGCTTTCACTCGGCACAGTGAGAAGGCCGGTTTCCTTGCCGAACAGTGGACAGGCATGTGGAGAAGCTGGGGATGGCTGGGGACAACCAGCCACAGCCTGTGGGTTGCCGGTGGACAAGTCCGTCCACAGTCTGTGGATCCTCGCTTCGTCCACAGCCTGTGGAGATCGTTCGTCCACCAATCCACAGGCTGTTGACCTGGCCTGATGATCTCTCAGTAGACCGCCCTGTGGACATGATCTGCATAACTTCCCGGTCCCCAGGGTGTGGACGGGAGAAAGTCCCCGAATCTGTGGAGGACGCCCGTAACCAGGCCGGTATTCGAACACCGGCTGACGGCGCGAGGACGCCGGGGCACGCCTGCGAGCACCCCGGGAACGGCGAAGGCGCCCTCGGGAACTCGTCCCGGGGCGCCTTCTGCGGCGTACGAAGGGGGTCTCGTGGCCGGCGCACGTGGCGTACGGCGGGGGCCGTCGGCCACGGGTGGCGGCGTACGGCAGGGCCCGTCGGCCGGTGTGCCGGGCGTCCCTGCCTAGCCGTTCTTGATGCGGTTCGTCAGCTCGGTCACCTGGTTGTAGATGGAGCGCCGCTCGGCCATCAGCGCGCGGATCTTGCGGTCGGCGTGCATCACGGTGGTGTGGTCCCGGTTGCCGAACTGCGCGCCGATCTTGGGCAGCGACAGATCGGTCAGCTCACGGCACAGATACATGGCGATCTGCCGCGCGGTCACCAGGGCGCGGCCCCGTGAGGTGCCGCACAGGTCCTCGACCGTGAGCCCGAAGTAGTCGGCCGTCGCCGCCATGATCGCCGTCGCGGTGATCTCGGGGGACGCGTTCTCCCCACCGGGAATCAGATCCTTGAGGACGATCTCCGTCAGGCCGAGGTCCACCGGCTGCCGGTTGAGCGACGCGAACGCCGTCACCCGGATCAGCGCGCCCTCCAGCTCGCGGATGTTGCGCGAGATGCGGGAGGCGATGAACTCCAGCACCTCCGGCGGGGCGTTGAGCTGCTCCTGCACCGCCTTCTTGCGGAGGATCGCGATACGCGTCTCCAGCTCGGGCGGCTGGACGTCGGTGATCAGACCCCACTCGAAGCGGTTCCGCAGCCGGTCCTCCAGGGTCACCAGCTGCTTGGGCGGCCGGTCGCTGGAGAGCACGATCTGCTTGTTCGCGTTGTGGAGCGTGTTGAACGTGTGGAAGAACTCCTCCTGCGTCGACTCCTTGTCCGCCAGGAACTGGATGTCGTCGACGAGCAGGATGTCCATCTCGCGGTAGCGCTTGCGGAAGCTGTCGCCCTTGCCGTCGCGGATGGAGTTGATGAACTCGTTGGTGAACTCCTCCGAGCTCACGTACCGCACCCGCGTGCCCGGATAGAGGCTGCGCGCGTAGTGCCCGATCGCGTGCAGCAGATGCGTCTTGCCGAGCCCCGACTCGCCGTAGATGAAGAGAGGGTTGTACGCCTTCGCCGGCGCCTCGGCCACAGCCACCGCGGCGGCGTGAGCGAAGCGGTTCGAGGCGCCGATGACGAACGTGTCGAAGAGGTACTTGGGATTCAGGCGTGCCGTGGGCTCGCCCGGACCCGTCGCCGGCGCGGGCTGCGCGGCCAGCGGCCCGGGCGCACCGCCGCCAGGACCGCCCCGGTGCACACCGGGGCCGCCGGGCGACGGCTCGGGAAGCTCGCGCCGGTCCGGCCGCTGGTCGTAGTCGCCGCTCGGCCGGTCGTAGTCGGGGCGGGGCTGGTCGTAGTCGGACCGCGCCGAGTCGTACTCCGGGCGCTGGTCGTACGGCGGCCGCTCCATCGACTGCGGACGGTAGTCCGACGACGGCGACGCGTACGGGTCCCGTTCCGGGAAGCCGAGTCGCTGCTGCTGCCAGCCGTAGTCCTCCTGCGACGGCCGGGGCCAGGCACCAGGCTCCGGGCGCTGGTACTCCGACGGGTACGCCGGGCGCGCGGTCGGGAGCTGGTCCGCGCGGCCGGTGGGCACCTGCTCCGAGCGGGGCGGTGGCAGCTGGTCGCCCGCCCCGCCGCCGGTGCCCCGGTCGTCGGCGCGGTGGCGGCCGTAGCCCTCGTACGGGTCGCGGCCCTGACTCTCGTAGGAGTTCTGGTTGTCGTACGGACCTCGCGGGTCCCGCCCGCCGTCGTACGTGTCCCTGCCGTCGTAGGCGTCGCGGCTCTGGGCCGGGCCGGAGGGGAGTTCAGGTTCCTCGAAGCGGGACTGGACCGGCGGCGCCGGCGTCTCGCCGACGGAGCTGTCGACGGTGATGGCGATACGGATCGGACGGCCGCACTCCCGGCTCAGGGTCTCGCTGACGACCGGCGCGAGCCGCCCTTCGAGTACGCCCTTCGCGAACTCGTTCGGAACGGCGAGCAGAGCGGTGTCCGCGACCAGCGCGAGCGGCTGGCAGCGTCTGATCCAGCGCTCGTCCTTGACCTCGACCCCCTGGCCGCGGCCCTCACCCAGGAGTTGTTCCAGTACTCGTGGCCACACTGCGGCAAGATCGGCAGGTACGTCAGCCACAGGGCACGCTCTCTCACAGGTCCCACGAACGTGTGGTTCTGGGACGGGGGTCGGGACGGAACTCGGGTGGTGCGCTCGGGAGCGGGTCTGGTGGGTTGGTCGGTGACCCAGCAGCCGAGGAAAGGGAAGGAATCGGAGTTCCGTCACGGTAGTCACGGCGGCGGGTACGGTTCAAGTTGTTGTCCCCAGCCTGTGGATAGTGTCTCTCCGTGACCTCTGGTTTGACCGGATGGCGCAGCCGCGCGTACCGTAACCAGGTCGAGTTGTCGATGGCTGCTGCCGCCTGCCTCCGATGGGCACAGATCGCGTCAGGTGATCGGAAAGCGGTGCACTCGGGCGTTTATACGAGCTACTCGTGGGCGCACGGTGACAGCCAGGACGGCACCCCGCAACTACCGATTTATTTCTGGAGCCCCCGAGTGAGCAAGCGCACCTTCCAGCCGAACAACCGTCGTCGCGCGAAGACCCACGGCTTCCGGCTGCGTATGCGCACCCGTGCCGGCCGCGCGATTCTCGCGTCCCGCCGTAGCAAGGGTCGCGCCCGTCTGTCCGCCTGATCCCGGTCAGGTCATGCCGTCGTGCTGCCCACCGAGAACCGGCTGAGGCGGCGCGAGGACTTCGCGACCGCGGTACGACGAGGGCGTCGGGCTGGACGCCCGCTCCTCGTCGTTCACCTACGTAGCGGTGCCACGGACCCGCACGCGCCTGGGGAGAGCGCTCCCCCGACGCGTGCGGGTTTCGTCGTGAGCAAGGCCGTCGGCGGCTCCGTCGTCCGCAACAAGGTGAAGCGCAGGCTTCGCCATCTCATGCGCGATCGAGTCGCCCAGCTTCCCCCCGGTAGCCTGGTAGTCGTACGAGCGCTGCCCGGTGCGGGCGACGCCGACCACGTACAACTGGCCCAAGACCTGGATGCCGCCATACGACGGCTGCTGGGAGGGGGCGCACGATGAAGTACCCGCTGCTGGCGCTGATCAAGCTGTACCAGTGGACGATCAGTCCGCTGCTCGGGCCGGTGTGCAAGTACTACCCGTCGTGCTCCCACTACGGCTTCACGGCCATCGACCGCCACGGTGCGATCAAGGGCACGGCCCTCACGGCCTGGCGCATCCTGCGGTGCAACCCGTGGTCGCTCGGCGGTGTGGACCATGTCCCGCCGCGCAAGCGTCCGCGGTGGCACGAGATGGTGCGTGGTGCGTGGCGCGCACGCAAGGGCGGGTCCTCCGCCGCCGAACCGGCCACCGAGGGGCACCTCCCTTCGAGCCCGGCCGCCGAGAGCCCGTCCCATGCCCAAGGAGCATGATTAGTGGACACGATTGCCAGTCTCTTCAGCTTCATCACGACACCCGTCTCCTGGGTCATCGTCCAGTTCCACAAGGTGTACGGCGCCCTCTTCGGCGAAGACACCGGGTGGGCCTGGGGCCTGTCCATCGTGTCCCTGGTGATCCTGATCCGGATCTGCCTGATCCCGCTCTTCGTGAAGCAGATCAAGGCGACCCGGGCCATGCAGACGCTCCAGCCCGAGATGAAGAAGATCCAGGAGCGCTACAAGAACGACAAGCAGCGTCAGTCCGAAGAGATGATGAAGCTGTACAAGGAGACGGGCACCAACCCGCTCTCCTCGTGCCTTCCCATCCTGGCGCAGTCGCCGTTCTTCTTCGCCCTGTACCACGTGCTCAACAGCATCGCTAACAACGACACCATCGGTGTCATCAACGAGAGCCTGCTGGAGAGTGCGCAGAAGGCACACATCTTCGGTGCGCCGCTGGCCGCGACCTTCACGGACAGCTCGGCGGAGGCCGCGGCGCTCGACGCCTCGATCACCACGGTCCGCATCGTGACCGCGATCATGATCGTCCTGATGTCGCTGTCGCAGTTCTACACGCAGCGCCAGCTGATGACGAAGAACGTCGACACCACGGTGAAGACGCCGTTCATGCAGCAGCAGAAGATGCTGATGTACATCTTCCCGATCATGTTCGCCGTCTTCGGCATCAACTTCCCGGTCGGTGTCCTCGTCTACTGGCTGACCACCAACGTGTGGACCATGGGCCAGCAGATGTACGTCATCCACAACAACCCGACCCCGGGTTCCAAGGCCCAGGCCGCCTACCTGGAGCGTCTCTACAAGCACGTCACGCGCCACGGCAAGACCCGCAACCGGCGTGAGCGCGCCATCGTCAAGGCGATCGTCGTCAAGGGCCGTGACCGCAACGAGTACGAGCGGAAGTTCATCAACGGCCTGACCAAGGAGGGCCTCGCGGCCCAGGCCGACGGCACCGTGATCAAGAGCGAGGCCTCGGCCGTCGCCACCGCCGAGGACGGTACGCCGACTCCTGCCAGGCGCCAGCAGCCCAAGCGTCAGACCAAGGCCCAGCGTCAGTCCGGTACCACCAAGACCGCTGACGACGTCGAGCCGAAGGGCGCGCCCACCTCGCTCACCAAGTCGGACGAGCCCGAGGACGCCAAGCCGGCGGCCGCAGCCAAGAAGGCGGCGCCCCAGCCCGGAGCCGGCGGCCGTAGCAAGGCACAGTCCGGTCAGCGCAAGGGCCAGCAGCGCCCCAAGTCCCCGTCCAAGAAGTAAGAAGGAGCCCATCCCGTGACGGAAGGCACCACCTCCGCCGCCTCCGAGGGTGGAGACACCCTCACCCGCCTGGAGCAGGAGGGTGATATCGCGGCGGACTACCTGGAAGGTCTGCTGGACATCGCCGATCTCGACGGCGACATCGACATGGACGTCGAGGCCGACCGTGCCTCTGTCTCGATCATCAGCGACAGCGGCAGTCGCGATCTGCAGAAGCTCGTCGGCCGGGATGGCGAGGTGCTCGAAGCGCTCCAGGAGCTCACGCGCCTGGCCGTGCACCGCGAGACCGGTGACCGTAGCCGCCTGATGCTCGACATCGCCGGCTACCGCGCCAAGAAGCGTGCCGAGCTCTCCGAGCTGGGCGCCAAGGCCGCGGCCGAGGCGAAGAGCACCGGCGAGCCCGTCAAACTGAAGCCGATGACGCCCTTCGAGCGCAAGGTCGTGCACGACGCGGTCAAGACCGCGGGCCTGCGCAGCGAGTCCGAGGGCGAGGAGCCGCAGCGCTTCGTCGTCGTGCTGCCCGCCTGATCCGGTACGTACGTTTCGCCGGCCCCGTCTGCACGCAGGCGGGGCCGTACTTTGTCAGCCTGTTGTTCTGGTGTCAGCGCACACTGCGCTCTTGCGGTACGGAAGGACGGTCCCCGTGACGGAGGCAGCGGAGCTCCCCCCTGCGCCTGAGCAGGCGCGCGATGTATTCGGTGATCGCTACGCGGACGCGGTCCGGTACGCCGAGCTACTGGCGGAAGCGGGAGTGCAGCGAGGTCTCATCGGCCCGCGGGAAGTGCCTCGCCTGTGGGAGAGGCACCTGCTGAACTGCGCGGTGCTCTCCGAGGTCGTGCCCGAGGGAGTGACGGTCTGCGACGTCGGCTCCGGTGCAGGGCTACCCGGCATCCCGCTGGCACTTGTCCGGGACGACCTGAAGATCACGTTGCTGGAGCCGCTGCTGCGACGCACGAACTTCCTGACGGAGGTCGTGGAACTACTGGGCCTCGACCATGTCACGGTCGTCCGGGGCCGGGCCGAGGAGGTCCTCGGCACGCTTCAGCCGGTCCATGTGGTGACGGCACGTGCCGTGGCTCCGCTGGACCGACTGGCCACCTGGGGAATTCCGCTCCTGCGTCCCTACGGAGAGATGCTGGCGCTCAAGGGCGACACCGCTGAGGAGGAGCTGAAGAGCGCGGCCACGGCACTGAGCAAGCTGGGCGCCGTGGAGACCTCCATCCTTCATGTAGGGGAGGGCGTAGTGGATCCGTTGTCCACGGTGGTCCGCGTGGAAGTCGGCGAAAGCCCGGGCGGCGTGCGGTTCGCGGCGAAGCGCGCAAAGGCGGCCCGAACGGGACGGGCGCGTCGACGTCGTTGAGTGCAGGGCTTTGGTCGGTGATCACTGGCATGGTGGATCTGCCTGTTGGCTGATGCGTCCCGACCACGAGACGTACTCCACACAAGCCTCCAACCTACGTATGTCGGAGTGTCGCGCGATGGTGGCCTGGACGGCTATGCATCGTGTTTCACGTGAAACGTCGCTCACTGCTACACGGCATCATCGGCCGTGGCCGCGCCGCGGCCGAACCGCGCGACCGGAAGCCTCTCGGGTCACTCGGAGAGGTAGCGGAGATTTCCACAAAGGTGGATTTCTCCACAGAACCCCAGGCCTCACTGGTTCACCACCCCGAAGACATGGGAGGCTCTGTTCATTGCGAGCCTGAAGTCGAGGAGAGTGAATCCTTGCGGTCCGACGCCAACATCGCGGGACCGATGACCGATCCGGTCCCCGGTCCCCGTACCGAATCGATGGGGGACGATGTTTCACGTGAAACACCGCCCCCGATGGACGACACTCCCATCGGTCGTGCTGCCCAACTGGCGGTAGAGGCTCTGGGCCGCGCAGGGGAGGGGCTGCCCCGGCCTGAGCAGACCCGCGTCATGGTGGTCGCCAACCAGAAGGGCGGCGTCGGTAAGACCACGACGACGGTCAACCTTGCTGCTTCGCTGGCTCTGCATGGCGCCCGTGTCCTGGTGATCGACCTTGACCCGCAGGGCAATGCGTCCACCGCTCTGGGTATCGACCACCACGCCGAGGTGCCGTCCATCTACGACGTGCTGGTCGAGAGCAGGCCTCTGTCGGAGATCGTCCAGCCCGTTCCCGATGTCGAGGGGCTGTTCTGCGCTCCGGCCACGATCGATCTCGCCGGTGCGGAGATCGAGCTGGTGTCCCTCGTTGCCCGTGAGAGCCGGCTCCAGCGCGCGATTCAGGCGTACGAGCAGCCGCTGGATTACATCCTGATCGACTGCCCTCCCTCGCTGGGCCTGCTGACGGTCAACGCCCTGGTCGCCGGCCAGGAAGTCCTCATCCCGATCCAATGCGAGTACTACGCGCTGGAAGGTCTCGGACAGCTGCTTCGCAACGTCGACCTGGTGCGGGGGCATCTCAACCCTGCCCTCCATGTGTCGACCATCCTGCTCACGATGTACGACGGCCGGACGCGCCTTGCTTCACAGGTCGCCGACGAGGTGCGCAACCACTTCGGCGACGAGGTGCTACGGACGAGCATTCCGCGTTCAGTTCGTATCTCCGAGGCGCCCAGCTACGGGCAGACCGTGCTGACATACGATCCAGGATCGAGTGGTGCCCTCTCCTACCTTGAGGCGGCACGAGAAATCGCGCTGAAGGGCGTCGGCGTGAGCTATGACCCGACGCACGCCCATAGCGGCGCGCAGAACAACCCGAGCATGG
The DNA here is from genome assembly GCF_056437585.1 of Streptomyces sp. NPDC042364. NCBI lineage: Bacteria > Bacillati > Actinomycetota > Actinomycetes > Kitasatosporales > Streptomycetaceae > Streptomyces > Streptomyces sp. NPDC042364. The sequence continues at coordinate 336,947 of NZ_JBWKAJ010000006.1, read as the reverse complement.
TGGAGGGGATCCAGTGAGCGAGCGACGGAGGGGGTTGGGCCGTGGTCTCGGCGCTTTGATCCCTGCAGCCCCGACGGGGGAGAAGACGGCACCGCCGGCCATGGGAGGACCTGCGTCCCCCCCAGCGGCAGTGGTACCGGTCCCCACCTCGGAACGAGGGGTGGCGGCCGCAAGGGTGGCTACGCTGCCCAATGTTTCACGTGAAACAGAGGAGCCGCCTCCGAACGGTGGCGTCGAGATGCCGGCGGCCCCCATCGGTGCCCACTTCGCCGAGCTGCCTCTCGACTCCATCACGCCGAACCCGCGGCAACCCCGTGAGGTGTTCGACGAGGATCTCCTCCAGGAGTTGGTCACCTCCATCAAGGAGGTCGGTCTTCTCCAGCCCGTCGTCGTACGGCAGATGGGACCGGCCCGCTACGAGCTCATCATGGGTGAGCGGCGCTGGCGCGCCTGCCGTGAGGCAGGTCTGGAGGCGATCCCGGCCATCGTTCGGGCCACAGATGACGAGAAGCTTCTTCTGGACGCGCTCCTGGAGAACCTCCACCGGGCTCAGCTGAACCCGTTGGAAGAGGCGGCCGCCTATGACCAGTTGCTCAGGGACTTCAACTGCACGCACGACCAGCTGGCAGACCGCATCGGCAGGTCACGTCCTCAGGTCTCCAACACCCTGAGACTGCTCAAGCTTTCGCCTGCTGTGCAGCGCCGTGTGGCTGCCGGGGTGCTCTCCGCCGGGCACGCGCGGGCGCTGCTCTCCGTCGAGGACTCGGAGGAGCAGGACAAGCTGGCCCACCGGATCGTGGCCGAGGGGCTTTCGGTGCGAGCCGTTGAGGAGATCGTCACCCTCATGGGCTCGCGGCCCAAGGCGACCACGCGCTCCAAGGGCCCTCGAGCCGGTGCTCGGGTCTCCCCCGCGCTCAGTGATCTGGCCACTCGGCTTTCGGATCGCTTCGAGACGCGGGTGAAGGTCGACCTGGGGCAGAAGAAGGGCAAGATCACTGTCGAGTTTGCCTCGATGGAGGACCTGGAACGCATTCTGTCGTCGCTCGCCCCCGGCGAAGGACCTGTTCTGCAGCGGAGTCTGCTGGATGACGATGGCGAGGAGACGGAAGCCTGAACCCTCGAAGGGTGACGCCTTTCGGCTGGTCGACCGCCTGAGCGGGCTGTGTCCGATGTATACCGGACACAGCCCGCTCTTTGCTTGCGGGCAGTATCTAGGCAATCACATCGTCGATACGATGCGGTTGGGTATGGCGCATCCACCTTGTGGCACCTTCATGGGAGGCGGGGGCAATGCGAACCGTGAGCCGTTCCGGTCTGGTGACCGCGGGCCTGGGACTGGGCGCGGTCGGCGGGTTCGTCGGCAGCCTGCTCAGGGAGCGAAGCGCTCTGACAGCCGCTCGCGACGCCGCGGGCGAAGGAAGCGAGGAACAGCCTTCATGGGGCGTCGGCTCGTACCGCTCACGTTGGACAACCTTCAGGACTTTCCCAAGCGCTGCCGCTCGTGCGTCTTCTGGGAGTTGGACCCAGTCAGCGGTGAGGCAGCGGTAAAGGCCGGTACTCCCGCCCTGGAGAAGGAAGCCTGGATCTCCGCTGTTCTTCTGGACTGGGGTTCCTGCGGGCGCGTCGTCTATGTGGACGACGTCCCGGCGGGTTTTGTGCTCTACGCACCGCCGGCCTATGTGCCTCGCTCCACGGCGTTTCCCACAAGCCCTGTCTCGCCGGACGCTGTTCAGCTGATGACCGCGTTCATCGTGCCGGGCTTTCAAGGACAGGGGCTCGGCCGAGTGATGGTGCAGACGGTGGCCAAGGATCTGCTGAGGCGGGGCTTCAAGGCGATCGAGGCCTTCGGTGACGCACGTTGGAAGGAACCGGCCTGTGTCCTGCCCGCCGACCACCTGACCGCAGTGGGCTTCAAGACGGTCCGTCCTCACCCCGCATACCCCCGGCTGAGGTTGGAACTGCGGACGACGCTCTCCTGGAAGGAGGACGTCGAGTTGGCGCTTGACCGGCTTCTGGGGGCAGTGCAGAAAGAGCCTGTGCTTCGACCGCTCTGAGGGTGATCGAAGTAGCGTCGAATGCAAACGAAGGGACCGACCCCGGTGGGATCGGCCCCTTCGTGTTTCACGTGAAACATCGCCGCTGTGTGACGGCAGCGGTACTACTCGGCGATGAAGGCCTCAAGGTCGCGCACGATCGCAGCCTTCGGCTTGGCACCGACGATGGTCTTGGCGACCTCGCCACCCTGATAGACGTTCAGGGTCGGGATGGACATGACGCCGTACTTGGCTGCCGTGGCCGGGTTCTCATCGATGTTGAGCTTGACGATCTCGATCTTGTCGCCGTACTCCTGGGCGATCGCTTCGAGGGACGGCGCGATCTGACGGCACGGACCGCACCAGGCGGCCCAGAAGTCCACCAGGACGGGCTTGTCGTTCTTCAGGACGTCCTGCTCGAAGGAGTCGTCGGTCACATTCTTCAGGGTGCCGGCCACGGCGGGCTCCTAACTGGTTGGTGCGATGAGGGGACGGGGGTCAGACGGTGGTCTTCTCGGGCTCGGCAGTCTGCTCGCCGTCCGCGAGGGCGGCGAGGAAGCGCTCGGCGTCGAGGGCGGCGGAGCAGCCGGTGCCCGCAGCGGTGATCGCCTGCCGGTAGGTGTGGTCGACGACATCGCCGGCGCCGAAGACACCGGTCAGGTTTGTGCGGGTCGACGGGGAGGCGACCTTCAGGTAGCCCTCGTCGTCCAGGTCGAGCTGCCCCTTGAAGAGTTCGGTGCGCGGGTCGTGCCCGATCGCGATGAACAGACCCGTCACCGGCAGCTCGGAGGTCTCGCCCGTCTTGAGGTTGCGCAGCTTCAGACCGGCGAGCTTCTGGTCGCCCTGGATCTCCGCGACCTCGCTGTCCCAGATGAAGGAGATCTTCGGGTCGGCGAACGCACGCTCCTGCATCGCCTTGGAGGCGCGCAGGGTGTCCCGGCGGTGGACGACCGTCACCGACTTCGCGAACCGGGAGAGGAAGGTGGCCTCCTCCATGGCGGTGTCGCCGCCACCGATCACGGCGATGTCCTGGTCCTTGAAGAAGAACCCGTCACAGGTGGCGCACCAGGAGACACCGCGCCCGGAGAGGGCGTCCTCGTTGGGCAGCCCGAGCTTGCGGTGCTGCGAGCCCGTGGTGACGATCACGGCCTTGGCGCGATGCACTGTGCCCGCGGTGTCCGTGACCGTCTTGATCTCGCCGCTCAGGTCGACAGCGACGACGTCGTCCGGAACCAGCTCGGCACCGAAGCGCTCGGCCTGGGCCCTCATGTTGTCCATGAGGTCGGGGCCCATGATGCCGTCCCGGAAACCGGGGAAGTTCTCCACCTCGGTGGTGTTCATGAGTGCGCCGCCTGCGGTGACGGCTCCCTCGAACACCAGCGGCTTCAGCGACGCGCGCGCGGTGTAGAGCGCTGCCGTGTATCCGGCGGGCCCGGAGCCGATGATGATCACGTTACGGACGTCGCTCACGGCTTGATTCCTCGTCTCTGGAGACTGCTGCGTACTGCCGGTGGGAGCTGCTCTCGGAACTCTCACCCCACCCAACGGATCCTAAGGGGCGTGCATTCCCGGTGTGTCCGGGCACACGGAGCCGTGACACCGCACAGGGATGCCAGGGGTGGCGCGGCGTGCAGCCCTCAGGGGCGGGCGTAGGACTGCTTCAGCAGAATCTCCCCGGCGGGTACCGAGGCCTTGCCCACGCAGGAGGCATCGACCACGTAGGCCGTGACATGCGAGGCGTCTTCCGGGACGGGCACCAGGACGAGAAAGGCATCCGTCCCCTGATACGTCCCGGGTTCCGAGGCGATGGCCCCCGTCACGTCGCCAATGGCCTTGGCGATACAAGGGGGCACGTCCTGGATGAGCTTCGTGGTGGGGTTCGTGCCGAAGGCTTCCGGATCACCGGGCGCCGTGTTGGCGCCTACCGAATCCCTGCCCGGTGCGTCCTTCGTCGTTTGATCGCCGAGAAGATCGTCCACCTTCTTCTGCAGCCTGACTCCGGAGAACACATCGGAGGCCGGGCTCTGCGCGCTTGGAGGGGTGTCGCCGGAGTCGCTGCCGCTCATCGACTGGACCAGCAGCACCCCGAGCCCCAGAGTGGCGGTAGCGAAGGCAGCGGCGAGGATCCTGACGCGGCGAGCGCGCCGCTTGGGATCGGAGCGGCCGGGGCCCGTAGTTCCACGGCCACGGCCTGCGGGACGGCCCGCCGCGGTCCTTGTTTCACGTGAAACACGCATACGGTCGTCTGCCTGCGACGCCGAACGCGACGGGGTGGACGCATCGGCAGTCTCTGCGGTCTCCGCATGGGGTGCCGTGGCGTTCAGCAATGCTTCGGCGGCCAGGGCGGCATCGATCCGTCCCGCCACGTCGTCGGGCATGCGAGGAGAACCCGGAACGGTACCGAGCAGGCCGCGGATCTCCTCCAGCGAGGCATACACATCGGCGCAGAGGGAGCACTCCTCCAGGTGCTGTCGGACATCCTCCGTACGGGACGGTGGCAGGAGACCTTCTGTGAGGTCGGAGATCTCCTCGACGTCCGGGTGCCCGGCTGGGTCGGTCGTGGAAGTCACGCTCGTCCACCTCCGCCCTTCACAGCAGCTGAATCGCTTGGCCCTGCATCATGTGGTCCTGCTGCGGGTGGGACGGATGTCCCCTGCGTCCGGTTCCTTCCGCGCCCCGAGTTTTCGCCGCGGTCGCCCCCTCCGTCGCCGCGGAGATGGGTCAGGAGCGGCAGAAGTCTGGCTCTGCCGCGGGCGCAACGGCTCTTCACGGTGCCGGTCGGGACATCGAGGATCCGGGCGGCCTCTGCCACCGGATAGCCCTGCATGTCCACGAGGACAAGGGCTGCCCTCTGGTCCTCCGGCAGTGTGCCCAGGGCTTCCAGGAGCTGGCGGTGCACATCGTTGCGCTCGGCGGGGGCGGACGCCGACTCGTGTGGCTCCAGCAACTGCTCAAGGCGCTCGGTGTCGTCGACCGGGGAGGTCTTGCGGGAGGCGGCCTTGCGGGCACGGTCCAGGCAGGCGTTCACCGTGATGCGGTGCAGCCAGGTCGTGACGGCTGCCTGGCCCCGAAAGGTGTGCGCGGCCCGGTAGGCGGAGACCAACGCGTCCTGGACGGCGTCAGCAGCCTCCTCACGGTCTCCCAGGGTCCGCAGCGCCACTGCCCACAACCGGTCCCGGTGGCGCCGTACGAGCTCCGCGAAGGCATCCGGGTCGCCCGCGACATGCTGGGCCAGGAGGTCCTGATCGCCCGCCCCACTGTGATCGGCGCCTGGCGCCATCGGACCCCCTTCCTCGAAGAACTCTCAGCCCATGAACTTGACGTCGGTGATCGCCTGCTTGTAGCCGGCGCGACTGAACTGGTCGGGACCCGATTTGGGTACAGCGGTGAGCCAGACCAGAACGTACCGGGTCTTCACCGGCTTCTTGGCGGAGATCTTCAGGTTGGTTCCGCTGGTCGTGCTCGAGGCGATCTTCGTCATCGAGCCGAGGGGGGCCGACGACGACAGGGAGTCGGTGGCGTAGAGCGTGGCCGAGGTGTGGTCCCCGCCGTAGTACAGCCCTATTGAGGCCGTCGACACCTCCTGGGCGGAGCCCAGGTCGTAGACGATGCCGACACCCTGCTTGTAGGGCGCGAGGGTGGGTCCGTCATTGAAGGAGTAGGTCCGCCAGTACGTGGACGCGTCCTTGTCGTAGGTCAGCTTCACGTCGTTCGCGTGCTGCGGCTTCCCGTCCGGGTAGTACTCCGCTGCGTTGCTGATGCTGAGCTTCGTGGGCGGCTTGACGGGGTTGTCGCCCTTGTCGTTGTCCGTCGTCTGGCTCGTGTCCGTGTCGTTGGACTGGTCGCCGTGCTCCATCAGCGCGTCCGCCAGCTGCCAGCTGCCCAGACCGAGCGCGGCGATCAACAGCGCCGACACAGCCCACTTGAGGACCTTGCCGGTACGGCTCTGCAAGGGAGGCGGCGGAGTCGCAATGGGCTGGGTGGCGCCCGGGTGGGACGCCGGACGGCCGTACGTGCCCTGCTGGTACGTCGTGCGCTGGTACTCGGGTGGGGTGGTGAACGCCGACTCCGGCGGGCGGATGCGAGGCATCTCGCCGATCGCCTTCACCAGTTCCTCCGGTGTCGTGCACGGAGATTCGTGGCGCGAGGCGGTGGCGCCGTCATTGGCAAGCGCCCGCATGGCGAGTTCAGACAGTCCTCGGTGGACGCCCGCACGCACCTGGTCGGGAGCGATGAGCCCGACGCCCTTGGGGAGTCCGGAGAGGCCGTGCGCGTCATTCTCGTACGGCCAGCGCTGGGTGAGTGACGCGTAGAGCAGCGCGCCGATCGCCTCCGTGTCCGTGCGCTGGGGCGTGTCGGAGCCGATACCGCGAAGCGCCGCGTTCACCGCGAGGCCGCGGATGCGCCATTGCCCCGCGGCGGACCGCAGGACTGCGCTCGGGTTGAGCCGGAGGTGCGACAGACCCTCGCGGTGCGCGGCGGCCATGGCGTGCGAGACCTGAGTGACCATCTGGTACGCGTCATGCGGTTCCAGCGGGCCGGAGGCGAGAAGCGTGGTGAGTTCCGTGGCGTCGGGAAGCCACTCGTGCACCACGTACACGAGGTCGTTCTCCTCCACGGCGTCGAGCACCTGGACGAAGCGGGGGTCGCCCAGCAGCGCCGAGGAACGCGCCGCCGCCAGCACGGTGCGGGCGCGTGCGTGGTCGGCCGGCAGGACATGGACTCCGACCGCACGGCGCAGTTTCTCGTCCACGGCACGCCAACTGCTGAAGCCGTCCAGACGGGTGACGCACTCTTCCAGACGGTAGCGCCTGGCGAGCTTGTGACCGCTGTGCAGTTCGGGCGGTGTCGTCTTGGAAGGGCTCTCGGTGCCGCCGCTTCCCTGTGCCTCTTCGCTCGCCGAGCTGTCCGTGTCCCGCTCCCGGTTCTGGGCCTCCCCGTCGGCCGTGGACTGGTCCGCCTGAGCGGTCAGCGGCTCGTCACCACTGTTGTCTGCCACGTCGACGGCAGCCGTGCTCCGTTCCGCCACCGTCGTTCCCGCCTCCCCATCCGTTGCGCGCTCTGCGACGCCAAAGCCAATTGTGCCCACAGTCCGCCGCTATCAGCGACACGCGACGACGGACGATGGTTGTGCGCCTAACCCCGCCTCAGCGTCCCAGCCGTCCGCGGACCATGCCGACCATCGAGTTGAGCTCTTCGATGCGCATGCGCCGCGCGGCGACATAGAAGACACCTAGCAGAACGATTCCTCCCCCGACGAGTGCGAGCATCGAGCCGCCGACGCCCTGCCCCAGACTCTGGCTGATCCCGTAACAGGCCGCGCCGCTGACCAGCGCCGCGGGCAGCGACGCGATGGACAGCCGCGCGTACGTCCGCATGACCCTGGAGCCGTCCAGGTCACCGCCCAGCCGCTTCTTCAACCGCCGCCACGCGACGCCCACACCGATGATGTAGGCGAGCCCGTAGGAGGCGGCCATGCCGACCACCGCCCAGCGGGCGGGGATGACGAAGAAGCAGATCGCGGAAGCGCCGGCGTTCACGGCGGCCACGATGACCGTGTTGTAGAACGGCGTCCGGGTGTCCTCGTAGGCGTAGAAGGCGCGCAGGACGACGTACTGCACGGAGTACGGGATCAGACCGAGACCGAAGGCCATCAGCATGAAGCCCATGTTGGTGGCCGCGCCGGTGCCGGAAGAACCGAAGATCAGGGTGCACATGGGGACGCCCAGCGCGACGAATCCGAAGGCGATCGGCACGATGGCGACCGCCGTCGTGCGCAGACCCTGGGAGATGTCGTCGCGGACGGCTCCCGCGTCGTCCTCGGCTGCCGACCGCGAGATGCGCGGGAGCAGGGCCGCCATGAGGGACACGGTGATGATGGCCTGTGGCAGGCCCCAGATCAGCTGGGCGTTGGCGTAGGCACTGAATCCCGTGCCGGCGATGTTCGTCTCGGTGACCGCGGCGGTTGCCAGCTGGGTGACCACTAGGGCGCCCGCCTGGTTGGCAAGCACGAAAAGGATCGTCCACTTGGCGAGCATCGCTGCCTTGCCGAGGCCGTGGCCTTTCCAGTCGAAGCGGAGCCGCATCCGGAACCCGGTCTCCCGCAGATACGGGATCATCGCGAGCGCCTGGACGACGAGGCCCAGGAGGATGCCGATGCCCAGCAGCCTCTCACCTTCCGGCGGGATGTTCTCGACCGTCATGTGAGAGTCGGCTGCGCTGCCGTAGACCCAGAGGAAAGCACCGAGCGTCACGATGATGACGATGTTGTTCAGGACCGGAGTCCACATCATGGCGCCGAAGCGGCCACGGGCATTGAGGATCTGGCCCATCACCACATGGATGCCCATGAAGAAGATGGAGGGCAGGAAGTACCGGGTGAAGGTGACGGCGACGTCGTTGGCCTCGGCGTTCTCGGCGAGGGGCGTGGACAACGCGCGGACGAGAAGGGGCGCGGCGAACATGGCGAGGGCGGTGAGGACGCCGAGGACGACCATGACCAGGGTCAGCAGTCGGTTGGCGTACGCCTCCCCGCCGTCGTCGTCCTCCTTCATGGCTCGGACGAGCTGAGGTACGAAGACGGAGTTGAGGCCGCCGCCGACGGTCAGAATGTAGATCATCGTCGGCAACTGGTAAGCCACCTGGAAGGACTCGCCGAGAAGACTGAGTCCCAGCGCCGAGACGATCATCGCCGAGCGGATGAAGCCCGTGAGGCGCGAGACCATGGTGCCCGCCGCCATCACGGCGCTCGACTTCAGCAGACCCGAAGCCCGTCCGCCCTTCTTCGCAGCCGGTGCGGCCGCAGGGGGATGCGCGGGCTCCTCGTGCTGCGGACGACCCGGGACCGGTCCCGGAGCGGGGGCCGGGCCCGGAACGGAAGGCTGTCCCATGGCTCCATGGCCGCTCTGCTGCTGGTCCCGGAAGAGATGGGCGAACGCGTCGGGCTCGTGGCGCTCCTCGCCGGCCTGTGTGACCAGGTCGTCCACTCCCACGAACTGGGTCGTACGGGCGTTGTCGCCGTACGGCATGTGCCGCGACGGGCCGTCCGGTTCGGGCGCGGGGGTCTGGGCCCACACACGCGGGTCCGGGGCGTACTGCGCCGGCGCCGGCTGCCCGTAGAGGGGCTGCTGCGGCTGATGGGCGCCCGGCGGCGGAGGGTGCGCGGCGCGGTCGTAGAGCGCCTCGGCCACCGGGTCCTGGGCGGACAGATCCCGCTCGCGGTAGGGGTCCTGGTCGTAGGCGTCCTGGAGGTACATGTCCGCGGGGGGCTGCGGCGGGACCTGGGCCGACCCGGGCAGCGAGCCGTCGGGATGGCCCGAGTTGGCCGCGCCCTGGCCGTGGTCACCGTCGTACGGCGCGTTCATGGTTACCCCACCTCATCGTCCCCGGGCCCACCGGCCACGACAATCGCTCAACGGTCCACTCTCTCACCCGTTCCGGACCGGTCGGTGTTTTCCGGTGCGGTGTCCGTGGCCGGGTCACTCGGGTGCTCCGGCGCGTCTGCCCCGGACTCGGCCGAGGACTTTCCTTCGTCAGTGTGTACGACTCCGTCAGTGTGTACGACCGAGGTCGCCTCTGTGTTCGCTTCCTCGCCCGGAGAAGTCTCCGCCGGGGCCTCGTTCTGCGAGGTGCCCTCCGTCTCCTGGCGGGCGGCGGCGCGCTTGCGGTGGGTGTACATGCGGAAGCCGGCGAGCACGAGGAGCAGGACACCGCCGGCGATGACCAGCATCACCGTGGGAGTGATCTCGGTGACGCTCACGGTGAAGACGACCGGGTCGCCGTATTTCTGGCCGTCCTTCGTGTAGAGCTGGGCGACGACGTCGGCCTTGCCGTTGGCCTTGGCATTGGTGGTGAACTTCACGGACTCGCTGTGTCCGCCCGAGATGTCGATCGACTGCTCGTCGTGGTCCTCGTCACCGATCTTCAGGCGCTTCGGAAGCTGCGACGTGAGGCGCAGAGTCAGGTCGACACCCTGGACGAGGTTGTTCTGCACGGTCACCGGGATCGTGGCGCTGCGGCCCGAGAGCTTCGTCTCCGACTTCTCGATCAGCCGGACCTGGCTGGTGAGCGTGTCGAGGTACGACTGCACGCCGTCGCGGTAGGCCCGCGCGTCCGCGGTGTGCCCCCGCCAGGACGTGGACATCTCCCGGTCCATGGTCCGGCCGAAGGGAGTGACCACGCGCGACTGGCGGTTGAGGATCACCTTGAAGCGGTCGAGGTCGCTCTGGGTGCCGTGGATCTGCTCGAACGCCGACTTCGGCAGCGCCTGCTTGCGCAGCGACTTGGGGTACGCCGCAGCGGAGGGGATCCTGGTGTTGGCGTTCGGGTCGGGCTTCGCCTCGGCGGCCGCGGACAGGTCCTGGGACTGCGACCAGGTACCGCCCTGGAGCGCCGTCAGGGCCTGTGCCATCGTCTGGGCCTGGCTGGCCGACGGCATGCGCTGCGGGGCGATCACGATGCTGCGCTGTTTGTCGGTCTGCAGGTTTGTCATCAGGCTCTGGGCCAGGAACCTCTGCACCGCCAGGGTGGAGCTCTCGGCCTTTGTCATGTCGCCCTGGAAGGCCGTGGACAGCTGGGCATCCGCGACGACCGCCGTGGTGCCGCCGCCGATGGGGCGGGCCGCGGTGGGTGTGTAGGACAGCCCGCGGTTCTCCTGCAGGCTGTCGCTGCGGGCGATCACCTTGTCGGCCCCCGCCGAGGTGGCGACCTTCATGATGGACGGGTCCACCGCGCCGTTCACGGGCCACGCGAACTCGGTGTTCGGCTCCACGTGGAGGATGTTCTCGACGGTGTCGGCAGCGACATCGGTGGCGTCCTTGAGGCGGCTGAGGGAGCCCGTGACGGCCTTGCCGTTCTGCGCCAGCGACGCCAGATCCGGGTCCGCGAAGGGGAGCGCGACCACTTCCTTGCCCTGGACCGCGGTCTCGAGGTCCGCCAGCCACGCGTTGGCGACGGCCTGGCTCCTGCCCGGGACCGGGGTGTTCCCGTTCTGGACGCTGTAGGTCTCGGTCATTGCGACGACGGACGCCAACAGGTCCGGGTCGATCACCCAGGTGACGTCGAGATCCTTGCCCAGCGCCAGCATCTGCTCCAGGCGACCGCCCGCGGAGATCTCCTTGGCCAGGTCGTCGTTGAGGAAGGTGGGCGTCTGGCGCTCTCCCGGTCCGGTCTCGGCCGTGAGGTGGCTGGTGGAGATCAGAGGCCAGAGGTACGTCGTCTTCGTCCTGGTGTCCGCGTCGTCCGGGTGCCACGGGAGGAACGTGCGCTGGATGCCGAGGATCTGGTCATACCGGGCCGCAGGGGTCTGACCCGAGAGGGAGACGCCGAGCTGGTAGACGCCGTCCGAGTCGAGGTCCAGTTCCTTGACGGGCACCGAGATGGTGAAAGGGTGGGCCACTCCGGAGGCGAGCTTGGAGAACTTCGCAACATACTTCCCGCCGACCTCCGTCCCGTCGGCGAACTGGTCGAAACCATTGCGTTTGGCCGTGCTGTCGATAGAGGAGCGGGTCGTCAGGGGCGCCGAGCCGACCCGCAGGCCCACGTGGGCATCCGTGACCGTCTGCTTGCCCTTGTTCGTGACTGTGCCGGAGACGGTGACGGTGTCGCCCTCGGTGGGCACGCTGGGGCTGAGGGAGTCCAGGGAGACATCGACGGTGTTGCTGCCCGTGGCAGCGGCAGTCGCCGCCTTCGGTGCCGCCGTGGCTTCCGGAGCGGCCGAGAGCTGGAGCAGACCGGCCAGCAGCGGTGCGCCGGCGATCACTGCGCCCGTGCGCAGCAGCCAGCGGCGGGCAGGTGAGGGACCGGTCCCCTGGAAGTCTGCCGCCTCGGCCACGCGCTCGCCCGTCCCTCGTCGTCGTCAGTGGTCGTCGGAATGTGCGTCCAGGCATGGTAACGATGCGCGCTGAGGTGAAGTGCCGCGGTCCGCTCCACAAGATCGGGCGATCGGCCGGGCTGTCCCTGTATGTGCCTGTATCAAAGGGGTCGGGGACGGGGGCATCTGCGCGAAGCCGTTGTGCACGTTCAATGGAGGCGACCACCGCCACGGAGGCCACGTACCCTTTTCTGTTGTGCCGAACGCCAACGAACAGTCCAGTGCCCTGAGCCAGGTACAGCGCCGCGCGGTGAGTGAACTGCTGCGCGTCGCCCCTGTCGCCGATGATCTCGCCCGACGCTTCCAGGAGGCGGGGTTCTCGCTCGCGCTGGTCGGCGGATCGGTCAGGGACGCGCTGCTCGGCCGGCTCGGCAACGACCTGGACTTCACGACGGACGCCCGCCCCGAGGACGTTCTGAAGATCGTGCGCCCCTGGGCCGACGCGGTATGGGAGGTCGGGATCGCCTTCGGCACGGTGGGGGCCCAGAAGGACGGCTACCAGATCGAGGTGACGACCTACCGGTCGGAGGCCTACGACCGGACCTCTCGCAAGCCGGAGGTGTCCTACGGCGACTCCATCGAGGAAGACCTCGTGCGGCGTGACTTCACCGTCAACGCCATGGCCGTGGCGCTACCCGAGAAGGAGTTCATCGACCCGCACGGTGGGCTGGAGGATCTCGCCGCCCGGGTGCTGTGCACCCCCGGCACGCCGGAGGAGTCCTTCTCCGACGATCCGCTGCGCATGATGCGCGCCGCGCGGTTCGCCGCGCAGCTCGACTTCGAGGTCGCGCCGGAGGTCGTGTCGGCGATGACCGACATGGCCGGACGGATCGAGATCGTCTCGGCGGAGCGGGTGCGGGATGAGCTGAACAAGCTGATCCTCTCCGCTCACCCGCGCAAGGGGCTGACCCTGCTGGTGGACACCGGCCTCGCCCGGAACGTGCTGCCCGAGCTTCCCGCGCTGCGCCTCGAGCGTGACGAACACCACCGGCACAAGGATGTCTACGACCACACCCTGATCGTCCTCGAGCAGGCGATCGCGCTCGAGGAGAACGGGCCCGACCTCACCCTCCGACTCGCGGCGCTTCTGCATGACATCGGCAAGCCCCGTACTCGGCGCTTCGAGAAGGACGGCCGGGTCTCCTTCCATCACCACGAGGTGGTGGGGGCCAAGATGACCAAGAAGCGTATGACGGCTCTCAAGTACTCCAATGACCTCATCAAGGACGTCTCCCGCCTGGTCGAGCTGCATCTGCGCTTCCACGGGTACGGCACCGGCGAGTGGACGGACTCCGCCGTCCGCCGCTACGTCCGTGACGCCGGCCCGCTCCTCGACCGTCTCCACAAGCTGACCCGCTCCGACTGCACCACACGGAACAAGCGCAAGGCGAGCGCGCTCTCCCGTGCGTACGACGGTCTGGAGGAGCGCATCGCGCAGCTTCAGGAGCAGGAGGAGCTGGACGCCATCCGCCCGGACCTCGACGGTAACCAGATCATGGAGATCCTGGGTGTCGCTCCGGGCCCGGTCATCGGGCAGGCCTACAAGTTCCTGCTGGAGCTGCGGCTGGAGAACGGTCCGATGGAACATGACGAAGCGGTGGCGGCTCTCAAGGAGTGGTGGGCCCAGAGGCCCCGGGTTTCGTGAGCTCTGCTCTGGGTGGGTGCGGTGTTTCACGTGAAACACCGCACCCCACGGCCGTGCCCGGGTGCACTGCCCTTGCTGTTGTTCGGCTTGCCGAGCCCCGATGTTTCACGTGAAACATCGGCGCTCAGGTTGCCGAGCGTGGACCTGCCTCACGCGACTGCCTTGACCTCCCGAAGCGGGCCATGCCGACGGCGACCGCTCCATAGATCACTGCCACGGTGACGACCAGGGCGACAGAGCGTCCATCGGCAGGGAGCATCAGAGCGGCGACGGCTGCGGCGCCGACGAATGCCACATTGAAGAGGACGTCGTAGAGGGAGAAGACCCGACCGCGGTATCCGTCGTCCACGACGGATTGCACGATCGTGTCCGTCGAGATCTTCGCTCCCTGAGTGATCAACCCAAGGACGAACGCGGCGGTCAACATGGGCCCCTCCGTGAAGGGCAGCCCCAGAGCCGGTTCCAGCACAGCGGCGGTCGCGGCGCACGTCACGATCCAGAGGGCCGGTCCCAGGCGACCGGCCGCCCAGGGCGTCAGCACGGCGGCGGTGAAGAATCCCGCCCCTGAGATCCCCACGGCCAGACCGAGCAGTGCGAGCCCCTCCTCGGCGTCGGGCGCTCCTGAGGGCGTGGATGACCAGGCGTACCGGCACAGCATCAGCACCATGACCGTGAGGGCGCCATAGCAGAACCGCATCATCGTCATCGACGCCAGCGCCCAGGCCGCCGCCCGCCGCCCCGGGGCGACGAGGTGTCGTACCCCGGCGACCAACCCCCGGGCCGTGCCGGCGATCGCGGCACCCAGGTCCCGCTGCACCTGCGATGGGTCCGGGCCCAGCAGATCCCGGGCGATGCGCAGTGAGGCGAGGGCCGCGCACAGATACAGAGCCGAACCGAGGAGGACCACCGCGGCGTCCGAGTCCGAGCCCACCAGCCGGACGACGAAGGCGAGGCCACCGCCCGCTGTCGCGGCGAGAGTGCCTGCGGTGGGAGAGAGGGAGTTGGCGACCACCAGGCGGTCGGCGTCGACCACACGGGGCAGCGCGGCGGAGAGTCCGGCCAGCACGAAGCGGTTGACCGCTGTGACGCAGAGCGCGGAGACGTAGAAGAGCCAGTCGGGAACGTCCATCAGCATCAGGACGGCCGTCACGGAAGCGAGCAGCGCGCGCAGAAGATTGCCGTACAGCAGCACCTGGCGGCGCCGCCAGCGGTCCAGCAGGACGCCGGCGAAGGGCCCGACGAGAGAGTACGGAAGGAGCAGGACGGCCATGGCCGAGGCGATCGCCGCGGCGGACGCCTGTTTCTCCGGAGAGAACACGACGTAGGTGGCGAGCGCGACCTGGTAGACCCCGTCCGCCCCCTGTGAGAGCAGCCGTACGGCGAGCAGACGCCGGAAGTCCCGGAAGCGCAGGAGCACCCGCAGGTCTCGTACGACAGCCATGGGGCACAGCCTCACATACAGGGAGGGCCCCCGGGTGTACGACCCGGGGACCCTCAACGACCCGAAGAACGAGCGGACTTAGTGCCCCGCGTCTTGTCCGGTCAGCGCTCGACCTCGCCCTTGATGAACTTCTCGACGTTCTCCCGCGCCTCGTCGTCGAAGTACTGGACCGGCGGGGACTTCATGAAGTACGAGGACGCCGACAGGATCGGGCCGCCGATACCGCGGTCCTTGGCGATCTTCGCGGCGCGCAGCGCGTCGATGATGACGCCGGCGGAGTTCGGGGAGTCCCAGACCTCCAGCTTGTACTCCAGGTTCAGCGGAACGTCACCGAAGGCGCGGCCCTCAAGACGGACGTAGGCCCACTTGCGGTCGTCGAGCCAGGCCACGTAGTCGGACGGGCCGATGTGGACGTTCTTCTCGCCGAGCTCCCGGTCGGGGATCTGGGAGGTGACGGCCTGGGTCTTGGAGATCTTCTTGGACTCCAGGCGGTCCCGCTCGAGCATGTTCTTGAAGTCCATGTTGCCGCCGACGTTCAGCTGCATCGTGCGGTCCAGGACGACGCCTCGGTCCTCGAACAGCTTCGCCATGACGCGGTGCGTGATGGTGGCACCGACCTGGGACTTGATGTCGTCGCCGACGATCGGGACGCCCGCCTCGGTGAACTTGTCCGCCCACTCCTTGGTGCCGGCGATGAAGACCGGGAGGGCGTTGACGAAGGCGACCTTGGCGTCGATGGCGCACTGGGCGTAGAACTTCGCCGCGTCCTCGGAACCGACGGGCAGGTAGCAGACGAGGACGTCGACCTGCCTGTCCTTGAGGATCTGAACGACGTCGACCGGGGCCTCGGAGGACTCCTCGATGGTCTCGCGGTAGTACTTGCCGAGACCGTCGAGTGTGTGGCCGCGCTGGACGGTCACGCCGGTGCTCGGCACGTCACAGATCTTGATGGTGTTGTTCTCGGAGGCCCCGATGGCGTCCGCGAGGTCGAGGCCGACCTTCTTCGCGTCGACGTCGAAAGCCGCGACGAACTCCACGTCTCCGACGTGGTAGTCACCGAACTGCACGTGCATGAGGCCGGGGACCTTGGCCGCCGCGTCGGCGTCCTTGTAGTACTCGACTCCCTGCACCAGCGACGCGGCGCAGTTGCCCACGCCGACGATGGCTACGCGAACCGAACCCATTCCGGTTGCTCCCTGTGTGTACGAGTGAGGTCCTGGCAGGGACCTCACGTGGCGGTGTCGCCGGGCGCATCCGGTTCGGGGACGTCCCCGAACCGGGGCAGGGCGCCCGGCGCTCCCTCTGTGGTGTCGCGAGCGGGTTCTCCATGGGCGCGACCCT
Organism: Streptomyces sp. NPDC042364; assembly: GCF_056437585.1. Taxonomy (NCBI): domain Bacteria; kingdom Bacillati; phylum Actinomycetota; class Actinomycetes; order Kitasatosporales; family Streptomycetaceae; genus Streptomyces; species Streptomyces sp. NPDC042364. The sequence goes on along the minus strand of NZ_JBWKAJ010000006.1, from coordinate 320,616 downwards.
TCAGATCACGGCCCGCCCGCTCGCTCTCGATGAGCTCGTTCAGCCAGCGCACCTCGCGCTCCACGGACTCCATCCCGTGGCGCTGTAGCTCAAGCGTGTAGTCGTCGAGGCGCTCGCGGGTGCGCGCCAGCGAGGCACGCATCTTCTCCAGCCGTTCCTCCAGACGGCTGCGACGGCCCTCCAGCACGCGCATCCGCACATCCCGGGAGGTCTGCCCGAAGAACGCGAAGCGAGCGGCGAAGTGCTCGTCCTCGTACGCGTCGGGGCCCGTCTGCGAGAGCAGTTCCTCGAAGTGCTCCTTGCCTTCCGCCGTCAGCCTGTAGACGATCTTGGCGCGGCGGCCCGTGAGGGCGGCGGGAGCGTCGTCCTGGGCACCCCCCGACTCCTCGATCAACCAGCCGTTCGCGACCAGCGTCTTGAGGCAGGGGTAGAGCGTCCCGTAGCTGAAGGCGCGGAACACACCCAGTGAGGTGTTGAGTCGTTTGCGCAGCTCATAGCCGTGCATCGGGGCTTCGCGCAGCAGGCCGAGTACGGCGAACTCGAGGATTCCGGAGCGCCGGCTCATCGTCGCCTCCCCTCTCCCGCTGGCCTTCCCGACACCCTCTATGTCGAGCTGATGTATCGACTCGATACATCATGACGATAGAACGCCCCTACGTATGCGACAAGTGGGGGCACGGTGAACGGGGTCACATCACCGATTAGTGGGAAGCAAGTTGCCGGATTTGGGGTGAAGTTCGGTGCTCAGAGGGTTTTGGTGGTGCGTAGTCTGTGCGGCATGCACACCAACGGGAGCCGAGTGACGTTAGAGCACGTCGTCGTCCCGTGTGCGGTACGGATGAATGCCAACACGACCGCATCCGTACTTCGGGGGGACCGGAAACCAGCCGCCGTTTCCAGGCGCGCACGGGTGCGCCTGCCCGAGGAGTAGTCGTTCGATGAGCGAGCACCGTCGCAAACCGCCGCAGCCGCAGGGAGGCGGACGTGCCGCGGCCAGACGCGGCCAATCGGCGTCCTCCGGCCGCCGCGCTGCACCGCGGGGCACCAGCGGGTCACTTTCCGAGACCTATGGGGCGGGAGGTGATGACACCCTGTACGAGGGCCGTGCAGCCGCCCGGCGGGCGGTGCAGAGAAGCACCGGCACCGGCGGCGGCCGCCGCAGAGCCGCCGAGCCCGCGGGACGCGGCCCGGGGCGGGGCCGAGGGAGGCCCGCTCCACCCGGCAAGAAGCGCTTCATCGACTATCCGCGCGCAGGCAAGTACGGGGCCATGCGGTGGGTGCCGTCCTGGCGTCAGGTGACGGGGCTGTTCATCGGGTTCTTCGGCTGCCTCGTGGCGGCCGCCGGTATCGGCTACGCCGTCGTGGCCGTCCCCAACCCGGCCGAGGCCGCGACGGCGCAGAACAACGTCTACTACTGGTCCGACGGCACGCAGATGGTGGCGACGGGTGGTGAGGTCAACCGCCAGATCATCGCCTACGAGAAGATCCCCAAGGCGATGCGCTACGCGGTCATGTCGGCCGAGAACAAGACGTTCGAAACGGACAGCGGCGTCGACCCCATGGGCATCGCGCGTGCCGTCGTCAACATGGCCAAGGGTGGCCAGACGCAGGGTGGATCGACCATCACCCAGCAGTACGTCAAGAACGCCATGCTCGACGACCAGTCGCAGACCCTCTCCCGGAAGGTGAAGGAGCTCTTCATCTCCGTGAAGGTCGGCGCCTCCGTCGAGAAGGAAGAGATCATGCGCGGCTACCTGAACACGGCCTACTTCGGCCGTGGCGCCTATGGCCTTCAGGCAGCCGCCCGCACGTACTTCGGCGTGGACGCGGAAGAACTCAATCCGAGCCAGTGCGCATTCCTCGCCGCCGTCCTCAAGGGCGCGACGTACTACGACCCGGCCGGGGCGACATCGATCGACCCGGCGGCCTCAGCACAGGCGAACACCAAGCGGGCCACGGAGCGCTGGGAGTGGATCCTCGACGAGATGGTCAAGGACAAGCATCTCTCGGCGTCCACACGGGCCAAGTACACCCAGTTCCCCAAGATCCAGCGGCCCCGGTCCAACGCGCAGCTGGGCGGGCAGATCGGCTACCTCGTCGACACGGCCAAGGGCTACATCCTCAACAACACCAACATCACGCCGAAGGAGCTCGAACGGGGCGGCTACGAGATCCACACGACCTTCGACAAGAACAAGGTCAAGGAACTCGAGGCGGCCGTGAAGAAGGTGCGCAAGGAGAACATCAAGCCCAAGCTGCGCCCCAAGACGGACACGCATGTCCAGTTCGGCGGGGCGTCGGTGAATCCGAAGTCGGGCGCCATCGAGGCGATCTACGGTGGTGAGGACGCCACCAAGCACTTCACCAACAATGCCGACGTGACCGGCGCACAGGTCGGTTCGACGTTCAAGCCCTTCGTCCTGGCTGCGGCCATGACCTGGGGCAAGCGTGACCCGGGTCTGGATCCGGATCAGGCCCAGGACGAGCGCACCATCGTCTCGCCGAAGAGCCTCTACAGCGGCAAGAACGACCTCAAGATCGAGGACTACGACGGCACCGTCTGGACCAACGAAGAGGGCAAGGAGTGGTTGCAGGCCAACGACGGCGACGAGTCGTACGGTAGCCCGCCGAAGTACCAGATCGATCTTCGTGAGGCGATGCGGGTCTCGGCGAACTCCGCCTTCGTCCAGCTGGGCATGGACGTCGGTCTCGACCGGGTGAAGGAAGCGGCCATCGAGGCGGGCCTCAAGAAGGACAGCCTCACGGGCACCGGCTTCCCCTCGTTCTCGATCGGTATCTCCGACCCCAGCGCCATCCGCATGGCGGGCTCGTACGCGACCTTCGCCGCGAGTGGCAAGCAGAACGACCCGTTCTCCGTCAGCAAGGTCGAGTACGAGGGCCTGACGCGGTTCGACCACGACGAGATCGCCGCCCCCAAGGAGGCTTTCACCGCGGATGTCGCCGACAATGTCACCGATGTCCTGAAGACCGTCGTCGAAAAGGGAACCGGCACCTCGGCCCAGCTGGCCGGCCGCGAGGTGGCCGGCAAGACCGGTACCACCGACGGCAACAAGTCTGCCTGGTTTGTCGGGTACACCCCGCAGCTGTCGACCGCGATCAGCATGTACCGCATGGACGACGACGAATCCAACAAGAACCGCACGTTCTTGGAGATGTACGGCACGGGTGGCCAGGAGACGATCCATGGTGCGTCGTTCCCGGCCGAGATCTGGCACGACTACATGGAGGACGCGCTCAAGAACGTCCCGCCGAAGGCGTTCCCGGAGCCCCAGCCCATCGGCGTGATCGTCAACGACGACCCGGACCCGACTCCGACCCCCTCGGCGTCGGAGGCCCCGGAAGAGAGCCCGGAGCCGTCCCCGTCGCCGTCCCAGAGCGAGCCCGCTCTTCCGTCGCCCACACCCAGTGACAAGCCCTGCAAGAACCCCTTCGATCCGACCTGTGACGACACCGGCGGCACGGATACGGGGGGAGCGGACACCGGCGGCACTGACGGCGGGGTGACAGCGACACCGACCGACCCGCAGGACGATACGAGAGGCAATCAGAACGGCGGAGGACTCTTCGGAGGGCCGACCGGATAGCTCTCCGTCCCGGTAGAGGGTGTTTCACGTGAAACAAGGGCCGCCGCACCACTGAGGTGCGGCGGCCCTCGGCGTACTCCTGGGCGCGTACGGCAGGATGTGCGGCATGCCCAGTGCGGAGACGACGCGAATGAGCGTGGACGAGCCGGAGCCGGTACGGCCGACCAAAGAGGACGAGGTCGCTGCGGCCGGCAGTGAGCTGATCGGGGGCCCCATCGGGCGGCGTGCGCTGCTCGGGACATCCTGGTGGACCCCGGTAAGGGTCGTCGCCCTGGTCGCGATCGGCATGTTCGCGCTCGGCATGGTGCAGAAGCTGCCCTGTTACGACGGCGCCTGGTTCTTCGGGGCCAGCTCCCAGTACACACACGCCTGCTACTCCGACATCCCCCACCTCTACCAGGGGCGCGGTTTCGCCGACGGGCTGGTGCCGTACTTCGACAAGATCCCCGGCGACATGGAGTACCTCGAGTACCCGGTGCTGACCGGTGTGTTCATGGAGGTCGCGGCGTGGCTCACCCCGGGCAGCGGGACCATCCAGGAACAAGAGCAGTGGTACTGGATGGTCAACGCAGGCATGCTGATGGCGTGCGCGGCGGTCATCGCCGTGTGTTCCGCGCGCGTCCATCGCCGGCGTCCCTGGGACGGCCTGCTGGTGGCCCTGGCGCCTGCCTTCGCCCTGACGGCCACCATCAACTGGGACCTCCTCGCGGTGGCCCTGCTGGCTGCGGCGATGCTGATGTGGTCGCGGCAGCGTCCCCTGGCCTTCGGTGTGCTGCTCGGGCTCGCCACAGCCGCCAAGTTCTACCCGTTCCTGTTGCTCGGCCCGCTCTTCGTCCTGTGCTGGCGAGCGGGCAAGTGGCGGGAGTTCGGGACCGCGGCCCTCGGCGCTGTCGGGGCCTGGCTCGCGGTGAACCTGCCCGTGATGCTCCTGGCGCCCGATGGGTGGGCGAAGTTCTACCGCTTCAGTCAGGAACGTGGCGTCGACTTCGGCTCGGTCTTCCTCGTCATTTCGCAGCGGATGAACCTCCCGATCACCCCCGAGACGGCCAACGCGTACGCGATGACGGCCATGCTCCTCATCAGCGCGGGCATCACCGCACTCGCGCTGACCGCCCCACGGAGACCGCGCTTCGCCCAGCTGGCCTTCCTGATCGTGGCGGCCTTCATCCTCACCAACAAGGTCTACTCGCCGCAGTACGTGCTCTGGCTTGTCCCGCTGGCCGCGCTGGCCCGGCCCCGCTGGCGGGACTTCCTGATCTGGCAGGCGTGCGAGGTCGTGTACTACCTGGGGATCTGGATGTACCTCGCGTACACGACCAGCGGAGAGGCCCACAAGGGATTGCCCCCAGAGGGCTACCACGCGGCGATCATGGCCCACGTGCTGGGAACCCTGTATCTGTGCGTCATGGTCGTACGCGACATCTTCATGCCGGAGCGGGACATGGTGCGCCGCGCCGGTGACGACGACCCGTCCGGCGGTGTGCTGGACGGCGCGGACGACGTCCATGTCTACGGTGCCGCAGCCCGTCCCCCGCAGCACGCGGCGCACTTCGAAGGGCCGCTCGTGGAGTGGGGCAATCAGGACCCCGCGGACCGTTCGCCCTGAGCGAACGCGACAGGTCGAGCAATGCGAAAGGCCGTACACGGGCGTCTCCGTATACGGCCTTTCGCATTGCCACGGCGTGCGGTCCGGTCCGGCGAGCCACCGCCCGGCGTCCCGGGAAAGCGTGTCTCAGCGGTCGACGATCCGGTCGAACTGCGTGGTGGTGTGCCGCAGATGGGCCACCAGTTCTTCGCCGACCTGCGGCTCCGGGGCGTCCGCGGGCACGAAGAGGATCGAGACCTGCATGTGCGGCGGCTCTGCGAACCAGCGCTGCTTGCCGGCCCAGACGAACGGAGAGAGGTTCCGGTTGACCGTCGCGAGACCGGCCCGGGCGACGCCCTTGGCGCGCGGCATGACGCCGTGCATGGCCTTCGGGGCCTCCAGCCCCACTCCGTGCGACGTACCGCCCGCCACGACCACCAGGAAGCCGTCGGAAGCCGCCTTCTGCTGCCGGTAACCGAAGCGGTCACCCTTGGCCACCCGGGTGACGTCGAGGACGGCCCCGCGGTACTCGGTCGCCTCGTGGTCTCCCAGCCACAGCCGGGTGCCGATCCTCGCCCGGAAGCGGGTCTGCGGGAACTGCTGCTGGAGACGGGCGAGTTCCTCGGCCTTCAGGTGGCTGACGAACATGGTGTGCAGCGGGAGACGGGCCGCGCGCAGGCGGTCCATCCAGCCGATGACCTCCTCGACGGCGTCCGAGCCGTCGGTGCGGTCCAGAGGCAGGTGGATGGCGAAGCCCTCCAGACGCACGTTCTCTATGGCCGCGTGGAGCTGGGGCAGTTCCTGCTCGCTCACCCCGTGCCGCTTCATCGAGGACATGACCTCGATGACCACGCGGGCACCCACGAGGCCGTACACGCCGTCGACCGACGAAACGGAACGGATCACCCGGTCGGGCAGGGGGACGGGCTCCTCGGCCCGTCGGTACGGCGTCAGCACCAGCAGGTCACCGCTGAACCAGTCCTTGATCCGGGCCGCCTCGTACGTCGTGCCGACGGCGAGGACGTCCGCGCCGAGGCGCGTGGCTTCTTCCGCCAGCTTCTCGTGCCCGAAGCCGTAGCCGTTGCCCTTGCAGACGGGGACGAGTCCCGGGAACTGCTCCTGAACGTGCTTGTGGTGTGCCCGCCAGCGCGCGGTGTCGACGTAGAGCGTGAGCGCCATGGCCGGTCCCGGAACCTTTCTCGTGGCTGCGGTGTATCAGAGGGATGGAAGCGAAAACGGGGGGAATCAGCGACGCGACATGTAGATGTCGAGAGCCTTGTGGAGCAGCTTGTTGAGCGGGAAGTCCCACTCACCGAGGTATTCGGCGGCCTGACCGCCTGTGCCCACCTTGAACTGGATCAGACCGAAGAGATGGTCCGTCTCGTCCAGCGAGTCGGAGATGCCGCGCAGGTCGTAGACGGTCGCCCCGAGGGCGTAGGCGTCGCGCAGCATGCGCCACTGCATCGCGTTCGAGGGCCGGACCTCACGGCCGATGTTGTCCGAGGCGCCGTACGAGTACCAGACGTGCCCACCGACGACCAGCATCGTCGCGGCGGACAGGTTCACGCCGTTGTGCCGGGCGAAGTAGAGCCGCATGCGGTTGGGGTCCTCGGTGTTGAGGGCCGTCCACATGCGCTGGAAGTACGACAGCGGCCGCGGCCGGAAGCGGTCGCGGACAGCGGTGATCTCGTACAGCCGCTGCCACTCCTCCAGGTCGTGGTAGCCGCCCTGGACGACCTCCACGCCGGCCTTCTCGGCCTTCTTGATGTTGCGGCGCCACAGCTGGTTGAAGTTCTTGTGGACCTCTTCGAGGGAGCGGTTCGCCAGCGGCACCTGGTAGACGTAACGAGGCTGTACGTCACCGAAGCCGGCCCCGCCGTCCTCACCCTGCTGCCACCCCATGCGGCGCAGCTTGTCGGCGACCTCAAAGGCACGCGGCTCGATGAAGTCGGCCTCGATGTCGCGCAGCCGCTTCACATCCGGGTCCTGGATGCCCTTCTTGATGGACGTGGCCTCCCAGCGCCGGATGATCACCGGCGGGCCCATCTTCACCGAGAAGGCGCCCTGGTTCTTCAGATGCGCGAGCATCGGCTCCAGCCAGTCGGTGAGGTTGGGCGCGAACCAGTTGATGACCGGGCCCTCGGGGAGATAGGCCAAGTAGCGCTTGATCTTGGGAAGCTGGCGGTACAGCACCAGGCCGACGCCGACGATCTCACCGGTCCTGTCGTCGAACCACCCGAGGTTCTCGGAGCGCCACTCGGCCTTGACGTCGGCCCAGGCCGGGACCTGCATGTGGCTCGCCGAGGGCAGGCTCTGGATGTACGCCAGATGCTGCTCTCGGCTGATCGTCCTCAGGGTCAGGCTCATTCGGGGCGCTCCTCGGGCTGGTGTGTCCCCATGGGTACAGGGGCTCCGGCTCTCGCGCCGAAGCCTACTGCGCCCTGCGGGCACGCCGAATGGCCGCATGGGACCTGGGCCCCGGCCGGTACCTGGCCGGGGCGTCAGTCGGTGCTATTCGGCCGCTTGGTCCGATGTGGGGCGGCGGACAGCGCAGGGCACCGTCCCACACCGCGCGGCCGGAGAGAAGGAGTCAGCCGATGACCCCACCGAACAGGCCTCCGTGGGCCATGCCGAGGAAGAAGCCGACGGCCGAGGCACCGAGACCCACGATCAGGCCGAAGCGCTCACGAGTCGTTTCCGAGATGAACTGCCCGTATGCGCCGGTCAGGATTCCCACCAGCCCCGTCCAGGAACTGATCAGATGAAGGTGGTGGAACATCGCCGTGATGAAGGAGACCGCACCGAGGACGAGCGTCACGGCGAGCAGCGTGTCCTGCACGGGGTGGGGCTTGTCGTCGGTCGCGAAAAGAGATCCGGCGATGTTGGGTCGCAATGTCTGTGCCATGGGGCACCTCCTGCGGAAGGCGGCGCATCGTAGCGCCATACACACCCGATGTGTACAGATTGACGGTCACCACCGCCGAATTTCAACCGGAAGCGGGTGTGCGGGTACTCTGTACCGTCTGCACCGGTGTCTGCCCAGGCCATGACAGGGATCCCCAGCGGGGAGCCCGGATTGTCAGTGGTGGCCGATACCGTTGCGTACGCATCACAACCCTCCTGCCACGGAACGACCGTGGCCGCTGAGTCCGAAGGAGGTGGGTTCCACATGCGTCACTACGAGGTGATGGTCATCCTCGACCCCGATCTCGAGGAGCGTGCTGTCTCCCCGCTGATCGAGAACTTCCTCTCCGTCGTCCGTGAGGGCAACGGAAAGGTCGAGAAGGTCGACACCTGGGGCCGTCGTCGTCTCGCGTACGAGATCAAGAAGAAGCCCGAGGGCATCTACTCGGTCATCGACCTGCAGGCCGAGCCTGCGGTCGTCAAGGAGCTCGACCGCCAGATGAACCTGAACGAGTCGGTCCTCCGGACCAAGGTCCTCCGTCCCGAGACCCACTGAGCTTCCGCTCAGCTGATCTCGGGTTCCGAGTAGCAGCACCAGCAGCCAGCAGCAAACCCGCCGAGAGGTTCCCCCATGGCAGGCGAGACCGTCATCACGGTCGTCGGCAATCTTGTCGACGACCCCGAGCTGCGCTTCACCCCTTCCGGTGCGGCGGTCGCGAAGTTCCGTGTCGCGTCCACTCCCCGCACCTTCGACCGTCAGACGAACGAGTGGAAGGACGGCGAGAGCCTGTTCCTGACCTGCTCCGTCTGGCGTCAGGCGGCGGAGAACGTCGCCGAGTCGCTCCAGCGAGGCATGCGCGTCATCGTGCAGGGCCGGCTGAAGCAGCGGTCCTACGAGGACCGTGAGGGCGTCAAGCGCACGGTCTACGAACTGGACGTGGAGGAAGTCGGCGCCAGCCTGCGCAATGCCACGGCCAAGGTCACCAAGACCGCCGGCCGAGGCGGCCAGGGTGGTTACGGTGGCAGTGGCGGCGGCCAGGGTGGCGGTGGCTGGGGCGGAGGCTCCGGCGGCGGCCAGCAGGGCGGCGGCGCTCCCGCTGAAGACCCGTGGGCGACCAGCGCTCCCGCCGGTGGCAACCAGGGCGGTGGCGGTGGCGGTGGCGGCTGGGGCGGAGGCTCCGGCGGCGGTGGCGGCTACTCGGACGAGCCCCCCTTCTAGGACCGCTCGGGCCGGATCACCGGTCCGTCGGTCGAGGGCGGGGCCGTACCCCACACTTCTTGATCACACAGGAGAATCACCATGGCGAAGCCGCCTGTGCGCAAGCCGAAGAAGAAGGTCTGCGCTTTCTGCAAGGACAAGGTCACGTACGTGGACTACAAGGACACGAACATGCTGCGGAAGTTCATTTCCGACCGCGGCAAGATCCGTGCCCGCCGCGTGACCGGCAACTGCACGCAGCACCAGCGTGACGTCGCCACGGCCGTCAAGAACAGCCGTGAGATGGCGCTGCTGCCCTACACGTCCACCGCGCGCTAAAGGAAGGGTGACAGACTCATGAAGATCATCCTTACCCACGAGGTCTCCGGCCTCGGCGCTGCTGGCGACGTCGTCGACGTCAAGGACGGCTACGCTCGCAACTACCTCATCCCGCGGAAGTTCGCGATCCGCTGGACCAAGGGTGGCGAGAAGGACGTCGAGCAGATCCGTCGTGCTCGTAAGATCCACGAGATCCAGACCATCGAGCAGGCCAACCAGGTCAAGGGTCAGCTCGAGGCCGTCAAGGTCCGTCTGGCTGTCCGCTCCGGCGACGCTGGTCGTCTCTTCGGCTCCGTCACCCCGGCCGACATCGCTTCCGCGATCAAGGCTTCCGGTGGCCCCGAGGTCGACAAGCGTCGCATCGAGCTGGCTGCTCCGATCAAGACGCTGGGCTCTCACGAGACGTCTGTGCGTCTGCACCCCGAGGTTGCCGCCAAGGTCAACATCGAGGTCATCGCGGCCTAAGCGCTGCGTGCGATAAGCACTGTGTGGGGCCGCATCCGTCAAGGGTGCGGCCCCATATGCATGGTGCAGCGCTGTCCTCTCAGCGCTTGGAGTGCCGGAGCCGGGTGGCTGTTCCATGTGAAAGAGCGTGAAGCGGGTGATGTTTCACGTGAAACACGGATCGGCTCTCAGCGGGTGGCGCCGGTGACGATCCAGCGGCCCGAGCGGGAGCGGACCCAGAGCGTCAGCATCCGCGTCGCCATCATCAGCGTCATGGCGACCCACAGGGCGGTCAGCCCACCGTTGAAGGCCGGGACGAGCAGAGCGGCAGGCACGAAGACCGCAAGGGTCACCAGCATGGCCCTGGCCAGATAGGGCCCGTCGCCCGCACCCATCAGTACGCCGTCGAGCACGAAGACGATCCCGGAGATCGGCTGTGCGAGCGCCACCACGATCAGGGCCGGCAGCGCGGCTTCCTGGACCGCCGGATCCCCCGTGAAGAGCGGAATGAACACGGGGCGGGCCACGATCACCAAGAGCCCGAGAACAACGCCCGTGGTGATCCCCCACTGCACCATGCGGCGGCAGGCCTCGCGGGCCCCCCGAGCGTCGCCGGCTCCGAGATACCGGCCGATGATGGCCTGCCCGGCGATGGCAATCGCGTCCAGAGCGAACGCGAGCAGGCTCCAGAGGGACAGGATGATCTGGTGCGCGGCGATGTCCTCGTCTCCGAGCCGGGCGGCGACCGCAGTGGCGATCATCAAGATCGCCCGCAGGGAGAGCGTACGGACCAGCAGTGGTGCACCCGCCTGAGCCGAAGCACGTATGCCGGTCCTGTCCGGCCGCAGCGAAGCGCCGTGTCTACGTGCTCCGCGGACCACGACCCAGAGGTATGCGGCGGCCATGCCGCACTGAGCGATGACCGTGCCCCAGGCGGAACCTGCTATACCGAGGCCGGCGCCGTAGACGAGTCCTGCGTTGAGGGCGCCATTGGCGACGAAGCCGGCGACGGCGACGTACAGGGGCGTCTTGGTGTCCTGGAGGCCGCGGAGGACACCCGTGGCGGCGAGCACGACGAGCATCGCCGGGATGCCGAGTGCCGAGATCCGCAGATAGGCCGTGGCATAGGGAGCTGCTGTCTCCGAGGAGCCGAAGAGGGTGACCAGTGCCGGTGCCGTGGGCACCACGACCGCGACGACGATGGCACCGAGCAACAGGGCGAGCCAGATACCGTCCATGCCTTGACGGATGGCTGCTCTGAGATCGCCGGCTCCGACTCGTCGGGCAACGGCCGCGGTGGTGGCGTACGCCAGAAAGACAAAGACACTCACCGCGGTGACGAGGAGGGCCGAAGCGACGCCGAGACCGGCCAGTTGGGCGGTGCCGAGATGGCCGACGATGGCGGTGTCGGCCATGAGGAAGAGAGGCTCGGCGACGAGCGCGCCGAAGGCCGGAACGGCCAGCGCGACGATCTCCCGGTCGTGTCGTCGGCGGTCGGCCTTGGGGGGCGCTGGAGCCTGTGTCATGAGCACCAATCTAATCTTCCACAGGTAAGAGATGCAATTGGCCTATGACTATTACACGAGGCCCAGTCGGGTGCGCCGTCGTGCACCGATCGTGACGATCTTGATCCGGTTGAGGAAGTTTTTCTTCTGCACAGCCGGTGGATGGTAAACATGCAGGTCAGAGATGCTTCGGTGGAGAGATCGAGGGCTTGTTCACAGGGCTGTCCACCGAGTCGTGCACAGGTTTCGAGGAGTTCTCCACAGCATCTGGGGCGTCGTCCACATGGCCTGTGGATAACCAGATTGGCTGACGGTGCCCGCGGGCCTACGGTGGTGCGGCGCCCACTCCCTCGGCAGGCCGCGGAAACATCGCAAATCCGACCTGTCGCAACCGGAGTTGGGCCTCTCATTTGTCAGTGTCGTGCCGTAGAAATGAGAAGCACGGCGAGGTCCGCTCGGCGGACGGGAGGAGGTCGCTCGGTGAGCATTTCCGAGCCCCTGGACGACCCGTGGGCCGACAGCGGACCAAGTGATCGTCTGCCTGCCTCCCGACGACGCCACGACGGCGGCCGGGGACGGGATGATCAACACGACCGTGGTCGGGACAACGGGGAGTGGGACAGCGGGGGTTCGGCCTTCGAGCGCGTGCCACCGCAGGATCTCGACGCGGAGCAGTCGGTCCTCGGCGGCATGCTCCTGTCCAAGGACGCCATCGCCGACGTCGTCGAGATCCTCAAGGGAGCCGACTTCTACAAGCCGGCCCACGAGACCATCTATCAGGCGATTCTCGACGTCTACGCCAAGGGCGAGCCCGCCGACCCCATCACCATCGCCGCCGAGCTCACCAAGCGCGGTGAGATCACCAAGGTCGGTGGCGCCTCGTATCTCCACACCCTGGTCCAGACGGTGCCGACGGCGGCGAACGCGGAGTACTACGCGGAGATCGTGCACGAGCGCGCCGTCCTGCGCCGCCTGGTCGAGGCCGGCACGCGCATCACTCAGATGGGATACGCGGCAGACGACGATGTGGACGAGATCGTCAACAGAGCCCAGGCGGAGATCTTCGCGGTCACCGAGCAGCGCACCACCGAGGACTATCTGCCGCTCGGCGACATCATGGAGGGGGCGCTGGACGAGATTGAGGCGATCGGTTCGCGGTCGGGGGAGATGACCGGTGTGCCGACCGGCTTCACCGACCTCGATCAGCTCACCAACGGTCTCCACCCCGGTCAGATGATCATCATCGCGGCCCGCCCCGCCATGGGTAAGTCCACGTTGGCGCTGGACTTCGCCCGTGCCGCCTCCATCAAGCACAATCTGCCGAGCGTGATCTTCTCGCTCGAAATGGGCCGCAACGAGATCGCGATGCGTCTGCTGTCCGCGGAAGCGCGTGTAGCCCTGCATCACATGCGTTCCGGCACCATGACAGACGAGGACTGGACCCGGCTCGCCCGCCGGATGCCGGATGTGTCGGCCGCGCCGCTCTACATCGACGACTCGCCGAACCTGTCGATGATGGAGATCCGCGCCAAGTGCCGGCGTCTGAAGCAGCGCAACGACCTGAAGCTCGTCATCATCGACTATCTGCAGCTGATGCAGTCCGGCAAGCGGTCCGAAAGCCGTCAGCAGGAAGTCTCGGACATGTCGCGAAACCTGAAGCTGCTGGCCAAGGAGCTGGAACTCCCGGTCATCGCGCTGTCGCAGCTCAACCGTGGTCCCGAGCAGCGCACGGACAAGAAGCCGATGGTCTCCGACCTGCGTGAGTCAGGTTCCATCGAGCAGGACGCCGACATGGTCATCCTGTTGCACCGCGAGGATGCCTACGAGAAGGAGTCGCCCCGCGCCGGCGAGGCGGACATCATCGTGGGCAAGCACCGTAACGGCCCTACGGCGACGATCACCGTCGCCTTCCAGGGGCACTACTCACGCTTCGTGGACATGGCGCAGACCTGATCCGGCCGGTCGGCCGTCCCGGAGGGAATTGCACTCGACGTGCGTCCACATGCCGGGTGGACTGGGCCCATGACAGAACCTCTGGAAGAGCTGCTTCCGGCCACTCGCCGGGCTCTGCTGCACCGTATCGCCATCGCTCAGACCGAGGGACGGGCGCCGTCACTCGTGGCCGCGGTGGTCCGAGGCGGGACGACGGTGTGGAACGGGGCGCGGACCTCTGTGAACGGGCATGCGCCGGACGCGAACGTGCAGTACCGGATCGGCTCGATCACCAAGACCTTCACCGCTGTCCTGGTGCTGCGGCTGCGGGACGAGGGCCTGCTGGATCTCGGTGATCCGTTGGAGAAGCATCTGCCCGGCACCGGCGCGGGGGAGGCCACCATCGCCCAACTGCTTGCCCACACGAGTGGGCTGGCGGCCGAGTCGCCTTCCCCGTGGTGGGAGCGGACCCCCGGCTCCCTGCGCCCGGAACTCGCCGATGTGCTCGGCGAAGAGCCGCACAGGCATCCCGGCGGCCGCCGCTTCCACTACTCCAACCCCGGTTTCACGCTCCTCGGCGCGCTGGTCGAGCAGGTAAGGGGCGCCTCATGGGAGGACGTCCTGCGACGCGAGGTGCTCGAACCGCTGAGCCTCGACCGCACGACGTGGCACCCGCAGGCGCCGCACGCCGGTGGCTGGGCCGTACACCCCTGGGCCGACGTCATGATGCCGGAGCGGGTCGAGGACCTGGGGAGGATGGGGCCCGCAGGGCAACTCTGGTCGACTGCAGAGGACTTGGCCCGCTTCGCTGCCTTCCTGGCCCACGGTGACGACCGGGTGCTGAGCGCGGAGTCGGTTCAGGAGATGCGGACGCCGGCTGCGGTACCGGGTGAGGCCGCCGATCTGTCGGCCGGGTCGGCGTACGGCCTCGGTATGCAGCTCCAGTACCGCGATGGCCGGCTGCTCGTCGGTCACGGAGGATCGGTGCCCGGCTTTCTCGCGCACCTGACCCTCAGCGTCGCGGACGATGTCGCGGCCGTGGTACTGGCCAACTGCACCTCTGGGCCGGTGGTGTCGGAGGTAGCCGCCGATCTGGTCCGGATCGTGGCGGAGGCCGAGCCGCGGATCCCCGAACCCTGGCGTCCGATGGCCGAGGTCGACCAGTCGGTACTGGAGTTGGCGGGCCCTTGGTACTGGGGGACGAACAGTTTCGTGCTGCGACTCGTGGCCGACGGCGGTATGTCGCTGGAGCCGCTCTCCGGGGCGGGGCGCAGCGCTCGCTTCCGGCGCAACGCCGACGGCAACTGGACCGGTCTCAACGGATACTTCGCCGGCGAGCTCCTGCGGGCCGTACGAGGAGCCGACAAGCGCGTGAGCCATTTGGACATCGGCTCGTTCGTGTTCACGCGTCAGCCGTACGAGGAGGGCGCTCCCGTGCCCGGTGGGGTAGATCCCGAGGGATGGCGCGGGATCGCGTAGTCGCCAGCAGGTCGTGGGGGCTGTTTCGCGTGACGTTTCACGTGAAACAGCCCCCTCTGCGCGCTGCCGGGTGTGGTCAGAGTGGAAGCTTGAAGCCCACATGGGTGGCCTCGAAGCCGAGTCGCTCATAGAAGCGGTGGGCGTCGGTGCGGGTGACGTCGGACGTCAGCTGGACCAACTGGCATCCCAGGCGTCGTGATTCGGCGATCGCCCACTCGATGAGTTGAGTGCCGAGACCGCTTCCACGCTCATCCGCGTGGACGCGTACGCCCTCGATGATCGACCGGGTGGAGCCCTGCCGGGAGAGGCCGGGAATGATGGTCAGCTGGAGCGTGCCGACGACGCGGCTGTCACGGACGGCGACCGTCTGGTGTTGGTTGGGGTCGCCGCTCAGCCGTTCCAGGGCGGCGAGGTACGGCGTCAGATCGTCCGGCGACTCACGCTGGGCGCCCAGCGGATCATCGGCGAGCATGGCGACTATCTCGGCGATGTCGTCCTTGGTCGCCGCGCGAATCTCAAGATCTCCCATGCCCGCACCCTACGCAGGTGCGCTCAGTGACTCCACGACACGGACCAGGGGGACGAGTTCGGGGTTCTTCGCCGCCTCGTCCAGTGCCTCACGCAGGGCTGCGTCGTTGGTGGGGCGTGCCTCTGCCAGGAGCTTGAGACCGGCTTCGGAGACGTCGGTGTAGATGCCCCGGCGGTCGGTGGGGCACAGGTAGCGCGACAGCAGGCCACGGTCCTCGAGCCGGCTGACCAGGCGAGTGGTGGCGCTCTGACTGAGGACGACGGCGTCGGCCACCTGTTTCATCTGCAGGTGTCCGCCCTCGCCGTCGTGCTGGCGGCTCAGGACGTCCAGCAGGGAGTACTCGCGCACGCTCAGACCGTGCCCGGACTGCAGTGCGCGCTCGATGCGGGCCTCGATCCTCCCGTGCAAAAGGGAGAGGGCACACCAGCCCTGGGCGAGGGCGGTGAGCGCAGGATCCGTCGCTGCCATCGTTTCCTCCGTCGCGGAGCGGCTGAATCCCAGGGTAGGCCACTGTCGCAATACCCAGCTACAGCAGTTATAGCGCGTCTGCAATTATTGTGTACGCTCTTATACGGCATCCGCAATCTTCTGGAAGGTACGTCTTCATGCCTCTCGCGCTACTGGCCCTGGCGATCGGGGCTTTCGGGATCGGCACGACGGAGTTCGTGATCATGGGGGTGCTGCCGGAGGTGGCAGACGACTTCGGCGTCTCCATTCCGACCGCCGGCTTCCTCGTGACCGGATACGCGCTCGGCGTGGTCCTCGGAGCGCCGATCATGACCGCTCTGGGGACGAGGGTGTCCCGCAAGCGGATGCTCATGCTGCTGATGGGCCTCTTCGTCATCGGCAACCTGCTTTCGGCCCTCGCGCCCGCCTACTCCGTCATGCTGCTCGGCCGGGTGGTCGCCTCGCTCGCCCACGGTGCCTTCTTCGGGATCGGCTCGGTGGTCGCCGCCGACCTGGTCGCCCCGGACCGAAAGGCCGGTGCCATCGCGATGATGTTCAGCGGTCTCACTGTCGCGAACGTCATCGGAGTGCCTCTCGGCACACTGATCGGACAGTCTCTGGGCTGGCGGGTCACCTTTGCCGGAGTGGCGGCACTGGGCGTTGTCGGACTGCTGGGTACAGCCAGGCTCGTCCCCGACATGTCCAAGCCGCAGGGCGGGCGCCTGCGCCACGAACTGGCGGCGTTCAAGAACGTCCAGGTGCTGCTCGCGCTGGCGATGACCGTGCTGGGCTTCGGCGGTGTCTTCGCGGCCATCACCTACATCGCGCCGATGATGAAGCACGCCGCGGGCTTCGCCGACTCCTCCGTCACCTGGCTTCTCGTCCTGTTCGGCCTCGGCATGGTCGCCGGCAATCTTGTCGGAGGCAGGTTCGCGGACCGCGCGCTCATGCCCATGCTCTACGTCTCACTGGGCTCGCTGGCCGTCGTCCTGGGGCTGTTCACCCTCACCGCGCACGACAAGGTCGCCGCGGCCGCGACCATCACGCTGGTCGGTGCCCTGGGCTTCGCCACCGTGCCGCCGTTGCAGAAGCGCGTCCTCGACCAGGCCCATGGCGCTCCCACTCTGGCCTCGGCCGTGAACATCGGCGCCTTCAACCTCGGCAACGCGCTCGCCGCCTGGCTCGGCGGCCTCGCCATCGACGCGGGCTTCGGTTACACGGCACCCAACTGGGTCGGAGCCGCGCTCGCGGTGAGCGCCCTCGCGCTGGCGTTCCTTTCGGCGGCCCTGGAGCGCAAGGGGGACGTGTCGAGCACGATCGCGGCGGGCGGCGGCATAGCCGACCAGCGGATGGCTGTGCGGCCCTGACCGCCCATGAGCCGGCTTGGCCCGCACGGCTCGGTCCTCAGCCCGCGGCCACCGTCAGTGGAGCGAACCGCCGAGACCAGTCGCCCGGCAGTTCGGGGATCCCGTAGGTCATGACCGCGTTGAAGGCGACCGACTCCAGCCCACGCTCCTTCACCCACGCCAGTAGGTCCTCGTGGCGTACGTCGATGTCCGTGCGCAACGGGAGGTCGGTGTGGGCGGCCAGGGACGCGATGAGTGCCTTCGCCGTCCGGGTGTCCCGGGCGATCAGCGGGCCGAGGACATGGCAGTCCATGTTGGGCCAGGCGGCCGCGTAGCCGATGATCCTGCCGCCTTCCTCGGCAATGCGGATCTGGTCGGCGAAGGCGGGGAGCCGGGCGAGCATATGAGTGCGGTCCGTGCCGAAGACCTCCCCGTCCAGCAGAAGGATCGCCGCGAGGTCCTCGGCGGTGGCCGGGCGGGTGGTGACAACGGAGGCGTGCCCGTCGTCAGAGAAGCGCCCCCGGACCATCTCGGCCCGCCCCGTGACCTTGAACCCCAGTTGCTCGTAGAGCGGCTGTCCGTTGGGTGTGGCGTGCAGTGTCAGCGGAGTCGGCCCGGACTCGGCGATGACGTGGCGCATCAGACGGCGACCGACGCCCTGCCGGGCGTGCCGCTCGGCCACCAGCACCATGCCGATCGCCCCCAGATCCGGACGATCCGCGGCCCCGTACTCGGTCACCACACAGGCGGTGACGAGTCCCCCCTCTGGATCGTCGATGCCGTACCCGGTCCCGGCTGCCAGAAGCAGCCCCCACTTGTGCTCTTCGCGGGGCCAGCCCCGGTCCTCGGACAAGTCGGCGCAGGCGGTCAGGTCGCGCGGGGTCAGACGACGGATGGGCAGGGCAGCGGGGGACGGTGTCGGCACGCGGGCCAGGTTGTCCGACACGGCACCCTGGCGTCTACCGCTTTGCGGGGGGACGCACGTGCTTTTGGCCATGTTGCCCACAACCGCACAGCGCGCGGGCAGATGTTTCACGTGAAACAGCCGCGCGCAGGCACACCCGAGCATTCATGAAGCGCTCGACACTGCGGATCACCTCTGCGCGCGATTCGGACGCACCCGCGCCGACTGCATCCCTTGCGGTGACGCGCTGTCCGACGCGGAACTCCTCGGCTCGGTGCCGACCTCGATCGCCGTTAATGCCGATCAGCGCCTGGCTGCACTGACCATGCACTCATACACGGGGCGGGATCTGTGGAATGCCTATGAATTGGTGTGCCGCGCCCGGTAGTTGAAGGAATCGCTGATTCGCCCCTGCCGAATTCCCGCTGCGACAAGGGGGGACTTGTATGTGACGCGCGTGCCGGTAGGGTCGAGTCCGGTTCGTGTCCGAAGCGAGATGTAGCCGTCTCATCCTCCGGGTACGAACACAGTCCAATGCAGCCTAACCGGACAGAGAGATCGAAGACCCCCGTTCACCGCTGAGGAACGTGGGCGTTGGTGTGCTGTGGAACGCTGCCTTCTGATGCTGCGGCCCACGTCACACTCTCGCCTACTTCTCCGTACGGTGCGGGAAGCCCGGTTGAATGAGGCCGCATTGGTCGACGGGGAACATAACGGGGAAAGCAAGGCCGTCCGCGGGGGAAACATGCGACTTCCGGCTGAGGAAGTACGCAGATCGACCGAAAGATGCTCGAGGCGAGGCACACCATGGACGCTCCGACCACCACCACGTCGGCCGGCAACGGCGCTGCGGGGGACAGTGACGGAGGCGGCTGGTTCACACCGCGCACACAGCCGTCACCCGGCGGGGACCAGGAAGTCGAGGGCAACCGTCTTGCCGGGCTGCGTCCCGTGCGCCGCCCTCAGGAGCCACCGGCCGGGGCGCAGTCGGCCCGGGACGAAATTCCCCGGGAGCGAATACCCCCGCTCCAGGATTTGCCGTCCAGCGCTCTGCCCCCACCCCGACCGGCCCCTCTTGGTGAGGAGCACGGCTCCGAGCAGTCCGTATTCGAGGCCCGGGTGCCCACGCGGGCTGACCAGGCACCCGAGGCGTCTCCCGACGCCGTGCTCATCCGGCGCACCATGGCCGAGGTGGGACCTGTCGCGGACAAGGTCACCTCGTACTTCTACGCACTCCTCTTCGTCCAGCACCCCGATCTGCGCTCCCTCTTTCCGCCGGCGATGGACGCCCAACGGGACCGTCTGCTCAAGGCGCTGCTGACCGCGGCCGAGCACATCGACAACACCCCCGTCCTCGTCGACTACCTGCAGAACCTCGGCCGAGGCCACCGCAAGTACGGCACGCGGCCCGAGCACTACCCGGCGGTCGGGGAGTGCCTGATCGGCGCGCTGAGCCGTTACGCACCCACGACCTGGACCGACGAGACCGAGGCCGCCTGGGTCCGGACGTACACCACGATCTCGCAGGTGATGATCGACGCGGCGGCCGCGGACGAACTGCGTTCCCCTCCCTGGTGGCTCGCCGAGGTCGTCTCCCACGAGCTGAGAACCGCCGACATAGCGGTCATCACCGTCCGACCGAACCAGCCGTATCCGTTCCTCGCCGGACAGTACGCCAGCCTGGAGACTCCCTGGTGGCCACGGATCTGGCGGCACTACTCCTTCGCCTCGGCGCCCCGCTCGGACGGACTGCTGTCGTTCCATGTGAAGGCGGTCCCGGCGGGCTGGGTCTCCAACGCGCTCGTGCACCGCGCCCACCCCGGCGACGTCATACGGCTCGGCCCACCGGCCGGTGCGATGACCGTCGATCACGGCAGCGACAGCGGACTGCTCTGCCTGGGCGGCGGCACCGGCATCGCACCCATCAAGGCCATGATCGAGGACGTCGCCGAACGCGGTCGGCACCGCCCGGCCGAGGTCTTCTACGGAGCCCGCAGCGGCCAGGACCTCTACGACATCGACACCCTCCTGCGACTGCAGCAGAGCAACCCCTGGCTGAAGGTCCGCCCGGTGGTCGACCGGCACGGGCTGCTCCAGCTACCCGACGCCATACGCGAGTACGGGCCTTGGGCCGAGTACGACGCCTACCTCTCCGGCCCGCCCGGGATGATCCGCAGCGGTGTGGACGCTCTCAGGGGCGTGGGTGTCCCCTCGGAACGGATACGCCACGACTCGGTGGAGGAACTGGTGGCCACCGGCGACTGAACCGGGGATCGGGCCCGGCAAGCGGCGGACAGCGACCGATGTTCGTCAGCCCAGGTCAGGCGCGTGCATCGCGCGAACGCCCTCGATGTTCCCGTCGAGGTAGTGCCGCAGGGACAGCGGGACGAGATGGACGGAGGCGATCCCGACCCGGGTGAAGGGCACACGCACGATCTCGTACTCGCCCTGAGGCTCGTCGACCTCGGGACCGTGCCGCTTCGACGTGTCCATGGATTCCAGGCGGCAGACGAAGAAGTGCTGGACCTTGACCCCGGTGGCGCCCCCGTCCTCACCGATGTGCTCGACAGTGTCCACGAAGCAGGGCACGACATCGGTGATCTTGGCGCCGAGTTCCTCGTGCACCTCGCGGTGGAGCGCGTCGACGACGGTCGTGTCCTCCGGCTCGACCCCGCCACCCGGTGTGAGCCAGTAGGGATCGACACCCGGCTTGGTCCGCTTGATCAGGATCAGGTCGTCGCCGTCGAGCAGGATGGCGCGGGCGGTGCGTTTGACCACGGGTCGGACGGTCATGGGAGAAATGTGGCCCGCCATGTTCCACGTGAAACATCGCCCGACCACGGAAATGACGCATACCGGTGCTCGCCCATCGTCACCGGGCCATGAGGAAGGCCCTGCTCCCGGACGCAAAGGCAGCCCTGCCTGAGGCCACCGATGCAGCGCGCCTCAGGACCAGCCCACCGCTGTGCGCAGCAGCCATTCATGGGCCCGTGCGATGTGCGGCATGGCCAGGGTGCCCGTACGAACCACAAGGAAGTACGTCCGCAGCGGCGGCACCGCCGGATCGAGGAGTGCCACGAGGTGGCCGCGCTCCAGGGCGGTGACGCAGAGGTAGCGGGGCAGCACGGCCAGGCCTCCCCCGGAGATCGCGCAGGCCAGCACCGCGCGCAGGTCCGGGACGACCACGGTGCCGGAGGCGACGGGCCGGGAGTCGAAGACCGACGCCCAGTAGCGCACGATGAACGGCAGTGACTCGTGCACCTCGACGACCGGAAGCCCCTCCAGCAGGTGAGCCTCCTTGGGATGGAGTTTGCCGGTGCCGATGCGCTCGGCCCAGCGCGGGGTGGCGACCAGCACATGCTCCTCGTCGCAGAGGGGGGTCGCGGTGAGGAGGGCGCCGCGCGGCTGCGCCGTGGTGATGGCCAGGTCGTGGTGACCGGCGGCGAGGCCCTCCAGTGTCTCGTCGGCGTTACCGAAGGACACCCGCAGTGCGAAGCCCCGGCCGTCACTCTCGATCAGTTCCGTGAGGGCGGGCAGGACGCGCTCGGCGGTGAACTCCGGCGGACCGGCGAGGTGGAGTGTGCCCAAGGAGGATTCGTCACCGGCTCCGGTCTCGACGATCTCCATCAGCGCGTCGAGGTGAGGGGCCGCCTTGTGGGCGAGTTCGTCGCCGATGGTGGTCGGCGTCACCCCCCGGGCCTGGCGCAGGAACAGTGGGCGGCCCAGTTGCCGTTCCAGGGTGCGGATCTGCGAGGTGACGGCCGGCTGCGAGAGACCGAGCAGGGCGGCGGCACGGGTGAACGAACCGGCCCGGTGGACGGTCACGAACGTACGCAGTAAGGCCAGATCCATGGTCGCCCCTTCGCCGCCCCGGAGCGCTCAACTATAAATATGTCGATAGGTCTCTGTCGCTACCGTGATTGGACACTGACACAGAGTCAACTAGCCTTGGTCGCGCGGTTCTTCGCGCGCGGAACCGGGACGGTCCGAGCCACGAGGGGGGAGGCTCGGACCGTCCGCTGTACGGCGTCGAGTCTCAGCCGGTGGTCACGTCGAGGGCGCGCAGCACGTCCGCCACCAGGTCGTCGGTGTCCTCCGCGCCGGCCGAGAATCGGATGAAGCCTTCCGGCACCGCGTCTCCGCCCCACCGTCCCCGCCGCTCGGCGGTCGACCGCACGCCGCCGAAGCTCGTGGCGTCGTCCACGAGACGGAGCGCGCCGAGGAAGCGGTCGGCACGCGCGCGGGTGGGCAGCGAGAACGAGACGACGCACCCGTAGCGCCGCATCTGCTGCGAGGCGGTCTTGTGGGACGGATCGTCCGGCAGGCCCGGATATCGCAGCCCGGTCACCTCGGGACGGCCCTTCAGAGCCTCGGCGACGGCCAGGGCGTTGATGCTCTGTCGATCGGCCCGCAGTTGGAGCGTGGCGAGTGAACGGTGCGCGAGCCAGGCTTCCATCGGCCCGGGGATCGCTCCTACGATCTTGCGCCAGCGCCGCACGGCTGCCATCAGCCCGGCGTCACGGCCGACGACGTAACCGAGCAGCACATCCCCGTGCCCGGTCAGCTGCTTGGTGCCGCTGGCCACCGCGAAGTCCGCACCCAGCTCAAGCGGGCGCTGCCCGAGCGGGGTCGCCAGGGTGTTGTCGACGGCGACCAGGCAGCCACGCGCGTGCGCCGCCTCGCAGAGCCGGCGGATGTCGCACACGTCGAGCCCTGGATTGGACGGCGTCTCCACCCACAGCAGCTTGGCACCGTCGAGGGCTCCGAGCTGGGCGTCGCCTCCGGTCGGGGCGCTGCGCACCTCGACGCCGTACGACCGCAGCTGCTCACCGGCCAGAGGCAGGACGTTGTAGCCGTCGCTCGGCAGGACGAGGACATCGCCCGAGCGCAGCTGGGAGAAGAGGACCGCCGAGATGGCGGCCATTCCCGAGGCGAAGGTGAGCGTCTCGACCTCCTCCTGGTCGGGCGCTTCCAGTTCGCCGATGGCACGTTCCAGGAGCGTCCAGGTGGGGTTCTGGTCGCGCCCGTAGGCGTACGGGCCGGTGGGGTCGCCCGGCAGGTGGTAGTGGGCGGCGAAGACCGGACCCGGAAGGGTCGGTTCATGCTTGACGGGCTCCGGCAGCCCGACGCGGACGGCTCGTGTGCCCTCGCCCAGCTGCGGAACGCTGTTCTCCTCACTCATGCGACATGTCCTTCCACCTGCTCGCGTACGGCGGTCAGAAGGCCCTCGCTCGCGGCCTCCACCAGCTCAAGGCACTCCTCGAAGCCGTCCATGCCCCCGTAGTACGGGTCGGGAACGTCGAGCTCGTCTCCGGCGGCGGGGTCGTAGGAGCGGAGCAGGCGGACCTTGTCCGCGTCCGCCGGGGTGGGCGCGAGGCGGCGCAGTGCCTTCGAGTGCCCTGCGTCAAGGGCGATGACGAGGTCGAGCCGGGAGAACCACGAGGCGTGGAACTGGCGCGCGGTATGGCCACTGCCGTAGCCGTTGGCCTCCAGGACGCTGACGGTCCGGGGATCGGCCGGCTCGCCCTCGTGCCAGCCGCCGGTGCCCGCGCTGTCGACCTCGACCAGGCCGTCGATTCCGGCCTCTCCTATACGGGCGCGGAAGACGGACTCGGCCATCGGCGAGCGGCAGATGTTGCCGGTGCAGACGAAACAGACGCGGTAGGTCATCTCGGAAGCCTCAGTCGGCGTCGGGAAGGACGAGGTGGAGTGCCCAGGACACGATCGAGATGATCAGGCCGCCCAGGACAGCGGTCCAGAAGCCCTCCACGTGGAAGCTGAGATCGAGCTTGTCGGCCAGCCACGAGGTGAGCAGCAGCATCAGGGCGTTCACCACCAGGGTGAACAGGCCCAGGGTGAGTATGAACAGGGGGAGCGTGAGCAGTTGGACGAGCGGCTTGACCACGGCGTTCACCAGGCCGAAGACGAGCGCCACCACCAGGAGCGTGCCGACCTTCTTGCCCGTACTGTCCCCGGTGAGCGTGATCTTGTCGAGCAGCCAGACGGCGACGGCCAGGGCGCCGGCGTTGGCGATCGTCTTGACTAGGAAATTCATCATGTGTCTGATCGTGGCAGAACGGATCGGTACCAGCACCGGGCAGGGGCGACAAAGTCGATGAAGGCATTCCGGTTGGATGAACTGGAGGCGGAGCGCGCCGCCAATGACGGCGCCTATCTGCAGTTCCTACGTGAGCGGAACATGTCGGTCGGTCTGTACGCGCTCGATGCGGGCGAGCTCGACCCGCAGCGGCCGCACGGCCAGGACGAGGTGTACCTCGTCGTGAGCGGCCGGGCCTCACTCACGGTCGGCCTGGAGACCACGCAGGTGGCACGCGGCAGCGTGGTGTACGTGCCTGCCGGGGTCGCCCACAGGTTCCACCACATCACCGAGGACCTGCGGGTCGTGGTGGTGTTCTCTCCGCCGGAGGGCTGAGCTCCGCTTCAGGGTTCCCTAGGGGGACGATCAGGGATGGACAAGGGGTGCGAGGCCCCCGAACGCCCCTGGTGCGCCCCTAGCATCGATGGCAGGACATGAATGGACCGAAGCCGGTGCCCCGACGAGGGCGACGGGCGGAGACAAGGAGCATGGCGATGCGGGAGATCTTCACGGGAATGCCGTGGTGGGTGAAGTGGATCGCGGTGCCGGTCATCGCCCTGGTCGTGTTCGGCGGGCTGATGATGAGCGTCCTGCAGTTCGTCGTCGGCCTGCTCTTCAAGGTGCTGGTCTTCGTGGCCCTGGTCGGCGGACTCATGTATGCCGTAAGGAAGTTCACAGCGAGCTCGTCGTCGCGCGGTGACTGGTGACGCGTCAGCACGGTGGCACGGCAGAGGTGTGAGTGAGTGAGGGCCGGTCAGAGCGCGGCGGTAACAGGAACGTGAGGTTCCCTCGCCCGAGGGAAGTTTCCCGTCGGTGCCGTCTGCGAGCGACGGCGGGCGGCTAGAGTCCGGGAACTCGTCGCGGGCTCCAACCCCGCGGGCGGCGCATCCCCTCCCGTGTTCCCTGCACGGGCGGCCCTCCTCGCGCTTCGGGAGTGACCCTTGGCCACGGCTGACACCGCACCCGCAGAACCCCTCTTCCCACCGGCCCGGCCCAGCTCTCTGTCCGCACCGGGCGCCGTCCCACCGACACAGCCGGGCCCTCGATCTGCACCGATGGTCGGTGCCCCCGGACAGCCGCGCACTCGCTCCGCCGAACCGCCCACCCCTCCGGCGCGACTGCGGACGGCCCCCTCGCAACCACGCGTGACCCCTTCGAAGCCCGCGGCGCCCCCGGTCCAGCCGCGCACATCGCCAGGGGAGGACACCGGTCGCCCCACGGGGCCCCCTCCGGCGTCCCGGCCGGTGCCGGCACCGACGCACACGCCGTCGACGGGCCCGGCACCCGCACCCGGGTCGGAGCCGACCGCCGCCCCCACCCGGCCCGCACCACCACCTCCCGGACACAGGTCGGGAGGAGGCGCGCGCATCCCCTCCTCCACCGCCCCGCCGGTCGTGCCCGAGTCCCAGTCAGCGACCCTCATCGGCTCCGTCCAGCGTGCGATGAGGTTGCTGGAGGCCGTCGCCGAGCGAGAACACGGGGCGCCGGCCAAGCAGCTGGCGCGGGACGCCGGAATCGCCCTGCCCACGGCCTACCACCTGCTGCGCACCCTGGTGCACGAGGGCTATCTCCGCCGGGAGAGGGGGCTGTTCTTCCTCGGTGAGGCCGCGGAACGGCTCAGCAGCAGCGGAGCGCAGCAGAAACGTCGCAGCACGGTCGGCGAGGCCCTGGCGCACTGGCGGGACATCATCGGCGCCCCCGTGTACTTCGCGATTTACCAGGACGGCGAGATCGAGGTCAAGTGCGTCGCCGACAGTTCGAGTGCCCCGGCGGTCGAGGAGTGGGCCGACTTCCGGGAAACCGGGCACGCGCACGCCATCGGCCAGTGCCTGCTGTCCCAACTCGGTGATGAGGCCCGCCGCGACCACCTGGAACGCTACCCCGTACAGTCGATCACGCCGTACACAGTGCGTGACAACGAGACGCTGTTGCGGCGCCTGGCCCGGATCGGACGGATGGAACCCGTCGTCGAGCGCCAGGAGTACGCCCTGGGGACGGTCTGTGCCGCGATTCCCATCACCGCGGGGATGACTGCCGCGACCCTGGCCATCTCGCTTCCCGTGCACCAGGCCGACCGGCTGCTGCCCGCGGCGCATCAGTTGCAGACGGAGATCGGAAAGACGCTAGGGACACTCGCGATCTCTATCAGCATCTGAAAAATCACTCCTTGTGATCTCCCGTGTACTTTCAGCAAACTTCCAGGAGCGTCAGGCGGATGTTTCCTGGCCAGTCGACCAACATGGCGGGGTTAGGCGATGCGCGAGTCGGTACAGGCAGAAGTCATGATGAGCTTCCTCGTGTCGGAGGAGCTCTCCTTCCGCATCCCGGTGGAGCTGCGCTACGAGACTTGTGATCCCTATGCCGTACGGCTCACTTTCCATCTGCCCGGCGATGCTCCGGTGACCTGGGCCTTCGGTAGGGAGTTGCTCATCGACGGCGTGGGCCGGCCGTGCGGGGACGGGGATGTGCACATCGCACCCGCCGAACCGGAAACCTTCGGCGAGGTGCTGATCCGGCTTCAGGTGGGCAGCGACCAAGCGCTGTTCCGGGTGGGCACGGCGCCGCTGGTGGCCTTCCTGGACCGCACGGACAAGCTCGTTCCGCTCGGGCAGGAGCGTTCCCTCGCCGACTTCGACACCCTGCTCGACGAGGCGCTGGACCGCATCCTGGCGGAGGAGCAGAGTGCGGGCTGAGGCGTACATCACCCGTCTGCCGTAACGCTTCACCGCTTGCGGCGGCGTCCCCTCCCCCCACGTGCCGGGGCGGTCGCCGGAGCCGCGGATGCCGTCGAGGGGGTGCTCGGGCGGTCCGCCGAGACCACCAGCGCGGCCAGCGCGGTGGTCACCGGTACCGAGGCGACAAGGCCGATCGACCCGACAAGGGTGCGCACGATCTCCTCGGCGACCAGCTCGCTGTTGGCGACCGTACCGACGCTGCTCTGCGCGATCGAGAAGAGCAGCAGCAGCGGCAGCGCGGCGCCGGCGTAGGCGAGGACAAGCGTGTTGACCACCGAGGCGATGTGGTCGCGGCCGATGCGGATGCCCGCGCGGTACAGCCCGCGCCAGCCCATCGCCGGATTGGCCTCATGCAGCTCCCAGACCGCCGACGTCTGGGTCACTGTCACATCGTCGAGGACACCGAGGGAGCCGATGATGACGCCTGCGAGCAGCAGGCCGCTCATGTCGATCTCCGGGTACAGGCCGTGGATCAGACCGGTGTTGTCATCCGTGTTCCCGGTCAGCGCGGCCCAGTCGATGAACTGTGAACCCAGCAGACCGATCAGCAGCAGCGAGATCAGGGTGCCGATCACCGCGACCGAGGTGCGGGCCGAGAGGCCATGGCACATGTAGAGCGCGATCAGCATGATCGCACTCGCCCCGACCACCGCCACCACCAGAGGGTTCGAACCCTGCAGGATGGCCGGGAGGATGAACAACGTCAGCACCAGGAAGCTGATGGCCAGGGCCACCAGCGCCATGACACCGCGCATGCGACCCACCACCACGACGGCGAGCGCGAAGATCCCGGCGAGCAGCGCCATCGGGAACTTACGGTTCACATCGGTGACCGAGTACTGCAGATCCTTGGGTGCGGCGGGCTCGTAGGCGACCACGACCTCCTGCCCCTGCTTCAACTGCCGTGACTGGTCCGGCTGGACGATCTCCGTGAAGGTACGGCCCTTGTCCTTGCCGGTGTCGACCCTCACCGTCGCCTTCTTGCAGGTGCCCTTCGCCTGCTGTTGGGCTGACGAGCCCTCGGCGGTGGAGGTATCGCCGGTGGGAGGGACGCCCGAGGCGTTCACCGAGGAGCAGTCGACCTCTTCGACCTTGGTGACGGTGGCCGACTGTGTCTGGCGGTCGAAGCCCACACCGGTGCGCTCGTGCGCCGGGGCGCCTCCGGGCCACAGGACGACGAGGCCCACGAGGACAGCGGTGGCGAAGGGGATCAGCACCGCCGCGATCACCTTGCGCAGGTGCTGTGACACGGGCGCGGCCGGCCCGTGACTGTGGGAGTGGCCGTGGCCGCCCCCGGAGAACGGGCCTTGGCCATGCCCGTCGCCGGGTCCGTTGCCGCCTCCGGGGCCATGCCCATGACCTCCGCCGGAGCCATGGCCATGCCCATTTCCACGGCCATGGCCGTGGGGCGGCTCGGAGGGGGGAGATGGAGGCTGCTGCATCGTGGTCACCGACCGATCATCGCAAGAACGAGCGAGGCCCACTGTTCACCGCGCCACATCTGACGCTAGCGTGGAGACACCTTTGCACACGCGGGAGCTCGGAGCACCGGGCTGAGAGGGCGCTGACCTCCGCAGACGCGATGTTTCACGTGGAACATCGGCGGGCGGAAATTGCTGCGTCGACCGCTGAACCTGTTACCGGGTAATGCCGGCGTAGGGAGTAGGTCTCATGACCATCGAGGACACACGCACGTCTGCCTCCAGTCGGACAGACGTGGCAAATGCCTCACAACAGGGCGGAAATCCTCAGGGTGAGCAGCCTGTGGAAACTGGCAAGTCCGTCGGCTGGCACAAGGCGTACATCGAGGGCTCGCGCCCCGATCTACGGGTGCCGGTCCGGCAGGTGCATCTCACCAACGGCCGGTCCGTCACCCTGTACGACACCTCCGGCCCGTACACCGACCCGACCACGGAGACCGATGTCAGGAGGGGTCTCACTCCTCTCCGTGAGAACTGGATCATCGCCCGGGGTGACACCGAGGAGTACACGGGCCGTCCCGTCCGCCCCGAGGACGACGGGATCAAGCACACGTCGCCCCGCGGAGGACTGCGCAACCTTGACGCGGTGTTCCCCGGCCGGCCACGTCAGCCGCGCCGTAGTCGCGACGGCCGCGCGGTGACGCAACTCGCGTATGCGCGACGCGGGGAGATCACCCCCGAGATGGAGTTCGTGGCGGTACGCGAGAACGTCTCGCCCGAGGTCGTCCGCGAGGAGATCGCAGCGGGCCGGGCGGTGCTTCCGGCGAACGTGAACCACCCGGAGATCGAGCCGATGATCATCGGCAAGCGGTTCCTGGTGAAGGTCAACGCCAACATCGGTAACTCGGCGGTCACCTCCTCCATCGAGGAGGAGGTGGAGAAAATGACCTGGGCGACCCGATGGGGCGCCGACACGGTCATGGACCTGTCGACCGGACGGAACATCCACACCACCCGTGAGTGGGTGCTGCGCAACTCCCCCGTTCCCATCGGCACGGTGCCGCTCTACCAGGCCTTGGAGAAGGTCGACGGCAAGGCCGAGGAACTGACCTGGGAGATCTACAAGGACACGGTCATCGAGCAGGCCGAGCAGGGCGTGGACTACATGACGGTCCACGCCGGCGTCCGCCTGGCCTATGTACCGCTCACCGCCAACCGCAAGACCGGTATCGTCTCGCGCGGCGGCTCGATCATGGCCGCCTGGTGCCTGGCGCACCACAAGGAATCGTTCCTCTACGAGAACTTCGAGGAACTGTGCGAGATCCTCGCCGCGTACGACGTCACGTACTCGCTCGGCGACGGTCTGCGGCCCGGCTCGATCGCGGACGCCAACGACGAGGCGCAGTTCGCGGAGTTGCGCACGCTCGGCGAACTCAACCGCATCGCGAAGCGTTTCCACGTACAGACGATGATCGAGGGCCCGGGACATGTCCCGATGCACAAGATCAAGGAGAACATCGACCTTCAGCAGGAGATCTGCGATGAAGCTCCGTTCTATACCCTCGGTCCGCTGACCACCGACGTCGCACCGGCGTACGACCACATCACCTCGGGCATAGGCGCCGCGATGATCGCGTGGTGGGGCACCGCGATGCTCTGCTATGTCACGCCCAAGGAGCACCTGGGCCTGCCCAATCGTGACGACGTCAAGACCGGCGTCATCACCTACAAGATCGCGGCCCATGCGGCGGACCTCGCCAAGGGACACCCGGGCGCACAGGAGTGGGACGACGCGTTGTCGGACGCCCGTTTCGAGTTCCGTTGGGAGGACCAGTTCAACCTGGCCCTCGACCCCGACACGGCTCGCGAGTTCCACGACGAGACGCTGCCCGCGGAGCCGGCCAAGACGGCTCACTTCTGCTCCATGTGCGGTCCGAAATTCTGCTCGATGAAGATCAGCCAAAGCATCACAGAGCGGTTCGGGGGTGCCGCGGCCGAGGGGGCTTCTCCCGAGGAGATCGCCGAGGGGATGCTCCAGAAGTCGAAGGAGTTCGCGGCCAGGGGGAGCAGGGTGTACCTGCCGCTTGCGGACTGACGGTCCCCGGGCGGTGCTCGCGACTGACGACTGACCATGAGCATCGCCCGCGTCCGTAGTGGCAGTTGCCCTGCCCCTGGTCCCCCCGGCCGTTTGTCGTAGGCGGCCGCTACGGTTCGCTCGAAGGCCGGGGCCGGGACCTGGGAAGCGCGGAGGGCATTGTGGTGGCGGCGAGGGACGGACAGTGGTGATGTCGTACGCGAGGGGATGGGATCTGTCCTCGCGTACCCCTCTGGGTGTGCTCTCACGTTCCGAGGCCGAGGCCCTGGACCGTGCGGGGAAGCCGTATGAGGTGGTCCACCGAGAAGGAGACCGGTCCGCACCGGTCGAAGTGCACCTGGTGGCTTGGGGTGATCACTACGTGGGCGTCTGGGCATACGACGATCAAGGCCGCCGGATCCGGGAGATGGACTGGCGATTGATCGAGCCCGGGCGGCTGTTCCTTCGCCACGTGGCAGAGTGGCGCTACCGCTCTCCCGCACAGGCGGAGTTCGCACAGGATGCCTGGCGCACGAGGTGGGATCTCCGTCCTGGTGGCCAGGGGCGCAAAGTGTCCGAACCGGAGGGCGACCGAGGTTCGTCGCTGCACACCCTCGCGGACATTCCTGAAAAGGATCGCTGGCGTGACAGGGCGGAGTTCGGTGTACGGGCCAGTCGGAATCCGCTTTGTTCCCAGCCGTCGCTGCATGGCCGGCACTTTGTCCATCAGGACTCCGCCGAGGCCGTACGCGAAGGCGCGCCTGCCGCTCCGTCCCCCTGGGCGCCACCCAGCCCGGCCCGGCCGGCTCACTTGCGCGAGTTGTTCGAGCCTGGCACTCGCATTGCGACGCGGTTCGAACCGGAGATGACAGTCGGCGCCGTGCGAGAGATCGCAGTGTTGCGTGTCCCCAGCGGCAGGCTTACCGTTGCCGATCCTCTGACGACTGGGAAATCCGCCGGCCGGGAGTTGTCTGAGCGCATTCCGCAGGCTGAATACCCGGTGCAGGCCTCCGTGATCTCCTACGAGGGGCGATACGAGGACGAGCGGTTTCCCGTGGAGGAGCAAGTCGCCATCCGCCTGCTGGTGCACGCTGAACCGCCCGTCTCCTGGGAGTTGGCACTCGCCGAGGGAGAAGACGCCAGGCTGCTGCGGGACGACGAGATCTACGGATTCGACACGGATCGCGCGGCAGGCTGCTTCGCCGACTCCTCCGGTTGGGAAGTGCTTGCGCATAAGTACCGGCGCTACCTGGTGGGTCAGCAGAACGACGCCGGAGAGAGCCTCGCTGAGGGCTCCGTACGGACCTCTGACGACGTGACCGGCAGTGATCTGGTTTCGTTTTGCACCGGTGCAGACGGGACGCGCCCGGTCTGGCTGGGACGCTCGGACTCCGGAAAATTGGTGTCCGTCGTGGTCGAGTGCGGGTTTCTCCCCGACCTGCGAATCCTGTGAATCTGTCTACCGCTCGCCGACTGCTCGGGTGCCGCCCTGTGCTGCGACGGGTGTTTGCCCGGGGGCCGCCGCTGCGCGGCCCGGGGCGGTTGAGCCGACGGGCCGTCCCGTGCGTGTGGCCCGCAGGCGCGTGGAGTCTTCGAGTCGGTGCGCCAGGCAGTGTCGGTCGGCGACCGCACAAGCGCGGCCGGTGGCCTTCATGACAGGTGCCCCGGCCGGGGCCGCCGACCCCGGTGGATACCGGGCGGCGGCTCGGTCCCGACGCGTCACTCCGGCTGGTGCTCCGGGCCGCCGAAGTCCGGACTGCTGAAATCCGGGCTGGTGAAGCTGGGGCGGGAACCTGAGGGGCCGCCGCCGGGGCTGGTGAAGTGGGGGCGGTTGTAGCCGAGGTGCGGCATCCGGCCGGGCGGGGTCGGCCGGTCCTGTTCGCCCAGCACCGCGGGGTCCGGGTTGGCGAGGGCGTCCCGGAGGAAGGGCAGGATGCCGCGCTGCAGGAGGGCGTCAAGCCATGCCTCCTTGGCGCGGGCCACCTCTTCGTTCAGCTCGTCGCGTGCGCCACGGTCCGCCAGGGCGGTGGAGCCGTTGCGCAGGGCGGTGAGCAGGAGGCCGACCGCGGCCACGAGGATCGCCGCCGCCGTGACCGCGCCGAAGACCCATCCGGTGGTGAGCAGGGTGTCGGCGATCGCCCGCTCGGGATCGAGCACCTTCATGATGTAGCCGACGAGCAGGAAGATCGCCGCGGCGGTACCGGCGAGGACGGGGGCGAGTACGGCGGCGACGGCACCCGCGCCGGCTCCGGCGGCCTCGCCGACCTCGCCCATGGCGGTGACGAGTCCCACCGCCGTCCCGTCGGGCTCGGAGGAGCCGGACGCCGTGCCTCCGGTAGCGGGTCGGGTCGGTGGCGGGTTGCGTAGTTCGTCGCGGACCTTGACGTAGTGCTCGTACTCGGCCGTCGCGGCCGCCGTGATGACGGCCGTGGCGTTGAGAGCCATGGTGCGCAGTTGTTCGGGGTTGAGCCGCTGCAGGCCGGCGGCGAATTCCGGGCGGTACGGTGCGGAGCGCAGCGCCTCGCCGAGGATCCGCTCGTACTCCTGGCGGTCCTCACTGAGCAGGTGCTGCGGAACGCTGTTCATGTGCATCCCCCGATGCTCCGTAGGGCTTGTGGCTCGGCATGCTGACGAGCCGTCGGGCAGAAACGGAGGGGAGCCTGCTACGGATAAGCCGATGGTAGAGCGGTGACGGCGGGCGGTGACAGGGGGTTTGAAGAAATTGGGTCCTGGCCGGCGAACTCTTTCGACGGAGGGCGCCGGCCCGCCACGGGATCAGCTCTGCAGCGGGAGTTGCTGGACCAGCAGCTTTCCGGCCATCGTCACGCCGCCGTCCATGGCGACGGCCAGACCGTCCGCGTAGATGTACGGCCCCTCGACCGTGGGACCCGCTCCGTCCTCGCCGTCCTCCGAGCCGACCTCGCCCAGGAGATATGGGATCGGGCTGTGGCCGTGGACGATGCGTGTGCCGCCGTAGAGGTCGAGCAGGGAGCGCACGGCGTCGGCACCGCCCTCGTCACGGAAGGAGAAGCGCCGGGTGAACTTGCGGAAGAGGTCCCAGACCTCGTCAGGATCGTTGCGGGTGATGGTCTCGCGGATGGTGTCGTTGACCGCTTCGATGGAGTCGCCGTAGTCGCGGTAGGCGGTGGTGTCTGAGTGCACCAGGAGGTGGCCGTCGACCTCCTCCATGGCGTCGAGCCGGGCCATCCACTGCAGGTGATGGTCCTGGAGACGGTCCATGTCGGTCTTCTGGCCGCCGTTGAGGAGCCAGGCGGCCTGGAAGGTGGCGGTGCCCGCGCCCGAGTTGACGGGTGTGTCGCCGAAGCGCTTGGCGCCGAGCAGCAGCAGCTCGTGGTTGCCCATCAGGGCCTTGCAGTAGCCGCCGGCCGCCGCGGCCTCGGCGGACAGGCGCATCACGAGATCGATGACGCCGATGCCGTCCGGGCCGCGGTCGGTGAAATCGCCGAGGAACCAGAGTCGGGCGGTGCCCGCCGACCAGTTGCCCGCCGCGTCGACGAGGCCCTTCTCCCGCAGGGCGGCGATGAGCTCGTCCAGGTAGCCGTGAACGTCGCCGACGACGAACAGGGGGCCCGGCCCCGCGGTGGACTGCTCGGCCGCCGCGGCCTCCGGGTCGATCGTCACCTGAAGCGTGTCACCCCGGTTGATCACCGGAAGGTCCCGCTGGGTGGGGGTGTACCCCTCGGGGTACTCCATGGTGTCGGGATCGCCCGTCTGGCCGGGCTGCGTGGTGTGTCCGTACGGACCGGCCTCGTGGACGTACGCCGGCACACGGAAATCGCGCACCGTCGGCGTCCGCACCTCGGGTCCCTGACCGGCCCCCTGAGTCATCGACCCCTCCACCACCATCGCGCCGCATCTGCACCGCATCGGACTGCCTGGTCGCAGCGGCCCGCGGTGTCGTCCGCCCATCATAGGAATGCGGATCGCGCCATGTGATGACCCAGGGGTGGTGAAATGGCGCGGGGCCCCGCTTCACCGCGGTTTTCTCCCGAATTGGGCGGGGCTCTCCCCGCCCGATCCGCGTTCGGGTCCCCCGTTCGCGCGTCAACCCTCGTCAGGTGATCGTGGCGGACTGACCGTCCTGCGTGGCGAACGCCGCTCGGACGAAGTCCGCACGATCAGCTCCGTCGGTATCACCTGCTCAACCGGTTGGTCCGACTCGACGCCCTCGATGGCGTCGATGAGGAGCTGGACCACCGCTGTGCCGATCCGGCGCGGCTTCAGCGAGAGCGTGGTGATCGGCGGCTCGGTGTTCGCGTACACGGCGGACTCGCTGCAGCACACGAGGAGCAGGTCGTCCGGGACCCGTAGGCCGTACCGCCTTGCCGCGGCGAGGAGGTCCGTGCCGTTCGGGTCGAAGAGGCCGTAGACCGCGTCGGGGCGGTCGGGCCGGGCCAGCAGCCGGTCGGCGGCGACGGCTCCCGCGCACGGATCGTGCGCCGGATAGGCCTCGTACACCGGATCCTGGCCCACGCGCTCGCACCAACGCAGGTATGCGGTCGTGGACAGATGGGTGTACGTGTCCGTCGTCGTGCCCGTGAGCAGGCCGATCCGGCGGGCGCCGGCGTCGGCGAGATGGTCGAGGATGCCGAGGACCGCGGCCTCGTGGTCGTTGTCGACCCATGCGGTGACCGGCAGTGCTCCGGCCGGGCGGCCGTCGGAGACCACCGGTAATCCCTGGCGGACCAGTTCCCCGACCACCGGGTCCTGATCGGACGGGTCGATGACCACGGTGCCGTCCAGGGCGACGTTGGACCACACGTCGTGGCGCGAGGTCGCGGGCAGGATGACCAGGGCGTAGCCCCGGGCCAGCGCGGCCGAGGTGGCCGCTCGCGCCATCTCCGCGAAGTACGCGAACTCGGTGAAGGTGAAAGGTTCATCCCCGTACGTGGTCACGGTCAGGCCGATGAGGCCGGACTTGCCCGTTCTCAGGGTTCGGGCCGCCGCCGAGGGGCGGTAGCCAAGTCGGTCGGCGACCTCGCGTACATGGCGTCGGGTGGCGTCCGGGAGCCGGCCCTTGCCGTTGAGGGCGTCGGAAACGGTCGTGATGGAGACCCCGGCGGCGGCGGCCACGTCTCGGATGCCCGCCCGGCCCGACCGGCTGCCTCGGCGGGGAGTTTCCGCCCGGCTCACCTGGTGCTTCCCTGCTGCTGTCATGGCGAGCCGATAGTAGGGCTCATGCGGTGGGGTAGTGCGGACGCATATGCACCCGTTGACAGGGACGTTTCTGCAAGGTCAACAGTAGCCAATTACCTTTCAATGCAAGGGAGTTGAGCGATCCGATATCAGTACGCTACTTGTCGGCACGCATGAGCCTGCCAAGTGGCTCATGTTTCGAAGAGGTCTCAACTCACCTGCACGGGTGATGCGCGCTACGGCGCGAGCCACCGGCGCGTGCGTTTGTGAGCAGCGCGCCCCCTGATTCGTACACCTTCGTGCGCTGATGCCCGTGATGCTGGTGGTGCGGTAGTGACGGAACCTGGTTTCCCGCAGCCCATTCGCAGGCGCGCCGAATCCTCTTAAGGTGAGGAGCATTACGTCGACGAGGAGGACTGCGGTGA
This sequence comes from Streptomyces sp. NPDC042364, assembly GCF_056437585.1. Lineage (NCBI taxonomy): Bacteria > Bacillati > Actinomycetota > Actinomycetes > Kitasatosporales > Streptomycetaceae > Streptomyces > Streptomyces sp. NPDC042364. Next base: position 284,490 of record NZ_JBWKAJ010000006.1, on the reverse strand, counting down.
GCGAGACGAGCCCGAAGCTGCGAGCCGAGCTGGAGGGTATCCCCACCTACAAGCCCGGCAAGCCGGCCGCGGCGGGCGGCCCGGTGGCATACAAGCTGTCCTCCAACGAGAACCCCTACCCGCCGCTGCCCGGTGTGCTGGAGAGCGTGACCGGGGCTGCCTCGACGTTCAACCGGTACCCCGACATGGCGTGCACGGGGCTGATGGGCGAGCTGTCCGACCGCTTCGGGGTGCCGCTCTCGCACCTCGCCACGGGCACCGGCTCGGTCGGCGTCGCCCAGCAGCTGCTTCAGGCGACCGCCGGGCCCGGTGACGAGGTGATCTACGCCTGGCGGTCGTTCGAGGCATATCCGATCATCACGCAGATCAGCGGGGCGACGTCCGTGCGGGTGCCGCTGACGTCGGGCGAAGTGCACGACCTGGACGCGATGGCGGACGCGATCACCGACCGAACCCGGTTGATTTTCGTCTGCAACCCCAACAACCCGACGGGCACGGCTGTCCGCCGGGCCGAGCTGGCGCGGTTCCTCGACCGGGTACCCGGCGATGTGCTGGTGGTGCTGGACGAGGCGTACCGCGAGTTCGTGCGTGATGTCGAGGTGCCGGACGGCGTCGAGTTCTACCGTGAGCGGTCGAATGTGTGTGTGCTGCGGACCTTCTCCAAGGCGTACGGGCTCGCAGGGCTCCGGGTGGGCTTCGCGATCGCCCACGAACCGGTGGCGGCCGCTCTGCGCAAGACGGCCGTGCCGTTCGGGGTGAGCCAGCTCGCCCAGGACGCCGCGGTCGCCTCGCTGCGCGCCGAGGACGAGCTTCTCGGACGGGTGGGCACGCTGGTTTGCGAGCGAAACAGGGTCGTCGAGTCACTGCGCGGTCAGGGCTGGACGGTGCCCGACACCCAGGCGAACTTCGTGTGGCTGCGGCTGGGGGATCGGACGCTCGACTTCGCCGCCGCGTGCGAGCGGGCCGGCGTCGTCGTGCGGCCCTTCGCGGGCGAAGGCGTCCGGGTGACGATCGGCGAGGACGAGGCGAACGACATCTTCCTGAAGGTGACGGAGGAGTTCCGCAAGGAGCTCTAGCCTTTCGGCGGCTGTCAAGGACGCGGGCCCGAGGTTTCCCCTCGGGCCCTTCGACGTTCCATCGCTGCTCTGACGTGCAGGTTTGCCCTGAGGGACCTTTGGCCCGGGATTAGGGACCCCCCACCCCTCGAGGCGCGAACAGGGATGCGGCATAATTGCTTGTGAATGTGAACGCTTTCACAAGCGCGTCCCGGTTGCCCCGTTATGCACGGAACAGGCGGGGCAGGCTGCCGCAGTGCCACGGCATGTAAGGAGAAGACGTGGACCTCGCTCTGGCGCCGGAGACACTGGCGCGATGGCAGTTCGGCATCACGACCGTCTACCACTTCCTCTTCGTCCCGCTCACCATCTCGCTCGCCGCGCTCACAGCCGGCCTGCAGACCGCGTGGGTGCGCTCGGGGAAGGAGAAGTACCTCAAAGCCACCAAGTTCTGGGGCAAGCTCTTTCTGATCAACATCGCGATGGGCGTCGTCACGGGCATCGTGCAGGAGTTCCAGTTCGGCATGAACTGGTCCGACTACTCTCGCTTCGTGGGCGATGTCTTCGGAGCCCCCCTCGCCTTCGAGGCGCTGATCGCCTTCTTCTTCGAGTCCACCTTCATCGGGCTGTGGATCTTCGGCTGGGACAAGCTGCCCCAGAAGATCCATCTGGCCTGCATCTGGATGGTCTCCATCGGCACGATCCTCTCGGCGTACTTCATTCTCGCGGCCAACTCGTGGATGCAGCACCCCGTTGGATACCGCATCAACGAGGCCAAGGGCCGTGCCGAGCTCACCGACTTCTGGTTGGTACTGACCCAGAACACGGCGCTCACCCAGGTCTTCCACACCCTCTCGGCAGCCTTCCTCACCGGCGGAGCCTTCATGGTCGGCATCGCCGCCTTCCACCTGGCCCGCAAGAAGCACATCCCCGTGATGAAGACCTCGCTGCGGCTCGGCCTGGTCACCGTGATCGTCGGCGGCATGCTCACCGCGATCAGCGGCGACCTGTTGGGCAAGGTCATGTACCAGCAGCAGCCCATGAAGATGGCCGCCGCCGAGGCTCTCTGGGACGGCGAGGCGCCCGCGCCCTTCTCGGTCTTCGCCGTCGGTGACGTCGACAAGGGCCACAACAAGGTCGCCATCGAGATCCCGGGTCTGCTCTCCTTCCTGGCCAAGGACGACTTCAGCTCGTACGTACCGGGCATCAACGATGTCAACAAGGCCGAGCAGGAGAAGTACGGGCCCGGCGACTACCGGCCCAACATCCCCGTCGCCTACTGGGGCTTCCGCTGGATGATCGGCTTCGGAATGGCCTCGTTCGCCCTCGGTGCCGTCGGGCTCTGGCTGACCCGGAAGAAGTTCCTGCTCCCGCAGCACCTGCGGGTCGGCGACGACGAGGTACCGCGCCTGTCTCTCCTGCCGGGCAAGGCCCTCGGCCCGACCCTCACCAAGTGGTACTGGCGGATCGCGATCCTCACCCTGTGCTTCCCCCTCATCGCCAACTCCTGGGGATGGATCTTCACCGAGATGGGCCGCCAGCCATGGGCCGTCTACGGAGTGCTGCGGACCCGTGACGCGGTCTCCCCCGGTGTCTCGCAGGGCGAGGTCCTCATGTCGATGATCGTCTTCACCGCCCTGTACGCGATCCTCGCCGTCGTCGAGGTCAAGCTGCTCGCCAAGTACGTCAAGGCCGGGCCGCCCGAGCTGACGGAGGCCGACCTCAACCCGCCCACGAAGATCGGCGGCGACTCCCGTGACGCCGACAAGCCGATGGCCTTCTCGTACTAGGCCGAGGGAGCTGCACAGTCATGGAACTTCACGACGTCTGGTTCGTCGTCATCGCGGTCCTGTGGATCGGCTACTTCTTCCTGGAGGGCTTCGACTTCGGGGTCGGTGTTCTCACCAGGCTCCTGGCGCGGAACCGGCCGGAGAAGCGGGTCCTCATCAACACCATCGGACCTGTCTGGGACGGCAACGAGGTATGGCTCCTCACGGCCGGCGGTGCGACCTTCGCCGCTTTCCCCGAGTGGTACGCCACACTCTTCTCCGGCTTCTACCTGCCACTGCTGCTCATCCTGGTCTGCCTGATCATCCGCGGTGTCGCCTTCGAGTACCGGGCGAAGCGGCCCGAGGAGAAGTGGCAGCGCAACTGGGAGACGGCGATCTTCTGGACCTCGCTGTTGCCCGCCTTCCTGTGGGGTGTCGCCTTCGCCAACATCGTGCGCGGCGTCGAGATCGACCGTGACTTCGAGTACGTGGGCAGCGTCGTCGATCTACTGAACCCGTACGCCCTGCTGGGCGGCCTGGTCACGCTGACGCTGTTCACCTTCCACGGGACGGTGTTCGTCGGGCTCAAGACCGTCGGAGACATCCGGGAAAGGGCGCGGAAACTGGCGCTTCGCGTCGGAGCCGTGACCGCGGGGGTGGCGCTGCTGTTCCTCCTCTGGACGCAGATCGAGAAGGGCGATGGTGCCTCGCTGGTCGCCATGGCCGTGGCGGTCGCCGCGCTCGTGGCAGCGCTGGTCACCGCTGGTGCGGGCCGTGAAGGCTGGGCGTTCGCTCTGTCGGGGCTCACCATCGTGGCGGCCGTCGCGATGCTCTTCCTGACGCTCTTCCCCAACGTCATGCCGTCCTCACTGAACGAGGAGTGGAGCCTGACGGTCACCAACGCCTCGTCGAGCCCGTACACCCTGAAGATCATGACGTGGTGCGCGGCGGTCGCCACGCCGATCGTGATCCTCTACCAGGGGTGGACGTACTGGGTGTTCCGCAAGCGGATCGGCACGCAGCACATCGCCGAGCCGGCGCACTGAGCCTGGGCCGGGAGGTGCGTTTCGCGATGTTTCACGTGGAACATGCCTCCCCGGGCCGAAGAGGCATGTTTCACGTGAAACATGTCCGCTGAAAAGAGGGTGTTTCACGTGAAACCGATCGACCCGCGACTGTTGCGGTACGCCCGCGCGACCCGTCTCTTTCTGGCCGCGGTTGTCGGCTTGGGTGCCGTCGGGGCCACGCTCGTCATCGCGCAGGCGATGCTCATCGCCGAAGTGGTGGTCGGTGCATTTCAGCACGGGATGACCGTCGGAGAACTCCGCACTCCCCTGGTGCTGTTGGTGTCCGTCGCCGCCGGGCGGGCCGTCGTCTCGTGGCTCACCGAGCTGGCCGCCCACCGTGCGAGCGCGGCCGTGAAGTCGGAGCTACGACGCCGGCTCCTCGATCGAGCCGTGGCGCTCGGGCCCGGCTGGCTCAACGGCCAGCGCACGGGCTCCCTGGTCGCCCTCGCCACGCGCGGCGTCGATGCGCTCGATGACTACTTCTCGCGGTACCTGCCGCAGCTGGGCCTCGCGGTGGTCGTGCCCGTGGCGGTGCTCGCGCGGATCGTCACGGAGGACTGGGTGTCGGCGGCGATCATCGTCGGCACTCTGCCCCTGATCCCGATCTTCATGGTGCTCATCGGCTGGGCCACACGCTCCCAGATGGATCGCCAGTGGCGCCTGCTGTCCCGGCTCTCGGGGCACTTCCTCGACGTCGTCGCGGGACTTCCGACGCTCAAGGTGTTCGGCCGCGCCAAGGCGCAGGCCGAGTCGATCAAACGGATCACCGGCGAGTACCGGCAGGCGACCATGCGGACACTGCGGATCGCCTTCCTGTCGTCCTTCGCGCTGGAACTGCTGGCGACGATCTCGGTGGCGTTGGTCGCGGTCACCATCGGCATGCGGCTCGTGCACGGCGAGATGGATCTCTACATCGGGCTCGTCATCCTCATCCTGGCGCCCGAGGCATATCTGCCGCTCCGCCAGGTGGGTGCCCAGTTCCACGCGGCCGCCGAGGGGCTCGCGGCGGCCGAGGAGATCTTCGAGGTTCTGGAGACACCGGTCCCGGATTCCGGCACACGGCAGGTTCCGCTCTCCGCTGACCTCCGCTTCGAGGCCGTGACCGTCCGATACCCCGGGCGGTCGTACGACGCCGTCTCCGATGTGTCCTTCTCGGTCACACCCGGAGAGACGGTGGCGCTCGTCGGGCCCAGCGGCGTGGGCAAGTCCACGCTCCTGAACGTCCTGCTGGGGTTCACCAGCACCACCGCGGGCACCGTGTCGATCGGAGGAGCCGATCTCGCCTCGCTGGACGTGGACCAGTGGCGCTCGCGCATCGCCTGGGTGCCACAGCGCCCGCACCTGTACGCCGGGTCGATCGCCGAGAACGTACGGCTGGCCCGGCCGGACGCGGACGACGTGGCGGTGCGGCGGGCGCTGGCCGACGCCGGAGCGCTGGAGTTCGTGGACGCGCTGCCCGCCGGGGCCGACACGGTGCTCGGCGAGGACGGCGCCGGACTCTCCGCCGGCCAGCGGCAACGGCTCGCGCTCGCCCGGGCCTTCCTCGCCGACCGGCCCGTCCTGCTCCTCGACGAGCCGACGGCCTCGCTGGACGGAGAGACCGAGGCGGAGGTCGTGGAAGCGGTGCGGCGGCTGGCCGTCGGCCGGACCGTCCTTCTGGTGGTGCACCGACCGGCGCTGCTCGAGGTCGCGGACCGGGTGGTCCGACTGGAGGAAGCCACGGTACCTGCCGCGGCACCCTCCACCGACCGCGCGGACGCCGTTGCGCCCCGTCAGCCCGACCGGCCGCGAACGGTGGCCGTGGTGCCTTCCCCGACCCTCCCGGTCGAGCCGCGGGGCGGCGTACTGACCCGAGTCCGTCATATGGCCGGACCCCGCCGGGGCCGCCTCGCTCTCGCCCTGGTGCTCGGCAGCCTCGCTCTGGGCAGCGCCGTGGGGCTGATGGCGACGTCAGGGTGGCTGATCTCGCGGGCCTCACAGCAGCCTCCGGTGCTGTATCTGATGGTCGCGGTGACGGCCACGCGGGCATTCGGCATCGGACGGGCCGTGTTCCGGTACGCGGAGCGGCTGGTGTCGCACGACGCCGTGCTGCGGATGCTGGCCGACACCAGAGTGGCCGTCTACCGGCGGCTGGAGCGGCTGGCGCCCGCCGGGTTGCGTACGACGCGACGGGGCGACCTGCTCTCGCGGCTCGTCGCCGATGTGGACGCCTTGCAGGACTACTGGGTGCGCTGGTTGCTGCCGGCCGGGGCGGCGGTGGCCGTGTCCGCCGTCTCCGTCGGGTTCACCGCCTGGTTGCTGCCCGAGGCCGGTGCCGCCCTCGCCGTCGGGCTGCTCGCCGCCGGGGCCGGGGTGCCCCTGGTGACCGCAGCGGTGGCCAGGAGGTCCGAGCAGCGGCTGGCGCCCGCTCGTGGGGTGCTGGCCACCCATGTGGCCGACCTGCTGAGCGGCACGGCCGAACTGTCGGTCGCCGGTGCGCTGCCTGCTCGTACCGCGGAGGTCAGGGGGGCCGATCGCGTGCTCACCCGGATCGCCGCACGCGCCGCCACCGCCACCGCCATCGGCGACGGGCTGACCGCGCTCGTCTCGGGGCTCACCGTCGCCGTCACCGCGCTGCTGGGAGCGCAGGCGGTCGTCGACGGGCGGCTGAGCGGTGTGGCCATGGCCGTCGTCGTGCTCACCCCGCTCGCCGCGTTCGAGGCGGTGCTCGGGATGCCCCTGGCAGCGCAGTTCCGCCAGCGGGTGCGCAGGAGCGCGGAGCGTGTGTACGAGGTCCTGGACACTCCTGACCCCGTCCGCGAACCGGAGCGGCCCGCGAAGCCGCCGGTGTCACCGTTCCCGCTGCGACTCGAAGGGCTCGGGGCCCGGTACACGGGGCAGGAGCGGAATGCGCTCACCGGACTGGACCTCACCCTCGAACAGGGGCGGAGGGTCGCCGTGGTCGGCGCCTCGGGGGCGGGCAAGACGACGCTCGCTCAGGTGCTGCTGCGCTTCCTGGACGCGCGTGAGGGGGCGTACACGCTGGGCGGTGCGGACGCCTACGCGCTCGACGGGGACGACGTACGTCGTTTCGTGGGGCTATGCGCCCAGGACGCGCATCTCTTCGACAGCTCCGTACGCGAGAACCTGTTGCTGGCCCGTAAGGACGCCGACGAGGAGCAGTTGAGGGACGCGCTTGCGCGGGCGCGGCTCCTCGACTGGGTCGACGGGCTGCCCGAGGGGCTGGACACGTTGATCGGTGAGCACGGGGCGCGGCTGTCCGGGGGACAGCGTCAGCGGCTGGCTCTCGCCCGGGCGCTGCTGGCCGACTTCCCGGTCCTCGTCCTGGACGAGCCCGCCGAACACCTCGACCTGCCGACGGCCGACGCGCTCACCGCCGATCTGCTGGCCGCGACCGAGGGCCGGACGACCCTGCTGATCACCCATCGGCTGGCCGGGCTGGAGGCCGTGGACGAGGTCGTGGTCCTGGCGGAGGGACGGGTCGCGCAGCGCGGGACCTACGCCGAACTGGCCTCGGCCGACGGCCCCTTGCGGGCGATGGTCGAGCGGGAAACGGCGGGGGAGCTGCTGGTCAGGGCTTGAACGCTGCCCCCGGACCGTGGTCGTGGACGCCGTTGCGGGTGGTGTCACGTCAGGTGCCCTTTGTGGGTGGGACCTACGTGAAGTCCCTCGCCGAATGCGCAGGTGACGGGCCCCTGTTCGGACCAGGTGGTTTGGTCCATCCAGGGCAGGCTGTCCCCCGGCTGGACGCCCCCGACGTGACCGCGGTCTCCGGCGGGGGACACGATCGCGGCATGCGTTCACTTCGCCGACATCGGTTGCCTGTCGCCGTGTTGCTGTGTGCCGCCGTGGTCCTCGCGGCTCGGCCGACGGTCGCCGAGAGCGGCGACGGCACCGAGGGCACGGTCTTCGCGGCCGGTGACGCCGGGGTCAGCGCCCAGGTGGCGCGGCTGTTCGAGGAGGCGGCCGTGGCGACTCAGCAGTACGAGGCCGGGCGGAAGGCGGCGGAGAGGCAGCGGGCGCAGGCTCGGCGGCTGGAGAGGCTGCTCGGAAGGGAGCGACGCCAGCTCGCCGCCCTCAACGCCGACCTCGGCAGGATCGCCCGTGCCCAGTACCGCGAGGGCGGTGGGATGCCTTACACCGCGCAGATGCTCCTCGCGGAAGATCCCGACGAACTCGTGCGGGGGCAGCGGGCCGGACGGCAGGCCGACCTGGCGCTCGACAAGGCGGTGACGAAGAGCCGTCGTGCGGAGGCGCGGTTCACGACGGGCGAGGCGAGAGCCGCGACGGCCTGGCGAAGGCTTGAGGAGCGGAACGCCGAACTCGGCGAGATCAAGCGGGACATCCAGCGGAAACTCGAACAGGCCCAGTGGGCTCTCCAGGGTGATGCTGACGCGGCCGTCGCGGCCGGCGCCTGCCGGGGCGCCGCCCGCCTGGACCAACCGGACAGGGGACGCACCCGACCGTGGGTCGCGCCCGTCGAGTCGTACGAGCTCTCCGCGGGCTTCGGCAGCGGTGGTGAGCGCTGGTCCAGTCGGCACACCGGACAGGACTTCGCGGTAGCCATCGGTACGCCGGTGCGCGCGGTCGGGGAAGCGCGGGTGGTGAAGGTGTCGTGCGGCGGTGCCTTCGGGATCGAGGTCGTGCTCCAGCACCCGGACGGCTACTACACCCAGTACGCGCACCTCGCCGCGGTCACCGTCGACCAGGGCGAGCGGGTGGCGCCCGGCCAGTGGATCGGCCAGTCGGGCACCACAGGGAACTCCACCGGGCCGCATCTGCACTTCGAGGTACGCGTCACGCCGGAGCTCGGGTCGGGTGTGGACCCTGTGCCGTGGCTGCTGCAGCACGGGGTGCGGCTGTAGCAGCCGGGGCGGGCCACGGACCTCGGTGGCTGGGGCCGCGGGGCGCGGGCACCCTCTGCCCGGAGTGCGGACGGCTGCTCCGGCTGGGGGCTCGGCTGTGCCGCCCGCCCGCTGTTACAGCCGTTCTGCCAACAGGCGCTCGATGACGACCGCGACGCCGTCCTCGTTGTTGGCGACGGTTCGGCCGGAGGCGGCCGCGACGACGTCCGGGTGGGCGTTGCCCATGGCGTACGACTGGCCGGCCCAGGTGAGCATCTCGACGTCGTTCGGCATGTCACCGAAGGCGACGACCTCCTCGTGGGAGATACCGCGCTCGGCGCAGCACAGGGCGAGGGTGCTGGCCTTGGAGACATCCGGGCCGCTGATCTCCAGCAGGGCGCTGGGGCTGGACCGGGTGATGGCGGCCCGGTCGCCGACGGCGATGCGGGCGGTGGCGAGGAAGTCGTCGGGGTCGAGCGTGGGGTGGTACGCGAGGATCTTCAGCACCGGTTCGTGGTCGGCGACACCGCCCGGGGCCAGCAGTTCCTCGGCGGGCGCGAGGATGTCGGGGATCTCCATGTGGAGCTTCGGGTATTCGGGCTCCTGGTTGAAGCCGTATGTCTGCTCGACCGCGTAGACCGTGCCCGGCGCGGCATCGCGCAGCAGTCCCACGGCGTCGAGAGCGTTCTCCCGCGCCAGTTCGCGGACCTTGACGAAACGGTGGGTTCCGGGGCCGCCGTGCAGGTCGACGACGGCCGCTCCGTTACCGCAGATCGCGAGACCGTGGCCATGGACGTGCTCGCTCACGACGTCCATCCAGCGGGCCGGGCGGCCGGTGACGAAGAAGACCTCGATGCCGGCCTGCTCAGCGGCCGCCAGGGCGGCGACCGTACGGGGGGAGACGGACTTGTCGTCGCGGAGCAGGGTGCCGTCGAGGTCCGTGGCTATCAGCCGCGGCGGGACGGTCGGGGCCGGGGTCTCGGGCTGTCTCGTCGCTTGGGTCACGGACCCCATTGTCGCGCATATGCGTGCACGGCCGTGCGGGTGACTGCACAGGTGAGTGATGACTGTCCTGTGCACTTGTCTCGACCTGCGTCGATACGCGCCGTCACCCTTCCGGCCGCGGCGGCGGACCGGCCGGTTCAGGACAGCTGGGTGGGGGCCTCCATGGCGATGCGTTCGAAGACCTTCTCGTCCGCGGCGAAGTCGGAGTCCGGGATCGGCCAGTGGATCACGATGTCGGTGAAGCCCAGCTCCGCGTGGCGGCCGGCGAAGTCCACGAACGCGTCGAGCGATTCCAGCGGGCGGCCGCGGTCCGGGGTGAAGCCGGTGAGCAGGATCTTGTCGATCCGGGACGGGTCGCGCCCGATCTGGGCGGCGGCGTCGGCCAGCCTCTCGACCTGACCCCGAATGGCCTGGACCGACTGTTCCGGAGTGCCCGCCTCGAACAGCTTGGGGTCGCCGGTGGTCACCCACGCCTGCCCGTGGCGCGCCGCCAGCCTCATCCCGCGAGGACCGGTGGCGGCCACCGCGAAGGGCAGCCTGGGGCGCTGGACGCAGCCGGGGATGTTGCGAGCCTCGTGCGCCGAGTAGTAGTCGCCCTCGTAGGAGACCGAGTCCTCGCTGAGCAGCCGGTCGAGCAGGGGGACGAACTCGGCGAACCGGTCGGCGCGCTCGCGCGGCGTCCACGGCTCCTGGCCGAGGACGGTGGCGTCGAAGCCGGTGCCGCCCGCACCGACGCCGAGGGTCACCCGGCCGCCGGAGATGTCGTCGAGGGAGATCAGCTCTTTCGCGAGAGTGACCGGGTGGCGGAAGTTCGGGGAGGTCACCAGGGTGCCGAGGCGCAGCCGGTCGGTGGCCGCTGCCGCGGCGGTCAGGGTGGGTACGGCGCCGTACCACGGTCCGTCCCGGAAGGTCCGCCACGACAGGTGGTCGTATGTGTACGCGGTGTGGAACCCGAGCTGCTCGGCCCGCTGCCAGGTGGTGCGGCCGCCTTCGTGCCAGCGGAGGTACGGCAGGATCACGGTGCTCAGACGCAGACTCATGCATCGAGCGTAAGCGTAGACGCGAGATGGTCCGACCCGACCCGACCCGGAGCGGTCCGGGCCCGTCCGGGGTGGTCGGGGACACGGGGTCTGTTCTGCCGGGGGCGTCGGTCCGGTGCGGGCCCACCGGTGCGGGGGTCCTGCCCTGGCCGTGCTCAGTGGGGCTCCGGGAACCGCAGGTACCGGGGCGGAACCGCTTCGGTCAGCCACACGCCGTTGTCACTGACCCGGAACACGTGGCCGTCGTGGTGCATCGCTCCGGCGTCGACGGAGAGCACGACCGGACGGCCACGCCGGGCACCGACTCGGGTGGCTGTCTCTCTGTCGGGTGACAGGTGGACGTCGTGCCGGTTCATGGGACGCAGGCCCTCCGCGCGGATCGCGGTCAGATACGCCGCGACGGTCCCGTGGTAGAGGCACGGCGGCGGGGTCGCCGGGGCCAGACCGAGGTCGACGTCGACGGTGTGGCCCTGGTTGGCGCGGATCCGGTCGCCCTGCACGGCGAAGCGCCGTTTGTCGTTGGCCTCGACCACATGGTCGAGTTCTACCCTGGTGAAGCGGAAGCCGTGTGCGGCGGCCGCCTCGATGAGCGTGTCGATCTCGACCCAGCCGGCCTCGTCCAGAATCAGTCCGATCCGCTCGGGCTGGTGCCGCAGGTGCTTCGAGAGGTACTTCGACACCTTCACGGTGCGTCTTTCGTCCATCTCGCCAGCGTGCCCGCGAGACACGCGTCACGCACGCGATTTTGATCCCGATGTTTGATCCACAGCCAAGTGGAGTTATCCACAGGTGAATTGAAGATTCTGTGGACAACTGTATATGCACGCCAAGGTGATTAGTCAATATTACTGCTTTTGTGGCAATTCGCCGCCAAGGAGTCCAAGGTGCGTGTCTGCACCTCTCGTTCAGCTGCGGCTGTGATGAATGCCTGGACGTGCTCGGGACCGACGACCTTCTCCACCGCCTGAATTGTGGAGGCGGGTATCTGGACCGGGAACGACGCGTTCGTCCGTTGGACAGGCGTGTCCGAACCGAGGTGTTGTCGGAGGTGGCGCGTCGCCAACGAGCGCATCGCGCGGGCGAGTTCTGCGTCCACCGACTGCTGGGCAAGGGGCCGCAGCCGACGTACGAGCGCTGCGGCCTCGGCTGCATCCGCTTCGGTCGGCGGCTGGTGTGCTCCGAGGTAGCGCGCGAACACGTGCTCCGTGGTGAAGTCCAGGAAACGGGCGGCGATGTGCTCGATCTGGCTCCTCAACTCCCGGAGATGACCGGCGATCGCCGACAGCGGGACCCCGGCGGTGTGCAACTCGGCCGCCACCGCCAGCTCTTGCGGGCTCGGCACGAGAAAGAGGTCCTCCTCGCCGGACACCGGCTCCAGTACGCCCAACTCGATCGCGTCCGTCACCGCTGCATCGTCCGGAGCTCCACCGAACCGCTCGTTCAACTCGGCCCGGGTGATCCGGACTGCCTCTTCGTCGGTCCACGGTCCGTCGACCTCGGCGGCAAGGCCGAGCACCCCTCCGAGTCCGCGGCCCGTGTCCCAGGCCTCGAGGAGCTCCTTGATGGAGGCCAGTGTGTATCCGCGGTCGAGGAGATCTGCGATCTGGTGCAACCGGTGGAGGTGGGTGTCCGAGTAGACGTTGGCCCGCCCGCGCCGTTCGGGTCGGGGGAGCAACCCCTTGTCCTGGTAGGCGCGGATGGTACGAACGGTGGCGCCGCTGCGGTGCGCCAGATCCTCGATGCGGTAAAGGGAGGCGGGGCCTTGGGCGGATGCGGACTTGGACGGAGTGGTGGGCTCGTCCGCGGGCGGGGTCCGGTGGTTGGAGGGCGGCTCGGGCGGCATGGCGGGGCCGGGCGGAGTGCTGGCGTGGTGTGCGGACGGCTCGGAGGCGCGCACGGCACTCGCCGTGGGCGCGCCGGTCGTTTCGGCCGGTTCGTCGTTCATGGTTCTCACGCCTCCTCTGCCTCCTTCTCCTTGCGCCCACGGCCGGCGGCCGTGCCGCCCACATCCCCGCTCGTGTGATCCCGCTACTGCCGCCGCTGCTCCCAGGAGACCCCCGGTGGTGCGATCTTGTGCGGCTTCGCACCGTCGCACGGGCGCTCTTCATACGGGCTCACAGCCGTGGCTCCAGCCGGGCGAGCGCGCGCAGTGCCTTCGGTGTGAAGCGCGACATCAGCCGTCCGCCGCGGGCTTCCGGGGTGACGGGGACGACGGCCTGGTTGCGTACCACCGCCCGCAGAACGGCGTCAGCGACCTTCTCCGGCGGGTAGTTCCGCAGCCCGTACAGCCGGGCGGCGTTCCGCTGCCTGCGCTTCTCCTCCTCGGCGTCGACACCGGCGAAGCGGGCGGACGAGGTGATGCCGGTGTTGACGATGCCGGGGCAGATCGCCGAGACCCCGATGCCCTTGCCGGCCAGTTCGGCGCGGAGGCATTCGCTGAGCATCAGCACGGCGGCCTTGGAGGTGCTGTAGGCGGGCAGTGTCCGCGAGGGCAGATACGCCGCCGCCGACGCGGTGTTGACGATATGGCCCCCCTGCCCGCGCTCGGCCATCTGCCTGCCGAAGAGCCGGCAGCCGTGGATCACACCCCACAGGTTGACATCGAGAACCTTCCGCCAGTCCTCGGGGGTGGTGTCGAGGAAGGAGCCCGAGAGCCCGATCCCCGCGTTGTTCACCAGCACGTCCACCACCCCGTACTCGGCGGCGACCTTCTCGGCGAGTTTCTCCATGGCCTGCTCGTCGGAGACGTCGACCGTCTCGGCCCAGGCATCGGCGGCGCCGATCAGCCGGGACAACTCCGCGGTGCGGGCCGCCCCCTCCGCGTCCCGGTCGACGGCGATGACGCGCGCCCCGGCTTCGGCGAACGCGAAGGCGGTGGCCCGGCCGATCCCACCGGCCGCGCCGGTGATGAGCACCAACTGACCGCCGAACCGGTCGGCGTACTTCCCGGTGGCCGTCGGCGAGTTCCGTCCGCCGTCGACGGCCGTGATGAACTCGGTTATCCAGGAAGCCAGTTGGTCAGGGCGTGTGCGCGGGATCCAGTGCTTGGCAGGGAGAGTGCGACGGGTCAGCCGCGGAGCCCACTGCTCCAGTTCGTCGTAGAGCCGCTCGGACAGAAAAGCGTCCCCGAGAGGCGTGATGAGCTGCACGGGCGCGTGCGCGTACGCGTCGTCGCGCGGGTCGGAGAGGCGGGGTCGCACGTTGTCCCGGTACAGCCACACGCCGTGCGCGGCGTCCTGGGGCAGCGACCTGGCCGGATAGCCCCCGTTCGGTGACAGCTTCTCGGCCCGCTGGACCATTCCGGGCCACCGCCTGCCGAGAGGGCCGCGCCAGGCGAACTCGGGGAGTACGGGCGTGTGGAGCGCGTAGATGTACCAGGATCTGACGCCCTGGTTGAGCAGTTGGGCGAGCCGGCGCGGGGTCGGAGCCTTCGCACGCCGCTTGATCCAGTGGCCGAGGTGGTCGAGCGACGGCCCGGACATCGAAGTGAAGGACGCGATGCGGCCCTCGGTGCGTTCTACCGTCACGAACTCCCAGCCCTGTACCGAGCCCCAGTCGTGTCCCACCAGGTGGACGGGCCGGTCGGGACTGACGGCGTCGGCGACCGCCAGGAAGTCGTCCGTCAGCTTCTCCAGGGTGAACCCCCCGCGCAACGGCCGCGGCGCCGTCGACCCACCGTGGCCACGCACGTCGTACAGGACGACGTGGAAGCGCTCCGCGAGGCGTACGGCCACCTCGGACCAGACCTCCTTGGAGTCGGGGTAGCCGTGCACGAGCAGCACGGTCGGCTGCTGGGGGTCGCCCAGCTCTGCCACGCACAGCTCGACCCCGTTCGCGCGCACCCGGCGCTCCCGCGCGCCTTCCAGCTCCACCGAACCCGGCACCTCTTCCCCCTGACTCATCGGCCCCTCTCCTCCGCCCACCGCCGTACATGCGGCAGGTCGTCGTCCAGCCAGAACGCGCTCTCCTCCGGGTCCCGGGAATCGGTGACGACCAGAAGCTCCTCGAACTTGGCCCCCGTACCCCGGAATCCGAGGTGCGGCTCGACGGCCCACAGCCCCGGCTGCGGCGGGTGGTCCGAGAACCGGTACGGCGACCACAGGGGTGACCAGCCGTCACGGTGTCCGCGCAACGCGTCCGCCGCCAGGCCCTTCAGCGCCTGAATGCCGAACCCGAAGACATGGGGTGACCAGCGCCGTTCCTTGACCCGGTCCACCTTGTGCGCGATGACCCCGAAGGGGTACGCGCGATGGCGGTTGGCATATCCCTGGCGGACCATGAGCCGGTCCACGTTCTCGTAGATCTCCCGCAACGACCGCCGCTCGCGCACCTCGCGCAGGATCAGATCCCGGTGCGCTCCCAGATCCGTCATCAGCCTGTCGTGCAGGGGGCTGGGACCCAGGCAGCCGGAGTAGCCGATGTCCGCGGTGCGGCCCTTGTACACGGGAGCCATGTCGAGGATGAACGGCATGCCCGGCTCAAGTCGGCGATCGGTGGGGAAGAACTGCAGCGGTATGCGGAAGTTCACGAACGCCGTGCGGTCACCGAACCAGGCGAAGGGCAGATGGAACCAGTCCCGCACCCCGCGCTCCACCAGCCAGCGGCGCTGCATACGCGCCGCCTCGCGCTCGGTCACGCCCGGTTTCAGCTGGGCCGCGACCGCTTCGGCGCACTCGTACGCGAGGGTCTGCACCTCGCGGAACTCCCGCAGCTCCGCTGCGCGTTCCGCTGTCAGAGAGGTCATGTCACCGCCCCACCCGTCTCCTTCGACTACGGTCCGTGTCCGCAATGTGACATCAATGAATGTGACAGTGATCGGGGGTTGCGTCAATAGTGGGTGGGCCGAAGCTGTGGAACACGGCGGGCACCACATCGTGGCGCCGGTCGTTCTTCTGTCACGGCGACCAGTCCCGCCGGTGCGACCCGCCGGCCGTTCGACCTCAGGGTGACCCCTAGGGGGACCGACGGCTGATGCCCCCTACGGGCCCGTACGACTCGAGGGGGACGCCGAGACAGCTCTGCGGGGTGACGACCGTGAGGGGCCCCCGGCCCTAGTGTCGAAAACGTGACTGTGATCGCGACCGAAAGCCTGAGCAAGCGGTTCCCGAGGGTGACCGCTCTTGACCGGCTCTCCGTGGACATCGGACCCGGTGTGACGGGACTCGTCGGTGCCAACGGCGCCGGCAAGTCCACGCTGATCAAGATCCTCCTGGGTCTGTCCCCCGCCACGGAAGGCCGTGCCGAGGTGCTCGGACTGGACGTCGCCAGCAAGGGTGGCGCCATCCGCGAGCGCGTCGGGTACATGCCGGAGCACGACTGCCTGCCGCCCGATGTGTCGGCCACCGAGTTCGTCGTGCACATGGCCCGTATGTCGGGGCTTCCCCCGACAGCCGCACGTGAGCGGACCGCTGACACCCTGCGCCATGTCGGCCTCTACGAGGAGCGGTACCGCCCGATGGGCGGCTACTCCACCGGCATGAAGCAGCGGGTGAAGCTGGCCCAGGCCCTGGTGCACGACCCGCAGCTGGTCTTCCTGGACGAGCCGACGAACGGCCTCGACCCGGTCGGCCGGGACGAGATGCTCGGCCTCATCCGCCGCATCCACACCGACTTCGGTATCTCGGTTCTGGTCACCTCGCACCTGCTGGGCGAGCTCGAGCGGACCTGCGACCACGTCGTGGTGATCGACGGTGGCAAGCTCCTGCGGTCCAGCTCCACGCGGGACTTCACCCAGAGCACCGCCACCCTCGCGATCGAGGTCACGGACACCGACGAGCACCCCGACGGCACCCGCGCGCTGCGCGAGGCGCTCCACGCGCGCGGCGTGACCGTCTCCGACGGCAGTGGCCTCCCCGGCGCCGGGCACATCCTGCTGCTCACCGCGCAGGGCGAGGAGACCTACGACCTGATCCGTGACGTCGTCGCCGATCTGGGCCTCGGTCTGGTCCGCATGGAGCAGCGCAGGCACCACATCGCCGAGGTGTTCAAGGACAGCGACGAACAGGCGATTTCCCAGCGCACACAGGACGCCTGGAAGGAGGCCGTCGGCCATGGCGGTTGAGCAGACCCGGGCCGAGGCCCCGGCGCACGTCGGCGCACAGGCCCCCCACACGGGCGAACAGAGCCGTATCCACAACATCGGCTATCGCAGCTACGACGGCCCCCGTCTGGGGCGCGCCTACGCCCGCCGTTCCCTGTACTCGCAGTCCCTGCGCGGCGCGTACGGGCTCGGCCGCTCGGCCAGGTCCAAGGTGCTGCCGATGATGCTCTTCGCGGTGATGTGCGTGCCGGCGGCCATCATGGTGGCGGTCTCGGTCGCCACCAAGGCCAATGACCTCCCGATCAAGTACACCGACTACGCGATCATCATGCAGGCCGTCATCGGGCTGTACGTCGCCTCCCAGGCGCCCCAGTCCGTCTCCCTGGATCTGCGCTTCAAGACGGTGCCGTTGTACTTCTCGCGTCCGATCGAGACCGCGGACTACGTGCGCTCCAAGTTCGCCGCGCTGACCTCCGCACTGTTCATCATCACCGCCGTTCCCCTCGTCGTGCTCTATGCGGGCGCCCTGCTGGCCAAGCTGGACTTCACGGACCAGACCAAGGGCTTCGCGCAAGGACTGGTGTCCGTGGCACTCCTGTCGCTCCTCTTCGCCGGCATCGGGCTGGTGATCTCGGCGATCACACCGCGCCGAGGTTTCGGTATCGCGGCCGTCATCGCCGTCTTCACCATCTCCTACGGGGCCGTGTCCGTCGTCCAGGCCATCGCCGACGTGCAGTCCAGCAGCGACGTGATCCCCTGGCTGGGCCTCTTCTCGCCGGTCACGCTGATAGACGGAGTGCAGACCGCCTTCCTGGGAGCCACCTCCGCCTTCCCCGGTGGGCACGGGCCGTCCGGCGGACAGGGTGTCGTCTACCTCCTCGTCGTCCTGGGTCTCATCGCGGGCTGCTACGGCCTGCTGATGCGCCGCTACCGAAAGGCCGGGCTGTGACCACGCTCAACATCGACCACGTCTCACGCTGGTTCGGCAACGTGGTGGCGGTCAACGACGTCACGATGACGATCGGCCCCGGTGTCACCGGCCTTCTCGGCCCGAACGGCGCCGGGAAATCCACCCTCATCAACATGATGGCCGGCTTCCTCGCCCCCTCCACGGGCTCGGTCACTCTCGACGGCCGGCCGGTCTGGCGCAATGAGCAGATCTACAAGGACATCGGCATCGTCCCCGAGCGGGAGGCGATGTACGACTTCCTCACGGGTCGCGAGTTCGTGGTCGCCAACGCCGAACTGCAGGGGCTCGGGGCGAAGGCAGCCCAAAAGGCCCTCGCCACGGTGGAGATGGAGTACGCGCAGGACCGCAAGATCTCCACGTACTCCAAGGGCATGCGGCAGCGCGTGAAGATGGCGTCCGCGCTGGTCCACGATCCGTCGCTGCTTCTGCTCGACGAGCCGTTCAACGGCATGGACCCGCGCCAGCGGATGCAGCTCATGGAACTGCTGCGGCGCATGGGCGACGAGGGCCGGTCGGTGCTGTTCTCCTCGCACATCCTCGAGGAGGTGGAGCAACTGGCCTCCCACATCGAGGTGATAGTCGCCGGGCGGCACGCGGCGAGCGGCGATTTCCGCCGCATCCGCCGCCTGATGACCGACCGGCCGCACGTCTACCTGGTCCGCTCCAGTGACGACCGGGCACTGGCCGCCGCGCTGATCGCCGATCCGTCGACCGCAGGGATCGAGGTGGACGTGACCGAGGGCGCGCTGCGCATCCAGGCCGTCGACTTTGGCCGGTTCACCTCTCTGTTGCCAAGGGTCGCCCGGGACCAGGGCATTCGTCTGCTCACGGTCTCGCCGTCGGACGAGTCCCTCGAGTCCGTGTTCTCGTATCTGGTCGCGGCGTAGGAGGCCGAAGATGTACGACCCCACAGTCGCCCGGCTCACCTACCGGGCCCTGCTCGGCCGCCGTCGGGCCCTCATTCTCGGCGCGCTGCCCGTACTGCTGCTCGTGATCTCCGCGGCTGTACGCGGGCTGAGCGGCGCCGACGACCAGGTGGCAGCCGACCTGCTCGGCGGTTTCGCGCTCGCCACCATGGTGCCGATCATCGGTGTCATCGCGGGGACGGGCGCCATCGGGCCTGAGATCGACGACGGTTCGGTGGTGTATCTGCTGGCGAAGCCGGTGAAGCGGTCGACGATCATCTTCACGAAGCTGATCGTGGCGATCGCCGTGACCATGGCCTTCTCTGCCATACCGACGTTCCTCGCGGGCCTGATCCTGAACGGCAACGGGCAGCAGATCGCGGTCGCCTACACCGTGGCCGCTCTGGTCGCCTCGATCGCGTACGCGGCGATGTTCCTGCTCCTGGGGACGGTGACCCGGCACGCGGTCGTCTTCGGGCTCGTCTACGCGCTGGTCTGGGAGGCCCTGTTCGGGTCGCTGGTGCAGGGAGCGCGCACGCTCAGTGTTCAGCAGTGGTCCCTCGCAGTGGCCCACAAGGTCACCGACGGAGACCTCGTGACCTCAGAAGTCGGACTCCCGACCGCGGTGATCCTGCTGACGGTCGTCACGGCCGGGGCCACCTGGTACGCGGGGCAGAAGCTTCGGACGTTGAAGCTGGCCGGCGAGGAGTGACGGAGCCCTCCGGGGAGGCGAGGATGTCCCTTCGGGCATGCCGCCGCCCCGGGGGAGAGGTCTTCCGGATACTCGGCTTCAGGGGGCGTCCCCGAGGACCTTGAGGATGCGGTTTCGGAGAACCGTTCAGGGGACGCGGCTTCGCAGTGCCTGTTCCAGGGGCGGGCACCGCCACCGAATTCCAGGGGCGGGCACCGCCACCGAAGACCGCAGTGGCCGGAACACCACCGGACTGCGTACCGCCGCCTCTACTGATCTTGACGGGGGCTTCACGCACGTCCAGACACACTGGGCGAGGGGTACGAAGCAGTGGGGAGATGGCCAGGAAGGGCGGCCAGGAGGCAGGAGGAACGGGGATGACAGCGGAGGTCACACCCGACGGGGGCGAGGGACAGGGCACGGCGTCCGAGGACGACTCCGGGGCCGCTTCAGGAGCCGGGGACCGGGGCGGGGACGAGCCTGGGGGCGTCTGGGACGACATCGTTCTGGACGAGAACTTCATACGGTCCGCGGAGGCCGCCGAGCCGTCGGCGCGGGCTCGGATGCTCACGGCGCGCTGGCGGGAGAAGGCGCCCGATCCTCAGCCGTGGCGGTCGGACGAACCACCTGCCGGGTGGTTCTTCAGCAAGGCGCGTCGGCGCAAGTGGCGTCGCCGCTGACCGTTCTCCATGAGCGAGATCGACGTGGTCGATATTCAGTGGCGCACAACTCGGGCGCCCGGCACAGTGGTTGATGTCCAGGCCGCCGGACCGAGGCGGCATCACGTTCTGGGAGAGGAGCCCGGTGGTGCTGTTCATCAGGTGCAGTACGCCGAGTTCCCGACAGGGCAGTCCGCGGCGGGCTCCGGAGTAGTTACCCCTCCGTCGAGTCCCGCAGCAAGGGAAACTGCCCGGGGCGGCCGCTTCGAGCACGCGAATCGCTTCGCGTGGGTCGCCCACCCGGAGGATTGGCCGAGTGGTAAGGCACCGGCTTGCTAAGCCGTGGTCGGGTTTTGCCCGCGCACGTTCGAATCGTGCATCCTCCGCCGGTTCGCTGTCGCTGTGACTTGGCCGAGTGCTGGGGCCGGGGGCGCGTGGGAGAGGCCCTCGGTGGTGGTACTCGGCCCCGGTGCCCTAGGGGGCTCCAAGGGGTCAGGGGCGCCAAGGGTGCTGCCAGCCGGGGGGCCTGCCGCTGGTTAGGTTGCCTGGCAGTTGGGTCGCCCGGCGGTGGGGGCCGGCCGGAGGTCGGTCTCGCTCACCGGCGCTTGCCAGGTGCCGCCTGCGCCCACCCGTGCCGCCCCAGCGGCACGACTGCCCGCAGCGAGGGGTAGCGGTGGGGTAGAGACGACCTGCTCCTTCACGGTCCTGTCCGCCCCCGGTTGCCCGCCTGTCAGTTCCTGAGTCTTGGCGGTTTCCCGCCCCTCACTCCCTGAGCCCTGGCGGTCCCAGTCCCGTCACTCCCTGAACCTCGGCGGTCCCAGGCCCTTCACTCTGAGCCCTGGCGGGAGGCGGCCGCTGCCCCTTTACTCCTGCCTGCGCAGAAACGGAGCGGTGTCAGCCGCTGGCCGGGCCCTGGCGTTTGGATCACGTCTGGGCCGCGAGGCATGGCACACCCGCGGCGGTGTTGTGGTCGGCTGCCAACGCTCCGCGTCGACATCCCCTCCGCCCCGCAACCGTACGGCTCCGCGACCCCCCTCATCGGTAGCCGAAGGCACCGATCCCGAAGGCGGCGTGATCGGAACGGCAGGGCCAACCGTTCAGCCGGCCAGCAGGCGCTCCAGGACCTCGGCGATGCCGTCGGCGTCGTTGGAGGAGGTGACCTCGGTGGCGATGGTCTTGAGGGTGGGGTGGGCGTTGGCCATGGCTACGCCGTGGGCGGACCAGTTGAGGAGGGGGATGTCGTTGGGCATGTCGCCGAAGGCGATCGTGTCGGCGCCCTTGGCGCCGAGGCGGCGGGCGGCGAGGGAGAGCCCGGTGGCCTTGGTGAGGCCGAGAGGGAGGAGTTCGACGATGCCCTCGCCGGCCATGGCCACCGTGACGAAGCCGCCGGCCGCCCGCCGGGCGGCTTCGGTGAGTTCGTCGGTGCTCAGGGTGGGGTGCTGTATGTAGATCTTGTTCAGCGGCGCCGACCAGAGGTCGGACACGTCCGTGAGCGGGGTGGTGGGCAGGGAGCCGCGAAGGGCGTAACCGGCGCCGACCAGCAGCTCGCCGTCCAGCCCCGCGCGGCTGGCGGCGAGATACAGCGGGCCGACCTCCGCCTCGATCTTGGCGAGGGCCACTGCGGCGAGCTTGCGGTCCAGGGTCACCGCCGTGAGGAGGCGGTGCTCCCCCGCGTCGTACACCTGGGCGCCCTGGCCGCAGACCGCCAGACCGCGGTAGCCGAGGTCGTCGAGGATGTGGCGGGTCCAGGGGACGGCCCGGCCGGTGACGACGATGTGGGCGGCGCCCGCCGCGGTGGCCGCGGCGAGCGCCTCACGGGTGCGCTGCGAGACCGAGTCGTCGGAGCGCAGGAGCGTTCCGTCGAGGTCGGTCGCGATCAGCTTGTACGGGAAGCCCGAGGGCGCGGAGGAGACTCCTGCGGGTGTTTCCCCGGTGGCAGCCGCTTCGCTCACTTGGTGACCGGCTCCAGGACCTCGCGGCCGCCCAGGTACGGGCGCAGGACCTCGGGAATCCGGACGGAGCCGTCGGCCTGCTGGTGGTTCTCCAGGATCGCGACGATCGTGCGCGGGATGGCGCAGAGGGTGCCGTTGAGCGTGGCCAGCGGGCGGACCTGCTTGCCGTCACGGACGCGGATCGACAGCCGTCGGGACTGGAACTCGGTGCAGTCCGAGGTCGAGGTCAGTTCGCGGTACTTGCCCTGGGTCGGGATCCAGGCCTCGCAGTCGAACTTGCGCGAGGCCGAGGAACCGAGGTCCGCGGAGGCGACGTCGATGACGCGGAACGGCAGTTCCAGCGACGTCAGCCACTGCTTCTCCCAGTCCAGCAGGCGCTGGTGCTCGGCCTGGGAGTCCTCCGGGGTGACGTACGAGAACATCTCGACCTTGTCGAACTGGTGGACGCGGAAGATGCCCCGGGTGTCCTTGCCGTGCGAGCCGGCCTCGCGGCGGAAGCACGGCGAGAAGCCGGCGTAGCGCAGCGGGAGGCGGTCGGCGTCGATGATCTCGTCCATGTGGTACGCCGCGAGCGCGACCTCGGAGGTGCCGACCAGATAGAGGTCGTCCTTGTCCAGGTGGTAGACGTCCTGGGCGGCCTGACCGAGGAAGCCGGTGCCGGCCATCGACTGCGGGCGGACCAGCGCCGGGGTCAGCATCGGAGTGAAGCCGGCCGCGGTGGCCTGGGCCATCGCCGCGTTGACCAGGGCGAGTTCCAGGAGGGCGCCGACGCCGGTCAGGAAGTAGAAGCGCGAGCCCGAGACCTTGGCGCCGCGCTCGGTGTCGATGGCGCCGAGGAGCGTGCCCAGCTCCAGGTGGTCCTTGGGCTCGAAGCCCTCGGCGCTGAAGTCACGGATCTCGCCGTGTGTCTCCAGCGTGACGAAGTCCTCCTCGCCGCCGACGGGGACGTCGGGGTGAACGAGGTTGCCGAGCTGGAGCAGCAGCTCCTGGGTCTCGTTGTCGGCCGCGTCGCGCTCGGCGTCGGCGGCCTTGACGTCGGCCTTGAGCTGCTCCGCGCGCTTCAGCAGCTCGGCCTTCTCATCGGCGGTGGCCTTGGGGATCAGCTTGCCGAGCGACTTCTGTTCGGCGCGGAGCTCGTCGAAGCGGACGCCGGAGGACCTGCGCCGCTCGTCGGCAGACAGGAGAGCGTCGACGAGCGCGACATCCTCTCCACGGGCGCGCTGGGACGCGCGCACACGGTCGGGGTCCTCACGGAGCAGGCGAAGGTCAATCACCCCTCAAGGCTACCGGGGAGTCCTTCCGCCCCACGACTCGGAATTGCGGTACGCCGCCGCTGCGGTGACTTGAGAGGAATGTTCGCCACCCCGACGAGATGGACCGGCGTCAATGAATTGACGGGCCGACTCCCCGAAAGAGGGCGCGAAGAAGGGCTTCGGTTGACTCGATTCCCTTGCGGTGAAAGGGACTTGGGGCCGGTCGTCCACAGGGGTCCTGTGTGCCGAAAAGTTATCCACAGGCTGTGTGAAAGATCTGTGGACGGTCGAGATGATCGTTTCCGGAGGCGGGTGTCGACTTCAGGATTCCCGACTCAAACCACCTTCACGCCCACGTTCGAGTGGATTCGTGGGGAAATGGGTCGCTCTAAAGGATTGACTCGGGGAAACGCATGGGCGAAGGGTGATCCACGGAGGTGTGGACAGGGCAAGATCCCGCAAGGCGACTTGTCGACTGAATGGCGCTGCGCTGTCGACTTGTCCCCAGATCGAGGACCCGCCTGTGGATAACTTCTGTGGACAAAGAAAATAGGCAGGTAGGACAGGTCGGGTGGCCTAGAACCGGCCATCCTGGCAGCGAGCCACCCAGTCCGCGGCGGCGACGAACTCGTCGTCCGAGGTCCCCGGCAGGGTGGGCCGTACCTCCGCCACGGCGGCGTCCGCACGGGGGTACGAACCGAGGAACCGCACCTGGAGGCAGACCCGCTTGAGGCCCATCAGCGCCTCGGCCACCCGGCGGTCGGAGATATGGCCCTCGGCGTCGATGGCGAAGCAGTAGTTGCCGATGCCCTCACCGGTCGGGCGGGACTGGAGCAGCATGAGGTTGACGCCGCGGACGGCGAACTCGCCCAGCAGATCACGCAGACCGCCCGGGTGGTCGTCGCGCTGCCAGATGACGACGGAGGTCTTGTCGGCGCCGGTCGGGGCGGCCGGCCGGGCGGGACGGCCGACCAGGACGAACCGGGTCTGGGCGTTCTCCGCGTCGTGGATCTCGGTCTCCAGGGCCTCCAGGCCGTACCGCGAGGCCGCGAACTCGCCGGCGAAGGCGGCGTCGTAACGGCCCTCCTGGACGAGGCGGGCGCCGTCGGCGTTCGAGGCGGCGGACTCCCAGACGACGTCGGGGGGCAGGTTCGCCTTCATCCAGTTGCGGACCTGCGGCTGGGCGGCCGGGTGCGCGGTGACCGTCTTGATCTCGGAAAGCTTCGTGCCCGGCCGGACCAGCAGCGCGAAGGTGATCGAGAGGAGCACCTCGCGGTAGATCATCAGCGGCGCGCCGGCGACCAACTCGTCGAGGGTGGTGGTGATACCGCCCTCGACGGAGTTCTCGATCGGGACGAAGGCGGCCTCGGCCTCGCCGGTGCGGACGGCGTCGAGGGCTGCGGGGACGGACACCATCGGGACGAGCTCGCGGGTCGCGGACTCCGGCAGCGTGCGCAGGGCGACCTCGGTGAAGGTGCCCTCGGGGCCGAGGTACACGTAGCTGGCTGGCATGACCTCACCCTAATGGGCCCACAGGGGCATGCGGCACGAGCACCGTCCACACCCACCCCCGCGGGCGACCCACGGCACGGAGCGCCCCCACCACGGCACCGCACCGGACGTCCCCTGGAAGGCTCGCCAAGATCTTCACGAGCTTTCTAGGCCTCCAGCAGCCGCTGGCCCACGTACTCCCCCTGCGCCGCGCCGCCCGGTACCGCGAAGAGGCCGCTGGACTCATGGCGGATGAACGGGGAGAGGGCGTCGCCGCGGTCGAGCTTGCGCTGGACGGTGACGAAGCCGCGGAGCGGGTCGGCCTGCCAGCAGACGAAGAGGAGGCCCGCGTCGGGTACGCCCTTCGCGTCGATGCCGTCGTGGAAGGAGAAGGGGCGGCGCAGCATCGCCGCGCCACCGTTCTGGTCGGGGCGGCTGATACGGGCGTGCGCGTTGATCGGAACGAGGAGGTTGCCCTGGGAATCCGTCTTCTCCAGGTCCATCTCGGTCGTCTCCGTCGCCTTCGCGCCCCCGCTCAACGGGGCGCCGTCCGACTTCCGGCGCCCGATGACGTCCTCCTGCTCCTTCGGCGACAGCCGCTCCCAGTCGTCGAGGAGCATGCGGATACGGCGTACGACGGCGTACGAGCCGTTCGCCATCCACGCCGGGTCGCCGGACGCCCCGGAGGCGGGTACGAAGATCCGCTCATCGAAGTCGGGCTCGGCCGGCTTGGGATTGCGTGTGCCGTCGATCTGCCCCATCAGGTTGCGTGCCGTCATGGGACGGCCCGTGGCACCCGGCGAACGGTTGAAGCCGTTCATCTGCCAGCGCACCCGGGCCGCGCCGCCCGCGTCCTTCTGGATCGCGCGCAGGGCGTTGAAGGCGACGAGGGCATCGTCGGCGCCGATCTGCACCCACAGATCACCGTTGCTGCGCGCCTTGTCCAGCCGGTCGGACGAGAAGTCCGGCAGCGGGTCCAGTGAGTCCGGGCGCTGCTTCTCCAGCCCCGTACGGGCGAAGAAGCTGTGCCCGAAGCCGAAGGTGACCGTCAACGACGAGGGCCCCGCGTCGCGGGCCACATCCGTGTCGCCCTGGGCCGCGGCCTCGCCCGCCATCAGCCGCCGGGCGGTCTCCGACCAGCGGCGCAGCAGGGCGGCCGCCTCTCTGCGACCCGCCCCGGCGGCCAGGTCGAACGCGACGAGATGGCCGCGGGCCTGGAGCGGCGTCGTGATCCCCGGCTGATGTTTCCCGTGAAACATCACCTCGCCCGCCCCGAGGGAGGAGAGAGGGACGGCCTCTTTCGCGGTGGAGGGCGAGAGCGAGGACCCGGCCGCGTATCCGACGGCTCCCCCGGCCGCGCCCAGGGCGAGGCCGGTGGCACCCGCGGTACCGAGGAGACGGCGGCGCGAGATCGTCCCCTCGGCCGGTACGGAGATCCTCGCGGCGGGGGACGCGGCGGAGCCGTTCCCCGTGGCGGAGCCTCCGGTCGTGCCGTTCCGGGTGGCGGAGTTCTTGGCCGTCCCGTTGCCGGCGGCGACGCTTCTCGTCGCGCTGTTGCGGGCGGGGCCGTTCCCCTCGGAGGGGGCAGTGGTGGACTGGTCGGTCATGGTGCGGTTCAGCCGATCTTCGCGTTCTTGCTCACGGTCACCTGGTCGATGTCGGACGTGCGCACGGTGACCTCGATGTTCCAGTCGCCCGCCATGGGGATCTGTAGACCGTCGGCCGTCCAGTGCCCGGCGGCGATGTGGTCGGGCACCACGGGCAGGGGGCCGATGTCCTTGGCCTCCAGGGTGAAGGCGACCTTCACCTCGGGGATGTCGTACGCCTTGCCGTCGGGTCCCTGGACGTAGACGTGCATCTCGTTGGCGCCCACGCGCGCCGGGTCGATCTCCAGCCGGACGACGCCCTTGCCGTTCTTGCCGCCGGTGTCGAACGACATGTCCAGCGCCAGGGCCCCCGACTGGGTGTCCGGCGCGACGGCCGCGTTGGCCGCCTTGGCCTCTTCCACCGTGCGGCCGGGTTCGGAGGAGGTCAGCGCCGTGGTGACGGCGAGAAGGACGACGGCGACGCCCGCCTCCGCGAGCACCGACCGGCGCAGGCCCCGACGGCCCGGATCGGCGTCCCGCAGCCGCTTCTCGCGCGCGGTGGCCATCGCGGCCCGCTGCCGGGCGAGCTGGGCGGCCCGCTCGGGGTTCCCGCCACCGTCACCGCCACCTTCGCCGGCGCCGACGGCCTCGCCCCTGCCGCCACCTTTGCCCCCGCCGACGGTTTCGCTCGCGAAGCCACCTTCGCCGGCGCCGACGGCTTCGCGAGCGCCATCGGCAGCGGACGAGGTTGCGGTGGTCCTGGCCCGCCCGGTGGCGGGCGCCGCCTCCTCGCCGGGCGTGCCGGATGCCCCCGCCCGCTCCGCCAGGGCGGCCACCGGCTCCCGTCCGGCATCGGACCCCGCCTCCACGGCGGTCTCCGTGGACGCCGGTGCATCCGCCAGCCGCGCGGTCCACCGGCGGGAGATCCAGGCGATCCCGACCAGTACGGTGACCAGGGCGATCTTCACGAGCAGCAACTGCCCGTACGACGTGCCCGTCAGCGCCGACCAGGTGCCGGTCTGCCGCCAGGACTGGTACAGGCCGGTGGCCGCCAGCACCAGCACACTGCCGAACGCGACCCGTGAGAACCGGCGCACGGCCGTGGTCTCGATCTGTGCGTCGGCGGGTGCTCGGAGCAGCGCCACGAGCAGCGTCGCCAGACCGCCCAGCCAGGCGGCGACCGCCAGCAGGTGCAGGATGTCGAGGGGCATCGCGATGCCGGTCTGGATTCCTGTCGAGGCGTGCTCGGCCATCGCCCAGCTCGCGGCGAGCCCGGCGGCGACGACGCCCCCGCCGATGGCCAGACCGAAGGTGAGGTCCCGCTGGTAGGAGTCGTCGTCGACGTCGGAGGGCTCGTCGCCGTCCCCGGGACCTTCTTCCTCGGCACCCGCCTCCCCGGAGTTCCGGGCAGCCACGACACGGGGGGCACCCCCTGTCGGCTCCCCGCCGTCTTCCTCCGCCGGCTCCGCGCCGCACTCCGCGGCGTCGTCCGCTTTCTTCTCCTTCTTCGTCCCCTCCGGAGCCGACATCCCCTCGACGTCGCTCTCTACGTCGCTCTCGCCGTCGCTCTCTACGTCCTCCTCGTCCCGCCGGGCGTACGCGCCGAAGAGGACCGCGATGAAGAGGGCCGCCGCGGCGAGCAGCAGCAGACGGGAGATGAGGGCGGCCCCCGTCTTCGTCTGGAGGACATCGCTGAGCAGGTCCAGGTCGAAGACGTCGCCGAACTCGCCGGAGCCGGTGTACGAGCCGCGCAGGAGCAGCATCGCGAGGGTGGCGACGGCGAGCGTGAGCCAGCCGGAGACCACGAGGCGCTGTACGGGGCGTACCCCGGCGCCGCGCTGCCAGCACGCCAGGACGAAGGCGGCGCCGCCGACCAGCAGGATGAAACCGGCGTACGACAGATAGCGGGCGAAGCCGTAGAGCCCGCCGACGACCCCGCCGCCGGCCTCCTGGCCCGGCACGGAGACCGTCGTCTTCGAGGGCGCCCCCACGGAGAAGGTGAAGGCGCCGGAGACGGGGTGGCTGTCCGCCGAGACCACCTGGTAGGTGACGGTGAAGGTGCCGTCGGGCTGCCCGGGGCGCAGCCTCACCCCGTAGCTGTTGCCGCCCAGGTCGGTGACGTCACCGGTGTCGGCCTGCTTGCCCTTGGGGTCGTACACCCGCACCGACCCGTCCGACATCGCGACCTTCTCGGAGAAGGTGAGCGACACCTGGGACGGCGCCTCCTGGACGACCGACCCTTGCTGCGGGTCGCTGCCGGTGAGCGCGGCGTGCGCGGAGACGGGCACGGCGCCGGCGAGCACCACCGCCACCACGGCGAGCAGCAGAAGCAGCGGCCTCAGCCGGTTCGGCGACGGCGAGGCACCACCTCCCGACCACCACGCCGCGCTGGAGCGCCGCACCTCGCTCGACGGTCTCGACCGGCTCCACGGCCGCAACCCGCTCAAGGGCCTCAACGGGGTTCCCTCCCTCAGTGGCCGGTCGTCGGCCGGTACGTCGCCGACTTCACGGGCATCTCGACCGTGATGGCCTCGGACTTGGTGAAGTTCAACCGCAGGGACACCGTCTCGCCTTCCTTCGGCTTGCGCTTCAGGTTCTCGAACATCAGGTGGTTTCCACCGCTCTGGAGGACGAGTTCGCCACCGGCGGGGACGTTCAGGGCCGAGACCTCACGCATCGACCGGCCGGCCGTCTCATGGACGGTGACGTCCTGGGCGAGGTCGCTGGTCACGGAGGTGAGTTCGTCCGCGGCGCCGCCCTTGTTCTCGATGACGAGGTATCCGGCCGCCATGGAGTCGGTGACCGGCTGGGGCATGTACGCCGCCTTCACGGAGAGTTCCGCCGCGGAGGAACCGGCGGAGTCCGACGAGCCGCACCCGGCCAGCACGAGCCCGCCGGCCGCGACCAGGGCCACCGCGCCGAGCCCACGCCGCCCGGAAACCGCGGGCACGGAAGCCGGCCTCACGGCTTCTCGCCCTTGAGCAGCTTCGGCAGGTCCTTCTCGTAGTCCTGCACGGTCGCGTCGTCGTCGTACAGCACATAGCCCGCGTCGGTCTTCGGTGAGAACGCGATGACCTGGGTGCCGTGCTCGGAGACGGTCTTGCCGTTCTCGTCCTTGGTCGGTGGGTTCACCGAGATGCCGAGCTTGAGGGCGCCGGCCTGGATCTTGTCGAAGTCGCCCGTCAGACCGACGATCTCGGGATCGATGCCCTTGAGCCACTTGCCGAGCTCGGCCGCGGTGTCCCGCTCCGGGTCGGTGGTGACGAAGACGATCCGGAGGTCCGCCAGCTCCGACTTCGGCAGCTTCTTCGACGCCTCCTTCTTCGCGACCGCGATGTTGTTCATGGTCAGCGGACACACGTCGGGGCAGTTGGTGTAGCCGAAGTAGATCAGCGTCGGCTTGCCCTCGGTCTCCTCGCGGAGGTCGTACGGCTTGCCCTCGGTGTCGGTGAGCACCAGATCCGGCTTGACGAACGGCCGGTCGAGGACCGTGGACACATCGGCCGGGCCGGTGTCGGAGACCTCGGCGACCGATGTCGTCGACGCGTCCTCGCTGCCGCAGGCGGAGAGGCCGAGGACGGCGGCGACGAGCAGGGCGCCGGCCGCGTACGTCTTCTTCGTGTTCTTGGTGTTCGTGTTCTTGGTGTTCGTGCGCATATGGAAAAGTCCCAGATGGTTCGAGCCCCGGCACGCACGGGACGTGCGCCGCGACGGCGGACACACGCGCCGTACGGCGACCGCGTGCGCGCCGGGGGAGGGAGGGGGGAGCCGGGCGTCAGGCGTCGGTGCGCCGACGGCCGGCGAGGACGCCGTACGCCACGCCGACGGCGCCGACGACGATGCCGACGACGGCGAGCACGCGGGCGGTGGTGTCACTGCTGTCGGCGGGCCCGGCCGCCGTCTCGTCGGAGGCGGCCCCGGCGTTCTTCGCATCCGACCCGTCCGACCCGTCCGACCCGTCCGAGGCGGTGGTGGAGGTGGACGAGCCGTGGTGGTCGTCGGACGCGGCGGACAGCGCGAGGACGGGCGCCGGGTAGTCGGGCTCCTCCTGGTCCTTCTGCGGGACCTCGATCCAGCGGACGACCTCCTTGTTGGAGTACGTCTGCAGCGCCTTGAAGACGAGCTCGTCGGTGTCCTCGGGGAGCTGGCCCAGGGAGAGCGGGAACTTCTGGAAGTAGCCCGGCTCGATGCCCTTGCCGGTGGCGGTCCAGGTGACCTTGGACACGGCCTCGTCGATCTGCTCGCCGTGCAGCTCGATCGGCTTGTCGAGCTTGGCCCGGGTGACCTTGATCTTCCAGCCCGGGACGGCCTCCGGCTGGGCCGAGGCGAGCGGATGGTCGGCCGGGAAACTCACCTCGACCTTGGTGGTCGAGGCGTTGTCGCGCTCGTTCGGGACCTTGAAGTTGACGGTCGCGTATCCGCCCTTGGCCGCCGTGCCCTCCGCCGCCACGCTGACGTGCGCGAACGCGGGACCGGAGAGAACGAGGACGGCGGAACCGGCGAGGGCGCCGACGGCGGTGATACGAGAAGCCTTCATGGCTGGTGACACTCCACGGTGAGTGAGTAGGAGAAGAAAAGGGGAAACGCGCGCCTCGACAGCTGAGCTCGACATCTGGGCTCGACAGCTGAGACAGGGGGCGAGGAGGGGCGAGAGGAAGGGCGAGGAGTGCGGAACTGCCCGCACCCGCACGGCCCCCGTCCCCGCACCGCACCCGCACCCGCACACGCGCGTGCGCCGCACGCCGGCGTCCCCCCTCCCCCCCCGTGCGAGGCGACGCGAGGTGGCACAGGGCGAAGCCCTGCGATGCCAAGCCGTGCAGCGCGTGGAGTGTGAGTGCGAGTGGGCCGTCGTCGTGTCAGGCGGCGAGGATGAGCGCGGCCGTCGGGGGGCCGCGTCGGATCACGGTGTGGTGGAGAGCGGTCGTACGCGGGGCCGGCAATGTCGCGCACGTGGCGTGAGGGGCACGCGTTACGGCGTCCGGCGCGCCCGGGAGCCCGGACCGCAGGGCCCGCGCCAGTGCGAGCGCCCCCCGCAGCGACCGTACGAGCGGCTCGAGGGCCGACAGCCGGGCGAGGCGGAGCAGCGCCAGGTCGCCGTGGCGGAGCAGCCACCCGGCCGCGACGGCCGCGAGGACATGGCCGAGCAGCATGGGCAGTGACGGCAGAACGGCGGCCGAGGAGTCCGGCGCGGCCGTCATGGCGTCCGCGGGATGGTGCGTGGCGTACGTGCCGCCCAGCCCGGCATCGATGAGGACGCGTCGGGCCTCGGCGGGGCTCATGGCCGCCGCGGTGGTCCCGCAGACGAGACGGGCGGCGCGTTCGACGAGCGCCGTGTCCATGGCAGCGGTGGCCTTGGACGTGGCCTCGGCGCCGTGCCGGCCCAGCCCGAAGAGGGTGTGGAGCACGGTCTGGCCCACCGCGAGCAGGGCCGCAGTCCCCGGAAGCGAGCGTTCCCGTCCGGCCAGGGTGGCGGCGACGGCGAAGACACCGCCGAATCCGACGCCGAGGCTCCACAGCGGGACCGTCGCACACGAGGCGAGGGCGTGGCCGGCCCCGGCCAGCACGACGCAGACCGCGGCGAACACCGCGGCCCGTAGAACCCGGAGATCACCTCCGGTGCGCGTGCGGGCTTTCATGGCGGGGTCATCATCCCATCGGGGTGCGGTCGGGGGAGCGCCGGGTTCCCGCGGGGAGGTACGGGACAGGAGGGGCCGGTGTTCATGCGGGGTGTGACACCCGGAGGGAGGGGGCTTTGTGGTAGTTCCTGCAAATGCCCTCGTCGGGGCATTTCGGACGTCTGCCCGTGCCCCTTGTTCCCGGGGGCCGAGGTGTGGAAGTGGTGGGGGATTCGGAAGGGTTTCGTCCGCATACACCGAATGTGACGGGGACGCATCCGCCGTATGGGCGGGAGGGCCGGTTCCGGGCGATTGCGCGCGCGTCTCGGTGGCAATACGTAACGGTATGTCGAGCCGCGGCCGGGAGGCTGGAGCATGAGCATCTGGTGGTCACTCCATTTGCGGCGTGAGGCTGCGAGCGTGCCGCTGGCCCGGCGGTTGCTGCTCGGCACGATGGAGACGGCGGGCGTCGACCCGGATGTCTCCTACGACCTCTCCGTCGCCCTCAGCGAAGCGTGTGCCAACGCCGTCGAGCACGGTGGCGCCGCCCCCTCGGGCGGCCTTTCCGAGGCGTACCGGGTCACCGCGTACCTCGACGGCGAGAAGTGCCGTATCGAGGTCGCCGACTCCGGCCCCGGCTTCCCGCACCGCCAGCCGCCCCGCCCGGCCCATGCCGACGACGAGAACGGCCGCGGCCTCTGTCTGATCCGCGAACTCGCCGACCATGTCCACATCGGCAACAAGCCGGGCCGTGGCGGTGCCGTGGTGAGCTTCGACAAGATCCTCAAATGGCGGGAGGGCGCACCGCTCGTGGCGGTGTAGCGGGTTCGCGGTCTGGGCCGGGTGGCCGTCCCGGTTGCATACTGGCCGGATGGGGGAGTTGGCGACCAGCACGGGTGTCCACCGGTGAGGGGGACCCGGTCACGGGCCGACAGCAAGTCACCGGAAACGGCAGCCGTGGCCTGTGCGAAGGCACCCGCGCCGACGGCGCGCGTGACCGACGGCGCCAAGCGGTACGACAGCGTGCCTCGGCCGACCGCACCACCCCGTACGACCGCGCCCAGCCGTACGACACCTGCCTCCCCCCACGAAGTACTCGTGCCACGAAGTACTCCTGCCGCACGCCACCGCGTCCCGGGCGTTCCTCTCCCGGGGCGTCCGAGGGCATGGACTCCCCCGGTGCTCTCCACCGCCGACGTCCGGCGCGGCCCCAGGTCCGTGCCCGCCCTGGCGGTTGACGACGGGCGAGGGCGGGGATTGGCGGGGCACACGGGCGGGACGGGACGACAGGGGATGGCGAATGCAGCTCACGGTGCGTATCTCGGACGGTCGGCGCCTGTCGGTCAACGACGGCGGGCATCCCGCCGGTCGGCCGGTCTTCCTGCTGCACGGCACGCCGGGCAGCAGATTCGGGCCCGCGCCGCGTGAACGGGTGCTGTACCACCTGGGCGTCCGGCTGATCACCTTCGACCGGCCGGGGTACGGCGACTCCGACCGGCTGCCGGGCCGTACCGTCAGCGCGGCCGCCGCCGATGTCAGGCACATCGCGGACGCGCTCGGCATCGGCCGCTTCGCCGTGGTCGGCCGCTCGGGCGGCGCCCCGCACGCGCTGGCCTGTGCCGCGCTGCTGCCGGACCGTACGACTCGGGTGGCGGCCCTGGTGAGCCTCGCCCCGCGGGACGCGCTCGGGCTGGACTGGTTCGAGGGGATGACCGAGTCGAACGTCCGCGAGTACGTGAACGCCGCCATCGGCCGCAACCGGGTGACCGCGACCCTCGGGCGCCGTTCGCGGTCGATCCTCGCCGACCCCGCCGCGTCCGTCGCCGAGATGGCCGGCGGGTTACCGGAGTCGGACCGGTGGATCGTCGCGGACGCCGGCATCCAGGACATGCTGGTACGCAACTTCGCGGAGGGGCTGCGCAGTTCAGCCGACGGCTGGGTGGACGACGTGATGGCGTTCAGCACGGGGTGGGGGTTCGATCTGGGCCGGATCAACACCCCGGTGAAGCTCTGGCACGGCGAGGACGACATCTTCGCCCCCGTCGAGCACACCCGGTGGCTGGGCCGGCACATCCCGGACGCGGAGGTCGAGGTGGAGCAGGGCGCCGCCCACTTCGGCGCGCTGCGGGTACTGACCCGAGTCCTGAGCTGGGCCGTGAGCTAGTGCCGCAAACAGGCAGCGTTCGCCCCGTCACGAGGCCCGGCACGCACTCTCGCCGTACCGGGCACAAGCCCAAGTACGGTCGCAAACGTTGCCTGCCGCGGCACGAGGCACACGACCTCCGACCGAGAGGGGAGGCCGGCGCTCCACGGGAGCGCCGGCCTTCCGGACCTTCCCGGATCAGGTCTGCTGCGGCTCCAGGTCCCTGCCCACCCGGCGCCCCACCCGGATGGCCTCGGTGACGGGGTGGGTGTCGCCCAGCAGCACGGACGATCTGGACTCGGCCTGCTGCTGCAGCCGCTCGGCCTCCTCCTGGCGCCGCATGTCCCGCAGGGTGATCGACAGATTGCCGGTGCTGACCAGGACGTCCGGATGGGTGGGGCCGAAGCGGCGGCGCAGACCTTCCACGGCCAGCCGCTCCCAGTGCTCGGCCCGGTCGTACAGGTTCATCTCCCCGTAGGCGTTGGCGAGGTTGATCCCGGCACAGAGCACAGCCGGGTGATCCTCCCCGAGGTCCTCCGCGAGGGCGTCACGGGCCTGCCTGCTCAACTCGGCGGCCTTCTCCACCTGGCCCAGGGCCCGGTAGTAGATGGAGAGGTTGTTGAGGCAGTACATGACGAACGGATGCTCGGGGCCGAAGGAGGTCCTGTAGCCCTCCAGCACCTCGTTGACCAGCTCGACCGCCCGCGCGGCACCGCTGTCCGGGTCGGTGGCGAAGTAGTCCGCGGCGAGGTTGAGCCCGCAGGCCAGGGCCTCGGGAATGGTGCTGCCGTAGCGGTCGCGGTACAGGGCGTACGTCTCCCAGGTCTCCTGGGTGATCCGCAGCGCCTCGGCGATCTGGCCGTCCTTGCGCAGGGAGACCGCGAGGCTCTTGTCGACCCGCAGCACCTCGGGCACGTTCGGGTTCAGGACCTGCTTGAAGCCCTCGCGCACCTCGCGCAGGATCTCCACCGAGTTCTTGTAGTCGCCCAGTTCCCGCAGGTCGCGCGCGTGATGCCCCTTGGTGGTGAGGGTGTACGGGTGCAGCGGCCCGAGCAGCGCGGTACGGCGCCGGACGGTGTCCTCGTCGAGCCGGCGGGCGGGCTCGCTGTCACCGGCCAGCCGGTAGTCGATGGCGAGGTTGTTGGCGGCGGACAGGGTACGGGGGTGGTCCTCGCCGAAGATCTCACGGAAGCCCCGGTAGATCCGCTGATCCAGGTCAAGGGCCTCCTTGAAGCGGCCCACCGCGCGGAGGTCGGCGGCGAAGCTGCCGGAGGTGATCAGGATGCTCGGGTGGTCGTCACCGAGGAGTTCCCGCTGGTCGGCGAGGGTCTTCTCGTCCAGGTCGAGGGCCTCCTGGTACTGCCCCTGCGAACGCAGCACATTCGCCAGCTCGAAGCGGAGATTGAGTATCTGCTCGTCGTTGGCGTCCGGGAACTCGTCCGACCAGAACTCGTTGAGCTGGGTGCTCAGGGTGCGGGCGGCATGCAGGTCACCGCGCTTCCACAGGTAGCGGACGCGGTAGACCATCAGCTGCCTCGGCTCCTCCTCCGAGCAGTTGCGGATGTTGGAGGGCGTCAGATGCGGCCAGATCACCTCGAAGCCCGGCCACTGGGCCGGGTCGTCCAGGGCCTCCTCGGGAGGGCGGGCGGCGGCCAGGATGCGGTGCACCTCATGGATCGTGTCATCGAACTTCACGTCGTCCATGCCGTCGCGCACGGCGGCCTGGACGAGGCGGTGCACCTGGATCGAGTTGTCGGTCGAGTCGACCTTGGCCAGGGCGAAGCGGTTCAGTGCCTGGGTGACCCGGCCCAGCATGTAGCGGGCGCGCAGGTCCCGGTCGTACGGCAGCAGCGCCTTGATCATCGCGTCGCTGCCGATGAGGCTCATCGAGATGGGCTCGGCCGAGAAGAACGCGCAGAGTTCGAGGAGGCGGGCGGCGGCCGGTGACTCGTCGCGGAGGCGGTTGATGGAGATGTTCCACGTGGCGCCCACGGACCTCGGGTACTCCACCGCCTCCACCGCCTCCTTCACGGAGAGCACCTGGGTGGACTGTTCGCGCAGCTGCTCGATGTACTCCTCGACGGGCGTGGCCGTCGCCTCCAGCCAGGCCGCCGCGACCTCGATGGCGAGCGGCAGGTCGCCCACCGCGTCGGCGACCAGCCCCCCGTCCTCCTCGCTCAGCCCCGGCACCCGGCGGCACAGGTGCTCCACGCTCTCCTCGCGGGTGAAGACCTCCACCTCCAGCGGCTGGACCTTCGGCAGCGTGGGCCGGGTGCGGGTGGTCGCCAGAAGGTGGCCGTAGACGTGGTCAGGGACCGGAGCGGTGTACTCCGGGAACTTGTTCAGCACCTTGTCGAGATCCTCGACGTTGTCGAAGATCAACAGCCAGCGGTTGAACGGTTCCCCTTCCCGCAGCGCCTGGATCACGGCCTCGGCCGCCTCCTTGACGTCCTCGCCCACACCGAGGCCGAGGTGCTGCGCGAGCGCCGCCAGCTTCGGCATCACCAGTTCGGGCTGCTCCGCGTCGACCCACCACACCACGTCGTAGTCCGCCATGAACCGGTGGGCGTACTCGCGGGCGAGCTGTGTCTTGCCCACACCGCCGAGGCCGTGCAGCACCTGCGGCACACGCTGTCCGGGGCGGTTCGTGGTCAGCTGCTCGCGCAGCTTGTCCAGGATCGTGGAGCGGCCGGTGAACCACCGGTAGCGGGCCGGGACGTTGGAGACCCGCCGGCCCACACTGGGGAAGCGCAGGCCGCGCGAGCTGGGGGAGACGGTGGAGACGGCTTCGGGGCGGTCGAGGCCGTTCAGCAGGGCGCTGTACGCCTGGGTCTCGTTGAGGCCCTTGAGGTCGATGACGCCGCGTCCGGCGAACGGCAGGCTGATCTGCACGTCGTCGACACGGATCGACACCGGTTGCTGCCGCTTCTCCGAGCCGCCGGAGTGCACCGCCGCCTCCCACGCCACCCGCGCCCGGCGGGAGTCGACGAAGCTGGGCGAGAGCACCGCGAGCACCCGGTGCGCGCCGCCCGGCATGGCCTCGGCGCCGATCTCGGCCGTCGGCATCGTCTGGACGTTCTTCGGCACGACCTCGAAACCGGCACCGCGCAGCACCGACTCCAGCCAGTCCACCCACATCCGGTCCTCGGACACGTAGTAGAGCGTCAGCTGGGACAGCGGTACCGGCCGCTGCCGGGTGTACGCGGCCTTGAACTGGGCCCGCTTCGCCTCACTGATCGGCGGCAGCTTGGTGACCCGCTCCTCGGTGATCACGGAGGTGAGCCGTTCACAGGCGCTCAGCATGGAGTTGGCCGACTTCGGCGGGTCGCCGAAGGCCGCGAGGATCTCTTCGTAGGCGTAGTACGGCTGGTAGAGGATCTCCGTCGTCGCCCAGTAGTCGGCCATCTGGTCGGCGTTCAGGCCGGAGGGCAGCCCGGAGAAGCGTTCCCGGGCGCGGGCGCGGCCGGCGTCCAGCTTGTCCTTCTCACCGAGGTCGATGCGCATGGCGACCGGCAGGATGCGGATGCCCTTCTCGCCGTGCAGTTCCCTGATGTCCTGCGCGACCGCGGCGGCACCCTCGATGCTCTGCTCGCTCAGGGTGTAGCAGACGACCAGGGTGTTCGGCATCTGCACGGTGCAGATGTCCGCGAGGTCGCTCAGGCCCGTCCGGCTGTCGATCAGCGTGTAGTCGTAGTAGCGCTGCATGTCGTCGCGCATCGCGTCGAAGAACTGGCCGCCGCCGTAACTCGCGTAGAAGCGGTCCCAGTCCATGTTGCCGACGATCGGGTAGTCCCGGTGCCGTTTGCCGGCGGACAGGAAGTCAAGACTGCCGCCCTCGGGAAAGGCCCAGTCCAACGACAGCGCGTGCGGCCTGACCCGGGCGTAGTGGCGGTGCCAGTCCGGCGCCCGGTCGGGCAGGTTGCGCAGCGCCTCCCGGCGGTACTCGTCGATCAGGTTGATCAGCCCGGGGGTCCCCCGCAGCAACTGTGCGTCGAGGAAGGGGTGGAAGAACTTGTGCAGGCCCGGCGCCTCCAGGTCCCAGTCCACCGCCAGCACCCGGTGGCCGTTGGCGGCCAGGATCCAGGCCACGTTGGCGAGCGCCATGGTCCGCCCGGTGCCGCCCTTGTACGAGTAGAACGTGATCACGGTGCCGTTGCGGCTCTTGGTCATGCTCATGCCCTCCGCCCTGTCGGCCTCTTTCGGCCTCGCTCGTCGCGCGCCTTTCGGTGGTCGTGCCAGGTGGTGCTGCCGGGGTCCGTCACCCGGGGCTCGCTAACCCAGGTCGGGCCCCCTCAGCCGTGGAGGCTCGCTCGGTGGTCCCTCCGGTGGATAGGTCTCGACGTTCTCCCAGTAGTAGTGGACGGCCGACGTCACGGCCCGGTGCAGCTCGTTGCCGAAGGAGTCCAGGTCATGGATGCTGCCGTGGGCCGAGTAGTGGCCGGACCGGTCCGTCGTGCGGGACACGAGCGTGCGGTAGGTGAGCTCGTCCAGCTCACGTTCCCGCTCGGCGGTCACGACGTCGTCCTTGTGCCGGGGAGTCATGACGCTGATCCAGGGCCGCTGCTCCCCGCACAGCCGGCCCACCAGCTCCCTGCTCCGCTGGGACTCCAGCGCCCACCGGTCGAGCAGCATCAGCCCGGGCGCCTTCGGGCCGCCCTCGTTGAGCATCCGGGCGCTCTCGTCGAGCACTCCGATGTTGACCTTGTAGTTCCTGGTGCGCACGAGCTCCGCCGCGTGGTCGCCCAGCGGCAGGGCGCACTCGGGGTGGTACGGGTTCCAGTCGTGGGGCTGGTCCCCGTAGTAGTCCGGCTTGCGTCCCTGCGGCAGATCGGAGCGGGTGCAGGCGAGCACGGATATGTCGAACTCCGGCGGCCGTTCGTCCGATCCGAATGCGGCCGGCAGCGACTCGTACTCCTTGGAGACCTTGCCTTCCTCCAGCGAGGCCTCGTTGGCCACCCGCACGATCTCCTTGGCCAGCCGGTACACGGCCCGCTCGTACTCGTCCCTGAAGTACCGGAGTTTGGTCAGTCCGTAGAAGCCCTCGTCCGCGTAGTCCTGCCCGAACGCGGCGTGGTTGAACTGCAGATCCCTGGCCACCTGGGGCATCTGGGCCGGCTCCACCGGCACCCATAACGCCGGGATGATCGTGTTCTCCCGCACCGGGCCGCCGCGCGCCCGCTGGGTGACCTGGCGTTGGGAGAACGCCCACCACTCACGGCCGCACTGCTGGCTCGTGAAGTAGCGCGGTGAGTACAGCGGTACGAACACCTTGCAGCGCGCCAGGTTCATGGACAACTCGTCGGTCCACTTGGTGCCGACCGACATCTTCTGGTCCAGGAACCCCACCTTCGCGCCCCGGGGCAGGTCGGTCAGCCCCATGATGTGCTCGCACAGACCGTCGAACAGCTTTTTCACCCACACATTGGGGTCGCTACCGCCCGAGTCATGACTCGGTGTGTGCGCGTAGCTGAGGAAGAAGTAAGGACTGCTCCCCCCTCTGGCCAGACCGGCTCCTTGCACGTATGCCCCCCGACGCTCCGTGACTGGGCCCCCAGTGTAGGAAGCCGCAAGTCCTGTTCGGAACAGGACGAACACACCCGACTCGGCCTCGGAAGGCCATGTTCTGGCAACGGGATGCCGGGAAAGCCGACGCGAAGCGTGAGGGTCCGAGCCGGTGCGCGGCGGCGCGAGTGGCGTGTGAGCAGCCTGGAAGTCCCGGCGCCGCAGGCGGAATCCGCCGCTCGCTCCGCGGGCGCTACCGTGCCTCCTCCTCCCAGGCGCCCCGATGCCGCATGGCCAGTTCCCGAGCCGCCCGCAGCGCCCGCGCCCCGACCTCGGCCGTCATG
Source organism: Streptomyces sp. NPDC042364 (assembly GCF_056437585.1). Lineage (NCBI taxonomy): Bacteria > Bacillati > Actinomycetota > Actinomycetes > Kitasatosporales > Streptomycetaceae > Streptomyces > Streptomyces sp. NPDC042364. The sequence continues at coordinate 244,559 of NZ_JBWKAJ010000006.1, read as the reverse complement.
AAGCCCCGGAGGGTCCCCCGCATCCCCGCAACGAACCGCTCCCCGGCAGGAGTGAGCGCACCGGACCCGGCCAGCGTCTCCACCGCTTCGGCCGTCTGGTCCCGCCAGCGGCAGAACTGCACCTCGGCGTCGCGGGCCGTGTCGCCGGCGGCGGAACGCCACCGGGCGAACCAGAAGTCGATGACCGCGAGATGGGCGTACGTCCCCTGCAGCAGCCCCTCGAGGGGGCGGGGATCAGGGCGCCACGGCGCGTAGAACAGCTCTTCGCAGGACGGGTCGTAGAGGTCGGTCAGATCGAGTACGGCACCCAGCTTGACGTGTTGGAACTCGTGGACGAGCAGCAGCGCGAGAGACTCCGGCCCGGCGGGGCGGGCGATGGCGACGGCCCCGAACGCGTCGCGGGCCGCCGAACTGATGTCGGAGCCGTCGGAGGAGGGGCGGAGGGGGGTGACCACCTGGAGTCCGGCGGCGATGCCCGGGGCGTACTGCGGAAGTTCGCGGCGGATCCACGCCCACGCGCCGGCCAGCCCGGCCCGCCATGCCTCGGCCTCGTCCTCGGCGAGCCGGGGGTGCGCCGGGTGTCCGTGGCAGTCCCGCCAGGGGTCGGTGTCCTCCAGCGCGACGGCCCAGCCGTCCAGCTCGAACCTTCGGTTCCCCCGCCAGGCGGGATCCCTGGGACCCTTCCAGCACACCGTGTACGTCTGCCCGTCCGCGCCGACCGTGAAGCCTTCGTCGTTCGCGCGCACCTCGGCGCGTTCGACGCCGTCCCGCAGCGCCAGCGTGCCCAGCGTCGGCAGCCGCAGCGCCCCGTGGCGGACGGGGACGACGACGGCCTCCGCCCGTCCGGCGCGGAGCGCGGCGGACGCGGCGATCTCCGCGACACCGCGCATGGCGATGTCGGCCGCTTCCGGGTCACCCCGCAGCGACCGGAGGGCCCAGGGACGTACGTAGGGGTGGGCGAGGACCCGGTCGACGGACTCCGGGGCAGTGCCGTCGAGGCGGGTGAGCGTCTCCCAGGCGGCCTCGCCCAGCGGGGTGTGCGGTGTCTCGTGCCAGACGAGGCCCAGCAACTCGCGCCCGAGGGCGAGCTGGTGGCGGGCCAGCAGGTCCGTGGTGGCGGTGGAGCCGAGGCCCGCCGCCAGTTCGTCGAGGTGCTCGTCGGCGAGCGCGGGCTGGACGGACTGGTCGGACATGTGTCGGTCCCGGATGTCGGTGATGAGGCGCAGCAGGTCGGAGCAGTACACGGACGGGTTGAGGAAGCCGCTGCCGGTCCGGTACCGGTGGGCGTAGAGCCCACCGCCGCAGGAGCGCACGACCGGGCAGGCCCGGCACTGCTCCGACAACCCCTCGAGCCCCTGCTGCCGGGCGAGGAGGCCCGGGTGCGCGGCCACCTCGTCGAGTGAGTGGGTGATCACGTCCATGCCGGTGGCGGGGGCGCCGTCGTAGGCCGTCTTGAGCGAGTCGGCCTGCTCGAAGCTGCCGTCGGTCTCGATCACGGCCAGGTCTGCTGGGGCCAGCCCCAGCGACTCGGTGAGGCTGCTGTCGCCGCGCAGGGTGCGCAGGACGGAGTCGAAGACACGTACGTCCATGGGGCGGCCGTCCGCGAGCCAGCGGTCGTACACCGCCAGCAGCCAGCGTGCGTACGCCGTGCCGTCCGTGTCGTCGGCCGGTCGGAGCGGGGGCTCGTCCCAGGTGGCGTGCGGGAGGAGGAAGTCGACTCGGGGAGGCCGGAGTTCGGCGAGCGCGTCGTAGACGGCCACCGGGTCGTTGCGCACGTCGACGGTGCACAGGATGCCCGCGAAGAGGTGGCGGTAGCGGGGCCGGTCGAGCAGGGCGATGCCCCGTAGGACCCGGTCGTGGCTGCTGCGCCCGTTGGCGTAGCGGCGGTGGAGGTCGTTCGCGGCCTTGTCGCCGTCGAGCGAGACGCCGACCTTGATGTCGAACTCGTCGAACAGGTCGAGGAACCGCTCGTCGAGGGTTACGGCGTTGGTGTGGATACGCAGGTCCAGGGCGCACACACCACTGAGCGCCCGGTGCAGTTCCTCGGCCGCTCGGCGCAGCCGGGTGCGGCCGGCCAGGAGCGGCTCGCCGCCGTGCAGCACCACGTGAACGGTGTCCAGGCCATGTGTGGTGGCATGTTCGGCGATGCGTTCCGCCGTGGCCTCGAGGATCTTTTCGGACGTCACAATGGGCCGACCGCGCCAACTTTGGTCCGCATGTTCGAACACATAGCAGTGGTCACATGCCAGATCGCAGCGGCTGTGCATTTTGAGCACGAATTGGCGTAAGGGGTGGGTTGGCCGGCCCATAGGTGTCATGAGAGGTGTGTCGGTTCCGATCGATGGTGATCGATGAGATCAGACCGAGCTCTGGAAGGCCGCGACCGCGACCCTGCCCGGCCCCCGCCGCTCGACGCCGTTCGATACGGCACGAGTCACCGCCGGGGACAGCGCACCGCTACTCTGCGCAGCCAGACGCACAAGTGAAACCCGCTCAGGGCCGACAGCGGTCGGCTTTCCCGGCTCTTCGGCCGCGATGTCGAGGGAAGCGTTCATTCGGACCTCATCTTCTGACAGCACCTCAGGTGCTGACCTGTATGGCCTTCGATAACTGAAGCACCAGCCGACGGGAACCGCCTGTCGTGAGGGCCGAGCCAGGGTGTTGCAGGGGCCGACTGGACGAGCGGCGTCAGGTGCCAGCCGGTCTGATTGCGTGCTGACGATAGCGCCAGGATTGGCCGCGAGGGGGCTCGTCCACGAGACTTCAGCAGATAAACGTGAGGCAGGTCACACTGGTGGGTGAACACCCGCACCTCCCTCTGTCGCCAATGCCGAGGCCACCGCCCTGACTCCTGGTCAACCTTGCAATCACGACGATCGCGAGCCGACCGTAACCCCGGAAGGCTTTTGCTCATTCTTTACCATCCGACCGGCCGGTCACACGGACAAATCGGTCCTCCGGGTAGCGCACTTGACCGAGCTTGAAGCACGCAACAGGCAGCAGCGCACCCTTCCGCGCCCCACCGCAACTAAGTGCGCCCCCAGGCGACTTGACTGCCTTCCCTGCCCCACCCCCTGGGCGCGGCCATGCCTGCGCCGGGTTCAGGCGAGATCAGGAAACGTCACTCTCCGCAGTGCCGAGCCCCTCCACAGGGGTCGCGCAAAGTGACGACGCCACGGCCCCGGTGAACGGTTGCACCTCTCGCAGTCCGGCCTGCCCCCTCTCTCAGCGCCCGCACAGCCACCCCCCAGCCCGGTGACGGACTGCGTCCCTAGGTTCTGCGGCATGACGGGACACCACGCAAGCAAAACGATCACGCGGCGCCGCGCTCTCGCCGTGACCGGCGGGACGGTCGCGGCCGGGGGGCTGGCCGTCGCGGGCCACCGGTCGGCGCTCGCGGACGAGACGACCGGCGCGGCGGAGACGGCGGCCACGGCCTCGGCGACGAGTGCGAGCGGCAGCGCCTGCATGACGCTGATGACGAGCGTCACCGAGGGGCCGTACTACCTGGACGGCGCCCTGGTACGAAAGGACATCACCGAGGGAAAGAGCGGCGTCCCGCTCACCCTGCGGCTGACGGTCGTCGACGCCACCGACGGCTGCACCCCGGTCCCCGGCGCGGCCGTGGAGATCTGGCACTGCGACGCGTGGGGCTACTACTCCGGCTACACCACCGCCAACCCGGGCGGCTCGGCCCCCGCCGAGAGCGAGGACGGCTCCACCGCCGACGACGACACCTACCTCCGCGGCTACCAGATCGCCAACGCCAACGGGGTCGTCAAGTTCCAGACGGTCTTCCCCGGTTGGTACACCCCCCGTACCTGCCACATCCACGTCAAGGTCCACACCGGCGGCGAGAAGGAGGACGGCACCTACGAGGGCGGCAAGGTCAACCACACCGGCCAGTTCTTCTTCGACGACGAGATCGCCCGGGAGGTCTTCACCCTGGAGCCGTACTCCCGGCACACCGGCAGCTACACCACCCTCGACGACGACATGGTCTACGACGGCGGTGGCGCCGCCGGCGGCCTGCTGACCCTCAAGGCGGTGAGGAAGGGCAACCCGGCCCGCGGTTACCTGGGCTTCCTCACCCTCGGCATCGACCCCGACGCGGAGAACACCGGCGCCGGAAACGGCGGCGGCGAGGGAGGTGCGCCCCCTTCGGGCGAGCCCCCGGCCGACCCCCCGTCGGACGCCTCGACCGACGCCGCCTCCGCCCCCGCGACCGCTTCGTGAGGTACGGCCATGAGCAGCCGCGAGGACGAGACGTTGGCGCACGCCGCCGTGACCGCGCTCACCCGGCAGTTGGAACTCACTCCCAAACCCGGGCTGCCCGACCCGCGCGACCTCCGCGCCCGCGTCACCCGCCAGGACCACCGCGCCCTGCGCTGGTCGGCGAAGGCCCTGCTCCCCGGCCTCGCGGCGATGGCGGCCTGTGCCCGCCGCAACGGCGCCCCGACGGCCGGACTCCGCACGGAACTCGGCGCGATAGGGCGCTCCACCGAGCACTCACTGGCCCTTGCCGGGGGCGGCCACCGGGGCGCCACCTGGGTCCTCGGCCTGCTGGTCGCAGCGGCGGCCCTCGAACCGGGCGCCCGGGGCCGCGAACTCGTCGCCACGGCGAAGAAGATCGCCGCCCACCCCGACCGAAGGGCACCCCGGCGGCCCTCCCCGGGGTCGTCGGTCTCCGTCAAGTACGGCGCGGCCGGCGCCCGGGGCGAGGCCCGCGCCGGCTTCCCCCATGTACGCCGGGCCCTGGACGCCCTGGCCGCGGCGCGCGCCGCCGGTGCCCGCGAGGAGGACGCCCGTCTCGACGCCCTGCTGACGGTCATGTCGACCCTCCAGGACACCGGACTGCTCTACACCGCGGGCCCCCACGGCCTCCGCCACGTCCAGGCGGCCGCCCGCGGCGTCCTCGACGCGGGCGGCACGACCACGGGGGCCGGCCGCCGAGCCCTGGCCGTGTTCGACGCGGACCTTCAGCAGCGCGGGTGGAGTCCGCGGGGCAGCGGGTCACTGCTCGCCGGGGCGCTCTTCGCCGACGGGCTGCCGATGCGATCGGGCAGGGGCGCCCGGTGACTCGGGGGTGCGCCTCTCGTCGGCGGGTGCGGGTGGTTCGTGGTTCCTCGCGCAGCTCCCCGCGCCCCTGCGCGGGGCACTGCGCGAGTAATCCCCACCCACCCGCAGACAAACGACGATGGCCGGAGCACCCCGCAAGGGCACCCCGGCCAACGCCGACTCTCAGCCCTGTCCGGCACCCTTCAGGGACGCCATCCACAGCTCGACCTCGTCACTTCGGCGAGGAAGCGCGGCGCTCAGGTTCCGGTTGCCGTCCTCCGTCACCAGGATGTCGTCCTCGATCCGGACGCCGATCCCCCGGTACTCCTCCGGGACGGTCAGGTCGTCCGCCTGGAAGTACAGTCCGGGCTCGACGGTCAGCACCATCCCCGGCTCCAGCGTGCCGTCGACGTAGGTCTCCACCCGCGCCGCCGCGCAGTCGTGCACGTCCATGCCGAGCATGTGCCCGGTCCCGTGCAGCGTCCACCGGCGCTGCAGACCCAGCTCCAGGACGCGCTCCACCGGGCCCTCGACGAGCCCCCACTCCACCAGCCGCTCGGTCAGCACACGCTGCGCGGCATCGTGGAAGCCGCGGTACTTGGCGCCCGGCTGCACCGCCGCGATACCGGCCTCCTGCGCGTCGTACACGGCGTCGTAGATCTTCCGCTGGATCTCGCTGTAGCGGCCGTTGACGGGCAGCGTGCGCGTGACATCGGCGGTGTAGTACGTGTGGGTCTCCACGCCCGCGTCGAGCAGGAGCAGATCGCCGGAGCGCACGGGGCCGTCGTTGCGGACCCAGTGCAGCGTGGTGGCGTGCGGGCCCGCGGCGCAGATGGAGCCGTAGCCGACGTCGTTGCCCTCGACCCGGGCGCGCAGGAAGAACGTGCCCTCGATGTAGCGCTCGGAGGTGGCCTCCGCCTTGTCCAGCACGCGGACGACGTCCTCGAAGCCGCGCACGGTCGAGTCGACCGCCTTCTGCAGCTCGCCGATCTCGAACTCGTCCTTGACCAGCCGCGCCTCGGAGAGGAAGACCCGCAGCTCCTCGTCGCGCTCGGCGGTGACCTTGTCGGTCAGCGCCGCCTCGATGCCCGCGTCGTGACCGCGGACGACCCGGACCGGGCCGGAGGCCTCGCGCAGCTTGTCGGCGAGTTCGCGCACGTCGGAGACGGGGATGCCGTACAGCTTCTCCGACTCGGTCAGCGAGTGGCGGCGGCCGACCCACAGCTCGCCCTGGCCGGAGAGCCAGAACTCGCCGTTCTCGCGGTCGGACCGCGGCAGGAGGTAGAGCGTCGCCTCGTGGCCCTCGCCCTTCGGCTCCAGGACGAGGACACCGTCCTCGGTCTGGTTTCCGGTGAGGTACGCGTACTCCACCGAGGCCCGGAAGGGGTACTCGGTGTCGTTCGAGCGGGTCTTCAGGTTGCCCGAGGGGATCACCAGACGGTCGCCGGGGAAGCGCGCGGAGAGCGCGGCGCGGCGGGCGGCGGTCTCGGCGGCCTGGGCGACGGGCCGCAGGTCGTGCAGCTCGGTGTCCGCCCAGCCGGACTTCATGTTCTCGGCCAGCTCGTCGGACACGCCCGGGTACAGGCCGTTCTTGCGCTGCTTGATGGGCTCCTCGGCTTCGGTCGCCTCGTTCTCCGGGGTCACCGGCTCGAGCTCGTCCGCCACGGTCATCCTCCTAGGTACGGCACTGGACCCCGTCCATCGTACGGTCGCACGAGACGGGGCCCAGGGGCCGTTCAGGACCTCTCACGGGCGGTCACCGAAGGCTCACACGAGGCAGCGGCGGAGGCTCGGGCGGCTACTCGAACCGCGCCGCCAGCAGCGCCACGTCCTCGGCGCCGTTTGTCGCGTCCAGCTCGTCCGGAAGCACGGTCCGCAGGACGTGGTCGGCGACGGCGCCGGGGTCGGAGCGCAGTGCCCGGGGGACGCCGGCGGCCGCCGCGTGCAGCCGGGCGAAGGCGCGGTCGACCGGCTCGCCGGTGCGCTGGAGGAGGCCGTCGGTGTACAGCAGGACGGTTTCTCCTCGTGCGGCGGTCAGCTCGATACTGGGCGCCTCCCAGCAGGCGAGCATGCCGAGCGGTGCCGACAGGGACGTCTCCACGAACTCGGTGCGCCGTTCGCCGATCACCAGCGGCGGACTGTGCCCGGCCCCGGCCAGCGTCAGCTTGCGCAGCGCGGGCTCGACATAGGCGAAGAGCGCGGTGGCGGAGCGGGCGGGCTCCGTGAGACGCAGCAGCAGTTCGAGATCGGAGAGGACGGCGACGGGGTCCTCGCCCTCCATCACGGCGTACGCGCGCAGCGAGGCCCGCAGCCGGCCCATCGCGGCGATCGCGCTGGGTCCGGACCCCGACACCGAGCCGACCGCGAGGCCGAGCGCGGCGTCGGGCAGCGGCAGGGCGTCGTACCAGTCGCCGCCGCCGCGCGGCCCGGTACGGTGCCGGGCGGCGAGCTGGACGCCGGCGACGCGGGGCAGCCGGGAGGGCAGCAGTTCCTCGGCGATCGTGGCCATGGACCTGCGGGTGCGCTCGACCTCGACGAGCCGGGCCAGGTGCTCGGCGGCGTACCGCGCGTACAGCCCGACGAGGTGCCGCTGCCGTTCGGCCGGCTCGGCGGGCTCGTCGTACAGCCAGACGACGGCGCCGAGGCGGCCGGCGGCCTCGGTGGACAGGGGGAGCGCGTAGCTCGCGGCGTATCCGAGCCGGGCGGCGACCTCGCGGTGGCGTGGGTCGAGCCCGTCCTCGGCGAACAGGTCGGGTTGCGCGATCTCGCCGTCGCCGCCGGGCAGTCCGTCGAGGATGCGGCCGTACGGCAGTGAGCTGCGCGGCACGGTCTCCATGTGGCCGAGGTCGGCGCGGCCGAGGCCGAGGCCGATGGTCGTGTCGGGCCCCAGTCCGTCGCGCGGTTCCATGACGACGAGGCCCCGCCGGGCGCCGACCAGGGCGGCTCCGGCGCGCAGGGCTTCCTGAAGGGCGCTGTCGAGTGCGTCCGTGTGTGCCAGGCGTTCGGTGAGTTCGTGCAGGGTCGTGAGGTCCGAGACCCAGCCGGCGAGCCGGTCCTGGAGCACGGCCCCGGGGGGCGTGCCCGCTCCTGTGGCGGGTGTGGCCGCTGAGGTGCCCGTGGCGGCTGGCGCGGGCGCGACAGTGTGTGCGGGGGAGGGAACCGTTGAATCGATTCCGGCCACTTTCGGGAGGTGAGGGGCGTTCATGGTGTCCGGCTTTCCGACCGGTGCGTATTGCTCAAAAGCATCGCAAACCCCCATGTCATTCTGCGCCGCTAGCAGTGTCTCCACATCTACACGCACTCGTAAGGGGATGTCCAGCATTGTCCTGCTGGGATAAGTGGTGTCCGTGGGGCTGTGTTGGACTTGTGTTGGGTTCTTGTCCAGTCCTTTGGAAAAAACAAAGTTGGCTTAAAAGTGTTGTGGTGAACGGTGTATTGCGGTCGACTGGCCTTGTTCAACAGAGCGTCACAGCGGTCGTGATGGGTACGTACTCGGTGAAGGCCAGGGGTGGCGTCAGCCATCCGGAACCTGGCGACGGAACCGGGCGTCCTATCCACCGACGACCGAGCCCCATCCTCCCGTGGCGGAGGCGGCGAGCAAACGCCGGACGACAAAACGCCAGGCGTCGCCACCCCCACGCCATGCCCATGCTTCAGACAGACGCAAGTCAGCGCAAGCGATGGAAGCGGACGTAGCCGAGCCAGGCCCGCAGGGGTTCCCCTTGTCCGCGACAGGGGTGTGATGCGCCAGCAGGTATGCACAGTGAAGTGAACGACACATGTTGTGAGTGACCCACGGTGTTGCCATGCGTGCAACGGAAAGGACGAGCGCTGATGCGCGAGATCCCCGGAAAGCGACGCAGGCTCCTGTCCAAGCGCAACGGCGGGAGGCACGAGCTGCTCGAGCAGGCCCTGACGTTCGCGACGGAATGGCAGTGGCCCGTACTCCCGGGCGTGGCGCCGGACCCGCAGGGGCGCGCCCGCTGCGCCTGCCCGGACCCGGAGTGCGTGGTGCCCGGCGCTCACCCGTTCGACCCCGGCCTGCTCGCCGCCACCACCGACGAGCGCATGGTCCGCTGGTGGTGGACCAACCGGCCCACGGCGCCCATCGTCCTCGCCACGGGGGGCAGCGCGCCGTGCGCGGTCAGCCTGCCGGCGCTCGCCGCCTCGCGGGCCCTCGCCGCGCTCGACCGCAGCGGCATGCGCCTCGGCCCCGTCGTCGCGGCCCCGCACCGCTGGGCGATCCTCGTCGCCCCGTACTCGATGGAGCAGCTGGGCGAACTGCTCTACGCCAAGGACTTCGTCCCGGGCTCGCTCCGCTTCCACGGCGAGGGCGGCTATGTCGCGCTGCCGCCGTCCGAGACGGGCCACGGCCGGGTCCGCTGGGAGCGCGCGCCGCTGCCCGGCTCGGCGGCCCCCTGGGTGCCCGATGTCGAGGCCGTGGTGGACGCGGTGGTCGACGCCCTCACTCGTACGGGTGTGAGCGCCCCCGAGTTCTGAGTCCGCCCGGCGCGCGCTTGGCCGGGCGCCACGGCCGGTCGTTATCTTCCGCACATGCAGCGTCTTCCCGGGGGCCTCGGGGCCCCGTCGCCGCGTGGCCGGCACAGTGCCCCCTCACCCCGGACCCACCGAGCGCCCAAGGCGGCGCGCGGTGGTCCGGACGCGCGCAGGCTCCGGCTCCTCGTGCTGACGGTCGGGGTGGCATGCACCCTCACCCTGCCGCTCGTGGCGTCCGCGGGACCCCTCGCCGACGCCGGCGACACGGTGACGAGGCAGGCGAGCGGACACCTGGGGGGCGCGGCCGGGCGGCTCCCCGCCGAAGCAGCGGGGCACCCGGTGACCGAGCGCTCCGGGGAGGGGTCCGCCGGGAGGGCGGCGGCCGGGCCCGGCGACGGATCCGGCGACAGGGCGCCCGACGCCCGTGGGGCCGCCGATGCGACCCGCTCGCGCAAGCTGCTCGGGCTGGGGCTCGCGACCGCCGCCCACTGCGGCCCCGAACTCACCTCGCCCGACGGCATCGAGGCCCAGACCTGCGTCCTCACCCAGGGTGAGGAGACATGGGCGCGTACGTACTACCGCAACGCGACGGGAGGCGAGCTGAGCTCCGTCCTCAGCATGATGGCGCCCGGCGGCCGCAACGTACGCGTCCACTGCCCCGTGGGCGCGGGGGACGAGCCCGGAGTGTGTGAGACGCCGAGGGAGCGCACACGTGGTGTGCCGGGCGCTTACACGGCCGTGGCGGAGTTCGCGGCGCCGGACGGGAGCGGGCCGCTGCTGCTCCGTTCCGGAAGCAACTCCAGCCCCGCGTAAGGGCGTTGACGGCGCCAGTGGTTCCGCACGCGAGGCCGCTCGCGAACCAGGGCATGAAAAGACCCGGTTGCTGGCGACGGGGGATGCACCAGCAACCGGGCTGATGGAACCGTAACAAGAGATCGGCGCTTCGCAAATTCGATCTCGGCTATTCGGACACGAATTAGCCTGTCACGTAGGGGAGTTGTGACAGGAGTCACCACAGACCCAGGGTGGCGGCCGGCCGATCGCCGGGTCGGCCGACCGCCTCTGGTGTCAGCTGAGCGTGACCTGCCGGTTGGTGAGTCCACCGCGGGCCCGGCGCTCGTCGTGGGTGAGCGGAGCCTCTTCCGCCAGAGCCGCTGTGAGCCGCTCGGCGAACTCGGCGGCCGGCTTCTCGACGTCGTCCGCGCCGACCGCGCTGGGGAGGTCCCACACGGGCACCGTGAGCCCGTGAGCACGGAAGGAGCCGACCAGACGGGTGCCCTCGCCGAGGCTGGAGCCGCCCGCCGCGTGCAACCGCGCCAAAGCGTCCAGAAGACGCTCCTCCGGGTGCGGCATGACCCAGCGCAGGTGGTTCCTGTCCGGGGTCTCGCACCAGTAGGCCGCGTCGACCCCGGAGAGCTTCACGGTCGGGATCGCCGCGGAGTTGGCCCGCTCCAGGGAGGCGGTGACCTCCGGGGTGGCGTTCTCCGTGTCGGGAACCCAGAACTCGAAGCCCGAGTGCACAACTGGCTCGAACTTTCCTTCGGGGTCGAGCAGGTCCTGCAGCCGCGGCCCGTCGGCCGGGGCGCGCCGGCCCTGCACCGGGGTGCCCGGCTTGGCCACGAGGGCGCGCTGCAGGGTGTCGGCGAGGTCGCGGCTGATGTCGCCGGACGCCGTGTCGTTCTGCAGGCCGATCAGCACGGAGCCGTCGTCACGGCGCAGCGCGGGCCACGCCATCGGCAGGACCGTGGCGAGCGTCACCGACGGGACGCCCTCGGGGAGCGCCTCGCGCAGCGTCAGTTCGACGGTGGCGGCGGGCACCAGCTCGCGCAGGGCGACCCAGTCGCACTCGCCGGGCAGGCCCTCGAACGGGCGCTGCACCAGCTCGGTCACCGCCTGCGCGGCGGCCCGGCCGTGGCAGGCCTTGTAGCGCCGGCCGCTGCCGCAGGGGCAGGGCTCGCGCGCACCGACAACCGGAACCTGCCCATCGGCGCCGGCGGCGCCGACTCCGCCGGTGCCCTGCGGGCGCTTGGCCTTCGTGTGGGGTCGCTTCTTGGCCATCGTGGGTGTCTCCCGATCACGGCTCGTCTCGTACTGGCGCGAGCCTAGCCGCTCGTACGGCGGCCGACGGGACCCTGTGGACAACGCACCAAGTCGTCCCGGAACCGGTGAATCAGGCCAGGTTGTTCGGTGGTGGCCGGGGTGACTGTTGTATGGGAGGTGTGCGCCGCGTGTACGGGGAGGTGGGCGTCGCGCGGATCTGCGCGGGTACGGGGCCGCGTCTGTGCCGGTACGGGACGCGGGTCCGGGATCGCCGGTGTGCGGTCACCGGTACGCGTTCGCGTCCCGGGGCGGTCGCCGTCGTGGACGTGTCGGGACGGGTGGTTCAGTCCATGTCCTCGAACGCGTCCGCGAAGTCCAGGTCGGGGATCGCGGTGACCGGGGGAGCCGCGACGCGCGTGGCGAAGTCGTCCCGACGGTGGGTGCGGCGGACGTCGTCCTGGACGACCACCCAGACCGTGACCTCGCCCCGGGCGTCGTCCCGTACGCCCCAGTCGTCGGCCAGTGCCGTCACGATGTTCAGCCCGCGGCCGCCGTGCGCGGTGACCGAGGGCGTGGACGGAACCGGGCGGGTCGGACCACCGCCGTCCGTGACCTCCAGTGTGAGCCGCCCCGTGGGGTCCATGCGCCAGGCGCAGCGCACGTCGCCGTCGCCGGCCAACGCGTCGTCGAGGGGCCTGCCGTGTTTGCAGGCATTGCTGAGCAGTTCGGAAAGGATCAGCAGGGCATCGTCGATGACCGATTCCGCCACACCACCGTCACGCAACTGATCACGCAACCGATGCCTCGCCAGCCCTACGCCCGCAGGGCCATGGGGTACGGCCATGCTCGACGACGTGGGCACCTCCTGTGCCACCACCAACGCCACCCCCGAGACCTCCTTCACCCCACGCCACGGTGTGAATGCCCCATTGGACTGGACTGGAAACCGGCCAACACCTGTGCTCTGACGCACTCCTATCGATCGAACACGGTCCGAACGCGCCGGTGCACTCCCTGTGAGCAAGTGGCCGAATTCCGCCCCCGATGTACGGACTTGTCCCCGCACGCGGATGGGCCGGGGCGGCGGAATTCTTACCTCCGCCGAAACCGTGTGAGGGGTGCGGAGAGGGCCAGTGGCATGGCCAAGTCTGAACAGCGGTGTGTTCGGAGTGCTGCGGGGCGGGGGCGGCCGCGGGCGCCCGGCGGGGTCAGCGTCCGAGTTGGCCGAGCACCGCGCGCGGGCGGTTGGTGATGATCGCGTCGACGCCGAGGCCGGCGCACAGGTCGACGTCCTCGGGTTCGTTCACGGTCCACACGTGGACCTGGTGGCCGGCCTTCTTCAAGCGCTCGATGTACGCGGGGTGGTTGCGCACGATCCGGATGGAGGGGCCCGCGATCCGGACCCCGGCCGGCAGGCGTCCGTCCCGCAGCCGGGGCGAGACGAACTGCATGAGGTAGACCGTCGGCAGTGTCGGGGACGCGGCACGCACGCGGTGCAGTGAACGCGCCGAGAAGCTCATGACCCGTACCGGGGACTCGTCGGCCGTCGCCGGTGCGTCCAGCCCGAACCGCTTCAGCAGGACCAGCAGCCGTTCCTCGACCTGCCCCGCCCAGCGTGTGGGGTGCTTGGTCTCGATGGCCAGTTCCACGCGGCGTCCCGCGTCCGCCACGAGTTCGAGCAGTCGTTCAAGGGTGAGGACGGAGGTGTCGGCCCGTTCCTCGGGGGCGATCTCCCAGTCGGGTGCCTCGTCGCCGTTCTTCCAGGAGCCGAAGTCCAGCGCGGCGAGATCGGCGAGCTCCAGGGCGGACACCGCGCCCCGGCCGTTCGACGTACGGTTGACGCGTCGGTCGTGCACACAGACCAGATGACCGTCCGCGGTCAGCCGGACATCGCACTCGAGGGCGTCCGCACCGTCCTCGATCGCCTTCTTGTACGCGGCCAGGGTGTGCTCGGGGGCTTCCTCGGAGGCCCCTCGATGGGCGACGACCTGAATCGGGAGCTGTCGTGCATGGGTCACCGCGTCATGGTGCCACCGTGAAGGGGGTACGCGTCGGGACGGTGGCGTCGTACGGCTGCGGCTCCATGGGTGATGCGCTCCTTTAGTCGGATAGATCCTATATAAAGGTTGCTCCCGGACCCACAGACACCGCTTATGGTGCCCTGACGGCTCGTGGGAAAAGCTGACCGCATACAAGACTCGCGCACAGCCCCGCTGTGCGACCGAGAAGAGCCGACCGCTGACAGGTGACAGCCGTGGATCGAGGAGAGAAGCTGTGAGCACCGAGAACGAGGGCACCGCGGTACCCCCGGCCCCGTCCGCACCTCCCGTGCCGGTGGACACTCCCGCTGCCCCCGCGCCGGCACCCGCTCCCGAGCCGGGCGAGGCGCCCGCGGGGACCACCTCCGAGTCGGCACCGACGGGGCACACGGCGCCCCCGGCCCCGGCCGGCGGCACGACCGCCGAGAACGCCCCGACGGCCCAGCTCCCGCCGGTCCCGCCGACTGCCCCGGACCGGACCGCCGTTCAGCAGCAGCCGACCGCCGTTCAGCAGCAGCCGTACGAGCAGCCGGCACCTCACACCCAGCCGCACCCCCATCCCCATGGGCAGCAGGCCCAGCCTGAGCTGGTGACCGCGGGCGCACCCGGGTACGGGCCCGCTTCCGGCCATGGCCACGGGTCTGCCTACGGCCAGGCACCGGGCCCCGGCGCCGGTGGAGGTTACGGCCAGGCGCCGGGCGCTCCCGGCGGTCCCGGTGGCTCGTCCGCGCCCGACGCCGCGTGGCCGCCCCCGGCGCCGCCCGCCGTCCCGTCGTACGCGGACGGCGGCCACACGTACGCCGACGGCAGTGGTGTCGCCGGGCCGGGCGGACCCGGTGACCACGCCGGCGCCGGTGGTCACGGCGGCGGCGCGGGCGGCGGCTGGGGCTCCTCGTGGCAGCAGACGCAGCAGCCGGCCCCCAACCCGGGCGGCAAGAAGCGCGGCGGCCTGATCGCGGCGGTCCTCGTGGCCGCGCTGGTGGCGGGCGGCGTCGGCGGCGGCATCGGCTACACGCTGGCCGACCGCAGCGACAATTCGACGGGCTCCACGACCGTTTCGGCCTCCCAGAACGGCGGTGACGTCAAGCGCGCGGCCGGTACGGTCGCCGCGGTGGCCGCGGCGGCGCTGCCGAGCACGGTCACGATCGAGGCGTCGGGCAACGACGGTGAGGGCGGCACGGGCACGGGCTTCGTGTTCGACAAGGAAGGGCACATCGTCACCAACAACCACGTGGTGGCGGACGCGGTCGACGGCGGCAAGGTGGCGGCGACCTTCCCCAACGGCAAGAAGTACAGCGCCGAGGTCGTCGGCCACGCGCAGGGCTACGACGTGGCGGTCATCAAGCTGAAGAACGCCCCGTCGGACCTGAACCCGCTGACGCTCGGCGACTCCGACAAGGTGGCCGTGGGCGACTCGACGATCGCGATCGGCGCCCCCTTCGGTCTGTCGAACACGGTGACGACGGGCATCATCAGCGCGAAGAACCGCCCGGTCGCCTCCAGCGACGGCTCCTCGGGCAGCAAGGCCTCGTACATGAGCGCCCTGCAGACCGACGCGTCGATCAACCCCGGAAACTCCGGCGGTCCCCTGCTCGACGCCCGGGGCAACGTGATCGGCATCAACTCGGCGATCCAGTCCGCCAGCAGCGGAGGCTTCGGCTCGGGCCAGGCGGGTTCGATCGGCCTTGGCTTCGCGATCCCGATCAACCAGGCGAAGAACGTGGCCCAGCAGCTGATCAGGACGGGCAAGCCGGTGTACCCGGTGATCGGCGCCTCGGTCTCCCTCAGCGAGGGCACCGGCGGCGCGGAGATCACCGACTCCGGTGAGGGCGGCGCTTCCTCGGTCACGCCCAACGGGCCCGCCGACAAGGCGGGTCTGAAGCCCGGAGACGTGATCACCAAGCTCGACGACCACGTCATCGACAGCGGCCCCACCCTCATCGGTGAGATCTGGACCCACCAGCCCGGCGACAAGGTCACCCTCACGTACATCCGTGACGGCAAGACCCGCACCGCCGAGGTGACCCTCGGCGAACGCGAGGGCGACAGCTGACGGGAGGCTACGCGACAGCCGGCCGGGGGAGGACACCGGCGCATGACGACCGCGACGCACCGCTCCTCTCCCGGCGCGGTGCGTCGCCCGTCCTCCCCACGGGCCTCCGCCCGCGGCCCACGGCCCCCGCGAACCGCTCCGGGCCGGTTCGCTGTACCCGCTCCGCCCCTGGTGGGCCGGGGCATGGTGGGTTGCCCGAGCGGCCTAGTACTCCAGCAGGATTTTGCTGTCTGACCTGGTCTTTTCGTCGGGTGGCGGGAGTGTAGCGGGACTTCGATCGTGCGGGGGCGGCTCACGGAGACCGCCCCTCGATCGTGCGACAACGCCGCAGGTAGTGACAGCGGCGGGCGACTGCTTGGCATCGGCGGCGCCGGTTCGACGTCGCTGCATGCCAGAAGGTCCCGAACCGGGTTCGCAACATGCCCGTGCGGACTATCTGCCGTGGGGCCCTTGGCGCGGCTTCCCAGAGCCTGCGGAAGACCTTCAAGGACGCCGCGAGCCAGAACCGCTGTGTCCAGATCCGGCTGCCCTACGCCCCGATCGGTGTCGTCATCGGTTGGCCCGAGTGGAAGAAGGTCGCATGCTGACGCCGGAGAACGCAGAGCGAGGAGAACCCGTGGGCACTGCTCGTAGCACAGCCGTGACCTTTGCCAGCGTCGTTGCGATCCTGCTCGTCATGCAGTTCGCCTTCGAGGGAGAGGTCACGCTTCGCTCGGCGTTGGTTGCCGCTGCCGTGGGATTGCTCTCAGTGGCCGTCGGGCCTCTCTGGGAGAAATGGCGCAGCAACCGCCGGTAGCCCGCCCGTGCGGCCCGGCACGGCGAAGACCGTCGCCGGGCCCCGCGGCTATGGCAGCGCTGAACTCCGAGCTCGGATCCTGGCCCGAGGTGGAATCCACGACGTTGCCGCAATCCCAGGCCGTGCCCGTAGAACAGAGATCCTGCCAGCCGGGCACCCAGGAGAACAGGTGCACCAAGAGGCTGGCTTCATGTGCGTGGTGGAGAACCTTCCAAACACTCGCTCACCCTCGTGGCGGCTGTGGCCGTGCAAGGTGTTTGACGGCCCTCGACTGCGCCTGCACGGGGTGGTCACGATCGAGCAATGCAACGCCTACGGCAACCGCCGCGCTGAGCACTGGCGTGGTGCGCGTGCGGTCCCCGCCGATGAGGCGGCCGCGGCGCTGTCAGCCCTGCTGGCTGCTGCGGGTCGCGGTGGATGCAGTGCGCCCAACTTTTGACGAACAGCGAGGCCAAAGGCCTGGAGAAGCTGACTGACGTACTTTTCAAACTGATCACTTCATCTGGTGAAGCCCGCCAGAGAGATGCTCAGTCCCACCAGAGAAGGTGCCGTCTGGCATCGACGCACTCGCCGCCGCTGAAGAACGACGGAGGACGACGCGAGCGGCTCACGCAACAGTACGCTTCCTCGTATGGCGAGGCCCTCGGCCATTCGCTGGATCCGGAGGGACCCCGAGTCGAGTCGGAGCCGGTGGACCCGTGTGGACCAAGAGCCCCGCACGAGGCCGGAGGCCGGTACGCTGTACCCGCTCCGCCCCTGGTGGGACGGGGCGCGGGTGGGTTGCCCGAGCGGCCTAAGGGAACGGTCTTGAAAACCGTCGTGGCGCGAGTCACCGTGGGTTCAAATCCCACACCCACCGCGTAGTGAACGGCCCCTGACCAGGTGAATCGGTCGGGGGCCGTTGTATTGCGCATGCCTGGTGGCGGCCGTGGTTCCCCGCGGTTCCCGCACGATCGGGCACGGACCGGCACGGCGCCCGCGGTGCCGGTGAGGCAGCAGACTCTTCAGGGACCCGGGCCACGGCCTTTGCCGTCTGCCCTGGTGTTCGCTATGTACATGACAGGTAGCTCGGAGCGGCATCGGCTGCGAAGGGCGATCTCCGTCCTCAGCGATGCTGTCCCCGGAGATCTCCGACGGTCTCCCGTCGGCTGGGCCGGCGTACGGGCGTGGGAAGCCGCTTGCGGCGTCGAACTGCCAGAGCCGTGAATTCGGTGGTCGGTGCCGGAGGGGGCAGGGGATGATGACCTCATGAGTTATGCATTACGTCGTACTGTCGGCGTCATGTGCGTGCTGGGCAGCATTGCCCTCGCGACCTGGCTGGTCTTCGGTTCTCCGCAGGACTGGGAGGGCGGCATGAGGTGGCTGCGCCACGGGTTGGGACTCGCGTCTCTCGGAGCGATCCACGGCGGCGCCTGGCTGATGTTTCCCGACAGACAGGAACGTACGCCCGACGCGGTGACCGGCCAGGACGACAACGCCTCGGCGGCCGCGCGTACGTGAAGGCGCCGCGAACGTCGGTGGGGCTGACGGCAGTGGCGTGCCGCATGCTCGGCCTCGTATCCGCGCCTCCCGGCCGTACCAGCCGGGCCGGCCTGATCAGCGGCCTGGCGGCGCGGAGAACGAGGCCCGGTGGCGTCCCCGTCCCCGCAGCTGGGATCACCTCGTGGACGGCCCCCTGACCAGGTCGGACGGCGGGGGCCGTTGGTCTTCGCGGTGGGCGCCAGGGGGTGTGGTCGAACTCCCGTCCGCCCCGGGGCGCCTGGCAAGCACCTTCACCGCACCGGGCGAAAGCCCGAGTACGCCGTGTACGCCGAGTACACCGGGTACGAGGACTTCCGCCGGTGTGCCGAGAGCACGCACCAGACGCCGCGGGGCCGCCCTCCGGGCGACGACGGGGGTTTGACGACAGCCGCTACTAGGCAGCCTTGGGGCGCCGGGCGCGTGGGCTCGGAGCGGGGTCCTGTGCGTCCTCGGGCCAGTAGGGCTCGTCCTCTCCGAAGTCCGGGGCCCGGAACGGGTCGGTCGTCGGAGGCGGCGATACCGCGGTGGAACGGCTGGGGTGCCCTTCCATGGCGGAGAACAGCGACGTCGGGTCGATGAGAGGTCTGCCTTTCGTTACAGATCCCTGAGGGGACCTGGTGTGCCGTGACCGGGCACAGCGGTTCTACAGCTTGGTCATCTTGGCGTACGGGCTGGAGACCCGCACCTGCGCCGAGCCGAAATCTACGAGGGCCGCGATTCCGTCCTCGATGCCGACCACGCGGCCGAGGCCGTACACGTCGTGCGTGACCTGGTCGCCCAGGGCGAAGTGCTTGGGAGCCGGGATGACCGGGGCCTTGAACGGGCTGGTGGGCAAATGACGCTTCGGTGCCGCGGGCTTTGTCATGGCTCAGTATGAGCCTACGCGCATCCTGCCCGCTGTGGCCGTCGGCACAGATCCCTCCGGGAAAATCGGGAAAATCGGCACAGGTCCCTCCGGGGAGACCCGTCACGCCTGTGATCAGCCGACACGGCCGTCTCGTACAAGCCTGTGGGCTCACACAAAGCCGTGCCGGGCGAGCGTACGGAGGCTTGAGCGCTCGCCCGTGTGCGTCCGCACGCTCTGCCCGGTGGGACCCACCCGCTGGAACGATCCCCGTGCCGGTTTCGGCGAGGGATCAGTGGATCAGTGGATCAGTGGATCAGTGGATCAGGGGATCAGCTGAAGGGGGCCTGGGATGGCTGTGGTGTTGTCGATGTGGTGGGCGGGGGTCACGCCGGAGCAGTACGACCTGGTGCGGGACGCGGTCGGCTGGGAGGACGTGCCGGCGGCCGGTGGGCAGACGCATGTTGCCTGGTTCGACGACCAGGGGCTCCATGTGACCGATGTCTGGGACTCCCAGGAGGCGTTCGAGGCGTTCTTCGGCGAGCGGCTCGCGCCCGCGATTCAGAAGGCCGGCCTCACGGGCGCGCCCGAGGTCGTGTTCAGCTCGCTGCACCGGCGGTTCATCGCGCCCGGCGTCAGCGGTGCGGCGTGAGCACGCGCACGTCCCGGTGAACTCACTGGGCGGAAGGGGTGCCCCCGGTTGCGGGGCGCCCCTTTCGCGTCTCCGGATGCGGGGTGGAGGGCGCGCGCTGATTCTGGAGGCAATGGCGAACGGCGGAAGGAGCCGCGATGTCCATGATGGACAAGCTCAAGCACATGCTGAAGGGCCACGAGGAGCAGGCCGGCAAGGGCGTCGACCGGGCCGGTGACATCGTCGACGAGAAGACGCAGGGAAGGCACAGCCGACACGTCGACACCGCTCAGGACCGGCTCAGGCAGCGGCTGGGCACTGATCAGACGGGCCAGACGGGCCAGAGGGACCTGGGTGGCCGGGAAGAGCCGCCTCCGCGGTAGGGGCGTGGGGTCGTGCGGCCGGCCGGCTGGTCCGCCGAGTCGGACCGGAGACCCGCGGCCCTCAGCCGTATGAGTCCGGCGCCCCGATGTGGGGCGCCGGTGGGGGTCGGTTGCCCAGCCGCGCCCTTACCGCCCGCCCCTCGCGCTCCCACCGTCCTCGCGCTCCCGCCACCCCCTCACTCTCGCCGCCCCGACATCCGGGCCGCCGAGGCCACCGTCGAGCGGGCCTCGCGTTCGGTGAGTCCCGTGTGGATCGCGGCGTCGATGAGGGCGTTGGTCAGGTCGGGGCCGAGGCCGTTCTCGTAGGCGCGGCAGGCGGCCCAGAAGAGGCGGGTGTTGCGTTGGCCTTCATGGGCGCTGAGGACGAAGTGGATCAGCCCGTGGCCAGGGTCTTGGCCATGACCGTGACCGAGGCCGTTGCCGTAGCTGCGGCCCTGGCCTCGATTCCGGTCCGCTCCGGAGGGGGAGCTTGCGCGTGGGTTCCGAGGGGCACGAGGCGGCGGCAGGAGCAGGCGCAGCAGAGCGGCCGGGCAGGGGGCCGGCGGGAGGTGGGCCGTTCCCGGAGCCGTGCCGTAGACGCCGTGGTCGGTGCGGGAGCCGGGGCCGACCAGATAGCCGCCGGAGCCGCGGACGTCGATGCCGGGGGCCAGACGGCTCGCCGAGTTGGGCACCACGACGTCGGGTGGGCCGGTGAGCCACAGATGGCGGCCGCCGCTGGGGGTCACGATCACGACCGTGTCCGGGATCGTGAAGAGGTGGCGGAGAGCCAGTTCACGGAGGGCCGCGGAGGAGTCCGTACCGGTTTTCGTGTCGAGGTCGATGCCGATCAGATGGTGGGGGTGGAGACCGCACGCGATGCCGTAGCCGGTGGCCCACGGCGCGGCCGCGAAAAGGGCTCGGATGCGGCGGGGGTCGGTGGAGGCGTCGTAGACGCCGTGGCCGAAGCGACCGCATTCGCCGTGGCAGGGGGTGGGGGCCGGGTCGTCCCGGTGAGGTGAGCGCAGGGCCGGGAGTTTCGAGCGGGACAGGGGGATCACCGCCAGTCCGCGTTCGGCGACGGAGAGGGCGTGTGCCAGGGCCAGGGTGGTGGCCTGCCGGTCCGTGGTGGCCATACTTCTATGTTCGTACGCATGTTCGATAAAAGGAAGGGGCCGGTTGGGCTTCCATGTGTCCCGCGGCTTTTCGGGGGCGGCTGGAAAGCGCGGAACGCTCCCGCCCTTCCGCGCCTGGTCCAGGTGTGGCGCCGTCTCGGTGCCGCCGTGCGGGCGTATTGACAGTCGCCCCACCTCTTCCTTCAATCTGACGGATAGTCAGAAATCTCCGGAGGGGGCCGTGGCGTGGTGGTCGAGGATCTGTCGTCGGTACGGCTCAAGGCCTATGAGGGGCGTCCTGCGGTACGCGGTGGCCTCGGCAAGGACCCCGTCAACTCGCCCATGATCCGGCACTGGTGCGAGGCCATGGGCGACACCAGCCCCGCGTACACCGGCCCCGACGCGATCGCGCCGCCCACCATGCTCCAGGTGTGGACCATGGGCGGGCTGAGCGGACACGAGACGCGTTCGCCCGCGTACGAGGAACTCCTCGCCCTCCTCGACGACGCCGGGTACACCTCCGTCGTCGCCACCGACTGCGAGCAGGAGTACCTGCGGGCGCTGCGGCCGGGGGACGAGATCACCTTCGACTCGGTCATCGAGTCGGTGTCGGACCGGAAGGGCACCAGACTCGGCACCGGGTACTTCGTCACCACCCGCACGGACGTCCGGGTCGGCGGCGAACTCGCCGGCACCCACCGCTTCCGGATTCTCAAGTACGCGCCGAACGCCCCCGCCCCACAGCAGGACCGGGGCCGGGCCGAGCGGCGCCCCCGCCCCGTCGTCAACCGCGACAACGCCGGCTTCTGGGAGGGCGTCGCCCGGCATCGCCTCCTCATCCAGCGCTGCGCCGGGTGCGGCACGCTGCGTTTCCCCTGGCTGCCGGGGTGCAACGCGTGCGGCTCGCCCGAGTGGGACACGGTCGAGGCGAGCGGCGACGGCACCGTCCACTCGTACGTCGTCATGCACCACCCGTCCTTCCCGGCCTTCGACCCCCCGTACGCCGTCGGGCTGATCGAACTCGCCGAGGGCGTCCGGATGATCAGCAACGTCATCGGGGTGCCGTACGACAAGGTGCGGATCGGTATGCCCGTACGGCTCGAATTCGTTCGCTGCGACGAGGAGTTGGAGTTGCCCGTGTTCCGTGCGCGGGAGGAGGTGCGGGCATGAGGGCCGGGGACGGACTCCCTCCGCTGCGGATCCCGATCACGCGGACCCTCGTGGTCGCCGGAGCCATCGCCTCACGCGACTACCAGGACGTGCACCACGACCCCGAACTGGCGCGGCGGCGCGGATCGCCCGACGTCTTCATGAACATCCTGACGACGAACGGGCTGGTCGGACGGTACGTCACCGACTGCTTCGGCCCGCGTGCCGTCCTCCGCAAAGTCGCCATCCGGCTCGGCGCGCCCAACTACCCGGGCGACACGATGGTGTTGACCGGAACGGTCGAGGCGGTCGACGGGAACACGGCCACCGTGAGGATCGTGGGCGACAACGGCATCGGGCGCCACGTCACGGGGACGGTCACCCTCACCCTCCCGCCACCGGACGCGACCACGGACGTGACGGCGCAGGCGACTGCGGACGCGCCACCGGATGTGACGGCGGAGGCGACTGCGGACGCGCCACCGGATGTGACGGCGGAGGCGACCGCGGAGGCGACTGCGGACGCGCCACCGGATGTGACGGCGGAGGCGACCGCGGACGCGCCACCGGATGTGACGGCGGAGGCGACTGCGGAGGCGACTGCGGACGGGACGGCGGAGGCGACTGCGGATGTGACGGCGGAGGCGACCGCGGACGCGCCACCGGACGTGACGGCGGACCCGGCGGACGCCGGAGCGGCGAGCGCGGCGGTCGCGGCGGTCGCGAGGGAGCCGTGGACGACCGTGACCGACCCGGCGGAGGGCGCCGTATGAGCGTGCGGGCGAAGGACCACCTCGGCGGCCGGGCCGCCGTCGTCGGGATCGGGGCGACCGACTTCTCCAAGGACTCGGGGCGCAGTGAGCTGCGGCTGGCCGTGCAGGCGGTGCGGGCGGCGCTGGACGACGCCGGGCTCACGCCGGCGGACGTGGACGGAATGGTGACGTTCACGATGGACACGAGCCCGGAGATCACGGTCGCGCAGGCGGCCGGCATCGGCGAGCTGTCCTTCTTCTCCCGCGTCCACTACGGCGGCGGGGCGGCGTGCGCGACGGTGCAGCAGGCGGCGCTGGCCGTGGCGACGGGCGTGGCGGAGGTCGTGGTCTGCTACCGGGCGTTCAACGAACGTTCGGGGCGGCGGTTCGGGGCCGGGGTGCGGCACCGCGAGCCCTCGGCGGAGGGAGTGGCGCTCGGCTGGGCGCTGCCGTTCGGGCTGCTCACCCCGGCCTCGTGGGTGGCGATGGCGGCGCAGCGGTACCTGCACGCGTACGGGCTGACGCCGGAGGCGTTCGGGCATGTGGCGGTCGTGGGCCGGACGTACGCGGCGACCAACCCGGCGGCCTACTTCCACGGGCGCCCCATCACGCTCGCCGAGCACGCGGCCTCGCGGTGGATCGTCGAGCCGCTGCGGCTGCTGGACTGCTGCCAGGAGACGGACGGCGGTCAGGCTCTCGTGGTGACGTCGGTGGAACGGGCGCGGGACCTGCCGAAGCCGCCCGCGGTGATCGTCGCCGCCGCCCAGGGCGCCGGCCGGGCCCAGGAGCAGATGACGAGCTTCTACGGCACCGACCTGACGGGTCTGCCCGAGATGGGCCTCGTCGCCCGCCAGCTGTGGCGGACCTCCGGGCTCGGGCCGGGCGACATCGACGTGGGCATCCTCTACGACCACTTCACGCCGTTCGTGCTGATGCAGCTGGAGGAGTTCGGGTTCTGCGCGGCCGGCGAGGCGGCCGGCTTCGTCGCGGAGGAACGGCTGCCGCTGAACACGCACGGCGGCCAGCTCGGGGAGGCCTATCTGCACGGGATGAACGGCATCGCGGAGGCGGTACGGCAGCTCCGCGGCACCGCGGTCAACCAGATCACCGGCACGGAACACGTCCTGGTCACCGCGGGCACCGGGGTACCCACCTCGGGTCTGGTGCTGGGCACGGACGGGTGAGGGCGGCGGCCTCGTCCCCGTATGCCCCGAGCGGGTGCTCTCCGTACTCCCAGGCCAGGTGTGCCCCCTTCGCTCCGGGCAGGCGTTCCTCAGGGGTACACCCTCAGTGGATGGGGGCCGTTCATCCACCTCCAGTAGGTGAGGTCTGCCCCACTCCTACAACCTGAGGGGGATTCGTCTTCGGGACCTGCGGCCGATCCGCCGGGGCGGGCCCGCTCCTAGCGTGGAGCCATGACCACACTCGTCTGCACCAGCGCTTCCAACGCCGCTGCACCGGCGACGCGGACCCTGCCGACCCCGCCGCTGGTGACCCTGTCGTACCCGTCGTTCTCGGCGTACGTGAAGGCCCGCCAGCCGCTGCTGCTGCGGACCGCCCGGTCACTGACGGCGAACCCGAGCGACGCCGAGGACCTGCTGCAGACCGCGCTGGCCAAGACGTATGTCGCCTGGGAGCGGATCGAGGACCACCGGGCGCTCGACGGGTACGTACGGCGGGCGCTGCTGAACACGCGGACGTCCCAGTGGCGCAAGCGCAAGGTGGACGAGTTCGCCTGCGACGAGCTGCCGGAGCCGGACGGCGTCCACACGGCGGACCCGGCCGAACAGCAGGCACTGCGCGACGCGATGTGGCGGGCGATCATGAAGCTGCCGGCGCGGCAGCGGGCGATGGTCGTCCTCAGGTACTACGAGGATCTCAGCGAGGTGCAGACGGCCGAGGTCCTCGGGGTCTCGGTGGGCACGGTGAAATCGGCGGTGTCGCGGGCGCTGGGCAAGCTGCGCGAGGATCCGGAGCTGGAACCCGTCCGCTAGCCCGAACGTTGGCCTGACACGCGGCTGCGACCGGGCTCTCCGAGTAACACTCTCTGATCGATCATCCCGGCACCTAGTGACATACCGCGCGGTATGTGAGCAGAATCAGCGCAACCGTTACCACCGCGTAGGCAGAGCCGCCCCGGGAGGACGCCGTGCTGAGCACCATGCAGGACGTACCGCTGTTGATCTCCAGGATCCTGGCCCATGGGCAGGTCATCCACGGGACGTCGCAGGTGATCACCTGGACCGGTGAGGGGGAACCCGACCGCCGCTCCTACGCCGAGATCGGCGCCCGAACCGCCCAGCTGGCCCACGCCCTGCGCGAGGACCTCGGAGTCGAGGGCGACGAGCGGGTCGCGACCCTCATGTGGAACAACGCGGAGCATGTCGAGGCGTACTTCGCGATCCCCTCCATGGGAGCCGTCCTCCACACCCTCAATCTGCGCCTGCCCCCCGAGCAGCTCGCCTGGATCGTCAACCACGCCGCGGACCGCGTGATCATCGCCAACGGCTCGCTGCTCCCCCTCCTCGCACCGCTCCTCCCGCACCTCAAGCCGGTGGAGCACGTCGTCGTGTCCGGCCCCGGTGACCGGTCGCTGCTCGCCGGAGCGAGCGTCCAGGTGCACGAGTACGAGGACCTGATCGCCGGCAAGCCGACCACCTACGACTGGCCGGAGCTGGACGAGCGCTCCGCCGCCGCCATGTGCTACACCTCCGGCACCACCGGCGACCCCAAGGGCGTCGTCTACTCCCACCGCTCGATCTATCTGCACTCCATGCAGGTCAACATGGCCCAGTCCATGGGCCTGACGGACGCGGACCTGTCCCTCGTCGTCGTCCCGCAGTTCCATGTGAACGCCTGGGGCCTGCCCCACGCCACGTTCATGACCGGCGTCAACATGCTGATGCCGGACCGGTTCCTGCAGCCCGCCCCCCTCGCCGAGATGATCGAGACGCAGAAGCCGACCCACGCCGCCGCCGTCCCGACCATCTGGCAGGGACTGCTGGCCGAGCTGAACGCCCGCCCGCGGGAGGTTTCCTCCCTCACCCAGGTCACCATCGGCGGCTCCGCCTGCCCGCCCTCCCTCATGCAGGCCTTCGACAAGCTCGGGATGCGTGTCTGTCACGCCTGGGGCATGACGGAGACGTCCCCGCTGGGCACCATCGCCCGGCCGCCGGCCCATGTGGAGGCCGACTCGGAGGAGGAGTTCGCGTACCGGCTCACCCAGGGCCGCTTCCCCGCCTCCGTGGAGGCCCGCCTCACCGGTCCCGGTGGCGAGCGGCTTCCCTGGGACGGCGAGTCCGCCGGCGAGCTGGAGGTCCGCGGCCCCTGGATCGCGGGCGCGTACTACGGCGGCCAGGGCGCCGAGCACATCCGGCCCGAGGACAAGTTCAGCGAGGACGGCTGGCTGAAGACGGGCGACGTCGGCACGATCAGCCCGGACGGCTTCCTCACCCTCACCGACCGAGCCAAGGACGTCATCAAGTCCGGCGGTGAGTGGATCTCCTCGGTCGAGCTGGAGAACGCCCTCATGTCCCACCCGGATGTCGCCGAGGCCGCCGTCGTCGCCGTACCGGACGAGAAGTGGGGCGAGCGCCCACTGGCCACCGTCGTGCTGAGGGAAGGCGCGAGCACGGACTTCACGGCGCTGCGGTCCTTCCTCGCGGAGGAGGGCCACATCGCGAAGTGGCAGCTGCCGGAGCGCTGGACGATCATCGAGTCGGTGCCGAAGACGAGCGTCGGCAAGTTCGACAAGAAGGTGCTGCGCAGGCAGTACGCGGAAGGGCAGCTGGACGTGACGCAGCTCTGAGCGGCGGCGGCTGACCGACTGAGAAGACCTGGACGACTTGGGGCACTGTTTCACGTGAAACAGTGCCCCAAGTGCTGGTGGCCGGCCGCCTCAGTTCGTGCCGATGCGTGCCAGGAGGTCCACGATGCGGGTCTGGACGTCCGGGCTCGTCGAGCGTTCGGCGAGGAAGAGCACGGTCTCCCCCGAGGCCAGGCGCGGGAGTTCGGCCTGGTCGACGGCGGCGGTGTAGACGACGAGCGGGGTGCGGCTCAACTGCCCGTTCGTCCGCAGCCAGTCGATGATCCCGGCCTGGTGACGGTGGACCTGGAGCAGATCCATCACCACGAGGTTGGGCCGCATCTGCGCGGCCAGGGTGACGGCGTCCGCGTCGGACGCGGCCCTCGCGACCTGCATGCCACGCCGTTCCAGCGTGGCCGTCAGGGCGAGCGCGATCTCCGCGTGCTCCTCGATCAGCAGGACACGTGGAGGGTGCTGCTCGGAGTCACGCGGCGCGAGCGCCTTCAGCAGGATGGCCGGGTCGGCCCCGTACGCGGCGTCGCGCGTCGCCTGGCCGAGCCCCGCCGTGACGAGCACGGGCACCTCGGCGGCTACCGCGGCCTGCCGCAGCGACTGGAGGGCCGTGCGCGTGATGGGACCGGTGAGCGGGTCGACGAACAGGGCGGCCGGATAGGCGGCGATCTGCGCGTCGACGTCCTCACGCGAGTTCACGATGACGGGACGGTAGCCGCGCTCGCTCAGCGCCTGGTGGGTGGGCGCGTCCGGAGCCGGCCACACCAGCAGCCGGCGCGGGTTGTCCAACGGCTCCGGCGGCAACTCGTCGTCCATCGGCTGCGGCTGGGGCCGGTCGGGGACCTCCACCGCACCGCCGGGCCCGTCCAGAGGCTCGGGCCCTTCGGCCGCGTTCTCGTCCGGGGCACCTATGGCGTACGACCGCCCGGCCCCGTCGGTGTTGCCGACCAGCCGGGACTGCCCGGCGAGGGAGGGCTGCGGCGGCAGGGGGACCTGCCCGGCGAGCGAGGCATGGGGCGGCAACGGCACCTGCCCGGCCAGTGAGGGCGGGCCCGACTGAGCGGGGAGCGGGGTCTGCCCACTGCCGTTGCCCTTGGCCTGGGCCGACTGCGGGTGGGGGCGCGCGGCCGACTCGGCGCGGTCACCGGCGGGCGCGGGCGGCGTACCGAGCTTGCGGCGCCGACCGGAACCGCCGGGCTGGTTCGGGGCCGGAGTGGAGCCCGGCTGGGGCTGGCCCTGCGCCTGCGCGGCGCCCTGGCGGGCGAACGGGACCCCCTGGCCCAGCGTCCGCACGCTGATCGCCCGCCCCTGCGTCGAGTTGGGGTCGAGCGACGCGGCGGGCGCGGCGGCCGGTGCCGCCTCCGCGGGCAGCGGCTGCGCGGCCCGCGGCTGCTGCCGAACAGCACGCTCCGGCGGCAGCGGGGTGCCCGACGAAGGCGTCGACTGCGGAGGCAGCGGGGCCCGCGCGCCCGCCACGGGGATGCCCGCGCCGGAAGTGTCGTGACCGGGGTCGGGCCATGACTGGGGCTGCGGCTGGGCCTGCGGCTGAGGCGCGGCCTGAGCGGGAATTGGCCTGCCTGCGCCGGGCGCCCCTTGGGCGGGCACCGGCTGGGGCGCGCCCTGAGCGCCCGGCACGGCTCCCTGCGCGGGCATGGACAGGCCAGGGGCCGCCGCGGCCTGGGGCGGAACCTGCTGCGGGGCACCCGGAGGCGCCACGGCGGCGGCCTGTTCGGGTACGGGCTGTGCTCCGGCGACCGGAGCGGCGCCGGGCTGGTTCGGGGCCGGGGCGTATCCCGGCTGAGCGGGGCCGGTACCACCCTCGGGCGGTACGGCCGATACCTGAGCGGCGGCACCGGGAACGCCCTGTGCGGGCACCGGCTGCGGGGCGCCCGGAAGACCCTGGGCGGTGATGGGCTGACCGGGTGCCGCCGCCTGCGCGGGCGCGGCCGCCATGGGGGCACCTTGCGCGGGGACGGGCTGTGGTCCCGCCGGGAGGCCCTGTGCGGGCACCGGCTGCCCTGGGGCGACCGTGGCCCCGGCGTCATCCTGCTGTGCCGCCGGGCGGACGGCTCGGCGGCGGCCGGTCGGAGCGGGCACCGGGTGGGGTTGTGGCGGGGTGTGGTCGTCCGCCGGATGGTGCAGCGCGGCGTCATGGCGCCCGTCGTCCACACCACCGGCGGGAGCCCCCGGCACCTGACCGGCGGCGACCGCCGGTCCGACCCCGGGCGCCTGCGCCGCCTCGGCGACCGGTACGGCAACCTGCCCGGCGGCCTGGACCTGCGGCTGAGCCTGAACCTGACCATGCGCCTGAGGCTGCGGCCGGGCCGCCTGCCCCGGTGCCTGGACCTGCGCCGGAGCGGCCTGCTGGGCGATCCCGGCCGCGGGTACGGGTCCTGCGACGGGGACCGTCTCCCCGGCGGGCACCGGTCCTGCGGTAGTCGGCTGTCCGGCGGGCACCGGCCCACCGGGAAGTGGCTGTCCGGCGGGCACCGGTCCTGCGGCAACAGGTTGCCCGGCGGGCACCGGCCCTGTGGCGGGCACCGGCCCTCCGGCAGCTGCGGCCCCACCCATCGGCACGGCCCCACCAGGCGGTACGACCCCTCCTGCGGGCAGGCCACCACCCGCGGGATGCATCCCCCCGGCCACAGCGGCCCCTTGGCCGCCCTCTCCCTCGTACACCTCGCCCGCCTGCGCACCCTGCGCAGGCGCGGGAGGCACGGCCACGGGCCCGCCAGGCGCACCCTGTGCTTCCGGCGCCGCGGGCACAGGGAGGGGCATCGGCCCGAGCCCGGCGTTCTGCGCGTACTCGGGCCCTCGGTCGGCCTCGGCCGGTGGCAGCGCGAAGACCGCACGCCCGGCCGGCTCGGCGGCGGCCCGCTCCTCCGCTTTGGCCAGCGCACGACGGCGGCGCCCGGTCGGCTGGCCCCCGGCCGTGTCGCCGGAGCCGGAGCCGCCGCTCGCGGCGTCGGGCGCGGGAGTCGTGCCCGGACCGGCGGGCAGCGCGGGCGGCAGTGCGTTCTGAGCGGCGGGCTCCCGGCGTGCCCGTCGCCCGCTGGGCGCGGGAACGCCTTGCGGCGGCACGGTCCCGCCGAGCCCGTTGGCGGCGGCAGCGGTTCCGGCGGCGTGCTCGGCCGCCATGACGACCGCACCCTCGGCGGCCACGGACTCACCGCCGGCCGCGGCTGTCCGGCCGCGCCGCCGCCCGGTGCCCTCGGCGTCGTCGGCGCCGCCCTGCGCCGGCACGTGCGCGTCCCCGGCGGTGGGGCCGCCCGCGGCGTCCTCGGCCCGGCGCCGGCGCCGCCCGGTGGGAGGCGCGGCGGGCTGGGTCTCCTCCCCGGGGGCGTCGTCGCCCTCCAGGAACGCGTCAACGGACGACCGCCGGGCCCGTCGCCGCCCGCCACCGGCACCACCGCCGGCCTGCTCGGGCAACGAGACCTCGGCACCGGCGGCCACGGGAGCCGCGTCGGCAGGCGTCCCGGAAGCGGTCTCCGGCTCGTCGACGGCCACGACCGGTGCCTGGACGGAAACCGTTCCCGCGCCGCCTCCGAGCGGCACCTCCAGCACATACGCGCTGCCGCTCATCCCCGGCACCTCGTGCGTCTGCAGCACACCGCCGTGGGCGCGCACGATCCCCTGGACGATCGGCTGGTGGACGGGGTCTCCCCCGGCGTAGGGCCCGCGCACCTCGATCCGTACGACCTCGCCGCGCTGCGCCGCCGCGACGACGACGGTGTTGTCCATGTAGCCGCCGACGGACATGGGCGCGTTGCCGGTCGCGTCGACGCCGGCGACATCCGCGATGAGGTGTGCGAGCGCGGTCGCGAGGCGGGCCTGGTCCACCTCGGCCTCGATGGGCGGCGCGTGCACGGCGAACTGCACCCGCCCCGGCCCGACCAGCTCCACGGCGCCGTCGACGCCGGCGGCCACGACCGCGTCGAGCATGACGGTCGTACGGACGAGGTCCTCCTCGCCGGCGTCGATCCGCTGGTACCCCAGCACGTTGTCGATCAGGGTCGTGATCCGCGAGTACCCGGCGGTGAGGTGGTGGAGCACCTGGTTGGCCTCGGGCCACAGCTGGCCGGCGTCGTCGGCGGCGAGGGTGCCCAGTTCGCTGCGGAGCTGGTCGAGCGGGCCGCGCAGGGAGGTGCCCAGCACGGCGAGCAGCTGCTCGTGCCGCGCCGCCAGCGCCTCGTAGCGGTCCTTCTCCCGCTCACCGAGCGCGGCGTAGCGCTCGTCACCGGAGGCGAGTTCCTCGGCGTGCTTCTCGCGCAGCTCGGCGAGTTCGGCGGTGTGCTTCTCCCGCACGCCCTCCAGTTCCTCGGCGTGCTCCTCGGTGACCTGCTTCAGCTCCTCCGCGTGCCGCTGGGCCTCGGCGTTCTTCTCCTCGGCGAGCTGGTCGTAGGGCCGCCGGTCGGTGAACGTCATCACGGCCCCGACGAGCTGGTCCCCGTCGCGCACCGGCGCCGTCGTCAGGTCGACCGACACCTTGTCGCCGCTCTTGGACCACAGCACCTGTCCGCGCACCCGGTGCTTGCGCCCGGACCGCAGGGTGTCGGCGAGCGGCGACTCGCCGTACGGGAACGGGGAGCCGTCCTCGCGGGAGTGCAGGACGAGCGTGTGCAGCTCGCGCCCCCCGAGATCGCTGGCCCGGTAGCCCAGGATCTGGGCGGCGGCCGGGTTCACGAGGACGATCCGCCCGTCGGTGTCCGTCCCCACGACGCCCTCGGCCACGGCCCGCAGGATCATCTCGGTCTGCCGTTGCGAACGCGCGAGTTCGGCCTCGGTGTCGACGGTGCCGGAGAGGTCGCGCACGACCAGCATGAGCAGCTCGTCATTGGCGTAGCCGTAACCGTCGTACGCCTGCTGCCCGTTCTCCAGATTCGCGCTTGTGACCTCGACCGGGAACTCGCTGCCGTCGGTCCGGCGGGCGATCATACGGGTCGGCTTGGTCCGCCCGGTGGGGTCCATGGTGTCGGGCCGGCGCATCGAGCCGGGGATGAGCCGTGAGTCGAACTCGGGGAGGAGGTCCAGCAACCCGCGCCCCACGAGGGCGGTACCCGGGGTCTCGAAGGCCTCCAGGGCGATGGTGTTCGCGTTGACGACGGTCCCATTGGCGTTGACCAGCACCAACGCATCGGGCAGCGCGTCCAGTATGGCTGCGAGGCGAGCAGCGCCTCGGGATGGCCTGCTGCTCACGAGACGCTTCCTCCCTGTTACCGCATCTTGCCGACCGCCTGGGCCATCTTGCCAACCGGCCCGCAACGTGTCACGCGAGGGAGTCTACGGGCAGAGGTTGCGCTCGCGACGCCGGATGAGAGGGAGGTCGCACACCGAAGATACGGAGATGCCGTGACCGTGTGTTTTGCCGAGCGACACGCCCCGCGGCACATATGTACGGCGCCCACGGCCCCCGCTCCGGCTTATGGGCATATGCCGTCGGAGTTATCGGGGACGGGCTCGAGCGGGGGCGCGCGGGGGCCGGTGGGGCTGGACGCCGTCGAACCGTGCCGGATGGGGACGTGCCGTTACCCGCGGAGGTCGGGGAGTACGGGTACGAGCGCGTCCCAGCGGGCGATCTCGCAGCCGTTGCCGCGGTCGAAGCGGGCGTCGACCCGGCGACCGGCCCAGGTCCCGGTGACATGAGCGGTGGCCCGGCCCCCGTACAGCATCGTGCACGCGCTCCCCGGCTGGACGGGCGCGAAGGGGTCCGTGCCCCAGGTGGTCCGCCGGTCGAGCTGCCCGCAGGCGTCCCGGACCTGCGGATGGCTGCCCCCCTCGGGATGGCAACGCAGCACGAACCGGCCGTCGGCCCCACCGCCGGCTCCCCGGACCGTGACGACCAGCCGGTCCTGCGGCCCGGCGACGGGCATGGGCAACCACGTACGAGGGAGTACGTCGCCGGTACGGGGTGACGCGTCGGATGCGTACGCGACCGGAACGGTCGCGGGCGAGAACGCCCCGGCGGCCGCGGCGAGGAAGGCGGCGGCACCGAGGAGCAGCCGACGGGCGGGACGGCCAAAGGCGGTGGTGCGGGGCACACCGGCCGCGAGGGCGAACCGGCGGGCGGGGCGGCGGGGGGCCGCGGTGCGGGAGGCGTCGGCGGAGGACGCCCGCGGCGGTGTGGGGGGAGGAGTCTGCAACATGACCTGGATAACGCCAGGCGGGTCCCACGGTTGCGGTGGACCGAGCGCGCGGTACCCGTGCCGGCTTCCGTACGGGGAGGGGGCGCCGGCACCGCGCATCCGCCCGCGAGCGCCGGCCGCCTAGCGTCCCCCGTCCCCCGTCCTCCGCCCTCCCGGTCGGTCCGCCGCGCCGGGGGATGTCTGCGGCGGGCGGGTGGTGCCGGGCCTTTCGCGGCGACCGACGTCGAGCCCTGGCGGCGATTGATCCAGGACGTCCCTGACGAACCGTTTCCGAACGCCCTCCGACCCGCCGCGACGTGCCATACGGCTTTGCCCTGCGGCCTCTCCGCCTAGTACCGTGGGAGGCGATTGGTGACAGCCCACCCGGCTGTGTCATCATCTGCACGCACCACTCGCGCTCGCGCGGGCGGTTGTGCTGGAGGCGTCGCCTAGTCCGGTCTATGGCGCCGCACTGCTAATGCGGTTTGGGTCTTAAAGCCCATCGAGGGTTCAAATCCCTCCGCCTCCGCGCTTGATCACCGAAGCCCCGGTCCACGCGACCGGGGCTTCGTCGTTCCCCAGGGCGTCCGATGAGGCGTTTCCGCAGGTCACAAGGGGTGCGGCAAACGGATTTCACATGGCGACGGCAGTCATGTAATGTTCTTCCTGTCGCCGAGAGCGGGCCGAAAGGACCGGGACCGGCGAGAAAACAGAACAAGCACTCGTAGCTTAACGGATAGAGCATCTGACTACGGATCAGAAGGTTGCAGGTTCGAATCCTGCCGAGTGCACACAGGTCAAAGCCCCCTCGGGATCATCCCGGAGGGGGCTTTGTCGTGCTGTACAGCAGCGAAGTACAGCAACGGTTGATGTCAGGCGTTGATGTCAGCCCGGTGCGCCGCCGCCCATCGCTGCGGAAAGCTTGCCGAGGGCGGCACGCACCTGCTCCTCGCTCGCTTCCGCGTAGACCTCCATCGTCATGGCGATCTGCGAGTGCCGAAGGATGCGCTGAGCCACCTTCGGGTGCACTTTCAGGGCGACGAGCAGTGAGCTGCACGTGTGCCGGGTGTTTCGGAGCGGGATCACGCGGAGGCCGGCGCGGCGGGCCCGCAAGGCGAACATGCGGGTGAGGTTCCCCGGCTCGATAGGCGTTCCGTACTTCGTGGTGAAGACCAGGCCGCGCGTGTCCTGCCAGAGATCACCGGCAGCCTTCCGGTCTCCCGTCTGCTGAGCGCGCCGCATCCGCAGTGCCTTGAGGCAGAACTCAGGGAGAGGAAGGAAGTCGTCGGACTCCTCGGTCTTCGTCTCCCGATGGAGGATCTGGCGGCCCGCCCGCTGGATCTGGTGATCGACGTACAACTCTCCCGTCTCGAAGTCGATCGACTTCCAGGTGAGCCCGAGAACCTCACCCCGGCGGAGACCGAGGCACAGGACCAGGACCCAGGCAGCGAACAGTGGATCTTCGCGGGTGAGCGCATCGGAGAGGAAGCGACCCGCTTCGACGACGGACCACGGCTTGATCCGCCGACGGCGCGGCTTGGGGACCTTCACCAACGAGGCCACGTTCTTGCTGATCTCCTCCTCGGTCACGGCATGCGTGAGAGCGGCGCGCAGGGCATCACGGGCGGCCTGGACGACCCGCCGTGACGGGTAAGCCTCACAGCACTCGCGCAGTGCACAGCACCGCTGCCGCTCCTTCGGCCGCTTGGCGTCCTTGCCCTGGGCGCAGCACTGGCAGATGCCGGCCAGCTTGGTCAGCCACTCCCGCACGTCCCGGACGGTCAGCTTGTCGAGCCGCTTCGAGCCCAGGTGCGGAACGATGTAGAGCCGGGTCGATCCCTCGTACGAGACGTATGACAGCGGGGCGAGGTTCGGCTTCACGATCGACTCAAGCCAGTAGGAGAGGAACGCCTCCACCGTGCGGTGCCGGGTCTGTACCGGGCCTCTGCTGGCTTCACTGTGCAGCTTGATCCACTTCTCGTGGGTCTCCTCGCGGGTCTTGCCGTAGACGTACTTGCGCTTGCGGTCGTTGTCGGGGGTGGTCACCCAGACGTAGGCGGCGAAGCCGTTCTTGTAGGGGTAGATGGACCCTTCGCCGTTGGCGCGCTTCCCGCTCATGCCGCCCACTCCTCTGCCTCGGTCGCGCAGCGGTTCACGTACTCGTCGACCCAGGCCGGGAGGATGCGCCGGTTACGACCGATCTTCACGGAGCGGATCTCGCCGCTCAGTACCAGCGCCTTTGTCTTGGAGAGACCGAAGCCGAGCATCTCGGCGACCTCGGCCGTCGTGTGCCACTTACGCTGGATCATCACCGTGGTCACTGGGTTGCTTCTCCTTCCGATGCGGGGGCAGTTCGATGAGAGGCGGCGAACCAGGTCTCTGCGGAGGTCAGGCCGGTCCCGGCGAAGCGCCAGTGGGAGAGGACGAGAACGGTGTCCGGGTCGGGCAGGGGGTGGCCTGTTTCGGCGGCGCGGGCGCGGGTGAGGGCTTCGTTGTGGTCGGCGCGTTCTTGGCGGAGGGCGCCGAGGGTGACGGAGTAGGCGCGGGACTTGGTGGAGAAGTGGCCGCGGAAGCCGAGCATGTGGGCCCACTTGCGCAGGCGCAGGGCTTCGAGTTCGGGGCGGGCGCCGAGGTGCCAGCAGGTGAGGATCAGCTGTCGTGCGTGGTCGGTGACCTGGGTGCCGATGAGGTCGGTGATCGGGTTGCGGATGGGGCGGTCGAGGGTGCCGGCGGTCTCGGCGCCCTTGGTGGCGTACTTCGCGATGTACGCGGCGACGGCGCGGCTCGATAGCTCCGAGGTGCCCGCGAAGTCCGACGAGCGGATGGGGCGGATGTCGAGCTGTTTGCCGAAGCGGAAGGTGTAGGGGCGTCCGTCGAGGAGGGGGCCGGGAGTCTCGGCGAGGCGGGCCGCTGTGCGGATGGCGTCGGTAAGGAGTTCGGTGGTGGCCCAGGGCGGTGGGGCGTCCTCGGCACCTTCCGGGCCGTCGAGGCGGATGACGGCGTGGAAGTGGACGGCTCCGCGTCGCTGGTACTCGGCGACTTTGGCGTAGGAGACCTTGAGGCTGTTGCGGAGCTCCGAGCGGGTGAGGCCCGCGCGGGAGGCGAGTTGTTGGCGCAGGTAGGTGGTGAAGCGGGCCCAGAGCGCGCCCGCGTGGGCGTTCCAGAGAACGGCGGCGCGGTAGTCGTAGCGGTCAGGGTCCAGGGCTGTGCCGAGTGCGGCGTCGTCGTCGCGGTGGAGTCGACCGCAGCGGCACCGGCCGCCGGTGGGGCGGTTGTGGACGGGACCGAAGGAAGGGGCGGTGAAGGTGGCGAAAACGCGAGGGTGTTGGGCGACGGCCGGGCCGATGCCCTTGCCTCCGCTCAGTCCGGCCGTGACGAGGTGGAAGGTGTCTTTGCGGTACACCTCGGCGCAGGCGGCGCATCTGGTGGCCCGTCGGTTGTTGCAGCGGATGAGGAGCTGTCCGGCCGGAAGGTCGGTGTCGGTGATCTCCCGGACGATCTCGCCCGTTGCGGCGTCGACGTCGAGCCGGTGGCCCTCCATCCGTACGGGCCGCTCACAGCCGCCCAGGCGCTGGATCTGCCGGGCGTAGGCGCCAAGGTCGCCGTAACGGGCGAGGGCGGCCAGGTGACGGATGGCTCCGAGGGGAGCCGGGGGACGCATGTGCGGGTTCCTCCTTGCAGGGGCTGCGGATCGGGTGCGCCCGACCCATCTGTCGAGGGGGCTAGACAGTGTGGGTAGGGCCGGGCGCGTGGAGTTGTCGCGTCAGCGGTCGCGGCGGGAGCGGATGACGACGGCGCACACGGCGGTCGAGGTGGCCGTGACGGCGACGGCGAGGAGCATGGAGACGAGGACGGTGCCGACGACCAGGACCACGGCGGTGCCGCCGCCGACGAGGGCGAGTGCGGTGCCGGGGGTGAGCTGGACGGCCGGACGGGACGGCGCGGGGGCCGGTTGCGGGGTCAGGGCGGCCGGGGTGACGGTGGTCGGCTCGATGACTGCGGGCGGTGTCACCAGGCCGGTGGGCTGAGGCATGGTCGGGATCTTGGGCCGGAGCATGAGCGGGTCTCCTTCTCGGTTACTTGACGAGGGAGTTGATGACGGGGGCCAGCAGGCTGTCGGCGATGAGGTAGCCGCCGAGGAGCAGCACGGTGATGAGCCACCAGGGCGGGCGGATGAGCTTGACGCCGAGGACCCCGATGCAGAGGAGGGCGAGCCAGAGAGGTACGTCCATGAGGGGTGGTCTCCTGTCAGGCCGAGCAGCGGTGGGTGCGGGCGGCGAGTTCGGCGGCGGCGCGGGAGTCGTACTCGGCGGAGAAGTCGCAGCGGGGCGCGGTGCAGGCGGCCAGGTGACGGTGCTTGCCGCGTTCGAGGTAGGAGGCGACGTTCACGGGGCCGATACGGCGGACGTTGCGGAAGCGGCGATGCATGGCGGTCCCTTCTCAGAGGTGGGCGGCGACGGATGCGGTCATGGACGGGGGCAGGCCGAGCCGGGCGCGTACGTCGTCGGGGTCGGCGGGGTGGCCGGTGGCCGAGTGGTGTTCGTCGGCGAGTGCCCGGACGCGGTCGACGAGAGCGGGAGGGAGGGCGACGGCGGGAACGGCCGCCGGGGCCCGAGCAGGAGTGGATTCGGCCACCGGGTCGGCGACGGTGGTTGCTTCGCTGATGGTGGGCTCAGGGACGAGGTCGGGGGCGGGGAGCGCGACCGGGTCGGAAAGGTCGACGGCAGTCGAGGCGGAGCGTGATTCCTCGTGCGGGTCGGTCGTCGACGAGGCCGGGCCCTCGGGCGCTTCCTGGGGGTGGTGTGGTGTGTGGGCGAGGAGCGTGCCGCCGAAGAAGGCGACGGCCGGCCAGCCCGCGACCAGGACGCGGAGCCAGGCGGGGACCTGATCGAGGTCCAGGAGCCCGGCGGTGGCGACATTGGCGCCGAGTGAGGCGGTCAGGGCCACCAGGAACCACAGCCGCGGGCCCCCAGCCCTCAGCCCCGCTCGCTGTGCCTGCCGCATCCGGCGCCAGGCGGCGACCAGCAGCAGGTCGACGCTGACGGGGTAGGCCCACGCTTTCCAGCCGCCTTGCCCGGCCGCTTCGGCGAGGTCGTGCAGGTGGGAGAAGGACAGGGCACCGGCGATGACGGCCTGGACGATCACGGCGTCGACCCGCAGGCGCTTGACCATGGCGGTCATCGGGTTTCCTTCCGGTTTTTGGCATGGGAGAGGTAGGGACGTGGCGCGAGACGGTCGCGCCGACCGGGTGAGGAAGGGGCTACTCGGTCACCGGCTGGGCGGTGGGAACGGCAGCGGTGGCAGAGGACGGGACGGCGGACTCCACGGCGACGGCGGGCCGGAAGGAGTCGAGCCGGGGCAGGTCCGGCATCAGTGCGGCGGTATCACGGCAGACGGCCGCCGCTTCGGCGAGGGTGAAGTGTGGTGCGCGGACGCGGGACCAGCCGCCAGAGGAGTCACCGACGACGGCGACGCCGGGGCGTTCGGCCGGGATGGCGGTAGCAGCGAGGGCCGCTTCCGGGGAGATGTCGGCGAGTGCCATGTTCGCCGAGGCTTCATCGTTGACGCGGTGGCAAACCCGGCCGGTCAGCTGGGCACGGAGCATGGTGGCCCCCTTGCCGAGTTCGGATCCGAAACGCTGCCCGCACACCTCCAGATAGATGCCAGCCGCACGCCCAAGCTGGGCGAGGCGAATCAGCTTGGTGACCATGGCGTCTCGTCGCTTCTCGTCGTCCCGGTTCGCGGCGAGGAACAGTTCCGCCACTTCGTCGACGACGACCACGACCGGCACCGGCCGCACGGCTTCCGGCAACCCCCACACATCCGAGGTGAGCACGGCGTCCGGATCGGCCCCACTGCCCGCACCACCACGGAGCCCGATGAGCCGGAACCGTGCCTCCATCTCGTCCACCAGCGCGTCCAGGAGTTCGTCAGCCCGGTCGGGAGTGTCGGCGAGCGCGGACAACCGTGGTGCGAACGGGGCGAGTTCCACGCCCCACTTGCAGTCGATGCCGACGAGCACGACCGACTGCCGGGCCAGACCGCACAGCAGGTTGCGCAGGTAGACGGATTTGCCGGACTGCGTGGCGCCGAGGATCAGTTCGTGCGGCACGGTGCGGAAGTCCCGTACGTGCCACTCACCGTCCTCCCGCAGCGCCAGCGGCAGGCAGAGCGGATCCGAGCCCAGCCGACGCCGGGCCGGCCTGACCTCGGCGAGCACGTCCCAGCCGACCAACCGCAGTTCGAGTCGCCCCGGCTTGGTGGTGCGGACGTACACGGCATGGACGCCCCAGGCGTGCCGCAGCCGGTCGGCGGAGGCCATGAAGTCCTCGGGAGCCTGACCCGCCGCCATACGCAGCCGCATCACGAGACCGGACCCGGTCGGCAGCGGGAACGACCGCCGAGGCGGTACCGGCGCGGCCTGACGCCCGACCATCCGGGCCGTGGCCCGACGGACGGCCGAAGCCGGGACCGTCAGACCACAGGCGTCCATCGTGTCCCGGTACGACACGAGGACCCGCAGCGCGGCGACCGGATAGCCGATGGCCCACCAGAACACGACCGGCATACGACGGCGCACGACCAGTAGCACGACCAGGCCCAGCAGGACCGGCAGCAGAATCGACAGCGGAATCCGGAATCCCTCGGTCACGGCGATCAACCCTGAACCGGAGCCGGGGCGTTGACCATGACGGCGTCGGCCCGGTAGGCGATGCCGTGCCGGGCACGCCCCCCGAACTCGCTCTCCCAGGGCCGGGCGACCAGACCGGACAGGATGACCGGGGCGCCCATGACCAGACCGTCACCGATGCCGGGCTCGGGAACGGTCACCTTGATCATGTCCGAGCCACCGGCCGCGATGAACACCAACTCCACGGTCATAAGCCGCTGGTTGGTCACCGGGTCAACAGCCACCTCACCGGTCTGCCGGTCCCTCACCTTGACCTCCGGCAGCTTGGTGATGAGCAGCGTCGCGGCCGAGGTGTCCACGGGGATGACACGCATTGTCTGTACCTCACAGGGTCGTTGATGCCCACTCGCTGAGCAGCACCATTCCAACTGGATACCCCCCTAGACAGCACGAAGGGAGGGTGACCGCCGCCTGAACTGTCTAGGGGGGTCTACAGCTAAGGTAAACGACCGTCGCTCGAACTGTCTAGGGGGGTATACGAGTTGGGTCGCGGCCTCACCGCTCGCGTGAGTTGCGTGCGTCAGTCAGTCCAAGGCCCAGTGGAGGGCGGTCGCGTCGTCGCGAGCCTTGCCCCGCGGCCAGCGCCGGCCCTCTGGGTCGCCAGCCTCGGCTTCACGTACACGGCGGATCAGCGCATCCGGCCCCGACGAGTCGAGGAGAGACAACGTCTCGCTCCAGTCCGCGAGTTCGAACCGGTCGACAAGTCGCGTGGCACCGTCGCTCAGCAGCGTCACGGACGCCAGCGAGTCCAACGGCACCGTCCCGGTCAGAGCATGCTCGGCCGCCCGCGGATCGGGGCCGGCGATCCAGAAGCCGCCCGGCCGGTTACGGAGCCCGGTCAAGGCATCCCGGTACTCGGCGAGCGCGGCAGTGTGTTCCGGCGATCCGGTGGGCAGTTGGTCGACGGCCCCGCGCAGCCGCTTGCCGACCTCGTCCAGGCGCCGGTCGGTGACCACGGTCGTACGGCCTTCCCTGTATGCCAGCAGCAGGGACGAGTCGCCGAGAACGAGGTACTCAAGAGCTCCCCTGCCGAGCCGCGAGGCGACGACCGTACTGGTGGGACTGGCCCGGTAGGCGAGGTCGCAACTGTCCTCGTGCAGCGACCGGACGAGACTGATCGAGTCGGCGAGGCAGTCGGCGAGCGGCCTGGCGGGATGCGCGGTCATGCTGCGCAGCAGCAGAGCGCCCAGGGTTGCGGAGAACCAGGCGACGCCGTGCGTGCAACCGGTCTCAGCCCCGCCCACACCGGCACCGTCGAGGACAACGGCCGCGCCGGGGGCGGCAGCGGCGAAGTCCTCGTTCTCGCGGTCGGGTTCGGCGGGCAGTGTGGCGAGGACGAACCTCACCCCGCCGCCCCCGTCACCTCTTCGTCGTGCCGGTAGAGAGGGCAGAGCAGCTCGGCGGACTGCGGTTCGCTGGTCTCCGGGTCGTACTCGACACCGACCAGCGTGGAGAACCGGCGGTCACCGACCTGGCCCCACAGCGCATTCAGGTCGCTGGCGAGCAGCTGCACAACACCGAGAGAACCCTGAGTGTGGATACCGGCGATGGCAAGCAAGGAACCGTTGCCGTCCGGGCGCGGCAGCCGACCGAGGTATCCGACGTCGTACGGCCGGGCCGGGTCGCTGTCCTGGCCCGACCGGTACACCGTGCCGGTGCGCCGGTCCACCACCGTCCAGGGCCCGTCTTCCGCGCGCTCCCAGCTCAGAACAGGATCTTGCGCGTACGTGTCCCACATCTCCTGGGACATGCGAGGCCCACAGACGACGACCAGGCCGTCGCGATTGAGGTCGATCCCTCCACCGACCGACACATGCTCCGAGGCGACTTCGAGCCCGTAAGTGCGCGCGAGGTCCTCCAGCCGCTTGCCGGAGCTGACGTCGTCCATGGCGACGACCGTCCGCCCGCGCTCGTCATCACGCCGCAGCGGCGTAGCGACGACGACGGAGCCCCGGCCGAGGAAGGCCCCTTCCGGCGCCGGACCGGTGTGCCGGATCTGGTGAATGCGCCCGCGGCTCAGGCCCGCCTTCTCGGCGATCTGCGCATACGACAGCCCTTGCGCATGCAGGTCCTGGACCACGCGTCGACGAAGGCGAGCCAGCTCGGTCACCTCCTGCTGTGCATCAGCCAACCTGGTCGTGACCTCGCGCAACAGCCGGTACGGATCGTCAATCGCCATGATCCGCTGCAACTCGTCCGACATGACTTCACCTCCTAGCACTAACCAGGAGTCTAGGGCCCTAGACGGAATGGGCGGGAGACGGCGTCCCGTACTTACGCCGACCACGTAGAACCGCGACCGTCTGCCGGGCACCCCCCGAGGGCTCACCCGTCACCGCCCGCGAGGCGACCAGAGACGACCGTCGAGGCGGGCGCGATCACACGCTCTCCCGCACTAGGTCCGCCCACACCGTCCGCCCGTCGGGCCAGCTCTTGATACCCCAGTCCTTGGCGCACGCGGCCACCAGCGCCAAGCCGCGACCACCTTCATCCCGGTCCGTCACGTCGCACAGGTGAGGCTCGCGCTCACCTCCCACATCGACTACCTCGATGCGCACAAGGTCACTGTCGTCGCCGAAGCTGACGACCACGACGAACCAGCCGCCGGCCGCGCCGCTCAACGAATGCCGCACAGCGTTGGTCGCAAGCTCACTGACGACCAAGACCGCCTCGTCGACCGGTCCTCGCTCCTCCAACAGAGCAGCGACGAAGCGTCGAGCATGACCCACCTCCTCGGCCAGCCCGGGAAAGGCGCGGCACCACTTGGTACGCATGGGAGATCCCTCACTCTACGTCTAGGGGGCTAGACAGCGCAACGGCAGAGTATTCCCATGACGGAGCAGCAAGCTAGGCATCTAGAGGAATTATTCCTCTATCGAGTGAGGGTGTCTCCCAAGCTGCGGAAGTCCGCCATCGACCGCACCAACAGCTCCCGCACCTCGTCGCCGAAGACGGCCGCTTCCTTGAAGCGGGCGAACGTCTCCTCGTAGGCGGCCAGTTCGGCGGGGTCAGCCGACACACGCTCACGGTCGAAGGTCTCGACGACAACGGCCCGCTTGTCGCACAGGGTGAACCCGTGGCGAGGCAGCACCGGCACCCGCCGACGCCAGGGGATGACCCCGAGCCGCACGGTGTCCAGGCTCTCGACGGCCAGCAGCCGGTCGAGCTGGGCGAGCATGAGCGCCGGAGACCCTGGCCAGGTACGCAACACGGCCTCGGTCAGCACGAACACCGACTCCCGACCGGGCTCATACAACACGCTCTGCCGCTCGACGCGGGCAGCCACCGCCCGACCGATGGCATCAGGCGTCGAGTTCGGCGCACTCGCGAAGACGTGGCGGGCGTACTCCGCGGTCTGAAGCAGGGCCGGCAGCACAACGCACTGGAACGACCTCACCAGCTGCGCGGACCGCACCTCTTCATCAACGGTGCTACCGGCGCCCGCAGTTGTGCCCTGTGCCTGTTGGTCGGCACCAGAAGCCGCCATCACAGCGTGCAGTAGCTCACGGACCTCACGAGCGGTCGACTCGTCGAGGCCGAGGGCCCCCGAGAGCCGGTCGAGCACATCAACGCTAGGAACCATGCGCCCGGTCTCGACCTTGGACACGGTCGGCTGTCCTACCCCGGCATGTTGCGCCAGCACAGCACCCGTCAGCCCAGCTTCTGCCCGAAGTTCCCGAAGACGCGCACCAAGCGCCCGCATCCGCTCCCGCCGCTCACTCCCCATGCTGAGGGTTCTACACCACGGGGCATCACGAGCATGATTCAAACTTTCTCTACTGGTTCAAGGCCCGCGCACAGCGCGGGCGCGCGCCGCCTCTGCGGCGCGGCCTGCCTCCTGTCTGCGCCCCGGCTGGCCGCGCCCGGCGGCGCGCTACGTGTAGCGGGCAAAGGTAAGGAAGTCGCCTGCGGGTCACAGACGTGCCTCCGGCGGGGGCACTCAAGCTCCGAGATGGCAGGGGGACCGTCCGCGTGTGCCGGCCGATGGATGGCGTGCGCGAGGGAGCTCCCATCCCGTCTGCCGTCGACCCAGGCAGAGCCGAGCGGACGTGGCCCAGGGCGTCAAGGTCGTTCGTACAGTGGCGCGCTCCACCTTGACGCCCTGAACCACGCCCGCTCCACAGTGTGTGGGTCGACGGCAGACGGGATGGGAGCTGGGGTGAGCGGTGAGTTGAGGGCTTTCGGCTTACTGATCGTTTCAGCATGAGCTTTGGCGCATGAGGCATATCAGAGCGCGGTTTGTTCGCGTTTGATGGCTCGGACGGCAAGCCGTCCGCAGCGCGCTCGTACAGGTCCATCAGGGCGGCGTGCAGTTACGGCCGGACCCAGTCTCTGTCCAGTCCCGCAGCCGCCGCCAGGCTGCCGCTCAGGAACAGCCCACCCTGTTCGTGCGGGGATGTCTCCTCTCAGGCCGACCGTGGATCCGTGCGGAAGTGCTGCGGGGCACATGACGAATGGGACATGCTGATTGTTTTCCGGTTGCGCCAGTTCGGCGCGGTACTTGGGGGTTGCCGTGGAAGCGAAGATCACGCTGGCGGAAGCATTGATGGAGTTGCGGCGTGCGTTGTATGCCGCGCAGGACGACGGGGCCGGCCAGCAACTGCGGTTCGAGGTGGAGCAGGCACAGCTGACGCTGGATGTGGAGTTCCGCCGCGGTGGCGACGGGAAGGTGAAGGTCGAGGTTGGCCTTCCCGGAGTAAAGGCCGGCGTGGAGACGGGTGGCAGGTTGGAGGCCACGCACCGTCAGACTTTGACGCTGAGTCTGCAGGTCCATGACGAGGCCATGGGCGGCAGCCGTGCCAAGATCCGCCGCTCGTCAGCCAAGGACGGTGACGATGCCACCATCGCAGAGTCTGCGGCGGCTGAATCGCCGGATGGGGCGTCAGGTTCTGGAGTCGGGGCGAAGCGGCCGTGGGAGCGGTGAGATGGACGCTCGGCGCCTTGTGTGGGTGCGTACCGGGGATCCGGGGGGTTCCGGTTCCGGCTATCTGATCGGGCCGCAGCTC
Source organism: Streptomyces sp. NPDC042364 (assembly GCF_056437585.1). Taxonomy (NCBI): domain Bacteria; kingdom Bacillati; phylum Actinomycetota; class Actinomycetes; order Kitasatosporales; family Streptomycetaceae; genus Streptomyces; species Streptomyces sp. NPDC042364. Next base: position 200,069 of record NZ_JBWKAJ010000006.1, on the reverse strand, counting down.
GTGCTGACGGCCCTGCATGTGGTGCTGCCGGACCAGCGGTGGGCGCTGCGGGTGCAGGCGCGGGTGGGGCATCCCCGTTTCGGTGACGTTGTGCACCGGCGGGCCGAGGTGTGCTGGCCGGATCCCCGTGAGGGTGTTCCCGCCAAGGACTCTCTCGACATGGCGCTGTTGTGGTTGGAGGAGCCTGTCCTTGTGGAGGGTGGTCCGGTGCGGTGGGGGCGGCCCGGGGGGATTGTGCCGCTGCCGTTCGACGGAGCCGGTTTCCCTGCCTTCGCCGATGAAGCCGCCCGCGGGGATGTCGAGTATCTGCGGGGCGAGCTGCCGGTGGTGTCCACGTCGTCGTCCGACTGGGTCTTGGACTGCCGGGTATGGCCGGACCTCGGACACGGTGGTGAGCGTCCATGGGCGGGCGCGTCGGGAGCCGCGGTCTTCTGCCGGGACCGGCTGGTCGGGGTAGCGGTTGAGGACAACCGGCCTATGGGCGGTCGCCGTCTGCAGGCCGCGCCCGTCCATGAAGCTCTCAGCCTGCCCGGCTTCGCCGACCTGGTCACGCGGCACGGCCATCCCGGCACCACTGCATCTCCGGAGGAGATCACCGCCGCCCAGGCAGACACGGAGCCAAGTGAAGCCGTGGCCCAGCCGGTGGTGCCTTTGCCGATCCCTCAACTGGCGACGGCGTTCCAGCCCCGCAGCGTTCTGCGGGACCAGATCGACGCAGCGTGGTCGGACAACCGTTCGGTCGTACTAACGCAGGATCAGCCGCGCGTGCTGTCCGGCGGAGGCGGGGTCGGGAAGACCCAGCTCGCCGCCGCCTACGCCACTGATGCCGTTAAAAAACGTACCGACCTGGTCTTGTGGGTGGCTGCCTCAGAGGTACAACAGGTGATCACCCTTTACGCGCAGACTGCCGTCAGCCTGAAACTGCCCGGCGCCAGCGGCGAGGATCTGGAAGCAGACGCCGACTTGCTGCTGGGCTGGCTGCGCAACACAAGCCGCCGATGGCTCGTCGTCCTGGACGACATCACCGATCCGCACGGCGTCCAACCACTGTGGCCTGTCAGCCAGACCGGCAGCGGCCGGGTGCTGGCCACCACGCGCAGTAGGGACGCCTCCCTGACCGGCAACGGCCGCATCCGCATCGACATCGACGTCTACACGCCCGCCGAATCTGACGCCTACCTGCACCAACGCCTCAACGCCGAGAACATGGGCCACCTCCTCGACGACCACACGCCCGAACTCACCCACGCTCTGGGGCACCACCCTCTCGGCCTCGGCATGGCCGCCGCCCAAATGATCAATGAAGAACTCACCTCCACCCAGTACCTCAACCGGTACAACGATCGGCATGCCCTTTTGGAGGAGCTCATGCCGCCGGCCGCAGACACGGAGGGCTACCACAAGCCGAAACAGCCCACGCAGGTTGCCGCCGCTCTTTTGCTCTCTCTCGACGCTGTAAGGGCCAGCGACACCACCGGTCTCGCCACCACAGCCCTGCGCTTCACCGCCCTGCTCGACCCTGCTGGCCACCCCCACGCCTTGTGGAACACCCCCGCTCTCCTTGACCACCTCACCACCCACCGCACCACAGCCCCACAAGGCGCCACCCCTGCGTCACGCGCATCGGCTACAGCAGAGCAGGCCCACGCGGCCCTCCGCCTCCTGCACCGCTACGCACTGCTAACCTGCGACACCCGGGCAGAACCGCGCGCTGTCAGCATGCACGCCCTGACCGCCCGCGCCACCCGCGAGACCATCCCTGCCAACGAAATGCCGACCCTTGCCACCGCGGCGGCCGACGGTATCCTCCAGCTCTGGCCCAGCCCCGACCAGCACCACGCTGACCACGCCGCCGTCCTGCGAGCCAACACCAGCGCGCTCTCCGGCCACTCCAACCATTGCCTCTGGAACCCGGACGGGCACCCGGTCCTTTTCCGCGCAGGCAACAGCCTCCTCAACGCAGGGCTGGCCGCCTCCGCCACCGCCTACTGGCAGGACATGACCTCGGACAGCGAGCGGCTGCTGGGCAGCGAGCACCCCGACACGCTCACCGCCCGCGCCAGCCTCGCCATCTCCTACTGGCAGGCGGGGCGAACCGGCGAAGCGATCGAAATCGAGGAGCAGGTGGCGGCCGACCGGGAGCGGCTGCAGGACGGCGAGCACCCTGACACGCTCACCGCCCGCGCCAACCTCGCCACCTTCTACCGGCAGGCGGGGCGAACCGGCGAAGCGATCGAGCTGCTCGAACAGGTGGCGGCCGACCGGGAGCGGCTGCTGGGCGGCGAGCACCCCGCCACGCTCACCGCCCGCGGCAACCTCGCCGCCTCCTACCGGCAGGCGGGGCGGACCGGCGAAGCGATCGAGATCGAGGAGCAGGTGGCGGCCGACCTGGACCGGCTGCTGGGCAGCGAGCACCCCGACACGCTCACCGCCCGCGCCAACCTCGCCACCTCCTACCGGCGGGCGGGGCGAACCGGCGAAGCGATCGAGATCGAGGAGCAGGTGGCGGCCGACCGGGAGCGGCTGCAGGACGGCGAGCACCCTGACACGCTCACCGCCCGCGCCAGCCTCGCCATCTCCTACTGGCAGGCGGGGCGAACCGGCGAAGCGATCGAAATCGAGGAGCAGGTGGCGGCCGACCGGGAGCGGCTGCAGGGCAGCGAGCACCCTGACACGCTCACCGCCCGCGCCAACCTCGCCACCTTCTACTGGCAGGCGGGGCGGACCGGCGAAGCGATCGAAATCGAGGAGCAGGTGGCGGCCGACCGGGAGCGGCTGCTGGGCAGCGAGCACCCTGACACGCTCACCGCCCGCGCCAACCTCGCCACCTCCTATCTGCAGGCGGGGCGAACCGGCGAAGCGATCGAGCTGCTCGAACAGGTGGCGGCCGACCTGGAGCGGCTGCTGGGCGGCGAGCACCCTGACACGCTCACCGCCCGCGGCAACCTCGCCGCCTCCTACCGGCAGGCGGGGCGAACCGGCGAAGCGATCGAGCTGCTCGAACAGGTCGCGGCCGACCTGGAGCGGCTGCAGGGCAGCGAGCACCCTGACACGCTCACCGCCCGCGCCAACCTCGCCGCCTCCTACTGGCAGGCGGGGCGAACCGGCGAAGCGATCGAGCTGCTCGAACAGGTGGCGGCCGACCTGGAGCGGCTGCAGGGCAGCGAGCACCCTGACACGCTCACCGCCCGCGGCAACCTCGCCGTCTCCTACTGGCAGGCGGGGCGAACCGGCGAAGCGATCGAGCTGCTCGAACAGGTGGCGTCCGAACGGGAGCGGCTGCAGGGCGGCGAGCACCCTGACACGCTCACCGCCCGCGCCAACCTCGCCCATGTCCGTGATGCTGCGGCAGCTGTGCAGCAACCGGATACAGCAACCCAAGCAACCACCGCCGACCTTCAACACCCATCAGACTCCCCAAAGTAACCGGTATGACCGCCGCCGACCGTTCTCTGTAGAGCTACGGATCAGAAGGTTGCAGGTTCGAATCCTGCCGAGTGCACAGCAGACCAGAGGCCCTGTGGAGCGATCCACAGGGCCTCTGGCTTTTGCTTTGACGGCAGTGTTTGACGGCAACCGCCTCCGCATCGATTTTGCGGTGCGGTCGACCCTGATCATGACCGTCACGCAGGAGCGCGGACGGCGGGTGTCCAGCAGGCCGGGCCTTGTTCTCGGCGGCACGCCATCCTGCCCTCTGCCGCGAGGCCCCGATCCGTGACCCCCGCGCTCGATGGCGTGTGGGTGCGCCGGGGGAGCTTCGCAGTCGGGTCCTCCCCGTCGAGGACTCCTGACTGTCAGTGGGTGCCGGTAGTCTGGTGTTGAGCTCTCTGCCAGACACAAGATGTTGTGGCATTTCGCTGACACCCCCGTATATGTAGGGGTTCCTTGCTTGCTGACGGGGCGTCTGTGGTGCTTCACTTGATCCGCCAAACCAAAGCAGGCCCCAGCTGGGGCCCAACTTGAGGCTGGGCGCACGGCATGGGGCCTGATGCGTTGGTAGCGCTTTCGGACCCTATCGCTCTCTCTTGGTTCTTCCAAGATGGCCGTCCCGTGCGTCCGTCCTCGGAAACGGATGTGCCATGACAGGCCGGCCCAACACACGGGACGTGTCAAAGCGAGACGACGGCTGGGCAGTGACGAAGCCCGGAGCCGAGCGAGCCAGCGCCGTGCTGCCGACTCAGGCCGAGGCGGTCTCGCGTGCCAAGGAGATCTTGGCCAACGGTGGTGGCGGAGAGCTGCGTATCCGTGGCAAGAACGGCCAGGTGCGGGAGCAGAACACGGTTCCGCAGGGTAACGACCCGAAGCGGTCGAAGGGATGACCGCTATGGACAAGTACGTGATCAACAAGGATTTCAGCAGCAGCAAGCGCGAGGTCGAAGCGACGGGGTTCGCCACCGTCGGAGAGTTCATCGACTTCTACACGCACGATGGCCACGGCGGCACGGCCGTGACGTTGCGCATCCGGGCCACTCGGGTGGAGACCATCGATCGGATCAGCGGCTGAGCCGACCGCCCCACCAAAGGACGGAGCCCCCACCGAGGTCGGTGGGGGCTCCGTCTTGACCTTGAGCCTGTGGAGCAGGGGGAGTAACCCGGGGGCTTCGCTGCTACTTGTCGGCTTCGTCGAGCGGGTTGCCGTCGTCCTCTCGCAGGACTTCGCCCACTCGGTTGAAGGCACCAAGGAGATCGACGACCGCCAGTTCATGGCCAACGTCCTTGCCTGCATGAGCTTGCAGGGCACGTACCAGGACAAGCCCGCTGACTCCCTGGCCTTCGTCACCGCCGCCCAGGACCAGGCCCGCTCGGCTATCGACACCACGCCGCGGGTCCTGTCCATGCTGTCGATGCGCGAAGCCTTCGCTCACGCCACGCTCGGCAACCGGGACTCCACGCACCGGGCGATCGGGGAGGCTCACCGCCATTTCGAGCTGATTCAGGTCAGCGACCCGGATCCGTCCTGGGTGTCGTACTTCGACGAGACGAAGCTGATCGTGGACACGGGCATTGCCCACGGCCGACTGGGCGAAGCAGCCACCGCCGAACCCCTGATCGCGGACGCGTTGCTGCGCGAGGCCCGCACCAACCAGCGCGGCCGGGCGTTTCACTCGTTCTGGCTTGCCCGTACGCAGCTGGATCAGGGCAAGCTCGACCAGGCGTGCGACACCGCCACGCAGGCACTGGAACCGGCGTCGGCAGTGGCATCCGAGCGAGTATCAGGCCATCTCAGGGAGTTCTACGACCAGTTGGCCCCACACAGGCAGGAGCCCGTAGCCCTGGCCTTCGAGGCGCGGCTACGGGAACTCCTCCCGCCAGTCAGCGGATCGCTTCATCCATGAGCAGGTACAGCAGGCCGACGAGCGAGCCGCTACTCACGACCTCCCGGCGATCGATCATGCCCCGCACCTCAGAGAGGGGAATCCACTCGATGCGGTCGGACTCGTTCTTCTCCGTGGGCGGCCCGGCATAGGTGGCGCCGTCGATCCTGAAGACGTGGTGCTGCGAGTCGGTAATCCCGTTGGCCGGCTCGGCGTAGATCAGGGGCTTGATGGGGCCGGGGCGCCAGCCCGTCTCCTCTAGAACCTCACGGGCCGCAGCCTCCTCCGGAGTCTCGCCCTCCTCGACCAGGCCCATGGGCAACTCCCAGGCCCACGAGTCCGTGATGAAGCGGTGCCGCCACATCATCAGGACCTCTTGACGATCGTTGACCACGGCGGCCACGGCCAGGTGCCGCAGACGAACAACGTGGTACTCCCACCTGCGCCCGTCAGGCTGCTGGACGTCGACCAGGCACAGATTCACCCACTTGTTCGTGTAGATCTGTCGCTCACCGTGCGTCTTCCACTCCATACCTGCAGCCCTTCTCGATCCGGCCTACAGGATCTCAGACCAAGATGGCATGCAACATAGGGTTCAACGACATTCACGTCAGAGTGACGAAATGGATGTGTTGATCGGATCACTCGCAATGGCGGCGGGGCAGGTGGTGGTAGTGGCGCAGCAGGCGTTGAGGGGCCCCATCGTGATCACATCCGGCCGACGGCCTGGTCGACTTCCGGCAGTTGACAGCGAAGGTCACGCGTCGGGTCAAACCTAGGCATCTGTCGTACACATGGGTGAACAGAGGCAACAGTTTCACTACAAGGGGTGACTGAAGTCACACTTTCCCATCGACAGTGAGGTCTGGTCCTCTTATGCTCGTTAACAAGTGGGCGGGTAGGTGTCTGCTCAGGAAGCGGGGGGCATGAACTACGAGACGGGCATGAAGCCGGGCGGCGCACACAGGAGGATACAGTGACAAGCCTGCCAGACTTCTCTGAGCCGCCAGTGGTTGAAGTGGCGTGCGGGGTTAAGTTCCGCAAAGTGCCGGAGCTGAGTGGCATTCGGCTTGCTCCTCTTTATGACATGTGGAAGTCGGAACTGCCTCAAATTGAAGAACAACCGACGCTTCCATCTGTGGAGTCTGGTCCGGCTGGCTCGAGTCCTAAGATCAGGGTAGATTTTCCATCCCTGAGGGAAACTCGCTACTGGTTCCATGGTGAAAACGGGAATGATCTAGTTCAGTTGCAGCCGGATCGACTCATCGTTAATTGGCGTAGCTGCGGCGTTGGTGACACGTATCCCCGGTTCGCATATGTCCTGAATCATTTTTCTCGACGTGTCGCTGATGTTTCAAGGTTTGTTGAAGAGTCATTTCGGTCGAAGCTTGAGATTCTTCATGTTGAGCTGAGTTACATCAATACGCTCCGTGCTGGAGAGTCTGGCCAATGGGACTTGGAGGACATCTTCCATACCTGGCCCGACTTTGCGACTCACCATCTCGGCCGCCCGGCAAATTCGCAGATAGTCTTTGACTTCCCGATCGAGGGTGCCCGCACTGGTAGAGATTTCTTCTTGCGTGTTTCCATTGAGCCTGGAGTTGTGGGTGATGAGACGCCGGGTGCATTCCTGACTATGACGACCCAAGGTAAGCCGTCGAGTACGTCAGTTGATGGGGCCTTGGATGCTCTCAAAGAGGCTCATGATCATCTCGTGAGAAGCTTCGCGGAAATTACGACGCAGACAGCTCATGAACGCTGGGGGAAACGCTCATGACTCTGATGGCAGTGGAAGCGATGAATCCCGTGGTTACTGGGTTGACCACGAGGAGAGCAGCGCCGGCTGGCCCATCCGTCGACAGTGCAACGACTCGTCGCACACGGCGTTCCAGGGTAGGGCCGTCGGCCACAATCGATGTCCAAGAAGAGGGCGCGGGTGTGCCGGACATGGGCCTAGCGGTTGAGAAGATCAACAAGCTGCTCGCTCTGCCTAAAGCTTGGGACGGATACCGTGCCGAGCAAGTCACCGTCGAGGCCGGTGTGGCAATGCTTCACGTTCTGCTCTCGGTCATGGATCGGCGCAGCTTGCAGCCTCAGATCTTCCCACTCCCTAACGGTGGACTCCAGGCTGAGTGGCATGTGAGTGGCAATTCGATCGAGATCGAAGTTGCCCCTGATGGCCAATCTGGATGCGCGCTAGCAGATGGGCAAGATGAAGCTGAAGTTGAGTTCAGCATCCCAAGTCGGCGAGACAGGCTTGTCGAGTTCCGTAGGATCCTGCTGCACTTCTCCCTGCAAGCAAGAAGGCCTGCTTCTAGGTGAAGTCTGTGTTATCGGGGGCGGGGATGAGTGAAGAGCAGGAGATTCTCGATGGGGATCTGCTCTGGCGGAGAGTAAACACCAAAGTTCCAAGCATGATCCGTCGCGATAGTGTGACGCAGGAGGAACTTGGGCCCTCTAGTGCGGCATTTAAGCCCCATGATGACGGTACCTCCGTCTATGTTCGCAGGATTCTAGATGAGCACCGTGTGGAGCCGACTGGCTTATCTGAAGATCCGCATGACTCCATCTGGGAGCTGGAAGTTAAGGGCGTGCGGGATCAAGATCTTGATGTAGTTCCAGATCCGTGGCCACCGGATGTGCCAGAGCCAGAACATCCACGCCATGCTGCACATGCACTCATCGTAGGATGGCAAGGACTTTCACAGAATCAGATAGGCAAGAAGGCGAAGGAGCTTGCGCGTCAAGCTTCCTGTGTTCATCATCCAGACGGTATGTAGCCTGATGGCACGCCCTCTTGACTCGGTGTGTTCTGTTGCGAGACGCGCATTGTGGACGTTTGAAGGGCAGCGCTGGATCACAGTGCTTGACGGCAACGCTGACGGCAACGACGGCACACAGAGGCCGTTGATCACGATCGCCAGCGATCAGCCGGGGGGAAGGCGGAGCCCCCGCCCAACGCACTGCCCGATCCTACGGATCAGAAGGTTGCAGGTTCGAATCCTGCCGAGTGCACACAGGTCAAAGCCCCCTCGGGATCATCCCGGAGGGGGCTTTGTCGTGCCCGTATCGCAGGAAGTACAGCAGCGGTTGATGTCGGCCGAGGCCATGGACGTCGGACGCGGCGGCCTCAGGGCTCGGTGGCGCCGAGCGGTGGCTGCGGTGGACTGGGGCGTCGCCCAGCCAGGGGGATAGTTCGCCGGCCTCCGCCAGGGGTGCTGGCGGAGGGCACGCGTGCTGGGGCGGAAGGCGAGGGGGTCGCGACGAGGGTGGCCGCGCAGCAGAGCGCCGAGGCCCGGAAGTCGGGGTAGGGCAGGAACGTCTGCATGGCGGTGTCACGAGTACCGCGCCGGGATGCCGTGACACACCCCGGCTGTGACACACCCACGCCGACCGAATGGAATGCGCAGAAAACGGGCACTTCGGGAATCATGAATGCTCACCACGACGGCCCCGACCGCGCCCATCAGCGGCCCGAGGGCATCAGCGACACGACGGTGGAGGCACTCGGAGCGCTCTCCAAGGCGCTGGAGATGACCGAGCGGGCCCGCGGCCACCTCTACGGCTTCCACCAGCTGACGGGCGGCGCCGATCTGGAGCTGGACCGGGCGGTACGCCTGCTGCGGGAGGCCGGGCATCCGGAGTGGGCCGAGAAGGTGCGGACGGAGATCCTCGGGCGCAACGTCATCCCCGGGCACTGGACGTTCCAGATCGTCGAGGCCTACAACGACACGTACTACGAGCCGTTCAAGGCGCTCGAGAAGAGCGCCGTGGGTGAATTGGCCGATGGCCGGGACCATCTTTACGAGGCCGAGATGAAAGAGGCCCGCCGTACGGCCGGTCACCCTGCCCACACCGCCCGGCCCGACTCCCGCCCCTGAGCGGCTCGCGCCGGAGCGGTCCTCGCCCCCTCGCCGGTACCCGGACTGGGAACCGCCCCACGGTCACGGGGTTTCCGCAGGTCAGGGTCATTGTCAGTGGTGCACTCTACTGTCGTGAGGGATGGCACACACGTGGAGATGTACCGGGCTGCGGTGGGGCGGCACCGAGCCCTGTCTGGTGTGGGAAGGCGGGCGGAGAAGTCCCCTGCCTCGGGGGAAGGCGGTGGCTTTCGAGGTCGTGGGCGGGGGCGGACGGACGTGCGTCGGGGCTCGGGGGCACGCGTGTCCGGTGCGGGCGGAGGTGCCGGGGCGGAGTACCGGGGCGCGGTGCGAGGAGTGTGCGCGGCTCGACCGGGCGCATTCCGTGGCCGCGGACACCATCGCCGATGATCCACGGCCGTACCACGTGTATCTCGCGTGGTTCGGGCCCGGCATGGTGAAGGTCGGGATCACAGCCGTCGAGCGGGGGTCCGCGCGGCTGCTGGAGCAGGGGGCGGTGTGCTTCGCCTGGCTCGGGCGGGGGCCGCTGATGGCCACGCGGCGCGCCGAGGAGCTGCTGCGGGCCGCGTTGAAGGTGCCGGACCGGATTCCGTACGCCGAGAAGAGGACGGTGCGTTCCGCTCTGCCGGAAAGGGCGGAGCGCACAGGGGAGTTGGCGGCGGTGCACGAGCGGGCTCTCGGGCTGCCGGGATGGCCGGAGTCCTTGGAGCCGATGGCGTTCCGGGCATTCGATCATGTCGAGGTGTTCGGGCTGAGCGGGCTGCCGGCTGCCGACGGGGTGGTGAGCGAGCTGGTCGCGGGTGGCGTGGTGGGCGGTGAGGTGCTCGCCGTGGCAGGGCCCGATCTGCATCTGGCCACCGGGAGGGGAGCCGTCGTCCTCGACACCAGGCTCATGACCGGGTGGGAGTTGACCGCTCCCACGGGCGGGGGCGGGCGTGCCGGGGTCACCGTGCCGGTCAGAGAGTTGAGGGAACGAGGGGAAGGGGTGCAGGACGGGTTGTTCTGAGGGCGGGCGGTGCTGCACAGTCCGGCCGTCGGCCGTGCAGACTCGCCAGTCCCGCCCCGGCTGCCGGTCCTCGGGCCTCGGCACCGGCGGTGGACCGCAGGTCGACCGGCCGTGGGGCGCCGGCCCCGGGGCGACCGGCCGTGGGTAAAGAGTTCGATCCCTTCTGGATCCCGTGCGGAAAGGCGCTGGACGCCGGCCGATGGCCGACGAGACAGTGGCGACATGAGCGATCAGCAGATAGCACCTGTCCCCGCCTTCGAACCGCCTTACTACGCCGTGGTGTTCACCTCCACGCGGACCGAGGACCAGAGCGGGTACGGGGAGACGGCGGAGCGGATGGAGGAACTGGTGCGGGAGGTGCCGGGGTATCTCGGGATGGACCACGCGCGGACTCCCGGCGGTCTCGCCATCACCGTGGGGTACTTCCGGGACGCCGACGCCCTCGAACGGTGGCGGAGCGATGCGGAACACCGGGCGGCCCAGAAGCGGGGGCGGGCCGAATGGTACGAGAGCTATTCCCTGCACGTCGCCAAGGTCGAGCGCAGCCACGGGTTCGTGAGGCAGGGGACGGGATCAGGGACGGGCGGTCCGGCGAGCGGGGGAGCAGCATGACGGCGCTTGCATAAGAGTGGAGTCAGAGCGGGGGTGCGCGCCCGGTTTCCTGTGGGGCGGGAAGCTGTGGGCCCCCGGTGTGGCGACCTGGTGCAGACCGTGAGGCGGGGCGGGAAACCCCTGGTGGGAGGGGGGTCTGTCCCGGAAGTCGGGGATCTTCCCAGGAGTTCCCTGAGAGGTGCCTGTGCGTTTCTCAGAAAAATCACAGGTTCCAGAAAGGGTGTTCTCAGAGGACCCCGACAAGGTGTCCAGCATGACCACGACCTCGCCCCAGGGGCGCACCGAACTGCTGAGGCCGGACGGGAGCCCCGTCCGAGTGCTTGTGGTGGACGACGAACTGTCGATCACCGAGCTGCTGTCCATGGCCCTTCGCTACGAGGGATGGCAGATCCGGAGTGCGGGGGACGGCACGGGTGCCCTCCAGACCGCGCGCGACTTCCGGCCCGACGCCGTCGTCCTGGACATGATGCTCCCGGACATGGACGGGCTGACCGTCCTCGGGCGGCTGCGGCGTGAGCTGCCGGACGTGCCGGTCCTCTTCCTCACCGCGAAGGACGCGGTGGAGGACCGGATCGCCGGGCTCACCGCCGGCGGCGACGACTACGTCACCAAGCCGTTCAGCCTGGAAGAGGTCGTCGCTCGGCTGCGCGGGCTCATCCGGCGCTCCGGCGCGGCCGACCGGCGCTCCGACTCGGTGCTCGTCGTCGGTGACCTCATGCTCGACGAGGACAGTCACGAGGTGTCGCGGGGCGGGGACGACATCCACCTCACCGCCACCGAGTTCGAGCTGCTGCGGTTTTTGATGCGCAACCCTCGGCGGGTGCTCAGCAAGGCACAGATCCTCGATCGCGTGTGGTCGTACGACTTCGGCGGCCAGGCGAACGTGGTCGAGCTGTACATCTCGTATCTGCGGCGGAAGATCGACGCCGGGCGCGAGCCGATGATCCACACCCGGCGTGGGGCCGGCTACCTGATCAAGCCCGCGGCGTCATGAGCGGTCGGCGACGGACGCGTACGCAGTGGTGGCCGCAGCTCGAGCCGGGACGAGGGAAGCGGCAGCCGCGCACGCTGCGTACGCGGCTCGTCGTCTCTGCGGTGGCGTTGATCGCGGTGGTGTGCGCGGTGATCGGGACGGTGACGACGTTCGCGATGCAGGAACGTCTGTACGACCAGCTCGACAAGTCGGTCAGTGAGGTGCTGGGGCGTGCCGCGGGCAAGGGTCCCGACGGCGTACCTCCCAACGTCGCGCAGCCCAAACCCGATGAGCAGCAAGGGGCCGTCGATCCCGACAAGAAGCTGATGGGGCCACCGGACCTGGACGACTTCGTCACCAAGGGGCCGCAGCAGATGATCGGCACCATCGCGGCGGAGGTCGAGGGCGGCACCGCCGTCGATGGCAGGTACAGCAAGGGCACGACGTCCGACAACGGCGTCACGTACGCCACGGCGGTCCGGCTGAACCAGGCGCAGCTCGCCGAGTTGAGCGCCGTCCCCAAGGACAAGCAGGCGCACACCGTGACCATCACGGGCCTCGGCGAGTACCGCGTGGAGTACCGCAGCGGTGACAACGGCGCCTATTACGTGGGCCTGCCGACCACCGAGGTCACCAGCACCCTCAACACCCTCATCATCGTCGAACTCAGTGTCACCGGCGCCGGGCTCGTCGCCGCGGGTATCGCCGGGTCCGCGCTGGTCGGTGTGGCCCTGCGGCCCCTGCGCAAGGTGGCGGCCACCGCGACCCGTGTCTCCGAACTGCCCCTGCACACCGGTGAGGTCACCCTCAACGAACGCGTGCCCGAGTCCGAGACCGACCCGCACACCGAGGTAGGGCAGGTGGGGGCCGCGCTCAACCGGATGCTCGACCACATCCACGGCGCGCTGCACTCGCGACAGGAGAGCGAGACGCGCGTACGGCAGTTCGTGGCGGACGCCAGTCACGAGTTGCGGACACCGCTCGCGTCCATCCGCGGCTATGCCGAACTCACCCGGCGCGGCCGGGAGGAGATCGGGCCCGACACCCGGCACGCGCTCGGCCGCATCGAGTCCGAGTCCGGGCGGATGACGCTGCTCGTCGAGGATCTGCTGCTGCTCGCGCGGCTCGACGCCGGACGGCCGTTGCAGTTCGAGCGGACCGATCTGATCCCGCTGGTCGTCGACACCGTCAGCGACGCGCGGGCGGCCGGGCGGAGCCACAACTGGCGGCTCGACCTGCCGGACGCGCCGGCCCTGGTGTCGGCGGACGCGGCACGGCTCCAACAGGTCCTCGTCAACCTGCTGGCGAACGCCCGTACGCACACACCGCCCGGGACCACGGTCACCGCGCGCGTGCAGCGGCGCGGGCCGTGGATGTGCGTGGACGTCGAGGACGACGGGCAGGGCATCCCCGAGGAGCTGCTGCCGCATGTCTTCGAACGGTTCGCGCGCGGGGACTCCTCCCGTTCCAGGGCGTCCGGCTCGACCGGGCTCGGGCTCGCCATCGTGCAGGCCGTGGCCGACGCGCACGGCGGTGCCGTGACCGTCGACAGCGTGCCCGGCAGGACCGTGTTCACCGTGCACCTGCCCGTCCTCGGCGCGGCCGGGCCCCTGCTCGACGCCGCCGCCGACTGGCAGCTCGACGACCTGGACCACGGCGCCGACCAGGACCTCGTCGACGCGACGGACCGGCAACCGGACTCACAGGCACGGCACAGCGTCAGCACACGGGCATAACAGAGCGGTTCGCGAATGTACGTGTCATGCGAACCGACTCTTCTCCCGGCATCCTGCCGGCGCGGGAGCACCTCCCGGCCGGAGACGCCGGTACGCCTGTCCTGGACGTAGTGATCCCCGTCTACAACGAGGAGAAGGACCTCCAGCCGTGCGTCCGCAGACTGCACGAGCACCTCGCGCGGACCTTCCCGTACGCGTTCCGCGTCACGATCGCGGACAACGCGTCCACGGACACCACGCCCCAGGTGGCCGCGCGGCTGGCGGCGGAGCTCCCGGAGGTCAGGTCGTTCCGGCTGGAGCAGAAGGGGCGCGGGCGGGCCCTGCGCGCCGTCTGGTCCACCTCCGAGGCCCCGGTCCTCGCCTATATGGACGTGGACCTGTCGACCGACCTGAACGCCCTGCTGCCGCTGGTGGCCCCGCTGATCTCCGGTCACTCGGACCTCGCGATCGGCTCCCGGCTCGCCCGTTCCTCGCGGGTGGTGCGCGGCCCCAAGCGGGAGTTCATCAGCCGGGCGTACAACCTGATCCTGCGGGGCTCGCTCCAGGCCCGCTTCTCGGACGCGCAGTGCGGGTTCAAGGCGATACGGCGGGACGTGGCGCAGGTGCTGCTGCCGCTCGTCGAGGACACCGGGTGGTTCTTCGACACCGAGCTGCTGGTGCTCGCGGAGCGCGCCGGACTCAGGATCCATGAGGTGCCGGTCGACTGGGTCGACGACCCGGACTCGACCGTCCACATCGTGAGGACGGCCACCGACGACCTCAAGGGCGTGTGGCGGGTGGGCAAGGCCCTCGCCACCGGGACGATCGCGCTGGACCGGCTCGCCCGCCCCTTCGGGGACGACCCCCGCGACCGCGAGATCGAGGACGTGCCGCGCGGCCTCGCCCGCCAGCTCCTCGGTTTCTGCGTCGTCGGCGGGCTGTCCACCCTCTTCTACCTGCTGCTCTACAGCGGCTTCCGTACGCTCGCGGGATCGCAGACCGCCAACGCCCTCGCCCTGCTCGTCTCGGCGATCGCCAACACGGCGGCCAACCGGCGCCTGACGTTCGGCGTCCGCGGCCGGGGCGGTGCCGTCAGGCACCAGGCGCAGGGCCTGGTGGTGTTCGGCATCGGCCTCGCCCTCACCAGCGGCTCCCTCGTCGCACTCGACGCGGCGACCACCGACCCCGCGCGCTCCACGGAGCTGGCGGTCCTCGTCGCCGCCAACCTCGCGGCGACCGTGCTGCGGTTCCTGCTCTTCCGGGCCTGGGTCTTCCCCGACCGGCGGGACAGCGGCACCTCTCCCGCCTCGACCGTCGTCGCCGCGCACCGGCCCGGCGACCCGGCCGCGGCCACGACCACCGCCGTGCACGCGACCACGGCGACGGTACGACCGGGGCAGCCCGGCCCCTACGGCCACCAGGACCGGTTCCAGCCGGCGGGCCCGCGCCCGACGGCGACCCGCACCGCCCAGCGCGCCGAGCACGCGACGGCGCCGACAGCCCCGTACGGGAACACCCCGTACCCCACGACCCAGTTCCGCGCCGGTGACGCCGCGGACCGCACCCGGGGGGACGCGACCATGCCGATGCGGCCGGTGCGCCCGCACGACCAGGACTCGAGGAACACACGATGACCACACACTTCGACACGTCGCCGCACCAGGGGGGCGCGAGCCACGCCGACCCCGGCTGGGGCCCGCCCACGACCAGAACAGCCGTCCAGGAAGGGGCCGTTCCCGAAGCACCCGGCACGCCCACGGCTCCCGGCTCCGGCGAGCCGCGGCAGCCCCTCGGCCGGCGGCTGTGGCGCGGGCGCCCGGAGGACAACCGCTGGGTGCGCCCCGGCTTCCTCCTCGCCCTGCTGCTGATCGGCGGCCTCTACACCTGGAACCTCACGGCCTCCGGGTACGCCAACTCCTTCTACTCGGCGGCCGTGCAGGCGGGCAGCCAGTCCTGGAAGGCCCTCTTCTTCGGCTCGCTGGACTCGGCCAACGCCATCACCGTCGACAAGCCCCCGGCCTCCCTGTGGCCGATGGCCCTGTCGGTACGGCTCCTCGGCCTGAACTCCTTCGCGATCCTCTTCCCGCAGGTCCTCATGGCCGTCGCCACCGCCGGGGTGCTGTGGGCGGCCGTACGCCGTCGCTTCGGCGCCACGGCCGGCTTCCTCACCATGGCGGTGTTCGCGCTGACGCCCGTCGCCGCGCTGATGTTCCGCTTCAACAACCCGGACGCGGCCCTCGCGCTGCTGATGGCCACCGCGGTGTACTGCACCCTCCGCGCGATGGAGAAGGCGCAGACGAAGTGGCTGGTCTGGGCGGGTGCCGCCATCGGCCTCGCCTTCCTGGTGAAGACCCTCCAGGCCTTCCTGATCCTGCCGGTGCTCGCGCTCGTGTACGTCGCGTTCGCCCCCGGCACCTGGAAGAAGCGCGTCGGACAGGTGCTGCTCGCCGGGCTCGCGATGGTCGTCTCCGGCGGCTGGTGGGTCGCGATCGTCGAGCTGTGGCCTGCCTCGTCCCGCCCGTACATCGGCGGCTCGCAGACCAACTCCTTCCTGGAGCTGACCTTCGGCTACAACGGCCTCGGCCGCATCAACGGCGAGGAGACCGGCAGCGTCGGCGGGGGCGGCGGCAACGGCGGCGGCAACTGGGGCGAGACCGGCTGGGACCGGATGTTCGGCTCCAACATCGGCGGCCAGATCTCCTGGCTGATCCCCGCCGCGCTGATCCTGCTCGGCGCCGCCGTCTGGGCCACGCGCAAGCTGCGCCGCACCGACGCCACCCGCGCCGCGTTCCTCCTCTGGGGCGGCTCGCTGCTGATCACCATGGTGGTCTTCAGCTTCATGCAGGGCATCTTCCACGAGTACTACACCGTGGCCCTCGCGCCCTACATCGCGCCGCTGATCGGTATGGGCGCGGCTCTGCTGTGGGACCAGCGCGCCAAGTTCTGGGCGTCCCTCACCCTGGCCGCCGCCATGACGGCCACCGCGGTCTGGGGGTACGTCCTGCTCAACCGCTCCACCGACTACCTGCCCTGGCTGAAGTGGGTCGTACTGGCCGGCGGTCTGGCCGCGGCACTCGGCCTGGTCTTCGTCGCCAGGCTCGGGCGGCAACTGGCCCTCGCGGTCGTGGGCCTGAGCTTCGTCACCGCGCTCGCGGGCCCGACGGCGTACACCCTCACCACGCTGGGCGAGGGCCACACCGGCTCGATCGTCACCGCCGGACCGTCCGTCCAGGGCGGCCGGGGCGGCGGTCCCGGAGGAGGTGGCGGCATGGGCGGCCCCGGTGGCGGCGGCATGCCGGGCCAGCAGGGCCAGAACAACCAGCAGGGCAACGGCCAGAACGGGAACGGTCAGACGGGCCGGCCCCCGGCCGGAGGCTTCGGCGGCGGTCCGAACGGCCGGCAGGGGCAGCAGAACGGCAACGGCCCCACGCAGACCCAGCCGCAGGGCCAGGGCAACGGGCAGACGCAGAACGGCGACGACGGCCGGATGGGCGGTGGCGGCGGCATGGGCGGTCTGCTCAACGGCGCGAGCGTCAGCGACGAGGTCAGGGAACTGCTGGAGAAGAACGCCGGGGACTACACCTGGGCGGCGGCCGCGATCGGCGCCCAGAACGCGGCGAGCTACCAGCTCTCCACCGGCGAACCCGTCATGGCCATCGGCGGCTTCAACGGCACGGACCCCTCCCCGACCCTCGCGGAGTTCAAGAAGTACGTGGCGGAAGGAGAGATCCACTACTTCATCTCCGGCGGCACCGGTGGCGGCATGCGCGGCGGGAGCGACGGCACCTCCTCGCAGATCAGCACCTGGGTCCAGGAGAACTTCGAGGCGGTGACGGTCGACGGCACGACGTTCTACGACCTGACGCAGGCGAAGTGACGACAGCGGCGGTGTGAGCGGGCGGTGGCCCGGGGCGAGGACGAAACCCCGGGCCGCCGCCCTGGACCTCGCCTACGCGCTGGACACCCTCGTCGCCGGGACCGAGACGATGGCCGGACGCGCCTGACCGGGGCATGCTTCCCCGGTCCCCGGCGCCCCCTTCCCCGGCGCCCCCTTCCCCGGCGCCCCGGTCTCCGGCGCCCCCTTCCCCGGCGCCCCGGTCTCCGGCGCCCCGCTCCTCAGTCCTCCTGCACCAGCCGGGCCGGGAAGCCGCCCGTGGCGACCGGGCCCCAGCGCTCCGGAGTGATCCGGATGATCGACTTGCCCTGCTTGACCATCGCCTCGCGGTACTCGTCCCAGTCCGGGTGCTCGCCGGCGATGTTGCGGAAGTACTCCACCAGCGGCTCCACCGACTCCGGGGAGTCGATGACCTCGGCGGTTCCGTCGACCTGGACCCAGGGGCCGTCCCAGTCGTCGCTCAGGACGACGACGCTGACCCGCTCGTCCCGCCGGGCGTTGCGGGTCTTGGCGCGCTCGGGGTAGGTGGAGATCACGATGCGGCCCGAGTCGTCGACACCGCAGGTCAGCGGCGAGGCCTGCGGGCCGCCGTCGGCCCGTCGGGTCAGCAGGAGCGCCCGGTGCCGGGGGCGTACGAAGTCGAGGAGCTCTTCGAGGGAGACCTTGGTGTTGGTCGCGATGTTCCGTGCCATGCGGACAGGGTAGGGCCGGGCGTCTGAGGGAGCGGGACGCCCGGGCCGTCGGCGGGCGCGGGGGTGGGTGCGGGGTGGGTGCGCATGCGGGTGTGTCGCGGCCGGTCGTGCGCATGCGGGTGTGTCGCGGCCGGTCGCGCAGTCGCCCGCGCCGCGCAGGGGCTTCGCCCCGCTGAGGGTCACCCGCCCCTCGTCACTTGCCCCCGTCACCCGACCTTGGGCAGCCCCTCCCCCTGGACCGCCTGGATGTCCAGTTCCACCCTCAGTGTCGTGCCGATGGCCGTGACGCCCGCCTGGAGGACCTGGTTGTAGTTCATCGCGAAGTCCTCGCGGCGCAGTTCCGTCGTGGCCCGGAACGCGGCGCGGATGCCGCCCCAGGGGTCGGGGCCCGTGCCCAGGTACGCGAGATCGAGGTCGACCGGGCGGACAACGCCGTGCAGGGTCAGCTCGCCGTGGACCGTCCAGCGGTCGGGGGCGACGGGGGTGAGGCCCGTCGACACATAGGTGATCTCCGGGTGGCGTTCGACGTCCAGGAAGTCCGGGGACCGCAGATGGCCGTCCCGCATGCCGTTGCCCGTGTCGACGGAGGCCGCCCGGATCACCGCCGCCACCCGGGACTTGGTGCCCTCGTCCGGGGCCGGGGCGATCTCGATCGACCCGGCGAAGTCGGTGAACCGCCCCCGGACGCTGGAGATGCCCAGGTGCCGGGCGACCGCGGCGACGGACGAGTGGGCGGGGTCGATGGTCCAGGGGCCGGGCGGCGGGAGTTCGGTGCCGCCGAGCCGGGCCAGCGTGACCGTGCCGACCTCCGCCCGACCGCTCGCGGTGACCAGGGCGCTCGACGCCATCGGCCCGTAGCCGACGGCCGTGACGATCACCGTGTACGCGCCGGGCGCGAGCGCCGTGGGCTCCCGCACCACCCCTTCCGTGTCGGCCTCGGCCCGCAGTATCTGCGTACCGGCGGTGTCGGTCACCGTGACGACCGCGTGCGACACGGCCCAGCCGTCCCTCGTACGGATCCTCGCGGTCAGTCCCATGTGCGCGTCACTCCTCGGATACGACCGGTCGGCGGGGCGGAGGCCGCCCCACCGACCGGGGTGAACTACTCGCCGGGGTGGGCGAGTTCGATGTCGTGGCCGTCGACTCCCGTGCCGGAGACGGTCAGGGCCGTGGCCACGGGCGGGTACCCGGTGGCGATGACCGTGTAGTCGCCGCCGTCCAGGTCGGCGAAGGCGTACGCGCCGTCCGAGCCGGTGGTGGCGGTGGCGACGACATTGCCCGCCGCGTCGACGAGCGTCACGCGGGCGTCGGCCAGCGGTCCGCCCGGCGCCCGTACGACCCCCCGGAGCCGGGCCCCGGCCTCCAGGTCGATCTCGACGCGGGTGACGCCGGTGCCGCCGATCTCCACGGGCAGGGCGCGCGGGCGGAACCCGGTGGCGTTCACCGCGACCGTCACCGGACCCGGCACCAGGTCTCCGAAGTCGAACTCGCCCTGCTCACCGGTGGTTCCGGTGGCCAGCACCTCCCCGCGCACATCGGCCACCACGACCATCGCGTCCCCGACAGGGAGCGCGGCGCCGGCGGATCGCACGACCCCGTTCAGGCCGCTCGTGCCGCTCAGCAGGACGTCGTACGAGACCGGCTCGCCGTCGACGACGATCGTGGACGCCTGCGGCCGGAACCCGTCGGCGGCGGCGATCAGCACATACGACCCGGCGCCGGGCGCGTCCACCGCGTAGACCCCGTCGGCACCCGCGACCGAACGGCCGAGCTGCCGGCCCCCGAGCGAGATCAGCGTGACCGCGGCCCCCGGTACGGGCGCCTCCTCGGCCCCGCGCACATGTCCCCGTACGGGCACCCCGCCGACCCCCGACGCCGGGGCGGCAGCCGGAGCCGAGGCGGCCGTCACGGGAGCCGACTGCGCCGTGGCGGAGGGCGCCGTGGCGGAAGGCGCCGCAGCCTTGGCCGCAGCCAGGGCGGGCTTCGGCGTCGACGCCGTACCCTCCGTCTCCAGCTCGGCCGCCGCCTGGGCGAGCGCCCCGTGGGTCCGCAGCGGCACCTCCTTGATGAAGACGGAGAAGAGGAGCGCCAGGACGGCGAAGGGGGCGGCGTAGAGGAAGACGTCGCCGATGCCGTGGCCGTAGGAGCTCTCGATGACCGTGCGGACCGGCGCGGGCAGCGCGTCCAGGTCGGGGATCTCGCCGTGGCCCATGGAGGAGCCGGACACCCCGAGCTTGGCGAGGCCCTCCTCCGCGTAGTGCGTGATCCGGTGGCTCAGCACCGCGCCCAGCGCCGAGACGCCGATCGCGCCGCCGAGGGAGCGGAAGAAGGTGACGACGGAGCTGGCGGCGCCCAGATCGGCCGGGGCCACCTGGTTCTGCGTGCACAGCACCAGGTTCTGCATCATCATGCCGACGCCGAGGCCGAGCAGCGCCATGAAGACCGCCACGTGCCAGTACGGGGTGTCGTACCGGAGCGTGCCCAGCAGACCGAGACCCGCGGTCACCAGCACACCGCCGGCGAGCAGCCACGCCTTCCAGCGGCCGGTGCGGGTGATGACCTGGCCGGAGACGGTCGACGAGACGAACAGACCGGCGATCATCGGGATGGTCAGGACACCGGACATGGTCGGCGACTTGTCACGGGCCAGCTGGAAGTACTGGCTGAAGAAGATGGTGCCGGCGAACATCGCGACACCGACGAAGAGCGAGGCCAGCGAGGCCAGGGCGATCGTCCGGTTGCCGAACAGCCGCAGCGGGATGATCGGCTCGCTCGCCTTCGCCTCGACGACGACGAAGAGCGCGAGCAGCGCCAGCGTGCCGCCGACCATCGCGTACGTCTGCCAGGACACCCAGTCGTACTTGTCGCCGGCGAAGGTCACCCAGACCAGCAGCAGGCAGACCGCGGCGGTGATCAGGAACGCGCCCGCCCAGTCGACCTTGACCCTGCGCCGGACGACGGGCAGGTGCAGGGTCCGCTGGAGCACGATGAGGGCGATCACCGCGAAGGGCACGCCGACGTAGAAGCACCAGCGCCAGCCGAGCCAGTCGGTGTCGGTGATGACACCGCCGACCAGCGGGCCGCCGACCATGGCGGTCGCGAAGGTGGCGCCGAGGTAGCCGTTGTACCGGCCGCGCTCCCGAGGGGAGATCATCGCGGCGAGGATGATCTGCGCCAGCGACGACAGGCCGCCCATGCCGATGCCCTGGACCGCGCGGAACCCGATGAGCATCCCGGCGTTCTGCGAGAGACCGGCCGCGGCCGACCCGAGCACGAAGATGACGAGCGCCAGCTGGATCAGCAGCTTCTTGGAGAACAGGTCGGCGAGCTTGCCCCACAGCGGGGTGGACGCGGTCATCGCCAGCAGCGACGCGGTCACGACCCAGGTGTACGCGCTCTGTCCGCCGCCCAGGTCCTTGATGATGTCGGGCAGGGCGTTCGAGACGATCGTCGACGACAGGATCGCCACGAACATGCCGAGCAGCAGTCCGGTCAGCGCTTCCATGATCTGCCGGTGCGTCATCGGAGCGCCGTCGCCGTGCGAGGCCCCCTTGGCGGGGCCGTGGCCGTGCTTGGCGTGGGCCCGCACACCGGCTGGTGTGGTCGTTGCCATGGGCTTCCTTCTCTTACGTGGTCTTCGCGGGTGTACGGGTTGCGGCGGGTGTCTTTCAGGTGGCGGGGGGACAGGTGCCGGCGGCCGCGTCGAAGCTGCGGCGCAGCCGGCCGAGCAGCCGGACCAGCTCCCCGACCTCTTCGTCGGACCAGTCGCTCAGCCGATGGGCCATCACCCGGCTCGTACGCCGGTGGAGTTCGGCGACCAGGGCCCGCCCCTCGGGGGTCAGGCGCAGGATGCGCGAGCGTCTGTCCGCCGGGTCGGGAAGGCGTTCGATCCAGCCCCGCTCGGCGACGTGCGCGACATGGCGGCTGGTCACCGACATGTCCACCGAGAGCAGCTCGGCGAGCCTGCTCATCCGCATCTCGCCGTTCCGGTCGAGCAGCGTGAGGACTCCCGCCGATCCGCCGGGGCAGTCGTACGGCAGCATCCGTGCGATCTCCCGCTTCACGACCCCGATGGCGCTGAGCTGGCGGGTCAGCTCCTCGTACTGCGCTCGCTCGGCCATGGGAGCCCCTCCCGTGTTTGTTGCTTAGGGCAACCATAGAACTGGATGGTTGCTGCAGGCAAACGAATCGGGGTGTGTGCGGCCCAAGTCTTGGCAAAGGAGAGCGGTGCGGCCGGGGCCGCTCTCCCCCACCCCGCTTGGGTGGCTCCTCGCGGATTCGCTAAGGTCTCGGGCCATGGCTGACAACCAGGGCCCCCAGGGCAACTACGACCCCGCGGGGAACACTCAGATGTTCCGCGCGTTCGTTGACGAGACCCCGCGGGGTGGCCGTGCGGAGGTGGCGTCCTCCGGCCCCCGCGTCGGTCTGATCGTCGGGATCGTCGCCGCGGTGGCGGTGGTCGCCGCGGTGGTGTGGCTGGCGCTGGGCTGAGGGCGCGGGGCGCCACCCGGCTTGTAAGGGCGCGGGTACTGCGCGAGCAACCGAACACCACCCGCACGCGCCCGCTCGGCTTCACGCGCCCGCTCGGCTTCACGCGCCCGCTCGGCTCCACGCGCCTCTCTCGCATACGCACGCACGACGACCGCCGGCACGTCCTGAACGAACAGGCGTCCCGGCGGTCGTCTCCACGACTGGGCGGTGGTCCCTACGCCTTGACGGGGACTCAGTCGGAGATGAGGCCCTCGCGCAGCTGGGCCAGGGTGCGGGTGAGAAGGCGGGAGACGTGCATCTGGGAGATGCCGACCTCTTCGCCGATCTGCGACTGGGTCATGTTCGCGAAGAAGCGGAGCATGATGATCCGGCGCTCACGGGGCGGGAGTTTGGCGAGCAGCGGCTTGAGCGACTCGCGGTACTCGACGCCTTCGAGCGCACTGTCCTCGTAGCCGAGGCGGTCCGCCAGCGAGCCCTCGCCGCCGTCGTCCTCGGGGGCGGGTGAGTCGAGTGACGACGCCGTGTACGCGTTGCCGACCGCGAGGCCGTCGACGACGTCCTCCTCCGACACGCCCAGCACGGCGGCGAGTTCGGTGACCGTCGGGGAGCGGTCGAGCTTCTGGGACAGCTCGTCGCTGGCCTTGGTGAGGGCCAGGCGCAGCTCCTGGAGGCGGCGCGGGACCCGGACCGACCACGAGGTGTCGCGGAAGAACCGCTTGATCTCTCCCACGACCGTCGGCATCGCGAACGTCGGGAACTCCACGCCCCGTTCGCAGTCGAAGCGGTCGATCGCCTTGATCAGGCCGATGGTTCCGACCTGGACGATGTCCTCCATGGGCTCGTTGCGCGACCGGAAGCGGGCGGCGGCGTAGCGCACCAGGGGGAGGTTGAGCTCGATGAGGGTGTCCCGGACGTAGGCGCGCTCGGGGCTGTTCTCGTCGAGGGCGGCGAGCCGCAGGAACAGGGAGCGGGACAGGGTGCGGGTGTCGATGTTCGCCGAGGCCGGCAAGGCCGGGAACTCAGGCGCCGGCGGAGCCTCGGTGCCGGGAAGGTCCTTGAGGTCCTGAAGGTCCTGAGGGGCCTGGATAGCGTCGGGCGCGGTCTCGCTCTTGGCGAGCGTGAGCACCTTCGAGCTGCCCTGGTCTGCGGACATGCCACCCCCTTTGGGTCGCGGACGGTCGCGGCGGACGCTCCGTCGTAGGGAACGCAGCCTCCACCTGAATACCGGCGGCGAGGCCACGGCAAACGCGCTGGGGGAAGAATGTCACACGTCGGCAACGCGATGTAGTGACATGTCGACATGGAGCGGGGTAATTGGCCCTAGTAGAGGGCGGTCTGATGGCATATCGGAGAATAACTGTCGGTAAGAGATGTGATGAGTGATTCGCTCTCGACGGTGATGCCTCGACAGCGCATTCGGTTAGGCCAGATGGCCTGGGCACGTGTGCTCGTGGCCCGATCTGTGCGCCCCGCCTGCCTTCGTGCGCCCCGCGTGCCCCACAGTCCCTCGGGGGTGAAAGTGGAGTCGATGGTTACCGAAGGTCACATGGTTCGCCCCCCGGCGTGGGCGGCCCGGAAACCGGCCGCGACGCGGCCCGGGAGCCGCAGCGCCCCGCCACTCGGCCCGGTCTGTGACTCGGCGCGGCCCATGGCGCGGCGCGGCCTATGACTCGATGCGGTTCGCTGAGCGCAGCCTCGCGAAGCTCCGGGCCAGCAGCCGGGAGACGTGCATCTGGGAGACGCCCAGTTCCGCGCTGATCTGTGACTGCGTCAGGTTGCTGTAGTAGCGGAGCAGCAGGATGCGCTGTTCGCGTTCGGGGAGCTGTACGAGGAGGTGCCGTACGAGATCGCGGTGTTCGACGCCGTCGAGTTCGGGGTCCTCGTAGCCGAGCCGGTCGAGGAGGCCGGGCATCCCGTCGCCCTCCTGGGCGGCCTCCAGTGAGGTCGCGTGGTATGAGCGGCCGGCCTCGATGCAGGTCAGGACCTCCTCCTCGGTGATCCGGAGTCGCTCGGCGATCTCGGCGGTCGTGGGGGTGCGGCCGAACGCGGTCGTGAGGTCCTCGGTGGCGCCGTTCACCTGGACCCAGAGCTCGTGCAGCCGACGGGGGACGTGGACCGTGCGGACGTTGTCGCGGAAGTAGCGCTTGATCTCGCCGACGACGGTCGGCATCGCGAAGGTCGGGAACTGCACGCCCCGGTCGGGGTCGAAGCGGTCGATGGCGTTGATCAGGCCGATGGTGCCGACCTGGACGACGTCCTCCATGGGCTCGTTGCGGGAGCGGAATCGGGAGGCCGCGTACCGCACGAGCGGGAGGTTCGCCTCGATGAGCGCTCCGCGTACGCGGTTGTGCTCCGGGGTGCCGGGTTCCAGGTGCTTGAGCTGGCCGAAGAGCACCTGGGTGAGGGCGCGGGTGTCGGCGCCGCGACGTTTCTCCTGAACGGGAGCCTGGGCCTCTTCCTGGGGTGGCGCAGTACTGGCCGACACAGTCAACGCCACCTCTTCGTCGATCAACTCATCAACTCAACCGTCAAAAGCGGTCATAGCATCACAAGACATGTGCACTGTGATCAAGCACCGCATATCGCCGTGTTGAGGGAGAGGTGAGACCGTGACGTCAATCGGGGGAACGCGGCACGGCGAAGCCCCGCACCGTTCGAGCGGGCGCGGGGCGGGCCGTACAGACGTGCGAGCGAGAACGAGCGGCCGGTGCCGGTGCGGGGGCGGGTGCCGATACCGACGGCCGATACCGACGGCCGATACCGACGGCCGATACCGACGGCCGGTGTCCGGCGCCCGGCCGCGACGGGGAGGTCAGTACTCGTAGTCGGCGATCACCCATGTGGCGAACTCCCGCCACAGGGCGACGCCGGCCTGGTGGTCCGGGTGCTCGACGTACCGGCGCAGGGAGTCCGCGTCGTCGAACGCCGAGTTGATCGCGAAGTCGTATGCGATGGGCCGGTCGCTGATGTTCCAGCCCAGCTCCCAGTGGCGCAGCTCCGCGATCTTGCCGTCGAGCGCCCTGAAGGCCTTCTCGCCCGCTACGACACGAGGGTCGTCGCGCTCGACGCCCTCGTTGAGCTTGAACAGGACCAGGTGGCGGATCATGAGGGCTCCGGGAGGGTCGTACGAGGCGTGGGTGCGGCTCTGGGCCCTATTCGGCCCCGTTGGCGATCCACGTGAAGAAGTCGCCGATGGCCTGGGCGGCGGCCGAGATGCCCTCGAACCCTATCTGGACGTAGCCGGCGGCGTTCTCAGGGTCGGTGATGATCACGTACGCCACGAAGACCACGAGTACGAACAGCACGACCTTCTTTGCCTGCACCGCCACAGCGGCCTCCCCCGCCTCATGTGTCCCTGACCACCGGCGGCGAGTGTAACCCGATCATGCGTTCGCGGGAGTTCCCCGGAACGCAGGAAGGGCCCCACCTGACGGCGGGGCCCTTCTTCAGCGGTAGCGGAGGGATTTGAACCCTCGGTGACTTGCGCCACACTCGCTTTCGAGGCGAGCTCCTTCGGCCGCTCGGACACGCTACCGAGGGAGACCTTACAGCAAGGTGGGGCGTGCTTTGAAATCGGTATTCGGGGAGCCCCGGGTGCCCCGCCGGGGGCGGGTCAGCGGAGGCGGAAGAAGTCCGTGAGGAGCCGGGCGCAGTCGTCGGCGAGGACGCCCTCGATGACCTCGGGGCGGTGGTTGAGGCGGCGGTCGCGTACGACGTCCCAGAGGGAGCCGGCCGCGCCGGCCTTCTCGTCGCGGGCGCCGTAGACGACCCGGTCGACCCGGGACTGCACGACGGCGCCCGCGCACATCGTGCAGGGTTCGAGGGTGACGACCAGCGTGCAGCCGGTCAGCCGCCACTCGCCGAGTGCCACGGCGGCCCGGCGTACGGCCAGCACCTCGGCGTGGGCGGTCGGATCGCCGGTCGCCTCGCGTTCGTTGTGTCCGGTGGCCAGTACGGTCGTACCGTCCGGCGCCAGTACGACGGCACCGACCGGGACGTCTCCGCCCTCGGCGGCCAGCCCGGCCTCGTCCAGGGCGAGCCGCATCGCGGCCCGCCAGCGGTCGCGTACCGGATCGGAGCCCGGTGCCGCTGCGTCGGTTGCTTCGGTCACCCGGGGAACCTAACGGACCGGTCGGCCCGGGAGCCGCCCGGCGGCCGCGGGGCACCCCTTCGCTTGCGCGGGGGACCCCATGCCGCGTTGCCGAAACGCCCGAACGGCTCCGCCATGAGGGCGCTCCGGTGCCTCGCGATCGCACGCGCCGGGCGCCGCGGCGCCCGCCCTTCGGGCGGACGACGGGCGGGCGACGGGCGGGCGACGGGCGGGCGACGGGGCTTTCGGAACACGGCCTCTAGCGGACCGTCTCCAGGACCTCGGAGGCGCCCAGGGCCTCGGCGATCGAGTTGAGCGCGTCGTCGGCGTCGAGGGCGCGCAGCTCCTTCTCGCTCACGCCCAGGTCGTCGAGGATCTCGGTGTCGCCGACCGGGCTGTGCGGCACGGACTCGGCGGCCGTGTCGTCGTCATCGCCGTCGGGCTCACCGTCCTCCGTACCGTCGAGGTCGAGGGAGTCCAGGTCGGGACCGTCGTCTCCGGGCTCCCTTCCGAGCAGTTCGGCGGTGAGCAGGATCTCGCCGTAGCTGCTGCGGGCAGCGGCGGCGGCGTCCGAGACATAGATACGAGGGTCGTCCTCGCCATCGATGCGGACGACGCCGAACCAGGCGTCCTCCTGTTCGATGAGCACCAGCACCGTGTCGTCGTCGGGCGAGGCTTCACGGGCCAGGTCGGCCAGATCCGACAGGGTTTCCACATCGTCGAGCTCTGTGTCGCTCGCTTCCCACCCGTCTTCGGTGCGCGCGAGCAGTGCGGCGAAGTACACCGTGACTCTCCCACTGGTCATAGGTGTGCCGGTTGGGGGTCCCCCCGGCGGAGGTCGATGGGCGGGGAGGCTGTGCTCCGAGCCCCACCCACTCGGAATCGTGGCAGAAACTGAGCGCCCAGGGGACGTCTTCGGCTCCCTGTGTCCGGCAGTTTTGATCGCCGGCCGGGCAAGGCGTTCACCTGCGCACCTGTTGCCGCCACCTGCGGATCGTACGCGGACTTCCCCGCCGCATCCGCACGGCCACCCCGTGAGTGCCCCGCGCATGCCCCGTGAGCCCCCCGGGAGGGGGTGCAAGGGGGCCGTCCGGCCGGATGCCGGACCGTGGTGCTACCAGCGGAAGGTGCGCATACGCATCGCGTGCCTGAGCCGAGCCGCCTTGGCCCGGCGCGGCTGCACCCGGTCGCGCAGTTCCCGCGCCTCCGTCAGCTCGCGCAGGAACTGGGCGCGGCGCCGCCTCCGCGCCGCGTCACCCTGCTCGTCGGCGTCGGCGTCGGCGTCCGCGTCGGCCTCCGCCGGCGCCCGCAGGTCCGCCCGCCGCCGTCGTTCGTCGGCCACCGGGCGCGGCGGATCTCCGTCCGTCGCTCGTGGTCCTTCCGGGTTCGTCCCCCGTGACCGGGTCCCGCCCGTCCTTCGCGGACGCAGGGACTCGTCGTCCACTCCCGCCATGGGCTCACCACCGTCCGGCATCGGCTCACCACCCCCGCCATGTCCCTCCCACTTTCCCTCCGGCGGCTGGTTTGATGCCATCAAACGGGTGAACCGCGCGGGTCGGGGTTGCTGTGCGGCGGGTGGACTGTTCACCGGCCGGGGACGGGGAGCCCGGTGCTGTTGCCCCCGTTACTGTTGTGGTCATGCGTCTCCACGTCGTCGACCACCCCCTGGTCGCCCACAAACTCACCACGCTGCGCGACCAGCGCACCGACTCCCCTACCTTCCGCCGTCTCGCCGACGAGCTGGTCACCCTGCTCGCCTACGAGGCCACCCGTGACGTGCGCACCGAGCAGGTCGACATCGAGACGCCGGTCGCCCCGACCACGGGCGTCAAGCTCTCCCACCCGCGCCCCCTGGTGGTGCCGATCCTGCGCGCCGGCCTCGGCATGCTCGACGGCATGGTCCGGCTGCTGCCGACCGCCGAGGTGGGGTTCCTGGGCATGATCCGCAACGAGGAGACGCTGGAGGCCTCCACGTACGCCACGCGCATGCCCGAGGACCTCTCCGGGCGTCAGGTGTACGTCCTCGACCCGATGCTCGCCACCGGCGGCACCCTGGTCGCCGCCATCCGCGAGCTGATCGCCCGGGGTGCCCACGACGTGACCGCCGTGGTGCTCCTCGCCGCGCCCGAGGGCGTGGAGGTCATGGAGCGGGAACTCGCGGGCACCCCGGTGACCGTGGTGACCGCCGCGGTCGACCAGCGCCTGAACGAGCACGGCTACATCGTGCCGGGCCTCGGGGACGCGGGCGACCGGCTGTACGGGGCGGCCGAGTAGGGACCGCCCGGGCCCCGGCCGGGGCTCAGCAGGTCTTCGTCTTCGCCGGCTGGGGCGCCGGCTCGGGCCTGGTCAGATCGGCCAGGGCCGCGTCGGCGTCCTTCCGCTTGCTGAGGGCCTTGAAGCCGGTGCCGATGACGAGGTCGACCTCGGTGGCCTTCCCGCGTCCGTCGGTCTTCAGCCGGGCCCCGGTGAGCTGGGTGTTCAGGACCGCAAGCGCCGTTTCCTCGGCCGCCTTCGCGCCGAGGAGCACGGCTGCTCCCTTGACCTTCTTGTCGTACTCCTCGGTCGCGTTGCCCACGTTCCCGATGCGGAAGCCGCGCTTCTTCAGTTCCTCGGCGGTGTCCTTGGCGAGGCCCGAGCGGGGCGTCGCGTTGAGGACGTTGACGGTGATCTTGCCGGGTGCCGGGTACGACTCCGGTTTGCCGGAGGTCTGGCCGGCGGCCTCGCCCGCTGCCGGTGAAGGGCTCACCCGGGCCGAGCAGTCCGCCTTGGGGCCGGCCGCGGCGGCCTGGTCCTCGCCGGTGAAGACATCGATGAGCTGCAGTGTTCCCCAGCCGGCCAGGCCCAGCGCGGTCGCGGACGCGACGACCGCGAGCACGAGCCTGCGGCGCCTCTTCGGTCGGCGCAGCCGCGGGTACTTGTCCCCCGTGATCCGGTACTGGCCGCCCATGCCGGGAGGAGTCAGCATGCTCATGGGCGCAGCGTAGTGCCGTTGGGCGGCAATGCCTACTAGATGATCATTGACTGTGCGGCAGTCCAACCCGAAAGGGTCAACTGGCGCGCCGGCGGCGGCATGGGCGCCGGGTCGGACGGCTGGGAGTACCGCGGCTGGAGCACACTCGCTCCGGCGCGGTCCGCTGCGGCGGACGGGAAGGCGGCCGCGACCGGGAACGCGATCGGGCGCCCTGGGGCGCGATCGGGAACGCGGTGGCCCGGGGCCGGTGGGTCCGGGGCGGTGGTGGTCAGTCCAGTTCGAGGACGCGGGCGTGCAGGACCTGGCGCTGCTGGAGGGCCGCGCGTACCGCGCGGTGGAGGCCGTCCTCCAGGTAAAGGTCCCCCTGCCACTTCACCACGTGCGCGAAGAGGTCGCCGTAGAACGTGGAGTCCTCGGCGAGGAGGGTCTCCAGGTCCAGCTGCCCCTTGGTCGTGACGAGCTGATCGAGGCGGACCGGGCGCGGCGCGACGTCCGCCCACTGCCGGGTGCTTTCCCGGCCGTGGTCGGGGTACGGCCGGCCGTTTCCGATGCGCTTGAAGATCACACGGAAAGCCTACCGGTCAAGACGTTCCGGGCGCAGCCATGGCGACGGAGTGCGACCCGGGAAAAGGTTCCGTGAATCGGTCAAACAGCGCATTCCCTGCGGTCGGGTGGTGTGCGAACCCTTTGTCCTCGGTGAGCCGAGTGCCCTGGAACCCATGGCTCCAGGGCACTCGGGCGGGGGTGGGTTCAGTCGCTTTCGAGGGCCTTCGGGCGGTGCCGTTCCCCGCCCTCGGGGTCACGGCCGCGTTCCGGGGGGTTCTCGGGGCGTGCCTTGGGCGCACTGCGCACGGCCTCCGCGCGGAGGAGGGCGCGCAGGACCGTGTACGGGTCGCTGGGCATGGCTGTGGGTCCTGTCCTGTGCTGGGTTCTTGCCGGTTTGCTGCCGGTTTCTCCGAGTGGGTGAGCTGCGGGGAGGGCTCGGTCAGCAGCGCAGGACCACGGAGCGCAGCACGTGGGGAAGGGGCGGGTGCCCGGACGGGGCCGCCGCGAGCAGGGGGAGTTCTGTCCTGGCGGGAAGCGGGGCGCACACCGCCGGGGCCCCGGGACGGGCCGCGGTGGCGGGACGCCGGCCGGGCCGGGACGGCGGCCGGGGGGCGGTCTCCACGAGGTCGTACTCGACGAGGACCGTCTCGCTCGACACGGGCAGCGCGGAACTCGCGTGAGCGGTGCCATGGGCGGCCGGGAGGACCAGGGCGAAGGCCAGGACGAGCACACGCAGCCACGTCCGTACGGCGACGGGGGCGTGCGGGGTCGTGCTCACGGAGACTGTCTGCCCGCGGAGCGCCCCCGCCGCATCGAGCGGACCGGAGAACCGCCCACTCGGCGTACCGGGCCGGAAGGGCGAAGTGCTTTGCGTGTCCTTCAGGGGCGCGGGGTACCGCGCCTGCGACGGCGGACGACGCGCACCGGCCGCACGATCCCACCCGCCCGAGCCCTACGGCGTATCGACGGCGCTACCCGGCACCCGTCTCCTTCTTCGCCTTGGCGGCCGCCTTCATCTCCTGCTTGTGCGCCCGGACCTTCGCCAGGGACTCGGGTCCCTTGATGTCGGCCACGGAACGGAACGTGTCCGGCTCGCCGTAGGCCCCCGCCGCCTCCCGCCATCCTTCCGGCCGGACGCCCAGCTGCTTGCCCAGGAGCGCGAGGAAGATCTGTGCCTTCTGGCGGCCGAAGCCGGGCAGGGCCTCCAGGCGGGCCAGGAGTTCCCCGCCCGTTCCGGCGTCCCTCCATACCCCGCTCGCGTCACCGTCGTAGTGCTCCACGAGGTACTGGCACAGCTGCTGGATCCGCTTGGCCATGGAGCCGGGGTAGCGGTGGACCGCCGGCTTGGTGGAGAGGACCCCCGCGAACTGCTCCGGGGGCATCGTGGCGATCTCGTGGGCGTCGAGGTCGTCCGCGCCGAGCCGCCCGGCGATGGTCGAGGGCCCTTTGAACGCCCACTCCATCGGCACCTGCTGGTCCAGCAGCATGCCGACCAGCGCGGCGAGCGGACTGCGTCCGAGGAGTTCGTCCGCCTCGGGATCCTGGGCGAGGTGAAGGGTGACGTTCATGCCCCGATGATGGCGCGGACCCCGACCCGCCGCAGCCCGGCACGTCCCCGTCCCCTGAGCGCCGCCGAGGCGGCCCGGCCGTGCCGCGGGCATCGCCCCTGGCGGCACGCCTTCCGGCGGCCCGGCTGTGCCGGTGCGCCATCCCCGCCGGCCCTTCTACGGTCGCCAGTACCCCAGCGCCTGTATCCGCTGCTTGGGCAGGCCCAGTTCCTTGCGGAAGTACGTGGTGAGGGAGCGGGTCGTGGCGGTGTCGCAGGCGATCCAGACGTACGGGTCCGGGGTGTCCCTCAGCAGGGCGGGGGCGTCCGACCGCACCCGGGTGACGAGGTGCGCGCCGGCGTCCCGGCGGGGGACCGGGCGGAGGTCGTGGTGGGCGGGGTCACGGCGGAGCGGGAGGCCGCCCATGTCGTCGGGCCCGGTCCCGGCCGGCGTCTCGAACCAGATCGTCGTCGGGGTCGAGGGCAGCGCGCCCAGCAGGGAGTTGATGGCCGGGAGCGACGCCGGGTCGCCGATGGCGAGGACGTGGGACGGGGTCGGATCGGGGTCGGTGAAGCCCGTGCCGTGGACGGTGGCCTCGATCGTGTCGCCCGGTGCGGCCGAGCGCGCCCAGTCGCTGGCCCGGCCCTCGTGGAGGGCGAACTCCAGGCTGAAGGTGCCTGCGGCCGGGTCGGGGTCGACGAGCGTGTACGCGCGCTGGTGAGGGCGGGCGGCGGCCCCCGTCCCCCCGGTGGGCGCGAACCAGAGGCGTACCCACATGGTGGGGTGGACGCCGGTCGCGGCGAGCATGCCGCCGTCGGCGAGGTGGATCCGCCGGTAGTCGTCGGTGACCTGTTCGGCGCCGGTGACCGTGAGGACGAAGTCCTTCGCCCGCAGCAGTTTGAGGACCGCGCCCTCCCAGCCGTGACCCTGCCCCATGACGCCCGCACCCTTCACGTACGCTTCCCCCATCTTGATTAGGTGAGGCTAACCTAAACCACAGTTGCATCACAGGGACAGACATGAGCACCGAGACTTACCGGGACGCCTGGGGCATCCCCCACCTCCGCGCGGCGGACGCCCGTGCGCTCGCCCGCGCGCAGGGCCGGGTCACCGCGCACGACCGGGCGTGGCAGCTGGAGGTCGAACGCCACCGGTCCCAGGGCACCTCGGCGTCCTTCCTCGGTGCGGACGCGCTCGGCTGGGACGTGTTCGCGAGACGGGCCAGGCTCGACGACACCGCGAGACGCTGCTTCGCCCGGCTGGAGAGACGGGACCCCGAGACCGCCGACTGGGTCCGCGCGTATGTCGACGGGGTCAACGAAGGGCTCGCCGAAGGGGCCCGCCGCACACCCGAGTTCGGGCGGGCCGGGCTCGTCCCCGGGCGCTGGGAGGCATGGCACCCGCTCGGCGTCTGGCTGGCCACGCACATCCTGTTCGCCGGGTTCCCCGCGAAGCTCTGGCGCGAGGAGGTCGTCCGGCACCTGGGCGCCGACGCGGTGGGGCTCTTCGCCACCGACGGGCCCGCCACCGCCGGCAGCAACGGCTGGCTGGTCGACGGGTCCCGTACGGCCACGGGGCGGGCCGTCATCGCCGGTGACCCGCACCGGTTCATCGAGGAACCCGGGGTCTACCAGCAGATCCGCCTCTCCTGCCCCGACTTCGACGTCGTGGGGCTCGCCGTCCCGGGCCTGCCGGGCATCGCCCACTTCGGCCACACCGGGCACGTGGCCTGGGCGATCACCAACGCCATGGCCGACTACCAGGATCTCTACCGGGAGCGGCTGCGCCGCACCGGGGCCGGGGACGTGGAGGCGCTCGACCCGGACGGGCGGTGGCGGCCCGCGCACCGGCACGTCGAGGCCGTAGAGGTCGCCGGCGGGGAACCCGTGGAGGTGGAGGTCATCGAGACCGCCCGGGGGCCGGTTGTCATCGGCGGCTGCGAGGAGGGGCCCGACGGCGGCACCGGTAGTGACCCCGTGGGCCCCGTCAGCCTCCGCTGCCCGCCCCGCGTCACCGAGGACCTCGGGATGAGCGCGCTGCTGCCCCTTCTCCGGGCGCGCGAGGTCGCCGACGTGGACCGGGCACTTGACCTGTGGGCCGAGCCGGTGAACGTGGTGCAGGCCGCGGACACCAAGGGCGGGGTGCTGCACCGGGTGGCCGGGCGGGTGCCGGTCCGCAGCGAGGAAAACCGCCGGGGAATCGTTCCCGCGTGGGAGCCGGGACACGGCTGGGAGGGCTGGCACGAGACGCCGTACGGCTCTTTCGAGGACGGCGTCGCCGTCATGGCGAACCAGCGGGGCCCGGCGACCCCGCTCGGTGTGGAGTTCGCGCCCCCGCACCGGGCCGACCGCATCCGGGAGCTGCTGGCCGGGAAGCCGGTCTGGTCGGCGCCGGACATGCCGGCGATCCACATGGACACCCATCTCGCCTCCGCCGCGCCCCTGCTGGAGTACTTGGCCGCTCTCCCGGACGGCACCGACGGCCCGGACGGTCCGCACAGCACTGACGGTCCGGACGGCCCCGACGGTCCGGACGCCCGCGACGGCCTGACCCCGGCCGCCGCCGGCCTGCGGGCCCGGCTGCTCGGCTGGGACCGGCGGATGGGGGCCGACAGCGTCGAGGCCGCGGCGTACGCGGCGGTGCGCGGCGCGCTCGTACGGCGGCTCGCCGCCCAGCCCGCCTTCGCGGCGCTGGCCCAGCCGCAGGCGTATCCGGAGATCTTCCGGCCGTGGCTCTCGCTCACCGTCCGGATCGGCTTTGCGCTCGAACATCTGCTGCGGGCCGAGGAGTTGTACGGGATCGACCGCGCGGGCCTGGTGCGGGAGGCGGTGGAGGAGGTGGCCGCCGACACGTTCGGGCCCTGGGGCGACAGCCACCGGCTCGCGCCGTGGCGGGCGCTCGAACCCGCCGACCCGTCCGCCGCGTACGTGGAGCCGGGGCTCGGCGGTGACCACGACTGCGTGCTGTGCACCTCCGCCGTCCCCGGCATCACCGACCTCAGCGCGCGCGGCCCCGCCGCCCGTTACGTCTGGGATCTGGCCCGGCGCGAGGACAGCCTCTGGGTGGTGCCGTTCGGGGCGTCCGGCGTGCCCGGCTCCGCCCACCACCGCGACCAGCTTCCCCTCTGGCTGCGGGGGCAGCTCGTACCGGTCGTGACCGACTGGGACCGGCTCACCGAGGACAGCGAGTACAGCGCGTGCAGCCGGCAAGGAGCAGAGCCGGCAGCCGGTACAGCCGGCAGCCCGTACAGCCGGGGCAGCGAAGGGAACGAGGAGAGCGACGATGAGCGTTGACGGGTACGGCGGCCGCGCGGCCGTCCACGAGCAGGTGATCGAGGGCTTCGGGGCCGTGCGTGTCCTGCCGCTGGACCCGGAGGCCGACGCCGGCGTCGTCCACGGCTGGGTGAGCGAGCCCCGGGCCGAGTTCTGGGGCATGAACGGACTCACCGAGGAGCAGGTCAGGGAGATCTACGCCCATCTCGGCACCCTCGACACCCACCACGCCTTCCTCGCCCTGCGCGACGGCGAGCCCGTCGGACTGCTCCAGACGTACGAGCCGGAGGCCGACCGGGTCGGCGAGTGCTACGAGGTCGAGCCCGGCGACATCGGCGTGCACGTGCTGCTGGCGCCCGCCGGGCGGGGCGGGGCCCGGCCGGGGTGGTCGGCCTCGGTGCTGGCGGCCTTCACGTCGTATGTGCTGGTCGGGCTGGACCGGCGGCGGGTGGTCGTCGACCCGGACGTGCGGAACGAGAAGGCGATCGCGCGGTTCCTGCGCCAGGGGTTCGAACGCGGGCCGGTGGTCGTGCTGCCGGAGATCGATCTGCCCGACGTGTATCTGCCGGAGAAGCGGGCGCAGCTGGCGTTCCTGCGCCGGGAGAAGGTGTTCGGGCGGCAGGCCGCGGACGTAGCGTGGGCGGGTGACTCCTGAAGACCTGATCGCGCACTACGCGTTGGAGCCCATCCCCCGGGAGGGCGGGCGCTTCCGCCAGACGTGGGCGGGGCCCGAGCGGGCCGACGGGCGGCCGGAGGGGACGGCGATCGTCGCCCTGCTCACCGCCGAGCCGGGGGACTGCTCGGCGCTGCACCGGCTGCCGACCGACGAGATCTGGCACTTCCACCTCGGCGATCCCCTCCAGCTGCTGCTCCTGCGTCCCGACGGCTCCTCGGACGTCGTCGTCCTCGGACCGGACGTGCTCGGCGGGCAGCACGTGCAGTACGTCGTGCCCGCGGGGAGCTGGATGGGTGCGCGGGTGGCGGTCGGCGGGGCGTGGACGCTGTTCGGCTGCACGATGGCGCCGGGGTTCACCTACGAGGGCTACGAGCACGGCGACGCCGGGGAGTTGGCGCGGCTGTACCCCGGGCAGGCGGCACTGATCGCCGAGCTGGGGAGGGCGTGAGGGCGGGCGCCCGGGGTGAGTGGTGAACACACGCTTCTCGGCGCCCGTACCTACGCGGAGGAATCCGAGAGCCGGCGACAGTGGATCCGGAGCGCGACGTGGGCCGACGCAGTGACAGGGACGAGAGTCGACAGGGCGGAGCGGGCGGGAGGGGCCGCCCGGGTGTTCGGCGTCTGGTGCTGCTGGGCACCGTGCTGGTCCTGTTCCTCCTCGGCGGGGCGGGGACCGCGTCCGCGCACGCCGCGCTCAAGGGCACCGATCCCGCCGACGGCAGCGTCCTCGACTCCGCCCCCGAGGACGTCACCCTCACCTTCACGGAACCGGTGAGCCTCCTCCAGGACTCCATCCGCGTCATCGACCCGGAGAACCGCGCGGTCGACACGGGCAAGCCGGGGCGGTCCGGGGACCGGTCCGACACGGCCCGCGTCACCCTGCCCGCCGGACTGGCCGACGGCACGTACACCGTCGCCTGGCGGGTGATCTCCGCCGACAGCCACCCCATCTCCGGCGCCCTGATCTTCTCGGTCGGCGAACCCTCCGCCACCTCCGCGAGCCTTCCCGCCGACCTCGCCGAGGACCCCCTCACAGCCTCCTTCTACGACATCACCCGCTACTTCGCCTACGGCGCCCTGGCCCTGCTCATCGGTGTCACCGTCTTCGTGACCGCCGTCCTCGGACGGGCCGACGACACGCTCCGCAAGCTGCTCCTGTCCGGCTGGCTGGCCCTGTCGCTGGCCTCGGTGGTCCTGTTGCTGCTGCGGGGGCCGTACGAGCGGGGCAGCGGCATCGGGGCCGCGCTCGACCCGTCCGTCCTCGGCGGCACGGTCGGGACCAGGCCGGGCCTCGCACTGCTGGCGAGGCTCGCGCTGCTCGCCGTGACCCTCGTCCTCCTCCTGCGGGTCCGCCCTCAGGAGCGCTGGGGGCGGGGTGCGGCCGGTGCGGGGGCCCTGCTCTCGGTCGGGCTCGCCGGGACCTGGGCCGCCGCCGAGCACGCCTCCGCCGGTATCCAGGTGCCGGTGGCGATGACCTCCTCCGTGCTCCACCTGCTCGCCATGGCCGTGTGGCTGGGCGGCCTGACGGCCCTGCTGACCGTGCTGTACCGGGCCCCGGAGGCGCTGTCGGCCGCCGTGGTCACTCGGTTCTCCCGCCTGGCCTTCGCATCGGTGGTCGTCCTGGCCGTCACCGGCGTCTACCAGTCCTGGCGCGGACTCGGCTCCTGGTCCGCCTTCACCACGACGGCGTACGGCGAGGTCCTGATCGCCAAGCTGGTGGCGGTCGCACTGCTGCTGGCCGCGGCCGGGTTCTCCCGGCGGTGGACGGGCCGGTTCGGGGCGATGGCGGCCGAGGACGCGGTGAGCGCCGAGAGCGCCGAGAGCGCCGAGAGCGCCGAGAGCGCCGAGAGCACGGAGACGGTGGGTAGGGCGTCGGCCGTGGCGGAGGCTCGTGTGCCGCAGCCGGTGGGGGCGGTGGCCCGGGTGGACGGCGGGGCAGCGGCCGAGACGCCCGCGGTCTCCGGCGTCGACCCCGGCTCTGGTTCCGACCCCGGCCCCGATGCCGGTTCTGGTTCCGGCACCGGCTCTGACACCGGTTCTGGTTCCGGCACCGGCTCTGACACCGGTTCTGGCACCGGCACCGGCTCTGACACCGGTTCTGGCACCGGCACCGCCGTATCCCCGGTCTCCGGCGACGACTCCGCCGATCACGGACCCGCCGCCCCCGGCACCACGGACCCCGAGGACGCCGCACCCGCAGCCACCGGTTCCCCCGACGGCGCGCCCCCTGCCGTCTCCCCCGACGACTCCACCCCAGGCACCCCCGCCACCCGCGGCACCCCTTCCGACCGGCATCGTCTCGCCCTGCGCCGCAGTGTGCTCGCCGAGTTCACCGTGGCGGTGGTGGTGCTGGTGATCACGACCGTGCTGACGGGCACCCTGCCCGGCCGGGCGGCGGCGGAGAGCGCGCAGGGGGCCGGAGGCGCGGCAGCGGCGCCGGGGGAGATCACGGCCTCCTCGACCGTCGTACCGTTCGACGTGGGCACCCCGAACGGGCACGGCAAGGTCCAGATCGACCTCGGCCCGGGCAAGGTCGGCAAGAACTCCGTGCAGGCCGTGGTGTTCGGCCCCGACGACGGCATCGCGACGGTCCCCGAACTGCGCCTCACCTTCACCCTGGAGGCGCAGAAGGTCGGCCCGATCGACGCCAGGCTGACCAACCGGGGCGGCTACTGGGCCACCGACACCCTCCAGATACCCCTACCGGGCACATGGACGATGAAGTTGACGGTCCGTACGACGGACATCGACCAGGTGACGGTGGAGAAGAAGGTCCGGGTCGGCTGAGGGTTGTCCCGGGAATTACGGGACACCCTTGAGGCTGTCACACGGCCAGCAGGCGGCGCATCGTCTCCGCCGCCCGTACGGCCGCGTCGGCGCAGCAGTTGTTGAACAGCACGTGCAGTTCTTCGACCCGGTCGGCGGCCGTGCGCAACCGCGGGAGCCACTCGGTGAGTTCGGCCTCCGAGTAGTCGTGGCGGAAACGGTCCTCCTTGCTGCCGGTGCCCCACGCGGGGCTCCGGCCGTGGAACCGTACGACGGCCAGCTCGGGCGAGGTGACCGGCGCCAGGGGCGGCAGCGAGGTGCCGAGCCCCTGGGCCATGTCGACGCCGACGGCGACCAGGCCGAGGCGGGACAGCAGGGCCGCGGTCTCGTCCGCCTGGCCGGGGCGCCACCACGCCGGGTGCCGGAACTCGACCGAGACCGGCCAGCCCGCCGTGCGTTCCGCGCACTCCGTCAGCGTCTTCTCCGCCCGTGGCCCCGGCGCCAGCCACGGCGGGAACTGGAACAGCACGGCGCCCAGCCGGTCCGCCGTCCGCAGCGGCTCCACGGCGTGGGTGAAGCGCTCCCAGATCCGGTCGAGCAGACCGGGCAGATGGGACGTCCGGCCGCGCAGGTCCTCGGGGAGCGCCGTCGGACGGGTCGGATGGCCGGTCAGGAGCGAGAACGCCTTGACGTCGAACCGGAATCCGGGCGGCGTCCGCTCGGCCCAGAGGACGGCGTTGCGGCGGCTGGGCAGCGCGTAGTAGCCGGAGTCGACCTCGACGACCGGGAACCGCTCGGCGTAGTACCGCAGTCGGGACTCGGCGTCGCGCCGGCCGCGCGGATACCAGCCGCCGGCCAGTAACGCGCGGTCCGTCCAGGAACAGGTACCGATCAGCAGCTCGCCCATGGGGTGCCGGTTACCCGGAATCGGGCGGGGGACGACTACTCGTCGCGCGGGTCGTGCAGCGGCGCGCCCACGAGCGACTTCGACGGGGTGCCGTCCGCGCCGACGGGGGGCTCCCCGGCCACCATCACCCGGTGCATGATGCGCGGAAAGCCCAGGTGCGCGGTGTCGTTGGGGGCCAGGTGGACGGTGGCCCGGTTGTCCCAGAGCGCCACGGAGCCCGGCTCCCAGCGGAAGCGGACGGTGTACTCGGGGCGCGTGATCTGCTCCACGAACATCTCCAGGAGGAGCCGGCTCTCCGCCCGGGTCACGTCGACGATGTTCTCCACGTAGTAAGGGTTGACGAAGAGGACGCGTTCGCCGGTCTCGGGATGCACGCGGACGACCGGGTGGACCGAGGCGACCTGGTGGTCCTGGAGGTGGCGCAGATACGGGTCGGGGCCGGAGCGGGCGAGATAGCCGACGCCGAGGCGGTGCTCGGCGCGCAACCCGTCGGCGAACCGGCGTACGGGTTCGGAGAGCCCGGCGTACGCGGTGGCGAGATTGGCCCAGGTGGTGTCACCGCCGTACGGGGGCACCTGTTCGGCGCGGAGGAGGGTGAGGGCGGGCGGGTCGACGCGGGCGGTGTGGTCGCCGTGCCAGCCGCGCAGCGTCGAGTGGCGGCGCCGCTCCAGCCATTCGGCCTGGTCCATGCCGTGCTTGCGGCCCAGCTCCTGGCGGTCGGCGGTCGTCTCGACCTCGGGGTACTCCGCGGGCGACACCGAGCCGCGCGAGCGGAGCCGGATCGGCTCCCCGAAGCGCCGCGCGAACGCGATCTGCCCGGCGTGGTCCAGCCGCTGCCCCCGGAAGAACACGACCTTCCAGCGCAGCAGCGCCGAGCGGATGCCGTCGACCGTGCGGTCGTCCAGGGGCCCGGAGAGGTCCACCCCGTGGATCTCGGCGCCGATGTGCCCCGACGCGGGCCGTACATCGAGCCCCTCGACGGCTCCCGTGCTGTCGCTGTCCATCGCTCGCCCTTCACCGCTCCGTACGACTGTCGTACACGTCCTACCCGCGGGGCGGGTTCTTTCAGGCGGGCTCTTCCACGCGGGTCCTTCTACACGGGCCCTTCAGACGGGCCTGCCACACGGGCCCTTCAGACGGGCCTGCCACACGGGCCCTTCAGGCGGGCCTGCCAGGCCGGCCCTTTCAAACGGGTGTGCGACCGGCGTGCCGCCCACGGCACCCTTCTCCGCGCGGCCGTCGCTGCCCGGCCGGCCGCGCCGCGCGGGGTGACGCCGACCGGGCCGGTCGGAGAAGTAATCTCCGAAGGCAGGAAGGTGATGGGAGATCACGTCATGAGCGACAAGCCGACCGTCGGCGTCCTGGGCACCGGCATCATGGGGGCGGCGATGGCCCGCAACCTGGCCCGGGCCGGGCACGCCGTACGCGCCTGGAACCGCACCCGTGCGAAGGCCGAGCCGCTGACGGCCGACGGCGTCCACGTCGTCGACACCCCCGCCGAGGCCGTACGGGGCGCCGATGTCGTCCTCACGATGCTGTACGACGGGGCCACCGTGCTGGACGTGATGCGCGAGGCGGCACCGGGTCTGCGCGCGGGCGCCGCCTGGGTCCAGTCCACCACCGCCGGTCCCGAAGCCGTCGCCGGACTGGCCGCCCTGGCCGGCGAACACGGCCTGGTCTTCTACGACGCCCCCGTCCTCGGCACCCGGCAGCCCGCCGAGGCAGGGCAGCTGACGGTCCTCGCGGCCGGTCCGGCGGCCGGACGGGAGGCGGTGACGCCCGTCTTCGACGCCGTGGGCGCCCGTACGGTGTGGACCGGTGAGGACGGGGCGACGGGCACCGCCACCCGGCTCAAGCTCGTGGCCAACAGCTGGGTGCTCGCCGCGACCAACGCGGCCGGCGAGACCCTCGCCCTGTCCAGGGCCCTCGGCGTGGACCCCGCCGCCTTCTTCGAGATCATCGAGGGGGGTCCCCTCGACATGGGCTATCTCCGCGCCAAGTCCGCCCTCATCCTGGAGGACAGGCTCTCCCCGGCGTCCTTCGCCGTGGCCACCGCCGCCAAGGACGCCCGGCTGATCGTCGAGGCCGGACAGCGGCACGGCGTCCGCCTCGACGTGGCCGCCGCCGGTGCCGAACGCCTGGCCCGTGCCGCCGCCCAGGGCCACGCCGACGAGGACATGGCCGCCGCGTACTTCGCCAGCTTCGGCGAGGCCGGGGATGAGTGAGGCGCCGGGGAAGGGCGACCCCGCCGCACCGCCGCACCGCCGCACCGCCGCACCGCCGGACGCGGCCGTCCGGGAGCGGCTGGACCGGGAGCGGAACGTCTGGCTGTGCACCGTACGGCCGGACGGGTCCCCTCTTGTGACGCCGGTCTGGTTCGTGTTCCACCGGGGCGGCTGGTGGATCGGCGCGGACGACGACTCCGTCAAGGTCCGCAACATCGAGCGGTACGCGCGCGTGTCGCCGGCGCTGGAGGACGGCCGGTGGCCCGTGGTGGCCGAAGGGGACGCCGTGGTGCACCGCAGCCCGTTCCCGCCGGACGTCCCCGCCGCCTTCATCGCGAAGTACGCCGAGGACGTCACCGCCCCGTACCGCCAGGGCAGCTCACGCGTACTCCTCGAAGTCCCCGTCCACCGCTGGCTCCTGTCGGGCACGGCCCAGTAGGAAGCCCTCCGCACGCCGCCGCCGAGCTGCCTCCCTCTCGAAACCGCGCCGATGGCGGGCCCGCCGTCCCGCCCTCGCGGCGTCAGGCTCCTGAGGCGGCGAGCGGCGCCGGCGAGGGCACGCCTTCCGGACCGCCCGTCTTCGGACCGCCCGTCTTCGGACCGGCCGTCTTCGGACCGGCCGTCTTCGGACCGGCCGTCTTCGGACCGGCCGTCTTCGGACCGGCCGTCTTCGGACCGGCCGTCTCAGGACCGGCCGTCTCAGGACCGCTCGGCCGTGTCCCGCTCCTCCGCTTCCAGGGCCTCGTGCGTTTCGGCCACCGGTGAGGGGGCCGACGGCGAACCGCCGTCCGTGGACGTGGACGTGGACGTGGACGTGGACGTGGACGTGGGGGTGGCCGGCCGCCCGGCCGACGGCGCCCGCAGCCGCCCCGTCACCCACAGGGCGACCGGCTCGGTCCAACGGGCGGTGAGCGGGCCCGCGATGACCAGGATGAGGACGTACGCGGTGGCCAGCGGCCCGAGGGAGGGCTCGATGCCGGCGGTGACGGCGAGCCCGGCGATGACGATGGAGAACTCGCCGCGCGCGACCAGCGTGCCGCCCGCCCGCCAGCGGCCCTTCACGGAGATCCCGGCCCTGCGGGCCGCCCAGTAGCCGGTGGCGATCTTCGTCAGCGCGGTGACGACGGCCAGCACGAGCGCGGGCAGCAGCACCGGAGGGATGCTCGCCGGATCGGTGTGGAGGCCGAAGAAGACGAAGAACACGGCGGCGAACAGGTCCCGCAGGGGCGCCAGCAGACTGTGCGCCCCCTCGGCGACCTCACCGGACAGCGCGATGCCGACGAGGAACGCGCCGACCGCCGCCGACACCTGGAGCTGCTGCGCGAGCCCCGCGATGACGAGCGTCAGCCCCAGCACGACCAGCAGCAGCTTCTCGGGGTCGTCGCTCGAGACGAAACGGGAGACGTGGCGTCCGTACCGCACCGCGACCACCAGTACGAGCCCGGCCGTCCCGAGGGCGATGGCGAGGGTCGCGCTGCCCGCCGCGAGCCCCACCCCGGCCAGCAGGGCGGTGACGATCGGCAGATACACGGCCATCGAGAGGTCTTCGAGGACCAGGATGCTCAGCACGACCGGCGTCTCGCGGTTGCCGAGCCGGCCGAGGTCGCCGAGGACCTTGGCGATGACCCCGGAGGAGGAGATCCAGGTGACGCCGGCGAGCACGACGGCGGCGACCGGCCCCCAGCCCAGCAGCAGCGCCATGGCCGCGCCGGGCAGCGCGTTGAGCGCGGCGTCCACGAGCCCGGCCGGGTACTGGGTCTTGAGGTTGGAGACGAGATCGCTGGCGGTGTACTCCAGGCCGAGCATGAGCAGCAGCAGGATCACGCCGATCTCGGCGCCGATCGCCACGAACTCCTCGCTGGTGCCGAGCGGCAGCAGCCCGCCCTCCCCGAAGGCGAGCCCGACCAGCAGATACAGGGGGATCGGCGACAGCCGGAACCGGGCGGCGAACCGCCCCAGCAACCCGAGGCCGAGGATGATCGCACCGAACTCGATGAGGAAGACGGCGGAGGAGTGCCCGGAGGACTCGGCGGCCGACTGCACGGGCGCGGTGAGGTGCGGAGGAGCCTGAGCGGCGAGGGGAGCGGAGAACTGTGCGGAGAGCGGTCCGAGGAGATGCATGGGCCGCTCACTCCCGGCCGAGTATCGCGGCGGCCGCCTCCACACCCTCGCGGGTGCCGATCACGATGAGGGTGTCACCGCCGGCCAGCCGGAAGTCCGGGGCCGGTGACGGAATCGCCTCCGCCCGCCGCAGGACGGCCACGATCGACGCGCCCGTCTCGGTCCGCATCCGGGTGTCCCCGAGGACCCGCCCGTTCCAGTGCGACGTCGAGGCCAGCTCGATCCGCTCGGCGACCAGGCCCAGCTCGGTGGTGGACAGCAGGTTCGGGCTGTGGTGGTCCGGCGCCAGCGCGTCCACCAGCGCGCCCGCCTCGCTCCCCGTCAGCCGTACCGACAACGCACAGGCGTCCGGATCGTCCTCCCGGTACGCGCTGAACGTCCGCGACCCGTCCCGGTGCGCCACGACGGAAAGCCGCCGGTGCTCCCGGGTGTTGAGGTCGTACCGCACACCGATCCCCGGCAACGGCGTAGTGCTGAGGCGCGGAGCACCCACGGCTGGCCCCCTGTCCTGTTCTGATGTTTCTTCGGAGATCCGTCGGTGCCACCCTAACGAGACCCGACAACGGCCTGGCCGAGGCGGGACCGAGCCCCCGATGGGACAATCCATGTTCGGCCCCTCTCCGGCATCCACGCCGGTGACCTGCCCAGTACTCCTGCCGGCGGTCATGCGGACCGAGGCCACCGACCTCCACCCTCCGCTCCGGCCGCGGCCCCGCCAGGGCAGCGGGGAAGGACCGAAAGGAAGCGCAGGCATGATCCAGTGGGTGTCCCTGGGCACCGGCCCCCGCCCCGTACCCCAGCCCGTCTCCACACCCCTGGTGTGGGCGGCGGCGTTCGCCGGCGCGATGGCGCTGGTGGCCGTCCTCAACGCCCTGGTCGGCACGGACCGGCCGGGCCTGGCCCTGGCCGCGCTCTCCCTGCTGTCCGCCCTGCTCGGCCTCTACGCCCGCTT
The DNA here is from genome assembly GCF_056437585.1 of Streptomyces sp. NPDC042364. Taxonomy (NCBI): domain Bacteria; kingdom Bacillati; phylum Actinomycetota; class Actinomycetes; order Kitasatosporales; family Streptomycetaceae; genus Streptomyces; species Streptomyces sp. NPDC042364. Next base: position 155,416 of record NZ_JBWKAJ010000006.1, on the reverse strand, counting down.
CACCGCCGCCCCCGGCACGGCCGCCCTGTGCTGGCTCTTCCTCAACGGCTTCGCCATACCCCCGGCCGGCGTCCTCACCTGGGCCAACCCGCGCGACACGTTCTGGCTGGTCTGCCTCCTCACGGCGGCCCTCACCGGCACCGCCCTGGCCCGGGTCCTCCAGGCCCGAGCGGCCTACCGCCGCCTCACGACCAGAGTCCTGCCGCCTGCCCAGGACACCTGGGACTGGCCGGGCGACGCGTGACCCGGGTCGGGACCCAGCCGCGGTCGACGCCTGACCCCTCACGCACGACGCCGGATGCCCGCCCCACGCCTGACGCCCCACGCCCATGACGGCCCACGCCCGACGCCCGACACCCTGACGCCTGAGGCCTGACGCCTGACGTCATGAGCCGATCAGCGCACGGGGCCCGTGTCACCCGAAGACCGGAACGGATTGCGCCGGCGCGGAGAACACCGCGAGCGACACGGGCGACACGGGCCCGTCGGCGATCCCGCCGTCCGGTGCCTCCGCAGCGCGGCCAGGTCGTGGGGACGGGTGGGTCAGCGGCGGTACGCGGTGGCGGCGACGGCGGGCAGGACGGCGAGGGCGAGGACGCCGCCGGTGAGGGCGAGGACGGGGTAGCCGGCGGCAGCGACGACCATGCCCGAGCTGATGCCGCCGGTCGCGCCGGCGATGGCGATGGAGACGTCGACCATGCCCTGGGTCTTGGCGCGGGTGGCGAGCGGCACGCTGTCGGTGATGATCGCCGTGCCCGACACGAGGCCGCAGTTCCAGCCGAGGCCCAGCAGGGCCAGGGCCAGCGCGAGGAGCGCGACGGAGTCGCCGGGCGCGGTGGCGGCGAGGACGCCGGACGCGAGCAGGGTGAGGCCGGAGAGGGCGGCGATCCACATCCCGCCGTACCGGTCGACCAGCCAGCCCGTCAGTGGAGAGGGCAGGTACATGGCGCCGATGTGGATGGCGATGACGAGGCCGGAGGCGGCGGTGCCGTGCCCGTGGTCGTGCAGGTGCACCGGCGTCATCGTCATGATCGCGACCATGACGAGTTGGGCGAGGATCATGACCAGCGCGCCCAGGACCACGCCTTTGCGGCTCCCTCGTACGGAGTCGACGGAGGCGGTCCCGTCGGCGGCGGCGCTCCTCTGCCCAGCGGCGGCGAGGGCGCGTGCGGTGAGCAGCGGGTCGGGGCGCAGCCAGAGGGCCAGTACGAGCGCGGCGAGGGCGTAGGCGGCGCCGGACAGCAGGAAGGGGCCGGCCAGTCCGGGGATGCCGAGGTGCTCGGCGAAGGTTCCGGTGGGAGCGGCGAGGTTCGGTCCGGCGACGCCGCCGAGGGTGGTAGCGACCAGGACCGTGGACACGGCCCGGGCACGGTGGTCGGGCTGGGCGAGGTCGGCTCCGGCGTAGCGTGCCTGGAGGTTGGTGGCGGTTCCGGCGCCGTAGACGAACAGGGCGATGAACAGCAGGACGGGATTGCCGAGGACGGCGGCGGTGATGACGCCGAGGCTGCCGATGGCTCCGGTGAGGTAGCCGGTGGCCAGGCCGGGCCGGCGGCCGCGGTTCTGGGAGATACGGCCCACGGCGACGGCGGTCAGAGCGGAGCCCGCGGTGAACAGGGCACTCGGCAGGCCGGCCAGGCTGGTGGTGCCCAGCATGTCCTGGGCGAGCAGGGCACCCACGGTGACACCGGCGGCGAGACCGGCGCCGGACAGCACCTGGGACGCGACCAGAACACGCAGGATGCGGCGCTGTGCCTGGGCGGCTTCGGGCAGGGAGCCGGTGGCGCCGGTCGATGCGGTCCTGGTCATGTCTCTTCCGGATGCCTTCGTCGCGTACGGCCGCACCTTCGTTCCGGGGGCCGGCGAGTGGAAGGGGGTGGGCGGTCAGATGGCGTCTCCCGGTCGGTGACCGGCCGGGTGCCGAAGCCTTCCACCCCGCCAGGGCCGAGCGGGGGAACGGCGGTGAACAGCCGCAGTCGGTCCACCACAGAAGTTTCCCCGGAAGCGTCCGCGCGGACAACGGCACCGAACAGGCAGGCCGCCGCCCGCGTGCTCCACTGAGATGGACGAAGCCCAGAGGCCCGGGCCGCTCTCGTGGTCCGGCCCCGCTGAGCCGACGGAAGACACGAGACTCGAACTCGTGAGGAGTTGCCCCCACACTCTCGGGGGCTATTCAGCAGGACCGAGCGTGCTAACCGATCTTCTGCCAGGGCATGCAGTCGGAGGTCTGAAACGCCTTGTCGCTCGTGTCGATCTTGACGATGGCCTGCCCTTCAGCGTTTCCGCTCGCGATGGTGTCCCCTGGCTCGCCGGTCGTGTCGCTCAGCCGAGCCCAGTAGCAGAGAGCGTTGTCCTTGCCGTCGCTGCGATATGTGCCCGGCTGTATGTCCTTGCCTACTAGGAAGACGCCGTCACCGGGGATCTCCGCAGTAGGTGTGGCGTTCTTCTTCGGAGTGCTGGGGGTGGCAGCCGGCAATTCCGTGGAAATCTGGGCCGTCTGGCCCGTTTGAGGCGTGGCAGTGACGGTCTGGGTAACAGAGGGGGGGTCCGCGGTGTCGTCTCTCGATCCCACCACGCTGGTGAGCACACCGACCAGTAGCCCGCCAAGCGCCGCTGCGGCATGGCTGAAGATCTTCCCGCGCCGTGAGGGGGTCGCTGGCGAAGACAGTGATTGGCCCCGCTGTGGTCCTGGCGGCGGACCTGTGGGCTTGTTTCCACTCATGCCCTCAGGCTGCGCCCCTCACTTGTAATCCGCTCGGAGAGCCTTCCGACGGAGGAACCGTCGGCTGCCTGCGGCTGGCCTGTGGCAGCGCTGTGCAGGAGCGTGCTGACTGCCAGGTGTGGTCGTAGGCGCGGTCGTCCACGGGAACATCAGCCGAATGCCCTCGATGGCGCACGCCCTGTCTGAGGCCGACCGGGTGCTGTGGAAGAACTCAAGCTCGGTGATCGGGCACGTGGCGATGAGCCCGGCGACTGCCGCTTGGTCCCAGCCGTACTGCTCCGCGTCCTCGCGCATGAACGGAGCGAGCGCGCTGGGCTCCGATCAGGAACTGGGCCGCGTTCACTGGGGGGAGTAGGCCTCGCGCCCTGGCTCTCGCCCAGCTGCGGGCCGCGGCCGGGGACGGCGCGTTCGTTCACCACGTCCGCGACCAGTCGTCATCCAACGTCGACAACCGTCCGGCCCGGCCGCCGAGTCCTACGCGGGCATCCCGCCATGAATGCCGGAGAGAGGGAGGGTCCGGTTGCCTGAGCTGGCGATGTACTCGACCGCGATCGCACCGGTGTCGATGGCATGGGCGACCTGGCGGACATCGCTGCACGAAAGGCGCTTCGCGTATCCGGCGACGATCTCCCTCGGTCTCCGTCGCGAAAGGCACCCCGCTGCCGCCGGGTCGGGTTCCGGTGCCGTCGTCGGTGCCTTGAGGCAGCCGGTCGGCCAGGACGTCCATGCCGGCGTCGGGGGATACTCGAGGCACGGGTTGCGGTGGTCCGGGTGCCGCGCCGCCCGATGTTCCTTCGCTGGGACGGCACGGCAGCTGCGGCAGGCACTTCTCGGCCGCCTCCGCACGACCAGTGAGTCGCCTCGACGGCCTGACGCGGATTTTTTCCGCGGTCAGGGGGCTGTGGCCGGGCGCGGGGAGGACACCTCGCCTCGTTCAGGCAACGACATCGCCGGCCGGCCAGTGCCGTCGCACGCATGCCGGGGATGCCCCGTACAGGAGCCACGCTCGTCGCGCTCCCGCCTCCACACCACACCCCTGTGCTTGACCATTCCGCGGTCACAATCTCCTGCTCTGCGGTGTGAGAGCGGCGCAACGGAATGTCCCACGCGGTCTAACAGTCAGGAAACCGGCCGCTAAGGCGGGCGGACTAGCTTCGTGACATGAGGGTGTGGATGCCCGTACGGCCGCTGCGCGGCAAGGTTGCCGCGATCGGCGAGGGCAGATTAGGCAAGGGCGGTTCAGTGCGCCGCCACGGGGGCCGAACGAATCCCGGGCGACGGCCGGTGCCTGGCTGGCGCAGCATCAGGGGCCGGGTGGCGGTGGTCATCACGGTCCCGATCTGCCTGCTGCTGGCGGTGGCCGGTCTCGCCGTGGACGGCCGCGCCGAGGCCCTCGGCGATGCCCGGACGACCCGTGCCGAGGTCGGCCTCAGCCTGCGCATCCAGGCCCTGGTGCACCAGCTGCAGCGCGCACGCGGCCTTACCAACGGCCTGCTGGGTGGTGAGAAGGAGTTCCGCCCACCGCTTTCCGCCACGCGCAAGCGCGTTGACACGGCTCTGCGCGGAATGCGCACCGAAAGCGCCGTCGAGGACGTCGTCCAGCGGCACTTGCGGCGTCTCGCCGACATCCGAGCCGCCGCCGACAGAGGCACCGCCGGCCAGGCCGCGACCCTCACCTTCTACACCAGCGCCGTCAACGCCCTGAACGCCGTCGATCCGGTGGCGGAGACCGCGACCGGCGCCGACCGCCAACTGCGCGACCGGCTCTCCGCGTTGCGCGAGCTGGCCGCCGCCAAGGAGTCCGTCGCCCTCGAACGCGGGCTCCTCAACGGTGTGTTCGCCCAAGGCGCCTTCCACGGCCGTGAGTACATCGACTTCACCGAGGTGCGAGCCACCCGCGTCGCCGCCCTCACCCGCTTCCGGCAGGTCGCCACCGCACCTCAGCGCGCGGCACTGGATAACGCCTTCGCGACCGAGGACGCCGAACGCGCCACCGCCTACGAGAAACAGGCGGAAGGCGCCGCCGACGGCTCCCCGCTGCGCGCCGACGCCCGCACCTGGTGGGATGCGATGACCGTACTCGTCGACGATCTGTACGCCGTCCAGCAGTCGGTCGGTGACGACGTACGGGACCGGGCCGACCGGCTCAGCCACGACGCCGAACTGGCCCTCGCCGCCTATCTCGTCACGGGCACCCTCGTCGCCGCCCTGGTCGCGGGCCTTGCCGCTGTCGCCTCCCGGTCGCTCACGCGCCCGCTCCGGGGACTCGCCGAGACCGCTCACGACGTGGCGCGCCGCCGACTGCCCGCAGCCGTCGCCCGTATCCAGCAGTCCCCGCAGGACTCTGCTCAGCTCCTGACGCCGGAGGACGCGCACGACACCGCCGATGCACGGCTGCTGGGCGGTGCGGCCGAGATCGCCGAGGTCGCGGCATCCCTGCAGCAGGTGGAACACACGGCCCTCCAGCTGGCCGCCCAGCAGGCCGGCCTGCGTCGCAACACCACGGAATCGCTCGCCAATCTCGGCCGCCGGAACCAGAGCCTCGTACGTCGCCAACTCAGCCTCATCACCCGCCTGGAACGGCAGGAACTCGACCCGGACGCCCTCGCCGAGCTCTTCGAACTCGACCACCTCGCCACCCGTATGCGGCGCAACGCCGAAAGCCTGCTAATCCTGGCCGGGCAGAATCCGCCAAGGCCCACGGCAGCGTCCGCCGACGGTCTGGAGGTCGTCCAGTCCGCGGTCGCCGAGGTGGAGCAGTACCGTCGAGTTCTGATCGCGGCCGTGGAGCCGGTGCGGGTGCGTGGGCACGCCGTCGCAGATGTCGCCCACCTCCTCGCCGAACTCATCGAGAACGGACTGAATTTCTCGCCGCCCACCGAACCGGTCGAGGTGCACGGCTGGTACGACACCGAGGACGACACATACTCCTACGGTGTCGTCGACCACGGCATCGGCATGTCCGAAGCCGACAAAGCGCGTGCGGGCGCCCTCCTCTCCGGCTCCGGCGAGGAGGCCCTCGTTGCCGCACCCACCCGGTTCCTCGGCCACCTCGTCGTCGGCCGACTCGCCCACCGCCTCGGTGAAGGCGCTCAAGTCCACCTCTTCGACACTCCGGGCGGCGGCCTGTCCGCCCTCCTTGTCCTCCCCGGGCGCCTGCTCGCCCCCGTGGAGGACCCCTCCACCCCACCCCCACCCGCCAGGCCCGCTGTCTCCTCCCTGCTCAACGGCTTCCGAGCAGGTGTCGCCCGCGCCGAAGCCAGAAACCCCCAAGGAGCGTCATCGTGACCACCGCCGTCCAGAGTTTCGGCTGGCTCGTCTCGGAGTTCGTGCGCACCGCCGACGGCGTCACCGATGCCGTCGCCGTTTCCTCCGACGGCCTGCTCATGGCCGCCTCGGACAGCCTCGGCCGAGATCGCGCCGATCACTTGGCCGCCGTCGTCTCCGGCATCACCAGCCTCGCCCAGAACGCGGCGACGGCACACGGCTTCCACGGCATGAAGCTCGTCATGATCGAAATGCTTGGGGGCTTTCTCATGGTCGGTCGAATCCGCGACGGCAGCTGTCTCGGCGTCCTCGCCGCCGAAGGGTGCGACGTGGGCCTCGTCGGCTACGAAATGGCCGTCCTCGCCGACCGCGTCGGCGAGCTGCTCACCCCGCAGTTGGTACGCGAACTGCACTCCGCGCCCAGGTGAGCCCAGCAGACCGCCGCCCGTCCCTGCCTCCGTCACCAGCGCGTGCCACGAACGGTGGCGTGGCCGGGCGGCTTGTCTTCCTCGTGCCGTGAGGCGCAGCAGATCGGCGATGCCTGCAACCCCAAGATCAGCGTCGACTACCAGGCGAACGTCTGGGACCGCTACAACTGGGACGAAGGCAAGGGCGTCAACGTCGGTCCGCTGGACATCCCCGACGGACAGATGGCCAAGTTGCACAGGGTGGGCCTGGCCCAGGAGTTCGACATGTCGGGCAGCAGCAGCGTCAAGCACTACGATCTCGGCTCCTCGGAGCCCAACGACGACCCGCTACCGGGTCCCGACGACAGCAGGGACGGACGCTTGAACCCCGGCCGAGAGCAACAGCAGGACCGAACGACCAGCAGGGCGGCGGGGAGAGCGGACGGCCGATGAACGACGTCTACGCGTACCGGGCACCCGAGGAAGGCGGAAAGGGCGGTCGTGGCGGCCGCCGCTGGTGGCTCATTGCAGGCGTGGCCGTCGGCGTGCCGGCCCTCTCGGGCGCCGTGACCGCGGCGGGGTGGCTCCTCGCTGACCAGGGCGGCGACGGCCCCGGCGACCGCGTGGCGGAACAGGCGGCGGACACGAGGTGGGCCGAGGGGATCACGCCGGAGTGGATGAGCGAGCAGATGGGCCTTGACGTCCCGGTCGCGGCCCGGTCTCCCCAGGCCGCGTACGAGGTCACCTCCCGCTTCGACACGGGCCTTCTCACCTTCACGCTGACGGGGTCCGAGGCGGAGACCTACCTGGAGGAGCATCCCCCGGAGGGCAAGTGGCTGGAGCCGTCCTCCGCGCAGGCCCACGTCACTCCTCATGACTTCGCGCACCTCGGGCTCCCGGAACCGGAGACGTTCAAGGACGGCATGCGCTACGGCTACGTCTGCCCCGACGCTGCCAAGGCCACCGAGGATCCCGGCGCCTCCGGCACCCCTGACAACCCGCACGGCACGTCCGACGCCTATGACACGTCCGACGAGCGCTGCATCCGTCTGTACGCACACGAGTTCTCACCCAAGCGAACCCGTATCTACCTCCGGGCCCACTTCGAACCCGGCATCAGCCCTCTTCCCGCGACCCCGTCCTCATCACCATCGGCGGACTGAGGTCCTCGTCGGCGGCCGACCCGAAAACAACGTGATGTCGAATGGCGGCGGATGATGTGCGGCTCGGTTCATGCGGCCCCGGCAGGGCTCAGGGTGACCTGGAAGCCGAGTTGCTGAAGGCGGCGTACGGCCTGCCGGGCGGCGCGGTCGGGGGCGAGCCGGAGGAAGTCGGTGCGCTGCGCCAGGCGAGGAGAATGCCTTGAGTGCCGGGAATGAGTGAGACGGAGCACGTCGAAGGGCCCCACCGCGAACGGTGGGGCCCTTCGACATCGTGCCCGGTGAGGCACTGGCGGAGGATACGAGATTCGAACTCGTGAGGGATTGCCCCCAACACGCTTTCCAAATGTTCGTCTGGGGGGTCGGCGGAGATCGTACGTGTCCTGACCTGCGGCGGAGCGTCCGAGGTGGCCTCGTTTGGACGGGGCCGGACGGGGGTGAATGAGACCAAAACGACTCGTGGTTGCGGCCTTCGGCGTCGGCCACGTCCCGGAGCGCCTCGTCGAAGGACTCACCAAGCTTGCGTCCCGCATCCCCGTGGTCCTTGCCTCCCGCATCGGCAACGGACCCGTCCTGTCCGACACGTACGGCTTCCCAGGCTCCGAGAAGGACCTCCTCGGACGAGGACTCATCGGCGCCGGAGACCTCAGCCCGTACCAGGCGCGGCTCCTGTTGCAGGCCCTGCTTGCCCAGGGCGCCGACGGAGCGACGGTCCGCGAGACCTTCACCCCCGCCTCCGCCCGCTGATCCCACCCCGTCAGGAGACACCCGCACATGCGCGCTCACGAGCTGACCGTCGGCCGTACCTTCGGCGTCACCTTCGACCACGGGGAGGACTTCTTCGAGGCGCTGTCCACCTTCTGCCGGAACAACGGCGTACGGCAGGGCTACATCCCCTCGTTCATCGGAGCCTTCGAGGAGGCCGAGATCGTGGGTGCCTGCGAGAAGCTCGCCGACCCGGACGCACCGGTCTGGGCGAAGACGTACGTGACCAACGTCGAGGTGTTCGGCGCGGGCACGATCGCCCACGACCCGGCCACCGGCGGGATACTTCCGCACATCCACGTCTCCGCCGGCCTGAAGGCCCAGTCGGCCGACGGCAGGACGAGCCATCTCCTCAGCGCCAAAGTCCAGTTCCTCAGCGAGCTGCTGATCCTGGAGGTCACGTCGCCCACCATGACCCGGCCCCGGAACCCCGACCTCTACGACGTTCCGCTGCTCACGTTCGGCTGACCGGCAGGAGCCGGTGAATCCAGGGGTGGCCGGGCACGATCACCTTGATCGCGTCCGCCAGCCAGGCGCGTGCCGGAGCGTCGAGCTGCGGCAGTACCGCTTCGAAGTCGGTCTCGTCCTTGTCCCGGGTCGCCTTTGCCTTGTAGAAGAGCTGCACCTCGGGCGCGAGATACGGGATGCCCGCCTCGCTCGTCCGTCCGAGCTGGTCGATCGGGAGCCGGATCTCCGTGGTTCGCCGCGAGACCCACTGGGTGCCCTCGGCCTCGTCCAGCATGAGCTGCACCGACCAGGGTGCCTTGGACGTGCGGCGGCACCAGATGTCGTGGAGCGGCGGCCGAAGGACCTCTCCAGGACGCCACGGTCGCAACTCCCCCTGGCCGGGCGGATCCGCCACGTGCAGGTCCCAGTCGGCCAGCAGTTCATGTACGAGGGCCTGGTCACGCCGGAGGACGAGGACGTCGAGATCGCCGTGTGCGCGCAGCTCGCGGCCGACCGCGAGTTCGATCGCGTAGCCACCGGCGATCCACCACGGGAAGTCCGCATTGGCGAAGACCGCGGCCACATCCTCGGGTCGATCCGGTACCCAGCGTCCCAACACGTCAGCACTCACCCGCCCATACTCCCAGTGACCAGACGGGCGGAAGCGCAGGCCGACGGCGGGTCGGGTGTCGGCGGTCTCGCTCGAGTGCCTTTTCGCTCGCTGGCCCTCGCGCTCATAAACGCCCATGAGCATCAGGGGCACCGGCGGCCGTCGTTGAGTGCGTGACTCGCGACCGGTCTCATGGCTGGTGCCTGAGCCACGATCCTCCCGGGGTCGCGCGCCCGAAGCCGGGGTGCTTCCTGCGGCCGTACGCCTCTCAGTGGCGTGCCTGACGCGCTTCCGCGACCACGTCGCAGCTCCGGGAGACGGCCACCGACGTCACCCACAGGAGGTCCGCCGCCCGATGATCAGCGCGCCGTCCGCCGCTCTCGGCCTCGTGTACCGCTGGACCGACCACACCATCAACCCGACCGGCGAAGCCCGCGCGGTTCTGCGACGTGTCCTCAAGGATCTGGGCCTGTCAGGAGACGTCGTCAGCGACGGAGTCCTGGCCGTCTCCGAGCTCGTGGCGAACGCGCACGAGCACGCGCGCGGCCCGTACGAGGTACACCTTCGATCTGCTGCGGGAAGATACATCTGCGAGATCCACGACGGCGATCCTCTGCTTCCCATGGGCCTCTACGCGACTGCCTTGTCCCAGGCGGAAGTCGCCTCGGTGGAGGCGGCGACCGGGCCGCTTGACGAGCGTGGGCGGGGGTTGGTCATCGTGAATGAATTGGCCCGAGGCCAGTGGGGTTACCACGTGACGGACTGGGGCACCAAGGCCGCTTGGGTGGTTCTGGCGGAGGCTTCGGCGGGGAGGAAACCAGTAGGCCCGGCCTGGTTGGCTTCGTAAGCGTGAGCGAGCAACGTTTGTCGACGGCTTTGGGCAGCGCTTAGCGATCAACAGCTCGAAAATGTCGATGAGAACTGACAACGCTGGAAGAGTCGGGGCTTGCTCCCGATGCCGTGGTGGGGGTCTGACCCCGATCCGGGTCAAATGGGGCATGCGCCTGCTGGGCATCCCCCTGGCGCAAGTGGAGCGACACGGGACAGAGGCGCTCACGGGTCAGAATCGTCATGCCGAGACCTCCGCTTGTTGCCAACTCCGCCCAAGCGCGTCACGGTGGTTGCCGCTGTGGCCATGCTGCTGGGTGCACAGCAGGCGGTCGGGCCAGGTGTCGTCGGTATCTGGCTGGCCGTCCACCCGATCACCGGTCAGCGGCTCGCGGCCGGGGCGTCGCTCCAGACACTGGGACCCGACAAGGCTGGTGAGGGCGGTGCGCAGCGGGCTGGGGGCGACGTTGGTGCGCTGGCTGGCGATCTCCGCCAGGTGCTTGGGGATGAGTTCCAAGACCACCTGGAGTGCGGCCTGCGGGTCGGCAGCCTGGCGGCAGATGTCGGCCAGTTCCTTGGCCTGCTTCGCGATGACCAGTCTCCCAATCGGCGTGATTTGGCCGTTCTTGGCGACGACGGTGTCCGGAGGAAGCGCGTCGAGGTCGATGTCGGTGGTGGTCATGCGATCGCTTCCTCCTCGGCCTCATCCGATGCGCGCTCGTCCACGGGAGGGATCACGAACTTCTGGAGAAGCGTGTAAGCGCGGCTGAGCTCTGAGCCGCCATCGCGCTTCATGAGTTTGTGCAAGCCGATTCCGGCCTCGACCAACAGGGTCGTGACGCCGCAGTACGAATCGGACATGGCTCGGAGTTGCTGCCAGGAGATTGGGGCGGGCTCGGAGACGAGGGCTGTGGACGTGGTGGAGACGCATTGTCCGTCAGGGGGTGGCGTCGTCGTTGGCGTCTCGGGGACTACGGCAGTCATGGTTGTTCTCCTCCAGCGGTCCACGCGCGGAGTGGGGGTACGCGCCGTTGTGGCGGCAGGTGGATGAAATTCACGGTCGGTGCCCAGCACCGGGACACCTCAGGGCCACTGGCGGATGCAGGCCGTTCGCCCAGGTCCGCGTCGATCCGATCATGGCAACTGAGACCAAAACTGAGACCACGGCACGACAAGGGCCCCGACCATGATCTGGTCGGGGCCCTCATATCCGCTGGTCAGCGGCTGCGGAGGATACGAGATTCGAACTCGTGAGGGGTTGCCCCCAACACGCTTTCCAACTGTGGTGGTGGGACGGTGGGCTGTGTGCAGGGGCGTTCACCTGCGTTCATAGGCGGCCCGCTCGTGGGCTTGCCCCCGACGCCTGGTCTCGTCTGAACGGCCGTGAACGGGGCTGAATGAGACGGAAACTGAGACGGCCCCGGCAGGCTATGAGGGCACGCAGACTCTGGTGCTCAGGCCTGTGTCTGCCTGTGTTCATCGTGGCTGGATGCCAGGGGGACGAACGGGAGTTCGGGGATGCCAAGTTCTTGGCGCATGGCCGCTGCTGCGGCCTGGGCGGCCTTGTAGTACGTGTGCTGTGCGGTCTGGAAGGCCCCGTCAGTGACTTGCGCACCCTCTGCGAGGAGGTCACGTAGCGTACGGACGGTGCGGAACGCGTCGACACCCAACTCCACTACACGCGGCGGAGCGAGCATCGTCAGGCCGAAGCGCTGCTCGAACAGACCAGACTCGGAGAAGGCCGCGCGGACCGCACGCCTGCGCTCTTCCGGCATGTCGTAGGTTGCCTCGGCGGCAAAACGCATGCCTTCGGTCGCACGGGCCAAGTGGGCGAGGTAGGTCACGAAGGTCTCACGCAAAACGGTCTGCGCGTCGGCCTGTTGGGCGCGTTTCCAGCGGTCTCGGTCCACGACGAACGTTGCGACGATGCCGGCCAGTGCACCGGCTATGGCACTCAGAGGTGCAGTCCAGTCCATGAGAGGCACTGTATTGACTCCACGAGGGGGCTGCCGAAGCAAGAACGGCACCTGCGGGTGACGCTCTCAGCTTGGGAAGCTTGGGTCTTCTGGAGGCGGTAACTCTTCTGACCTGCGGTGGGCCTAGAACGGCGGTCCGGGTGGTTGCCGACTTGTTCCCCGCTGTTCCCCGTGGTTCTCCGCGAGATCTGGCACGCATCTGGCACGTCCACGAGGCCAGGCCCCCGGCGCCCTGCTCGGCCGGTGCCAGCTTCAGGGACCGATCGATGGCGGTTGCGTCGATGACCCATGAGTGCACGCTTGTCCGCCGGGGTCGCCTCCGGGGCCGGTGCCCCATGGCGCGGTGTGATCAACGAGATTGCAACTACGGGAGCAGTGCGGTCTTGCGGCAGGTTCGGCAGAGGGTCTTTCTCAGCGCTTCCGCCTGGTCGAGAGGCATCGGCGTGACGCTGTGCGTCCCGACTCCCTGGGTGGTGTTCCCCAGTTGCCCGGAGCTGATGTCCGCGCAGTTCTCGTAGAGGTGGTAGCGGTCTCCTCGCTCAGGCACGTATACGTCACTCATGCCAGCTCCTTCGTTGGAGAGGTCGGGAAGATCCCGCCGTGACGGGGGATCGGCGCGGCGGGGCCTGGCGCAGGCCGGGCCGGTTGATGAGGCGTCAGCGGCGGCGGAACACGCAGATGAGGCCGGCGCGTTCATCGCCGCTGAGGGTCTTGCTCTCAGCTGTCGCCATGTTGGCCAACACCCACCCTTCGGCTTCGATGGCTTCGATCTGCTCGCCTACGCCGGTCATCGGTCCGGTGTAATCGATGCTGCCCCCGCTCGCCTCGATGATCTTGTAAACAAGGACGGCGCGTCCTTCGGCGTAGGCCGTACGCGCTTCGTCAGTGGCACCGTGCACCTTGGCGTTTTTGATGGACTCGACGAACTCGGCACCGAACGCCTTGGCGTTGTTGATGAACCCCATGGCTCCCCCCAGGAATGTTGAGATGAAAGATCCATCGTCCCGACCGGTGTGGACGGTGTGAAGGGGCGTGACGTGGCTGTGACGTTTCCCCGCACAGACGTCGAGCCAGCGTATCTGCGGTACCTCTTCCGGTACTGCATTGAGGCCCGGTGCGAATCGTCCGTCCTGCCAGAGACCTGGCGTGTCTCTTTGGACGATCGCCTCATCGATCATGAGACGGGCGTCGACCTTGACGGATACGTCTGGGGCGTGAAGTGGCACTCCCTGTACCCAGGTGCGAAGGTCCTCCCGGAGTCGGAAGCGACCCGTCGTTGGGCGCAAGCCTTGGGGATCGACTTCCATGAGGTTCGCATCGAGACCAACGCGCACCGCCTCACCCTGCTCTTCTCGGACCTGCAGATCAGCGAGGTGCCGGACGACTACGCGTCCCTTTCCACGAAATAGCGGGCATCCCTTCCGCCCCTACGAGCTGCTGAGTGGACGTAGTGGCACGCGGTGGCAGGCCCCCGAACACGACGGAGGGTCAGCCTGGGAGGAAACCCTCCTGAGCTGGCCATTTTGCTGTGCCCCCGGCAGGCTTCGAACCTGCGACACCCGCTTTAGAAGTTCGATCCGGGCCCGGTGCGGTGGGGACTCGCCTCGCGCACTGGCGCCGTACATGGCCGCTGGTTGTCGGCCGCAGTCCGTGCTCGTTGATGTCAACGTTGGATGTCAGCGGAACAGCCCCGGGAGCGGGCAGACCTCCATTGGTTCGTCCGGCCGGTCTGCCCAGCTCCACCAGATATGCCGATCGGCACACCGCCACAGCGACCGGCAGGTCCGCCGGCCATCGTCCTCCCGTTCGGTGAGCACCAGGCCACCAGACTTCATGGGTTGGCTGCATGCAGGACAGGTCGGGGCCTCGTTGATCAGGCGGCGCACCCTAACGGAGCGACCTCTTCGTCCCGAAGCAACTTGGGTGTGTTCTCGACCTTGGACTGGTGCGCCCCTCACCTGCTGCGATGGTCCGTATGTGTGCGTGGCTGTCTGCTGGTGTGCGTTGGCGTTGTCACGCAGTTAGACACTCACTGACGGGTGTGATCGCGTCCGCCAGCCCGCGCCTCGGAACCTCTGTGGTGTGGCTCTGATTCGTTCAGACCGCCCGAGTGACTGCTGCGCGGCTCCTTATTTCGTCCAGCCGTGTACGCGGTGACGATGCCACCGAGCACGGCCGCTCCCGTGCTGAGCGGAGTCGCCAGATCAGGGACCACCCAGACACCGAGGACGACACCGATCGCCAGGAGTCCAGCCGGGACGATCCAGGGCGGACGGCCGGGGGCCTGGGAAGTGTTACCCCCGAGGCGTACATTCATGGAGACACCTTCTTCGTGACATGCGTTAGCGGACTTGGGTGTTGAGAGCGGCCCCTCGTTGCGCCGGGGGGCCGCTCGTCGTTCGGTGCTGCCACTTTGCTGCATCCGGCGCCAAATTGCGGGTACCGCCCCCAAACCCCTTGGCCCGCATGTAGTTTGTCGCGGTGAATGAGGACTTCGCAGGTGAGGGGCAGGTTGCCTTTCGGGCCAAAGGGTCAGAGGGGATCGGCTCCGTGATCGAAACCCTTTGGCCCGCATGTAGTTTGTCGCGGTCTCCGAAGTCTCCGCAGGTCGGGCACCAGGTGCTTCGCGGGCTAAAGGGTCGGAGAGGGTTTGACGTGCCGAGGAATGCTGAGCGCCGGGCTCGTCGTGTGCAGGCCCTTGAAGCCGTGTCAGAACGGATCGAGCACGCGACGCGTGTGGTGCGGGGGCTGCATGCGCGCGGCGGCAACTGGCCTGCCCAGGTGCGCTTTCGGGCGCCGCTGTTCACCGGACCGCCGATGACTCCACCCCCCATCGCCCGAATATCTGCGCCGCGCGGCTTAAATCTGCAGGTATACCTTCTTGCGGTATTTGAAGCACAGAGTAGGAAGCGAGGAGGAATAGCGGGGGCTTGCCCACTCCCGATTTCAGGAGGGGAGGTTTCGTGGACTGATTTGATTGTCTCGTCGGCCAAGCAGAACATGCAGGCGAAGGTTCCGGTTACCGCGAATCAGAATCGGATTCGCCAAGTGAAGTCCGCTATCAAGAGGCTTGCTGACGAGAATCTCGTTTTGAGAAACGTTGGGGAGCCGGGTAATGCGCTTCCTCTCATGCTATTGCACGAGTCCGGTCTTGCTGAGCCAGAGAAGCGCGGGTATATCATCCCCGAGCTCTACGAAGGTGCGCGAACTGTAGTCAACCTTCCTGTACAGTTCTTCACCAATGGTTGGGTTTACGTGCTCACTGATGCCGAAATCAGGATGTACTTGATCTTAAGGCATCTTGCAGCCCGCTTCCCTGAAGCGCACATCCTGCAAGGTGTCTACTTGAGTGAGAGAGACAGAGAATGGCTTTACGGAATTTCACGCGATGTCTATGAGGCGCACCTGATGCTTTCTAGGTTCGGACTAATTGAGCTGGCCCCCAATCCCTTGCGTCACCGGGATGGCAAGGTGGTGGATTTCGGTGAACTTTTGAAGAAGGGTGGCGTGATACCGCCGCATCGGTTCAGGATCGTGGGTGATTCACCTTTCTTCGAGTTGCCTATAGGGAAAGTTCGAAGGGCCTTGCTCAATTACCCTCCGAGTCGCGCGCAAATGGAAAGCCGAATCCAGTAACCGTGTCTGCGGTTTGGTTCGGAGTTCCGAGGTTCCTGGCAGAGGCCTCCCGCGTTGCGCTGCGTGCTCTGGTTGTTGGCGTTGTTCGAGTGCCTTGGGCACAGCCCCCGCGACAGCTCCCCAAGCTGCTTCACACGCGCGTGAGGGCGGCCAGACCGGCGGCCCCCTACCGGCGACGACTCAACGTCTGGATCTGAGCTGGCCCAGCACCCTGCGCCACCGAGGGACGAACGGCTCAGGCTCCAGTTCGGGTTCCGGCCCAAGCTCCATCACCAGGCCGGACAGATCCTTGATCCGTGCCGTCCGATGCTTGCCGTTGGTGAGCCGGGCCCGGATTACGAGACGCCTGGGGTTCTCCCCGTCGTGCATCAGCGCGCTGGGCCGAAGCTCCCGCTGATAGGGCAGACCACCGAGAGCCGGGATCACCTTCGGCTCGGTGAACCACTCTCCCCCAGGGCCCTTCCTTTGCGTGGTTTTCCGTTCCCACCAACGGCCGTGGACGGGGATGAAGTCAATACGCTCGACACCCATAGGAGTCACGCCACGGTTCGCCAACCGGAGACGGATGAGATACCCGCGCTCATACCGTGGCTTAGGGTTCACCGGACTCATCAGGTGCCGTTCCACGATGACGTCCACCTCGGGGCGGACTCGCCTGTAGGTGAGCCACGCGATAACCATGTTGCACACGGCGCCTACTGCGCTGGCACCGGCTACCCACAGAGCAGCGACCGCTAGGCCTGGGTTCTGGGTCATGTCCCGAGTCTGCTCAGCCGGCCACTCTCTGACGAGCCTCCCGCCGAGACGTGCCGGACGTGTCGCCCTGGTGGCCTCTTAAAGCCACACGGTCTCCTGGACGCCCTTAGGGCACCATCTGTGGCTCCGGGATGAGCATCCCGCCAAGGCGGGCTCACGCGCCGTCAGGCGCCGCCGCAGGGGCGCCTTCAGCGCCCGTAGCCGCTCCCTCGCATCCGAGCCGATCGCACCGTCAGGACGACCCCCACATCAAGATCAATTTCTGTCAATGGCGTAGGTCACACTGATAGGCCGTCAACAGCTCGTGTTGGGTGCATGTCAACCCGCGGCGCTGCGCAACACGCCGGTCTGAACTGGGCAGTTGTCCCGCAAGCCTGAATTGGCGGGTGGTGAGTAAGTTCACAAAAGTGGTGATCAGATTTGAAATTCCGGCGATCCCGAGTGAACGTCTTCTCTAAGCCCTCACCGTCCCTGGTGAGGCGGTCCAGCCGGACGCCGAGCCCTGCCGCCGACTGGATGACCACACATCTCACATCAAGATCGGCAGGAGCGGGGGACCCAAGGTAAGCGCCGTTGCGTGGCTGACTCTGATGAAGCGCCAGATTGCGTACGGCTTGGGGTGAAGTCGCATCCCCGTGAGGGACGCGGCCGGACCACTTCGCCAGTCCGAACCCGACAGCTCACCTCGCAGGCGGCTAGCGAAGGTGAAGGTTGCACATGAGTGCGACGCACAACAACCCCCAGGTCTCGGGTGCTGGTTCCGGCTCCGGTGGTGGAAATGGGGACGACGGGTCCAAGATCCGCAAGTTCGAGGCGGTGATCATCGTGCTCTTGGGGATGATCGCTGGAATCCTCGCCGGGATCGGCAGTCGGACCATGGACAACGCCTCGATGTTCGAGGCGATCACTACGGGGGTTGTGGTGGGAGTCGGGCTTCCCGGCTTCATCATCATGATCATCCGCTACATCCGGAACCAGAACTGACCCGGGTCTAGCGACTCACCTTCCGGTAGTCCCCTCTATGCCGTGGGGGCACCGACAACAGGACGCGCTGCCACGGTGACCCCGTAGGAGTCGCGGACGGAGCGGGAGAGGTCTTGGCCATCGCCAGGGCCTCTCTTTCGTTGCCCTGGACGGTAGGTGCTGTGCCTCGAAGTTCCCTACGGCCGTCTCAGGCCCTCCCGGGTTGCCGAGGGTCGGTGGAGCGGCTTTGGGGTGGCGCTGCTTTGGCGCGAGTGATCATGGCCCCGTAAGCTTGCGGCGCGTCGGGCAGTCTGTGGACCTGCCCGGTGAAGCACGACGTTGGGGCCATGATCTTCGAGGCTCGCGCCAAAGTGGCTCCGTAAAGCCGTGGAGCCGACCGCCCCAGCCACGATGTACCTCTTCTCTGGCATTAAGCGGCTGATTGCTGTGTGCGCGGCACGGGCGCCGGCCGGGCTGGAGCGGGGCGGAGACAGGAGCGCAGGCCCGGCCGGGGGCCGGGCCGCGCACGGTGAGCGGAGCGAGCCGCCTTGAACCCGTAGAGAAAGTTGTAACTCAGTCGGTCTGCTGTTCCGGTCGGGGCTTGAAGTCGTATGCGCAAGACGGCAGTTGCCTGCCTTCGCGGTGCGCGAGCGGTAGGAAGATCACCGGTCGGATGGTCCAGGTGATGCGGGTCTTTTTGTGGGTGACGGACACCGTGCAAGGCTCGTGGCGCAACAGGGCTCGGCGGGTCTCTATGCGGCCGTCGTACAGCCAGTCCCATGCCTGGGTGGATGCGTCTGGGTCGAATGCCGGTGAGATGGTGCGGAGCGCGACGGCTACCCATCTGTCGGCCTGGGGCGCCGAGTAGGCATCGAACGACCCCCTCAGCTCCATCCCGCCCTCGCCATTGAGGTCCTCGGTCCAACACTCGCACCAGTAGCCGCGGTGGGCCTCGTCCTTCAGCACAGGCGGTCTCCCGGTCGGGTGCCGGTGAAGAGCTCCGCGGTGACCGTGTAGCCGACCCTGCTGCCGTGGATGGCGACTCGGTGGGCGAGTGCGGTGACCATGCCCAGGCCCCGGCCGTGTTCGGCCTCGTCGTCCTGGTGCTCGACCTTCGGGGCCGTGGCGGTCCTTCCGCCGTCCGTCACTGACAGGGCGATCACGTGCCGGGATACGGCGAGGGCCAGGTGGAAGCTGCCCGTCTCCAGGCCGCTGGCCGTGTGGAGGATCGCGTTCGCGCTGAGCTCGCTCACGATCAGCTCGGCGTCCTCAGCCAGGGGTGATCCGCGCAGGATGTCGCGGGTCCAGCGGCGGGCCCGGCTCACCTCTTCCGGAAATCCTGGGCAAGTGAGTCCCCAGACCCGGGCGGTGCTCGTATACTCGTGCATACAAGTTCCTTCGTGCTGGTAGGCCGCCATGTGCAGCGGGTTCGGGCTAGACGAGTTTCACGCCGTCGTGGGCGCGGATGGCCGGCGGGGATGCGGCGTCCAATGCGTCCAGGACGCGGATCGCGTATGCCTCGTCGGCAAGCTCGGTGACTTCTTCGCGGGTGGCCCAGCGCAGTGCGCGGGTCTCGTCGCCGGTGGTCGGCGTGCCGTCGGCAGCCTCGCAACGGAAGACCAGCGAGACGATCAGGCCCGTCATGTTCTTGTAGACACCGGTCAGGGTCGCGGGAAGCGCGATCTTGATTCCGGTCTCTTCGAGCACTTCGCGCTGGAGGGCCTCGGGAAGGGTTTCCTCGCGTTCGAGGACTCCGCCCGGCGGTTCCCAGTGGCCGTTGTCGCGGCGCTTGATCAAGAGGGCCCGGCCCTGGTCGTCGACGATGACTCCGGCGACGCTCACGGAGTGTGGACGGTCGGTGCTCACGTTCCTCGGCCCTCTCGGCTGGCTAGGCTCTCCACCGTAGCAACAACAATCGCCCACTCGTCTAGATATCTAAAGGAGTACACGTGCCCTCTCTTCCTTCCGGCTTCCTCGGTGATCTCGATCCCACGAGTGATCGTGCGGTCTTTCGGCAGATCGCCGACCAGTTGCGCGAGGCCATCGACCGTGGGCGGTTCAAGGAGGGTGAAAAACTGCCCTCGGAAGCCGAGCTTGTTGACCACTACGGGGTATCCCGGATGACGGTCCGAAACTCCTTCTCCGTCCTTCAGGGCGAAGGGCTCGTGCACGCCGAGCACGGCAAGGGTGTCTTCGTCCGGCCCCGGCCGCCCGTGCGGCGGCTCGCCTCCGACCGGTTCGCCCGGCGCCACCGGGAGCAGGGCAAGGCGGCCTTCATCGTCGAAGCGAACGCCGCCGGCAGTCACCCCCAGGTCGACAGCCTTGAGGTGAAGGAGGAAAAGGCCAGTCAGGACGTCTCCACACGGCTTGGCTCCGTGCGGCGGGTTCTGGCTCGTCGGCGCCGGTATCTCCTCGACGGGCGGCCGGTCGAGTTCGCCACCTCGTATCTGCCGCTCGACATCGCGCGCGGTACGCCGATCGCCGAACCTAACCCCGGCCCTGGCGGCATCTACGCACGGCTGGAGGAGCTGGGCCATCGCCTCGACCACTTCGAGGAGGAGATCCGGGCCCGGATGCCCTCGCCTGCCGAGGTGAAGACGCTTCGGTTGGCCTCCGGTGTGCCGGTCATTCATCTGATCCGCACTGCCTTCGACACCGAGGGGCGGGCCGTTGAGGTCTGCGACACGGTCATGGCGGCCGATGCGTACGTGCTGTCGTACCAGCTTCCGGCGACGTGATGAGGTGGTTTGCGGTGGTGCGCGGGGGCCGCTTCTCCGACTCGTACACCCCAACAGGCATACTCGTATAGACGAGTGGGCAAGTGGTGTGGCAGAGTCGTTCGCGTGAGCCCGGAGATCGGGTTCGCCGGACGCTACATGTATAGACGAGTAGATAGGGGAAGATCCCTTGCGTACCATCCGTGTTGAGACCTCGGCCGCGACGATCCTGCTGACGGAGGCTCCCGAGCCCAAGGTCCGGGACCGGCAGACGGGCGAGATCGCCAAGGACGCCGTCAGCGGTGAGGCGCTGATGACGATCGGCGTCGTCTACATCGAGGACGGCGAGTCGTCCCTGATCAAGGTCACCGTGCCTGAGGGCGGTGTGGCCGAAGGGCTGACGCTGGGGGCGCCGGTCTCGCTGCCGGGGCTGGTCGCCCGGCCGTGGGAGTCGGTGTTCAACGGGCAGCAGCGTCACGGCATCGCCTTCCGCGCCGCCGCCGTGACCCCGGCCGCCTTCCCGGCCGCCATGGGGGCCACCGCCTGATGAGCGACCTGGTGACACTTCTGGAGGTGGGTGGTCCTGTCGCCGCACTCGGCGGCGGGGCCGCCTACGCCCGAGCCAAGCACCCCCGTGTGTACTGGCCCACAGTCGGCCTGCCGATATCCACCGCCCGACTCCTCGGGACGTACGGCTCGGTCATGGAGGCATGCGGGCTGACCGTGGCGCCGTCCCGGCTGCGGGTCCTCGCCGTCAAGGCCACGACCCGCCGGGAGGTCCGGCCGGTACCGCCGCGCCGGGGCATCATCCGGCCCAGCTCGACCGGGCTGCGGCTTCGCCTCCGGCTCGCTCCCGGCCAGGAACCGGCCGACGTCGCGGCCTCGGCCGAGCGGCTGCGGCACGCGTGGGGCGTGCACGCCGTGTACGTGACGACGGTCAAGCCGGGCGTGGTCGAACTGCGGCTCGTCGGCTTCGACGTGCTGCGCAACGTGCGGATGCCCCGCAAGACCGCCGCCGAGTTCCTCAAGGTGCCCGTGGCACTGCGGGAGGACGCGACCCCGTTCGTCCGCGACTACCGCACCATTCCCCATCAGCTCACCCTCGGCGCAACGCTGTCGGGGAAGTCCATGTACCTGCGCCACCTGATCACCGGCCTCGCCCGGCAAGCCGTCGCGCTCGTCGGCATCGACTGCAAGCGGGGTGTGGAGCTGGCGCCGTTCGCCTCCCGGCTCTCCGCCCTCGCCACCGACCCCGAGCAGGCAGCCGAGCTGCTGCCCGTGCTCGTCAAGGAAATGGAGGACCGCTACGACCTGATCAAGGCCCGGCAGGGCATCGCCCCGGACACCCCCGACGAGGAGATCACCTCCGACATCTGGGGCCTGCCCGAGAGCGAACGCCCGGTACCGGTCGTGCTGTTCGTCGACGAGGTGGCCGAACTCTTCCTCGTCGCCACGAAGAAGGACGAGGAACGGCGGGACGAGATGGTCACTCAGCTCATCCGGCTCGCCCAGCTCGGCCGCGCCGCCGGGATCTACCTGGAGGTCTGCGGGCAGCGCTTCGGCGCCGAGCTGGGCAAGGGCGCCACCATGCTCCGGGCCCAGCTCACCGGGCGGGTCTGCCACCGCGTCAACGACGAAGCCTCCGCGAAGATGGCGCTCGGCGACATCGCCCCCGAAGCGGTCTTCGCCGCCTGCGCCATCGCTCCCGAGCTGCCGGGCCTGGCCGTGGCCGGTGACACCTCCGGCGGCTGGTCCCGCATCCGCACCCCGTACCTGTCCCTCGGCGACGCTGCGGGGATCTGCCGGGAGGCGGCCCACCTGGTCCCCGACCTGCCCGCGCTCAAGCCGTTCCAGCCTTACGTGCCTGTACGGCCCGTCGAGTCCCCGGCCCCGGCGGTACAGCCGCGCCCGGTGACCGACTGAGCCTCACTCCCATTCCGGTCGGCGTGACCGTCTCGCGCCAACTCCCTACCCCTGCCATGCCTGCATCCGGAAGGAGCCGCACCATGCGCGCCCAACTGGCCCGTGTCGACGCGGTGCTCGTCCAGGCGCTCATCGCCGCCGCGCTGTCCTTCGCCCACCTGCACGACATCGCCTCGGCGGCCGGACAGGACGGGTGGAAGGCGTGGGCCTACCCGGTCTCGGTCGATCTGCTGCTCGTCGCCGCCTGGCGCCGACTGCGCTCCGGTGAGGCGAAAGCGGCCGGGTGGTGCTGGTTCGTCATCGCCCTCGCCGCCTCCCTCGGAGCGAACGTCGCCACCGCCGGCCTCCTCGACCTCGACAACGTCCCGGCCTGGCTGCGCATCCTCGTCGCGGGCTGGCCCGCCGTCGCCTTCCTCGGCGGAACCCTCCTCGCCCACACCACCCCCGCAACAACCGACGAAGACCACAAGGGCCCCGAGGACAAGGACGACACCGGGGACCAGGAGCACGCGCCCGAACTCGACCCCGAGGAACCGCCGCCGACACCACCGGCCATCGAGCCACCGCCGCCCGAGCGGCCCGCCGTACCCGTCCCGGCCGCCCTCGTCGAACACGCCCGCAAAGTCGCCGCCGAGCACCACACCCGCACCGGAGCACCGATCGACACCACGACGCTCCGCGCCCGCCTCGGCGTCCCCGCGCCCATGGCCGAAGCCATCGCCGCCCACCTCACCTGACAGACGAGGAGACCAACACCATGCGCCGCTTTATCCAGTCGGCCCTGGAGCGCTCCGCCGAGCTGACCCGCGACAACCGGCTCGTCGACGCCGTGGCCCTCGCCGAAGCCGCAATCAAGCGGGCCACCCCCAACGAACACCGAGAGATCGAGCAGTGGCTCACCGACCACGCCCACGACTTCACCGGAGAGGACGACCTCTGATGTCCCGCCGCTTCCGCAACGTCACCCGTATCGGCCCGGTCCAGGTCGCCACGTCTTACGACGGCCGGGGCCGTGAGAAGCACACCGCCGCCTGCACGGCTCCGCGCTGCGGCTTCTCCGCCGACTACGACAGCCGCGCCGCCGCCGAGCTGGCCGCCCGCACCCACCGCTGCCCCGTCCGCTGATCCTCCGAAGGGACCCCGTACACCGTGACTGTCAGCCTGCCGCTCGTCGTCGTCCTCGGCTTCTTCGCCTGGGGCGCGGTCAAGTTCCTCGGCGTCCGCACCTGGGTCGTCGTACTGATCGCCCTCCTCGGCTTCTACCTCTCGCAGACCTTCCTCGCCCCCGCCATCGAGTCCGGCACCCGCTCCGGCGTGGACGTCATAAACGGCTCACACGCCTAGACGAGTAGATAAGGAGGGTCCGACCGTGTTCCTGCCCAAGTACCCGGACAGCCCCACCCCGCCGCCCGCACACACCCACACCCCGGCCGATCCGGCGCCCGTACGGCGCTCGCTCCCGGCGGTCTCGATCAGTCCTGGGGTCGTGGCGGCCGTGGTCGTGGGCGGTGTCGTCCTTACCGCGCTCCTGGCCGCCGTCGCCGTCTCGGCCGTCTCCGTCGCCATCGCGGCCGTGGTCCTGCGCTCCCTTATCCGCGAGCAGAACCGGCGCTGAACGCGCACGGCACCCGGGGCGGCGCACACGACCAAGCATCCGCCGCCCCGGGGCCATCACTCCTGACCGAGCCAGTCAGAAGGAGAATCGCCATCTTCACCCGCACCACACCGCCCCCGCTCCCGGAACTCGCGAAGCTCGCGGAGCACGGCACCCTGCCCGGTGTCCTCCGCCAACTCTCCGGACTCGGCGGCTGCGCCCACCCGATCCGCCTCGACGGCCACCGCACCGAGCACGACGTCGACACCACGACCGGCGAGATCGGCCGCGTGCTCCACCACCTCGACTCCACCGACCTCCCGGCCGGCCAACTCCTCGTCCGCTGCAACAACCGCCGCACCACCCGCTGCGCGGCCTGCGCCGAGGTCTACCGGCGCGACACCTTCCACCTGATCACCTCCGGTCTGCGCGGCGGCAAGGGCGTCCCTGAACACGTCGCCACCCACCCCCGCGTCTTCGCCACCTTCACCGCACCGAGCTTCGGCCCGGTCCACAACCGCCCCTCCAGCGGGCGCCCCTGCCGCTGCGGCACCCGCCACGACCAGGACGCCGCCGAACTCGGCACCGCGCTCGACCCGGACACCTACGACTACGAAGCGGCCGTTCTCTGGAACGCGCACGCCGGTCCGCTCTGGCGACGCTTCTCCACCTACCTGCGCCGGGAGGTCGCCAAGCGCGCGGGCCTGTCACAACGCCGCTTCCGCGACCACGCCCGCGTCTCCTTCGCCAAGGTCGCCGAGTACCAAAAGCGCGGCGCCGTCCACTTCCACGCCGTGATCCGCATCGACGGCCCCACCGGCGGCGACACCCCACCCCCGGCCTGGGCCACCGCCGAACTCCTCACGGACGCCATCGAGACAGCAGCGGCCAAGGTCCGCGTGGACGGTCCGGCCATTGACGGACGCACCCACACCTTCGCCTTCGGCCGCCAACTCGACGTCCGCACCATCCGATCCGCCGACTTCAACGACGGCCAGGAGCTGACCGAACGCGCGGTCGCCGCGTACATCGCCAAGTACGCAACCAAGGGCGCCGAAACCGCCACGGGAGCGCTCGACCGGCCACTGAAGTTCGCCGCCGAACTCGCCCAGCTCGACATCAGCGACCACGCCCGCCGCCTCATCCGAACCGCCTGGACCCTCGGCGCCCGCAAAGACCTCGAACACCTCCGCCTGCGCGCCTGGGCCCACATGCTCGGCTTCCGCGGCCACTTCTCCACCAAATCCCGCCGCTACTCCACCACCCTCGGCGCCCTCCGCGACGCCCGCGCCCAATGGCGCCGCGCCCAACACCACGCCCCGCCAACAGAACACGAGACAGCCACGACGTACGTCCTCGCGCACTGGGTCTTCGCCGGAACCGGCCTGTCCGACACCGAAGCCTGGCTTGCCGCATCCCTCGAACCTGCCCTCGCAACGGAAGGAGAGCCCACCCATGGCTGAGTCCCACGTCACCACCCTCAGGCCTGATCCCTTCGACCCGTCCTTGGCTCTCCTCACCGTGGAAGAAGCGGCCCGGCGACTCCGCATCGGCCGCACGACGTGCTTCCGGCTCGTCCTCGCTGGAGAGATCGAGTCCGTCATGGTCGGACGGCTCCGCCGCGTTCCCGCCGACGCCGTACCCGCCTACGTGGCCAAGCTGCGTCACCGACCCGCCGAAGCGGCCTGAGGGGGATGGCATGGCAGAGAAGAAGCGCACCCGCCAGCCCAACGGGGCCTCGACCATCTACCTCGGCAAGGACGGCAAGTGGCATGGCCGTGTGACGGTCGGTGTCCGCGACGACGGCAAGCCGGACCGCCGTCACATCGAGCGCAAGACCAAGGCCGAAGTGACCAAGGCTGTTCGCGAGATGGAGCGAGCGCGGGACGACAAGAAGCTCAGGAAGCCGGGGCAGAGCTGGACGCTCCAAGCCTGGCTAGAGCACTGGGTCGAGAACATCGCCAAGCCGTACGTCTCCGAGAACACGTACGACGGGTACGAGGTTGACGTACGCGTCCACCTGGTGCCCGGCCTGGGCGCTCACAAGCTCGCCAAGTTGGAGCCCGAGCACCTGGAGCGCTTCTACCGGAAGATGCAGGAGTCCGGGAGCTCCGCCGGCACCGCCCACCATGCCCACCGGACGATCCGGGTCGCCCTCGGTGAGGCCGTCCGACGCGGGCACGTCGCCACGAACGCGGCGGAGATCGCCAAGGCTCCCCGCCTCGAAGAGGAGGACATCGAGCCGTACACGATCGAAGAGGTTCAGAGCCTCCTCGTCGAGGCGGCCAAGCTCCGCAACAGCGCGCGTTGGGTCGTCGCCCTGGCTCTCGGCCTCCGGCAGGGTGAGGCGCTGGGGCTGCACTGGGAAGACGTCGACCTCGCCGCCGGGTACGTCCGCATCCGTAAGAACCGGCTGCGCCCGAAGTACGCGCACGGCTGCGGTGCCCACCCGTGCGGCCGGAAGGCGGGCTACTGCCCCAAGCGTGAGCAGACCCGGCGCGAGCACAAGTCCACCAAGTCCCGAGCGGGACGGCGAACCATCGGCCTGCCCGATCCGCTGATCAAGATTCTCCGCCAGCACCAGGAAGCCCAGGAGCGGGAGCGGATCGCGGCCGGTGCGGACTGGGAGGGCAAGGGATACGTCTTCGCCTCACCGGTCGGTGGGCCGCTGAGCCCGAACACCGACTTCCACGTCTGGAAGCGGCTTCTCCGGGACGCTGGCGTACGAGACGGCCGACTCCATGACGCTCGCCACACCGCCGCGACTGTTCTCCTGATCCTCGGCGTCCCTGACGTCGTGATCGACTCGATCATGGGTTGGGAGCCTGGGGGAGCGGCCCGGATGCGCGCCCGGTACATGCACGTGACGGGGACCATGCTCCGCAAGGTCGCGCAGCAAGTCGGCGACGCGCTCTGGGAGCTCCCGGAAACGAACTGAGACGGAAACTGAGACGGACAACGTCGAAGGGCCCCACCGCGAACGGTGGGGCCCTTCGACATCGTGCCCGGTGAGGCACTGGCGGAGGATACGAGATTCGAACTCGTGAGGGGTTGCCCCCAACACGCTTTCCAACTGTCCGCATGGCCGTCCGGGGACGTTCGTAGGGGTTCACGCGGCAGGTCAGAGCGGGTGGGGGTACTGCGGTGAACGGTGGTGGCCGTCGGCGCACTGGACAAAGACCAGGACAACGGGCGGCGCGGTGAGCTCTGTGGTTTTGGGCCCGCCGAAGCGCGCCCCGCGCGATGATGGGCACATGACTGGGGGTAGTTGAGGTACAACCCTAGGTCATGCCTGGTGATCCGGGTGGTTCTGCGGTCCTCCCCTGGAGGGCGAGGACCGTCTGAACCCGTTCCCCACGGCACTTAACGGGGCCCGATGAGAAGCGAAGGAAGCGCGAGTATGTATGACTGCGAGGGATGCGGACGGTCACGGCGGGGGCTGTTCTTCGGCTCCGGGATCGGTGAATCGAAGTGGTGGTGCTGGTCTTGCCAGAGCACTGACCAGAAGGAACTGATCAGCTCTCTGGACGACCGAGCCCGGGGCGTGCTCACCCGTGACGCCGATGGCGTGGACTGGCCCTACGGCCCGAACATCTATGTCCGAATGCGCGCGGACCTGCTGGACTGGGCGGACCAGCACGACCTCAAGAGCGGCAACACGGTGTGTTCGTCCGGGCTTCACTGGCTCGACAAGGGACGCTGCGCCAAGAGGGAGTGCCTTGGCAAGCCAGGGTTCTACGACCACACGACCATGTGGCTCTCCCGGACAACTGGCAGGCCTGCTCTGATTTTCAACCAGCCGTACGGCCAGGTAGAACTTGCCGAGGTTTGGAAGGCCATCAGCGACTACCCGTCTCTCACGGCTGAGGTCGGGCCGACGAGTTGGTACGGCTCGAACACCACCGGTCTCTACATTTGGAATGAAGGCAACCGCTCAGCGAAGTAGATCATCCGTGATCAACTACTAGCTCGCGCCTATCGCCACTGACAGAAGACAACCGAGGCATCGTCGCCGGACTTGTAACGAGGCCACCGTCGCCCGGTCGGGTCGGTGGCCTCGACCTTTCGGACGGTGGCGATCAGCTCGTGTGGTCCGCCGCTGCGAAGCGTGGTGAACACTTCCGACCAGGTGGCCATGCCGTACTCCGTGACCAGACGCGACACACCGTCGGAGAGAACAGCGGCGGCGCGTACGTCCTCGGTCGGGGTACTGCCGACAACAGCGTGTGCCGCCGCTTCCGCGTCGGAAGCGGCCACCCAATAGCCGGTTGGAGTGTTCCGGGTTTGTCGCTGCTCGGTGACGAGTCGGCGGAGCGCTTCCCGGTGCTCCGCTGTATCTGTCTCGTACCGCTCGACTTCCGCCCGTAGCTCGGGAAGTACGTCGTCCACCCGCAGGTCAGTGAGCACCGTGAAGTCCTGGGCCCCTTGAAGCACGATGGGTGAGTCCGCCAAGACCAGGTGGTCAAGGAAACCCTGACGCTCCCGGAGGATCGCCACCGTAGCCGACGGCGTTCCGGGGTTGCCGAGATCGCATTCAGGATGCAGCGCCGCCACCCGTTCGAGGGCACCCGCCAAGCCGGTTGTCAGGGGGGTGCCCGGGTCCGCCAGCCCCGCAACGAGCTGACTGCCGAGATGCGCCACGTACCAGGGCACGCCGTGGCGGCAGCCGGTGTCCAGCCCCGCCGTGCTGAGTCCGTCCAGTACAACGGCGAGAGTCGGTGTACCCGCCGCCCAATCCTCGTTGGGGCCCGCTCCACCGGGTTGGGTGTCGATCGCGACGCGCATGCTCAACCTTCGTGTCGGTACAGCGGGGTGACGCGTCGACTCTCCAACACTTCGAGCGTCTCCGGGTCGTAACGGCACGAAATGAGGGTGGAGAAGCGCCGCGTGCGGATCTCTCGGTAAATCTCTGCCAGGTTGTTTTCGAGGAAGTGAACGACTCCGCTCGCTCCGATGGCATGGACGCCGGCGATGTAGAGGAACGTCCCCTTGCCGTCTAGGCGGGGGAGCCGCCCCAGGTAGCCGACGTCGCCGGCCGACCCGTCTTCGTCGAAGGGGGACCGGTACACCTTTCCGGCCACCTGGTCCACCAAGTGCCATGCGGTGTCCTTCGCAAACCGAAGACTGTCGTCACCTTCGAGCACTTGCGCCACGATCGGGGAGCGGCGGGGGCCGCAGATGACCACGTGGTTGTCCCGGTTGAGGTTGACGATGCCGGTCGGTGGGATCACCTCGTACTGCGCGTCGAGCTTCATGCCCACCACCAGCTTGCGCAGATGCTCGAAGTTGTTGAGGTCCTCGCGGGTGATCACTTCACTGGGGTTCTGATCGGGCCCCTTGCCCGCCTCATACATGCCGGCGACTGACACGGTGACCATGTCCGTGCCGAAGAACGCCCGCTCCGGCGGAGGACCCGCAGACGCAAGCTGGCCCACTCTCCCCCGGCTGACTCCAAGTCGCGTCGCGATTTCGGCCTGAGTCATACCCGCTGCTTGTGCCTCTTCGATCGCCTCGCGCCGGATGCGGGACAACTCGTTGACCCGGCTCTGATACCGCGCCATCAGGTCGATTGCTGCTTTGGCGCGGTCGACCGGGTCCGAGATCCCCGAGACCCGCTCCATGTCGTCGTGCACGTTTCTCCACCTTCGCCTAGGGGGGCTATCAACTCTATCGGCAGAGGGGGTTGCGCGCAGCTTCCCGTTTGCCTACCGTACCTATCAAGCGAGACGGCAACCCCCCCTAAGCAAGCTGGAGGGAAGCTCGTTCTAGTGGCTTGACCTGCACAAAAGCGTCCGGAGGAAAGCCCCGAAGGGGTGAGTACAAAGCGAACGTATGTGGCTTGAGAACTCAACAGCGTGTTGTGAGATTGGCGGGGCTTGGCCCCGTCCCCGTGGCGGCCGGGTGATGACCGTCGTCGACCGCTACCGGTGTCGGAGCCTGATCGCGCCCCCGGTTGCCGGTCGGTCTGCTGGCGCCGAGCAGTGCGAACAGGGCGCCCCGACAGTTCGAGGGTCGGGACCGGGTGGCCGTGGCGACGGCGCCTGGTGAAGTCCTCGAATCCACTTCGACAGCCCCGGCAACCAGCCGCGAGGGCGCGGAATCAGATTCCGCCCGGGGCACTGGCCCGCCGCTATCAGCGGTGCTGGCCCTGATCACCGGTGCGGCGCACTCCCGGACAAGGACAACGCGCCACCTCCGGTCTCCCTATCCCGACGTAGTCAGAGGAGAGATCCACCATGCGTATGCGCATTTTCGTCGCCGGACAGGAGGCGTTCGGCGATTCGGAGTTCGCGGAACTGGCGCTCGGTATCGACGTCGACCTGTTCCGGGGCCCGCTGGAGTTCGAGACGGACGACGAGCGCGCGGCCCGCGAGGACGCGGCCCGTGACGTCCTCGCCGACCTAGTCGCGATGGGCGAGACCGGTGACGAGATCGCCGGTTGGGACGCGTTGTACGCCGACGCGCTGACCCGTACGGTGCCGTTCCTGCGCTCCGTTCGTGGCCACCGGTCGGGAACGGGGGAAGCGGCATGAGCGCCGTCGACCAGAACCTGACGGCCGCGCACGCTGAGGTGAAGGCGGAGATCGCGCGGACCGACACGAAGACCGGTCTGCTGCTGGCGTTCATCGGCGCGGTGCTGGCCGGTGCGTGGACGGTCGCCAAGGACACCCCGCTCAACCTGCCCGCGTACATCGTGGGCGGGGTCGGGATGGTGCTGCTGGCCGTGGCGGCTGGTCTGCTGCTGCGGTCGGTGCGGCCGAACCTGCGGGGCCGACACGGTTTCCCGCTGTGGGCGACGCTCACCGCTGAGGAGATCACCGCCACGCTCGCCGAGGTCGACCGCAGCGCGGACATCGCGGGCCTGTCCCGGCTGGCGGTCGCCAAGTTCACGGGTCTGCGACGCGCCATCGACCTCACCTGCGCCGGCGGGGCCCTGCTCGTGCTCGCCGTGGTGATCGCTGTGGTGGGGGGTGCGGCATGAGTGCCAACCCGACTCCCCAGGGCCTCGCCCTGCTGCTGATCGTGCTGGGTGGGCTGGTCATGCTGGCCGCCACCGTCGGCGCGGCCGTGACGCACGAGCACGTGTGGAAGGCCGTGGTCGCGGGCGGCGGCGCCGTTCAGGTCGCCGGGTGGCTGCTGCACGGCCGCCGTCTGCGGCGCCTGCGGGGCGGTGCGCGATGAACCTCAACCGCAAGGGCAAGGCGGCGCTGGTTCTGGCGCTGGTCGCGGTGGTCGGCATGGCGTTCCGGGTGTCCTGGAACGCGCTGCGGGACGTGGCGAGCGCGATCGGCGCGGACGCCACGGCCGCGACGCTGTACCCGTTCGTGGTCGACGGTCTGATGGCGCTCGCGTTGGTCGCGGCGCTGGTGCTGGTCGACGACGACCGTAAGTTCGCGTTGCGGGTGCTGGGCACCTATACCCTCGCCTCGTTGGTCCTCAACTACGTGCACGGGCTCGTGCCGGAACTGCACGGCGCGTCGGTCGACTGGGGTCGACTGGCCGACTGGGACGCGGCGAACTACGCGCTCGTACTGCTGGCGACGTCGCTTCCTGTCGGGTCGATCTACTTCGGTTCCGATCTGGTCGCCAAGGTGCTGCACCACCGCGCCGCCCCGATTCCCGCCCCGGCCGCGAATGCGGAGGAATCCACCGAAGCCGTGAGGAAATGGTCTACGGCTGACCTGCCGGAATCGACTTCAGAGCCGAGCACGGCGACGGTGGTGCGGGTGCCCGATCCGGTGGCGGTCGACTTCACGAAATCGACCCTCCCCCTCAAGCCCGTACCGGTCATCGCCCCGGCGGTCGACCGGGCGCCGGTCACCTCGATCGAGAAGCGGACGGTGGCCGCCGAGTCGACCCCGACCCGCCGGGCAACCGGTCGCGTTCCCGACTCGGCTCGATCGGCACGGCCGCGCCGAACGGGGGCTCAACTCCTGGCCGCAGCACGGACGGCGACGGCCGATTGGCCGGACGCCAAGGTGACCGCCGAGGGCATCCGCCGTGAGATCCGCACGTCCCCGGCGAACGCCCGCACACTGCGAGACACGATCCTCGCTGAGCGCGCGGCCAAGGCCGCCTGATGGTGGCCCGTGCCGCGTTCTTCGACCCGACCGGCGACCGCTACGGCATCCCGACCTACCCGTGGAACTACGCGCCGGACGGCTACGCCACCCGGCGCGGGTTGCGGGCGCTGGGGCTTCGTCCGGGTGGTCAGCCGGTGGCCGCGCAGGTCATGCGCGGACGCCACCGCCGCCCCCCGCTGGTCGCCTACCTCTACCGCATCGACCTCGCCAAGCCGGTACGGCCGATGACCTCGCGCAAGTGGGGCGCCCTCGCCCTGGCGATGCACGCCCGCCGCACCTGCCCGAAGTGCCGGATCACCTACAGCTACTGCCTTCCCACCTCGCTCGGCACCTGCGTGCCGTGCGCCCATCCCGACCCGAACGGGTCCGAAGGGAGCCACTGACCATGGGCAACTCCGACATCCGCCGCCTTGACCGCGAGATCCAGCGGACCACGAAGAAGCTGGAAGCGGTCCGCCGGGGCGAGTGGTGGCCGCTGACCAGCCGTGAACGCCTCGCGATGACCCGCGCCCTGGCTGGCGGGGCCCGCAGCGTCCACAAGGGCCGTAGCACGACCGGCGCGGAGAACCGCATGGACTCCATCGGCACCGCCGCCGAGACGCGGCTGAACGCCGAGCTGATGGCCCTGCACGGCGAGCGTCAGCGCCTGATCACCGAGGCCGCCCGCGCCAAGGCCGCCAAGAAGGCTTCCCGCTGGTTCTGACCAGCCACATGCCGGGGTGACCGCCTCTTTCCACGGACACGGCCACCCCGGCATCTCTCCCTCAACTCCCGCCCCTCGAAGGGGCAGTCAGGAGCAGTTCCAGCATGTCTGAGAACGTCGTTCACCTCCACAAGACCACCAACCCCCCGGCGACCGTCGACGAGACGGCGCCGACGGTGCTGACCGTCGTCCCCGAGCCCGCCCCGGCTCGGCCGGTGCCGCTGTGGGTGCGCTCCGGCCGCGCGGTGAAGCGGGTGGCCACCGATGAGCGCACCAAGAACACCGGGCGCGTGGTCGTCCGCCACGGCGCCTACGTCGCCGGCGGGGCGCGGATCGTGGCCCGCCGCACGTGGGACGGCCGTACCGGGTCCCGCTACGAGCGCATGATCCGCACCGCCGAAGCCGCGGGGAACCTGGAAGCGGCCGAGGAGTGGGAGGAGCGGTTGCAGCGCTTCCGCGCCGCCCGCCACCACCGCCGCATGGACCTGCTCCACTCCCCGGTGGAGGCCGCCAAGGGTGCGGCCGTCGGCGTGGGCATGAGCATCGGGACCCTCGTCGGTCTCGGTGTGGTGCTGGCCATCAGCAACGGCGACGTGAAGGACGTCATCACCCCGCTGTCGGCCACCATCGACTTCATCGCCCTGCTCATCCGCATCGTTCAGGTCGTGTGGGGCCCGCTCATCTCCATCGGCCCCTTCCTCGCCCTGCTCGCGCTGTGGACGGTCGGCCGCCACCAGCAGGCCGCACCCGCGTGGGCACTTCCCACGAACGTTCGCTCCAGCGAGGGCGAGCCGATCACCCCGTCCATCGTGGTCAAGGCCCTGCGCGACCTCGGCATCACTCCGTTGAAGAACGCCATCAAGGAGATGGGTGACGCCGGCGCCTCCATGCTGTCGCCGATCACCATCGCCGGATGCGGCGTGGAAGTCGACGTCACCCTGCCCTCCGGGGTGGCCACGGACGAGGTGCAGAAGCGGCGCCGCAAGCTCGCCGAGAACCTCACCCGGCACGAGCACGAAGTCTTCATCACCATCCCCGCCGCCGCCCGCACGGTGCGGCTGTGGATCGCGGACTCGGGGGCGCTGGACGAGCCGATCGGCCCGTCTCCGCTGGTCACCGACGAGACGATGACCGCGAACTACAAGACCGGCCGCGCCCCGTGGGGGCAGGACCTGCGCGGTGACGCCGCCGAGCTGAGCGTGTACCAGCGGCACCTGCTCGTCACCGGGCGGTCGAACCAGGGCAAGACCGCCTCCCTGCGCGCGCTCGCGCTGTGGCTGGCGCTGGACAAGTCGGTTCAGTTCTGGCTTGGCGACCTCAAGGGCGTCGGTGACTGGGCCATGTTTGAGGGGATCGCCGACGTCCTGATCCAGGGCCCGACGGACGACCATGTCGTCCAGGTCACCGAGATGGTGGAGGCGGCCGTGGACGAGATGAACCGCCGCACCGAGGAGCGGCTGACCGACCCGAACGCGGTGTTCCCGCCGCTGATCGTGCTGGTGGACGAGGCGCAGGTGGCGTTCATGTGCCCGGCCGTCGACGACCAGAAGCGGCCCTACGGCGGCTCCAAGGCCACCAGCCGCTACTTCATGGCCGTCCGTAAGATCCACAATCAGGGGCGTGCGGTCGACGTGCTGATGTGGCAGGGCACCCAGGACCCCACCGACCAGAACCTTCCCAAGCTCGTGCGCGAGGGCGCCCACACTCGCGCGTCCCTCGTGCTGGGCACCGAGTCGCAGTCGCGCATGGCGCTGGGGGACAAGGCCGTCGACGACGGCGCCGCCCCGCACCTGCTGCGTCAGGGTCTGGACAAGGGCACCCTGGTCGTCGCCTCCGACGGCATCGAGATGCCCAAGGGCCAGTCGTCCATCACGGTGCGCACGCACTTCATCGACGACGAACCCGCCGCCGAGATCGCCGAGCGTGCCAAGGCGCTGCGCGACGGCGTCACCACCCTGCACGCCGTCGACCGCGCCGAGGACCGTGACCCGCTCGCCGACATCCTCGACGTGATCGGCACCGGGGAGCGCGCCTACACCCAGGACATCCTCAAGCGGCTCTCCATCCTCGACGAGGACGCCTACGGCGGCTGGTCGTTCACCGACCTCAAGCGCGTGCTGGAGGCCGACGGGGTGGAGCCGTACAAGTCCCACGGCCGCATGGTCGTCCGCCGAGACGACGTCGCCCGCGCCCTCGCCGACCGCGACACCGACGGTTCCGCTTCCGCGTCCTGAACGCGGGGAGGAACACCATCCCGTCGTGGGGAGGCGGGGAGAACTCCCCAACCGCCTCCCCACGGCGCCTCCCCCAGCTTGATCAGCGAAAACACCGTTTCGGGGAGGCGGGGAGGCACCCCAGGTCACCCCCCAAGAACCCCTCCAGAAGCCTCCCGACAGGGGGTGCCCCTGCCTCCCCAACCCAGCACCGGAAGGGATTCCACATGTACCCCGACAACGGCCACCACCCGCCCGCCGTACGGGCCCCGGACGTCCACCACCCCACCCCCATCACCCCCACCGCGACGCCGTACGTGGCGCCCCTCGCCCCCGTCCAGCCGCACGGCGTGCCGACCGTCGCCTCCGTCGTCCTCCCGGACGGGCGGGTCGTCACCGGCTACGCCATCGAGCCCGCCAAGGCCGAACCGGCAACGGCCAAGCCGCCCGTCTCCCGCGCGGCCGTCAACGTCGCGCTCGGCGGCATCGGGTTCCTCGCCGTGTGCGGCGGACTCCTGATGCTCACCACGTTCATCACCGCACTGACGGCGTTCGTCACCCAGCTCATCACCCTCGTCGCCGTCCTCTTCGGCGGATACGTCGCCGTCCAGATCTTCAAGCCCAGCGAGGCCAAGAGCGGCCACACCTTCCACATCCGCAAGGCCGTCATCAAGCGCAACAAGTTCTACGGCTGACAGGAGCCAACACCCGTGATCCGACTGCGTATCCAGCGCACCGCGCTGCCACGCAACGCCCTGATCCTCACCGACACCCCCCGCCCCGACTGCCGGGACTGCGACGGCGTAGGCGGCATCCCGCACGACTACGGCAACCACTACGACGGCGAGTACGAGGGCACCGATTGGGAGCCCTGCCCCTGCTGGACGGAATGGCGCATCGTCCTGCTGCCGCTCCCGCACCGGCCCCGGTGGCTGCGGCGCCGTAACAACGGCCGCGACCCGTGGGGCCCCGGCGGCTACAGCGACGAACCGCCCTTCTAGCTACGCCCGTGGGCGGCGGCTCCCGGACAAGGACAACCCGCCGCCCACGGTCTCCCTATCCCGACGTAGCAGAACAGGAGACCTACAGCATGACCCAAGCGCGCGTCTCCGGCGAGGGCCCCTTGGCCCCTGCCATCCGAACGGGGCGAGTCCTGCCCGACACGAACGCGGCTCCCAAAGCTCTGCGGGTCGCCCTCGCCCTCGCTGCGGCCGGCGTCCCGGTCCTGCCCCTACGGGCGGGCAAGGTGCCGTTCGGCAACTGCCGAACTTGCACGGGCACCCCGCCCCGGTGCGGCGGCCGGCCGAACATGAAGACGCCGGGGCCCTGCCGGTGCCCGGCGCCGTGCCACGCGTGGGCCGCCGCGACCACCGACCCACACGTCCTCACCTCGCCCCCGTGGGCGCCGGTATGGCGGGAGGCTGTGACGGTCGCCTACCACCCCGGCGGCGCCGGACTCACGGTCGTCGACCTGGACGACGAGGTGGCCGTCGCCTGGGCCCGCGAGACCCTGCCCGCAACCCGCGTCGTGCAGACGACGCGCGGTGAACACTGGCTCTACCGGGGCGCCATGCCGTCCGCGAACGCGGTCCGGCCCGGTGTCGACGTCAAGTCGCTCATGCAGTACTCCCGTTGGCTCGGGCCCGGCACCGGCCGTATGGCCGTCCTACCGGCGGCCGTGCGCGCCCTGCTGGTGAAGGAAGACACCACCCCCGCCCCGGGGGAGGTGGCATCTTCCCTTCCCGCCCGCGCCACGTGGTCGCGGCAGGTGGCCACCGGATGCCGACACACCGAGCGCTACGTCCGCACCGGCCTGGAACGCGGCCTCGCCCTTGTACGGGCCCGTCCCGAATCCGGCGCCGGATCACAGGCGTTCGGCGTCGCCCGGTTCCTCGCCGCCCAACACACTTCATGTCCGGGACCGTGCGGACTGGCCGTGCTCGGGGACGCGGTCGTGGCTGCCGCCGTCGCCGTGGGCGTCCCCGAGACCTACGCGCGCCGCGCGGTCGCCAACGGCCTCCAGGCGGCCGAGGGGCGTGCGGCATGACCAAACCATCTCGAAGCCTTGCAACCAGCCCTCAGGGCGCCGTACAGAGCGCACTACGGCCGACCGTGGGCGAACCGAAGGGCGTCGCCCGCAAGGGCGTCCTTTCTGCCGTTGGTTCTGACCCGCAGACGGTCACCGTCATCGGAATCACCCCGGGGCTTCATATCCAGTGCGACGGCGTACCGGTTGCGGACTGGCTCTGCGCCTGTGGGCACCATGAACGCGCACGGGGTCGCGCCGCCGTCATCAAGCTGACCGCCCGCGTCATCGTCGGCATCTGCCCCCACGCCACCACCACCGAAGGGAGGGCCGCCTCATGACCCCACAGCCTGTGGACAGCCCCGACCTGTGGGCCGGACTGCCCACCCTGGAAGACCCGCCCGGCGAGGACGACACGGCACCGGACGTGTGGGAAGACCCCATTCCCCTCACCGGCCGCCGTGAGCGACCCGCGTTCCCCGTTCACGTCCTCCCCACATGGTTGGGAGAGTTCGTGGCGGCCGTCGCGGAAGAGACGCAGACCCCGGTGGACCTCGCCGGATCGGTCGCCCTCGCCGTGCTCGCCACGGCGGCTGGCGGCCGGTCGGTGGTCCACGTACGCGGCAACTGGCGCGAGCCCACCAACCTCTACACGGTGGTGGCGCTCCCGCCCGCCAACCGCAAGTCCGCTGTCTTCGCGCTGCTGACCAACCCCCTGTACGAGGCGGAGAAACAGCTCAAGACGGCGATGAAGCCCGTGATCGTGGAAGCGGAGCTGACGGCGAGGCTGGCCAAGGAAGCGGCAGACAAGGCCGCCGCCAAGGCCGCGTCCGCCGACGGCGACAAGCGGGACGACATGGTGGCCACCGCCGTGGGTCTCGCGCAGACGGCCGACACACTCACCGTCCCCGCCGAACCGGTGCTCTTGGCGGACGACTCCACCCCCGAGACGGTCACCTCGCTCATGGCCGAACAGGGCGGCCGACTGTCCGTGATGAGCGCCGAGGGCGGCATCTTCGACATCATCGCCGGCCGCTACTCCGGGGCCCCCAACATGGAAGTCTTCCTGAAGGGGCATGCCGGGGACCGGCTGAGGGTGAACCGGCAGACCCGCCGGGAGTACATCGACGCCCCCGCCCTCACGATCGGCCTCGCCGTACAGCCGGACGTACTGAGGGACATCGGGAAGGTGAAGGGGTTCGAGGGACGCGGATTGCTAGCCCGCTTCCTGTACTCCCTGCCGGTGTCCACGGTCGGCGACCGCGAGATCATCACCGACCCGGTCCCGGAGGAGACGGCCGCCACCTACACCGCCCGGGTCGTCGACCTCACCCTGTCCCTGGCGGAGTGGACCGATCCGGCCGTCATCCAACTCACCCCAGAAGCGGACGCGGCCTTGATCACCTACCAGAAGCGCATCGAACCGCAGCTCAAGGCACGCGGCGGCAAGCTGGGCCACATCTCCAACTGGGCCGGAAAACTTGCCGGGGCAACCGCCCGCATGGCCGCGCTGTTGCACCTCGCCGAACACGGTGGCAACGGCTACGCCCACCCGGTCACCGAAGACACCATGAGCGCGGCCATCGAGCTGGGGGAGTACTACACCGCTCACGCCCTCGCCGCGTTCGACGTCATGGGGGCTGACAACACCACCGCGCGCGCTCAAAGCGTCCTGGAAGCGCTGCGCACCCACCGGTGGGCCGAGGTCAGCAAGCGTGACCTGATGGTCAAGCTCTCCCGCTCGGAGTTCCCCACCGCTGCGGACTTGGACCCGACGCTGACTCTGCTGGAAGACCACGGTTACGTGCGGGCACAACCCATCGTCCGCACCGGAGGACGCGGCCGACCGCCCTCGCCGCGCTACCTGGTACACCCCCGGCTGACCGACCCGACCACCTGATCCCGTCCACAGAAACCACAGAATCACAGAAATACCCGCTGTGTGCCCCTGACCTGCGTAGACAGCCGTGTCAGGGGTGCAGGGCGCCCTGCCACAGAAGCCCGCAGAGAAGCCACAGAAATAAGCCCGACCCGGCCGCGTCGGGCCTACCTCCTTATTTCTGTGGGACCTTCGGCGATTTCTGTGGCAGCGGCCACCGCGCAGCATCGCCGCAGGTCAGAGCCGCGATCCCAGGTTTCTGTGTATTTCGTGGTTTCTGTGGCGGCACTCCCCGTGAACCCTGCCCACCAAGGGAGCCAATCTTGAACGACCACGGAGCCCCGGCACACACCGACGACGACCCCACGTTGGTTCTCCTCACTGTCGAAGAGGCCGCCCGCCGCCTCCGCATCGGCCGGACTACGTGCTACGGGCTCATCCGCTCCGGAGAGCTGGAGTCCGTACCCGTCGGCCGTCTCCGGCGAGTCCCTGCCGATGCGCCGGCCGCGTACGTGACCCGTCTCCGCACCGCCCAACGCGCCGCTTGACGACACCCGGGGCGGCGGCTCCCGGACAAGGACAACCCGCCGCCCCGGTCCCCATCCCGACATCCAGAATCAGGAGCCTGCCTGTGGCAGAGAAAAAGAAGAAGGGCACCCGCCGCGCCAACGGTGAATCCGCCATCTACTTCGGCGCGGACGGCCGTTGGCACGCGCGCGTGCCGATGGGCTACAAGGACAACGGGGACCCCTACCGCCGACACATCACACGCAAGACGCGCGATGACCTGGTGGAAGAAGTCAAGAAGCTGGAGAAGCAGCGCGATGCGGGTTCGGCGCAACAGCCGGGCAAGCCGTGGACGGTTGAGAAGTGGCTGTTGCACTGGGTTGAGAACATCGCCAAGCCGACCGTTAGCGAGAACACCTACGACGGCTATGAAGTCGCCGTTCGCGTCCACCTGGTGCCCGGTGTCGGCAAGCACCGCCTTGACCGCTTGCAGCCCGAACACCTGGAAAGCCTGTACCGCCGCATGCAGGCGAACGGGGCGCGCAAGGCCGGTACCGCTCACCAAGCACACCGCACCGCCCGAACCGCCCTGGGGGAGGCCGTACGGCGCGGCTACGCGGCCAAGAACGCCGCCGCGTTGGCGAAGCCGCCACGGATGGAAGAGGACGAATCAGAGGTTGAGCCCTACTCCGTGGAAGAGGTTCAGTGCCTGTTGCTCGAAGCCAACAAGCGCCGGAACAGCGCCCGTTGGATGCTGGCATTGGCACTCGGACTGCGGCAGGGCGAGACGCTCGGACTGCGCTGGTCTGACGTCGACCTCGCCAACGAGTATCTGAAGCTTCGGAGGAACCGTCTGCGCCCCAGGTACGAGCACGGGTGCCCGGAAGCCTCACAGTGCGGCCGGAAGGCTGGCTACTGCCCGGCCAAGGTCCAGGTTCGGCGCGAGACCAAGAACACCAAGTCCCGCGCCGGCCGCCGTGCCGTGCCCCTGCCCGGCCCTCTGGTCGTCATGCTCCGTGCACATGCCGAGACGCAAGAGCGTGAGCGCAAGGCCGCCGGTGACCTGTGGATCGAGTCGGACTACGTGTTCACCAAGCCGCTGGGTGGCCCGTTGAGTCCGAACACGGACTACCACGACTGGAAGCGGCTGCTCGAAGACGCGGGGGTTCGGAACGCCCGGCTGCACGACGCCCGTCACACGGCCGCCACCGTGCTCATGCTGCTCGGTGTCCCGGATCGGGTCATTGATCAGATCATGGGGTGGGAGCCGGGCACGTCCGCGAGCATGAGAGCGCGGTATCTCCATGTGCCGGACGTCATGCTCA
The DNA here is from genome assembly GCF_056437585.1 of Streptomyces sp. NPDC042364. Lineage (NCBI taxonomy): Bacteria > Bacillati > Actinomycetota > Actinomycetes > Kitasatosporales > Streptomycetaceae > Streptomyces > Streptomyces sp. NPDC042364. The sequence goes on along the minus strand of NZ_JBWKAJ010000006.1, from coordinate 114,911 downwards.
AGGACGTAGCCCGGAAGATCGCCGAAGCTATCTGGGGGCCCCCGGAAACGGGCCCTGTGGACAAAAACCAGGACAACGGCGGCTGAGGACAACAACGAAGGGCCCCACCGGCGACCGGTGGGGCCCTTCGTTTTGCCTGTTCAGGCGAGTGCGGAGGATACGAGATTCGAACTCGTGAGGGGTTGCCCCCAACACGCTTTCCAAGCGTGCGCCCTAGGCCTCTAGGCGAATCCTCCGCCGGAAACATTACATGACGGCGGAGGGTGCTTGCGAACTCGTTCGAGGTCGGGGGAACGAAGGGGTGGGGGGGAGAGGCGTCGGGGCGGGGAGGCGGGCGGGCGGGGTCGGGGGATCGGGTAGGCTGGGCGTAGCCCCTCACGCGGCGCTATCTGACTGAACTCCCCCAGGGCCGGAAGGCAGCAAGGGTAGGTCGGCTCTGGCGGGTGCGTGGGGGGTCTTTCGTGTCCCGAGGAGCAGTTCCGGGGAGCAGTTCCGGGGAGCGGCAGCCCGGGAGCGGTTCCGGGCACCGGGCCAGGGATCGGCGCCGTAAGTCCTCGGGAAGGTCCGGGGGTGGTTCCGCTCGCCGTCCTGTCCGGCTTCGGCGGCGTCCGTGTTGTCAGTGGGCGCCTATAACCTCGTATGCGTGTCGTCTCTCGCGCTGTACCGCCGCTATCGCCCGGAGTCGTTCGCCGAGGTCATCGGGCAGGAGCATGTCACCGACCCGCTGCAGCAGGCGCTGCGGAACAACCGGGTCAATCACGCGTACCTGTTCAGCGGGCCGCGCGGCTGCGGCAAGACGACCAGCGCACGCATCCTCGCCCGGTGTCTGAACTGCGAGAAGGGACCCACGCCCACCCCGTGCGGCGAGTGCCAGTCCTGCCAGGACCTCGCGCGGAACGGACCGGGCTCCATCGACGTCATCGAGATCGACGCCGCCTCGCACGGTGGTGTCGACGACGCCCGTGAGCTGCGGGAGAAGGCGTTCTTCGGACCGGCCGGCAGCCGGTACAAGATCTACATCATCGACGAGGCCCACATGGTCACGTCGGCCGGTTTCAACGCGCTGCTGAAGGTGGTCGAGGAGCCCCCGGAGCACCTCAAGTTCATCTTCGCCACGACCGAGCCCGAGAAGGTCATCGGGACGATCCGTTCGCGTACGCACCACTACCCGTTCCGGCTCGTACCGCCGGGCACGCTCCGCGACTACCTCGCCGAGGTCTGCGGCAAGGAGAAGATCGCCATCGAGGAGGGCGTTCTGCCGCTGGTCGTCCGCGCGGGCGCCGGCTCGGTGCGTGACTCGATGTCCGTCATGGACCAGCTGCTCGCCGGCGCGACGGACGAGGGTGTGACATACGCCATGGCCACGTCCCTGCTCGGCTACACGGACGGGTCGCTGCTCGACTCGGTCGTCGAGGCCTTCGCCGCGGGGGACGGGGCCGCTGCCTTCGAGGTCGTGGACCGCGTCATCGAGGGCGGCAACGACCCGCGGAGGTTCGTCGCCGACCTGCTGGAGCGGCTGCGCGACCTGGTGATCCTGGCCGCAGTGCCCGACGCCGTCGAGAAGGGGCTCATCGACGCGCCCACGGATGTCCTGGAGCGGATGCAGGCCCAGGCCGGTGTCTTCGGCGCCGCCGAGCTGAGCCGCGCCGCCGACCTCGTCAACGAGGGCCTCACGGAGATGCGGGGCGCCAACTCCCCCCGGCTCCAGCTCGAACTGATCTGCGCCCGAGTCCTCCTCCCCGCGACCTACGGCGACGAACGGTCCGTCATGGCCCGCCTGGACCGGCTGGAGCGCGGCGTGAACTTCTCGGCGCCCGGCCCCGGGCCCGCCATGGGGTACGCCCCCGGGCCCGACGTCCATGGGGGAGCGCCGATGGGCATGGCTCCGCCGGTCGCCCCGGGCCCACCGGTCCCGCCGGGGGGCGGTCCGGCCGCGGCCCGGGCCGCCGTCCGAGGAGCCGGGGGCGCGGGGATGCCCGGGAGCCAGGGAGCGCCCGCGGCGGCCGGGGCCGTTGGTGTCCCGGGTTCGGATGCGTACGGTGCCGGAGGCGCCGGTGGCCACGGGGGGCCCGGCACCGGTGGCCCCGCCGGGGCTGCCCCGGCCGCTGCTGCGGCCGCACCGCAGGAGGCTCCGACGGCCACCCCGCCCGCCGTACCCGCGGCTCACACCGGGACGCCCACCGCCCCGCCGAACACCCATGCGAACGCACCCGCCACCGCGCCGCCGGGGGCCCCGGCTCCTGCCGCCGCACCCGGTTCCTGGCCCACGCCTGCCGCCGCGGGCAGCGGGCGGCGCCCCGGCGGGTGGCCGACGGCCGCGCCGGCCGGTGGCGGAGCGGCGCCCGGAGGACCGTCCGGCTCCACGCCGGGCCAGGCCGCACCGCCTCCGTCCGCGGCGCACGGTCAGCCGGCTCCGGCCTCGGTGCCCCAGTCCGCCCCTGCGGCGGCCGCGTACACCCCGGCCCCCGGCGGGCTCGACCCGCGCATGCTGTGGCCGAACGTCCTTGAGGCGGTGAAGAACCGCCGCCGGTTCACCTGGATCCTGCTGAGCCAGAACGCCCACGTCGCCGGTTTCGACGGCACGACGCTCCAGATCGGCTTCGTCAACGCGGGCGCACGGGACAACTTCGCGAGCAGCGGCAGCGAGGACGTGCTGCGCGCGGCGCTGGCCGAGCAGTTCAACGTCCACTGGAAGATCGAGGCACTCGTCGACACGTCGGGCGGCTCGGCCCCGGCCGGCGGTCACCCGCCCGCGGCTCCGGGAGGTTACGGCGGAGGAGGCGGCCACGGTGCCGGCCCGGGCGGCGGTTACGGCAGCCCCCCCTCCCCGGCATCCCGCCCTGCCCCGCCCCAGGCATCGCCTTCCGCCGCACATCAGCCGTCCGCCTCCACCCCGGCCCCGCCCCGGCAACCGGGCCCGGCCGCACCCACCGCCGCTCCCGCACCACCGCCCGCCCCGGAACCCCCTCCGGTCTCCCCCGAGGACGACATCCCCGAGGACGACGACCCCGACCTCGACGAATCCGCCCTCTCCGGCCACGAACTGATCGTCCGCGAACTGGGCGCGACGGTGGTGGAGGAGATCACGAACGAGTAAGGGACAGGGAGAGCGGCCGCGCCGCAGCCTCCGGACCCCGGGGGATTCGGCGGAGGCGGACAACTGTGCGCTCCAGGACCCGAGCGCCGCCGTGCGGCGGAGCCCCGCGCGCCCCACCACACTCAAGGACGCGCGCTCCCACCCCGCCCACGAGCCGACTCCCCCCGAGTTGTCCGTGCCCGGGCACCACCACCGCCGCCCCGTTCGTCTGATCCCACAAACCCTCCCCGTCCCACTCTTCGGAAGCCCCCACAAACCCACCCCGCCCGGCCGGTTAGGCTGGGCCCGTGAAGGTCCTCGTCATCGGTAGCGGTGCCCGCGAGCACGCGCTGTGCCGTTCTCTGTCCCTCGACTCCGACGTCACCGCGCTCCACTGCGCCCCCGGCAACGCCGGCATCGCGGAGGTCGCCGAGCTGCACGCGGTGGACGCGCTGGACGGCGCCGCCGTGACCGCGCTGGCCACCCGCCTGGAGGCCGACCTGGTGGTCGTGGGCCCGGAGGCCCCCCTGGTGGCCGGTGTCGCCGACGCCGTACGCGAGGCGGGCATCCCGGTGTTCGGCCCCTCCGGGGAGGCCGCGCAGCTGGAGGGCTCCAAGGCCTTCGCCAAGGAGGTCATGGCCGGCGCTGGTGTGCCCACGGCGCGGTCGTACGTCTGCACCACCCCGCAGGAGATCGACGGGGCCCTCGACGCCTTCGGCGCCCCGTACGTCGTGAAGGACGACGGACTGGCCGCCGGCAAGGGCGTCGTCGTGACCCCGGACCTCGACAAGGCCCGTGAGCACGCGCTGGCCTGCGGGCGGGTCGTCATCGAGGAGTTCCTGGACGGCCCCGAGGTCTCCCTCTTCGCGATCACCGACGGCACGACCGTCCTCCCGCTCCAGCCCGCCCAGGACTTCAAGCGCGCGCTGGACGGCGACGAGGGCCCCAACACCGGCGGCATGGGCGCGTACTCCCCGCTCCCGTGGGCCGACCCGAAGCTGGTCGACGAGGTGCTGCAGACCGTGCTGCAGCCGACCGTCGACGAGATGCGCCGTCGCGGCACGCCCTTCTCCGGTCTGCTCTACGCGGGCCTGGCGATCACCAGCCGAGGCGTACGGGTCATCGAGTTCAACGCCCGCTTCGGCGACCCCGAGACCCAGGTCGTGCTGGCCCGTCTGAAGACCCCGCTGGCCGGCGTCCTGCTCGCCGCGGCGAACGGCACCCTCGGCGACCTCGAACCCCTCCGCTGGAGCGACGACGCCGCCGTCACCGTGGTCGTGGCCTCGCAGAACTACCCCGGCACCCCGCGCACCGGCGACCCCGTCACCGGACTCGACGAGGTGGCCGCCCTGGACGCCCCGCACGCGTACGTGCTGCACGCGGGCACCAAGCGCGACGGTGACGCCGTCGTCAGCGCCGGCGGACGGGTCCTGTCCGTCACCGCCACCGGCAAGGACCTCACCCAGGCCCGCGACCGCGCGTACACCGCCGTCGCCCGCATCGGCCTGGACGGTTCCCAGCACCGTACGGACATCGCGGCGAAGGCGGCAGCCGAGGCGTGACGGAGAGCACCGCGCGGGGCGCCTGACGCGACCAGGCGCCCCGCGCGCGGCGCCCGAGCCCCATCCGCCCCGCGCACCCTGCCTTTCCCTCGCACCCGCACCCCACGCTTGCACCTCCGCAACCGCAACCCCGGGCGCGCGCCCACAGCCCATCCGCCCCCGCGCCCTCAGCCACGCACCCATCCCCACCCGGGCGCGAGTGCACCCGCGGCTTCCACGTCGAACGCAACCGTGGCTTCCGTGACCGCAGGGGGACGCTCGGGGCCCCTCCTGCTGCGGAGCCCTCTCCCTGCCCCGCGTCATTCACCTCTCCCCAAAGCCATTCCATCGAGTGAGCGATGGGCTATCCGGCTGACGGGCGCCGAAGCCCCAACTAGGGTGCGGCGCAAGTGTTCCGGCACTTGGCCCACCGGCATTGCGATGTCAGTCGTGGGTGCCACAGTGGGGGAGTGAGCAACGTCAGGGCATTCGGCGGCGACGACGCCGACGGGAAGCCGTCGCGGCGCGCGCCGCACGGGACAGCAGGGGGTGACCTCGGGTCGTGAGCGGTATGGCGGGTGGTGAGGAGGCGGGGGCGCAGGCCGCGCGCTCGCGGGCTCTCGCCGTGCTGCGCGTCCGCAGCCGTGCGCTGGCCGTGGCTCTGCTGCCGGCTGCCGTCGCGGTCGTCCTGCTGGCCGGCGTCTCCACCGGTCACCTCACCGGCCCGACCTGGTCCACGGCCCGCTGGGTGGTGTCCGGCCTGGCCGCCCTCGTCCTGCTGGCCGCCACCGGAATCGCGCTCGTCGTCACCCGGGCCCGGCCCGCCGTGAGCCCCACCGTCTCCGTCACCGAGGAGGCCGCGCCGGACCTCTACCGCCTGGTCCGAGACCTGGCGGACCGCCTCGGCGTCCCGCCTCCCTCCGCGATAGCGCTCACCCCCGACTGTGACAGCTGGCTGGAGGACCGCTCCCACCCGTCCCACACCCCGCCCGGCAGCCACTCCTCCCCCTCGTCGGCCTCCGCGTCGCCGTCCGGCGGCACGGCGGGCGGTACGTCCGGCGCCGGTGCCCCGGGCGGACGAGGCCATGGCAGGGACGACGAGACGACCGGCGTACGAGGACTGACGTCCGACCCGTCGTCCGGCCTCCCTTCCGGGCTGCCCTCGTCGAACCGACGGCATCGCGTGCCCACCGCGCCCGTGCTGGTCATCGGCTCACCGTTCCTGTGGTGGATGCGGGTGGGCGAGCTACGGGCGGTGCTGGCACCGGTCGTCGCGGGTACGGGCCCGTCGGCCCACCCGGACATAGCCGCTGCCCGCCGTTTCGTCCGCGGCCTGGACGCCGCCGTGGCCGTCACCTCCGCCCCGACGCACGGCCCGCTCGTCCGTACGGTCCTGGCCGGTGTCGGCTGGGTGACCCGGCTGCTCCTGCGCGGCTGCCGGGGCCACGCGGCGGAGATGGAGCGGTGCGTGGCGGCCGCCGCGGCCGAGCGTGCACAGGCTGTGGACTACGGTCTGCGGATCGTCGCGCAGGAACAGGTCGGGCTGGCCTACGCCGGCTGGGACCGGCTCCTCACGCGCGTGGCGCTGCCCGCCTGGCGGATGGGCCGCTGGCCGTCCCGCCTCGACGCGGGCGTCGTCGCCGCGCTCACCGAGCTGTCCCGTCGCGACCGCCTCGCCGAGGGCTTCGCCTCCCGGCTCGGCGAGCGCCCCGCCTGCGACCTGCTCGAAGAGCCCGGCACGGTCGACGAGGCCGCGTCGCTGCTCGCCGCGCGCCTCTTCCACGGCGGTCCCGCCGAGTCCGGACCGGACTGGGCACCGGTGGGCTGGCACGAGTACCCGGACGAGGTCGTCGACCGCAAATGGCGCACCGAGGCGGCCCGCCTCCACCGCGTGCTCGACGCGCTCGGCGTCCACCGCACCACCGACCGGACCGGCCCGCACCGGACCGGCCCGACCCTGGCCCGCGTCCTGGATCATCTGACCGTGATGACCGGCTGCCCCGAGGTACGGCCCGACGGTCAGGGCGGTCCCTCGGCCACCGGTGGCCCACACGACCACCACGCGGCCCCCGATACGGCACCCGACCCCCGGCCGCAGCATCAAGGCATATCCGGCGCCCCGGGCACCACCGCCGACGCCCCGCTCCACCCCTCCGCCTCCGACACCGCCGACGCTCCGGGCCACCCCTCCGCCCCCGGCCCCGCCGCCGACCCGGCCCCCGGCCCCGACGCCGACCCGGCCCCCGAGCCCGACACCGACGCCGCCCTCGACTTCGAGACCGACCCCCGCCCCGCCCCCGACGACGCCTCCACCATCGACGGCGCCCCCGCCGAGGAGGACGACGAACCGGGCCCGGCCACCGTGCAGGCCGCCGCCCTGGCCGCCGGGCTGACCGCGGAGTTGGCGAGGGAGGAGGCGGCGGCGCCCCGCCCCGAGGCGCACCAGCCGGGCGGAGCCGAGACGCAGGGCCCGGACCGGGCGCTGTGGGAGGACGACCAACTGCCGCTGTTCCCGATGCAGCCGCCCCGCACCGGCCGCGACCTGCTGGCGGAACACGTCGCGGCGATGGTCTGCTGCGCGGCGATGGACACGGCCGGCGCCACCCCCGGTCTCGACTGGCTGGACGGCCCTTCCCTCCTCGTCAACGGCAAGCGGGCCGCCGACCTCACCCCCCGTGTCCTCACCCTCGTGGAGGAGGGCGACCCGGCCCCCCTCCGCGACTGGCTCCGCCGCCTCGGCGTCCGCCCGGAGAAGCCGGTCCGCCTCGTCTGACCCTCGCCCCGCCGTCCCCACCTGCCGCCGTGGCCCCACCCGACCACCACGTGAGGCGGAGGTATACACCCCCCTCCGACGCCCCACCCCAACTACCCGCCCCAACTCCCCATCCGGAGCCCCTGGTTCCACTCTCACCAATTCGCGACGAACGGTGACGGGGCGCGTGCGTAATGTGATGTGCTGGGACCGTTCGCGTACGCAGCAAGGGCTTGTGACCGCTCACGGGGGCGAGGGAGGGGAGAACTCATGGGCACGGACCACCGCGTCCGCCGTTGGGAATCGGGCGCACTCGCGCACGCCGTGAGCGACCCCTTCGGCCAGGGCCCCGTCCCCTGGCTGCGGGGCAGCGTGACGTACTTCGACGACACGGGCCAGGTCGTCCCGTGGTACGTGGACCAGGGGACGACCTGGCCGCGCGACAAGGCCACCGACCCCCGCATCCCGGCCCCCAGGTCGACCCCGGGCCCCCGCTCCGCCGACGACGTGCGGCGCCAGATCAAGGGGTTCACCGCGACCGGAGCCGCCGCCCCCGGCGAGTCCATCGACTTCCACGTCACCGTGGACCCGCCCCAGGAATTCGCCGTCGACATCTACCGCATCGGCCACTACGGGGGTGACGGCGCCGCGAAGATCACCACCAGCCCCCGCCTCTCCGGCATCGTCCAGCCCCCGCCGCTGACCGCCGACCGCACGGTCTCCTGCCACCACTGGTGGCTGTCCTGGCGGCTGCAGATCCCGAGCCACTGGAACACCGGCGCGTACGTGGCGGTCCTGACCACCGCCGACGGCTACCGCTCCCACGTGCCGTTCACCGTCCGCGACGACGGGCCCGCCGACCTGCTGCTCCTGCTGCCCGACATCACCTGGCAGGCGTACAACCTGTACCCGGAGGACGGCCGCACGGGCGCCAGCTTCTACCACGCCTGGGACGAGGACGGCCGGCTGCTCGGCGAGTCCCAGGCCGCGACCACCGTCTCCTTCGACCGCCCGTACGCCGGCGCGGGCCTGCCCCTCCATGTGGGCCACGCCTACGACTTCATCCGCTGGGCCGAGCGCTACGGCTACGACATCGCCTACGCCGACGCCCGCGATCTGCACTCCGGCCGTGTCGACCCCACCCGCTACCGGGGGCTGGTCTTCCCGGGCCACGACGAGTACTGGTCGCCGCAGATGCGCCGTACCGCCGAGGCCGCCCGGGACAGCGGGATCTCTCTGGTCTTCCTCTCCGCCAACACCATGTACTGGCAGGTGGAGTTGGGGCCCTCCCCGTCCGGTGTCCCCGACCGGCTCCTCACCTGCCGAAAACGCCGGGGCCCCGGGAAACCCGCACTGTGGCGCGAGATCGACCGCCCCGAGCAGCAGTTGCTGGGCATCCAGTACGAGGGCCGGGTCCCCGAACCCCACCCCCTGGTCGTGCGCAACGCCGACCACTGGCTCTGGGACGCGACCGGCGCCCACGAGGGCGACGAACTGGACGGCATGGTCGCCGGCGAGGCCGACCGCTACTACCCCCGCACCGCGCTCCCCGAGCACCAGGGCCGCATCCTCCTCGCCCACTCCCCGTACCGGGACCCCGCAGGCATCCTCCGCCACCAGGAGACCTCCCTCTACCGAGCCCCCTCCGGCGCCTGGGTCTTCGCATCCGGAACGTTCGCCTGGTCCCCGGCCCTGGACCGCCCCGGACACGTGGACCCCCGTATCCAGCGGGCCACGGCCAATCTCCTGGACCGCATCTGCAAACGAGACTGACGCCGCCGGACGCAACGCGCGCGAACGCCCGCACCGGCACCCCTGGCCAAGACCGGTCGCCCCGATACGGGACAATCGAGCCACTTGGACATCACCACGGGGAGGAACCGTGTCCGGATTCGTAGAAAAGCCCGAGCCGATCCAGGTTCCGGGCCTGGTGCATCTGCACACCGGCAAGGTGCGCGACCTGTACCAGAACGAGGCGGGCGACCTCGTGATGGTCGCCAGCGATCGAACGTCCGCGTTCGACTGGGTGCTGCCGACGGAGATCCCCGACAAGGGGCGCGTCCTCACGCAGCTGTCCCTCTGGTGGTTCGACCAGCTCGCCGACCTGGTCCCGAACCACGTACTGAGCACCGAACTGCCCGAGGGCGCCCCCGCCGACTGGGCCGGGCGCACCCTGGTCTGCAAGTCCCTGCGGATGGTCCCGGTGGAGGCCGTGGCCCGCGGCTATCTCACCGGCTCGGGCCTCGCCGAGTACCGGGAGAGCCGCACGGTCTGCGGCCTCGCCCTGCCCGAGGGCCTGGTCGACGGCTCGGAGCTGCCCGCGCCGATCTTCACCCCGGCCACCAAGGCCGCCGTCGGCGAGCACGACGAGAACGTCAGCTACGAGGAGGTCGCCCGCCAGGTCGGCGCGGAGACCGCCGCCCAGCTGCGGCAGACGACCCTCGCCGTCTACAGCCGCGCCCGTGACATCGCCCGCGACCGGGGCATCATCCTCGCCGACACCAAGTTCGAGTTCGGCTACGAGGACGACACCCTCGTCCTCGCCGACGAAGTCCTCACCCCGGACTCCTCCCGCTTCTGGCCCGCCGACCGGTGGGAGCCGGGCCGCGCCCAGCCGTCCTTCGACAAGCAGTTCGTCCGTGACTGGCTGACGTCCGCCGATTCCGGCTGGGACCGCGCGAGCGAGCAGCCCCCGCCGCCGCTCCCCGAGGAGATCGTCGCCGCCACCCGCGCCAAGTACGTGGAGGCGTACGAGCGTCTGACGGGCACCCGCTGGGCGTAACGCGAAAGGCCCCCGGTGAACCGGGGGCCTTGTCTGGAGCGGACGACGAGGCTCGAACTCGCGACCTCAACCTTGGCAAGGTTGCGCTCTACCAACTGAGCTACGTCCGCAGTGCGCCGTGGCGCGAGAGCAACTATACCCAACCTCGCTCCCGTGCGAGCCGCACCGCAGCATGCCGGTTCTCCACCCCGAGCTTGGACACGGCGGACGACAGATAGTTCCGTACGGTCCCCTGGGACAGCGCGGCCCGCTCGGCGATCTCGGCCACGGGCGCCCCGTCGGCGGCCAGCTCCAGCACCTCCGCCTCCCGGGCGGTGAGCGGCGAGTCCCCGGAGGAGATCGCGTCGGCGGCCAACTCGGGGTCGACGTAACGGTTTCCCGCGTGCACGGTACGGATGATCTCCGCGAGCCGCTGGGCACTGACCGTCTTCGGCACGAACCCGCGCACACCCGCCTCAAGCGCCCGCTTCAGATGCCCCGGCCGGCCGTGGCCGGTGACGATCAGCACCCGGCAGCCGGGCAGCTCCGTCCGCAGCGATGTGGCCACCCTCACACCGTCCGCCCCCGGCATCTGGAGATCGAGCACCGCGACGTCCGGCTCGTGCGCCCGGGCCATGGCCAGCGCCTCCGGTCCGCTGGCCGCCTCGGCGACCACCAGCAGGTCGTCCTCCAGGGCCAGCAGCGCGGCCAGCGCCCCCCGGATCAGATGCTCGTCATCGGCGAGCAGCAGCCGCACGGGCGGCCCAGCCTCGGGAGCGGCCGTCATGAGGCGACCTCCTGTACGACGCCCGCCCCGGACGGAACGGTCATGCTCCCGCCGGCCGCGGCCGGGCCCGCCTGCGACGCCAGCGGCACCCTGGCCACCACCCGGAACGCCTCCCCGTCCACCGGCCCCGCCTCCAGCGTTCCGTCCACGATCGCGAGCCGCTCCCGCAGTCCGGCGAGCCCGGACCCGGCACCGACGGAACGCGTGGCATCCTGCGCCGCGCGTTCGCCGTCCCCGACGGCCCGCATTCCGTCGTTCTGCACGGTCAACACCACCTGCCCCTCCGTCACCTCCAACACCACCGCGCACTGCCCGGCGTTCCCGTGCCGCAGCACGTTCGTGGTGCCCTCCCTGACCACCCAGGCGAGCGCGGACTGCACCTCACCGGGCAGCCCGGCGGTGTCCGCCCCGACGACCGAGCACGTGATGCCGGCCGCCTCCAGGACGCCCTGCGCACCGGCGAGTTCGATGCCCAGGTCCGCCTCGCGATAGCCCCGTACGACGTCCCGCACCTCCCGCTGCGACTCCTGCGCGATCCGCTGCACCTCGATCATCTGCTCGACTGCATCGGGCCGATCCCGGCGGGCCAGCTGGACGGCCAGCTCGCTCTTCAGGGCGATGACCGCGAGATTGCGGCCGATCACATCGTGCAGATCGCGCCCGAAGCGGAGCCGTTCCTCGGCTACGGCGAGACGGGCACGGGTCTCGCGCGCCGCGTCGAGCTCGTAGACGGCCCTGAGGAGCCATACGGAGAAGACGGAGGTGAAGGCGAAGAACGAGGTGCCGACCAGCACCGCGATCGTCGCGGCCAGCGCCTCGCCCGCACCGAGGCCCACGACCAGACCCAGGACACCGGAGCCCGCCGAGAAGCCCACGATCAGGTAGAGCGCGCTGCGTCGGTTGCGGAGGCCCAGCGTGACCATCCCGACGCCGAAGACCACCACGCCGCCGTACGTCCCGCCCATCGCTGCGGCCGACTCGTCGTCGCCCACGCGGTTGACCATCGAGAAGACGACGATCCCGGTCAGCGCGGTGACCACCCCGACCGCCCACATCAGCCGCAGCGGCTGTTCACGGACGTTCCGCACCCAGTCCAGCGCCCGAGCCCCGGCCAGCGCGCCCAGCACCCCGTGCGCGCACACCAGCCCGAACAACCAGCCCGCCTGCGGCATCGGAACCTGCCCCAGGATCGGCACCCCGAACGTGACGACCTCGATCAGCGGGAACAGGTAGAACGACCACCGGGTGTACGTCTCCACCTTCGCCGGCGTGCTCTTCCCCCGCCACCATGCCCTCGGCCCCCGCATGGCCAACTCCCCTCATCGGCGCGGTTCCCAGCGGAACCACCGCCGTACAGCAAACACCGCGAGCACGGTCCAGGCCAGCGCGGTGGCGACGGCCCCCAGCGCCTCGTACTCCGTGAGGTCACCGGTCCAGCCACCGCGCACCAGGGTGATGACCGGGGACAGCGGCAGCAGCTCGCAGACGGACGCCACCCGGTCGGGCAGCACTTCGAGCGGGACGGTGACCCCGGAGCCCAGGAGCGAGACGAACATCACCGGCAGGCTGGTCACCTGCGCGCTCTCGGCGGTACGGCTGAAGCTCGCCGTCACCGCGGCCAGCGCCACGCACAGCACGATCCCCAACAGCACGCCCAGCAGGGCGAGGTGCGGCGCGGGCGGCGCCCCGAGGTCGAGCAGGACCGTGCAGCCGATCGCGAGGAGCACGCACTGCGCGAACCCGATGCCGACGGCCGGCAGTGCGGCGCCGACCAGGATCTCCGGGTCCCGCAGCTCCCCGGTCCGCAGCCGCTTGAGCACCAGCTCCTCGCGGCGGACGACGTAGACGTTGGTGAGGGCGGCGTAGACCGCGAACAGCAGGGAGAAGCCGACGGCGGCGGGCAGCATGACCGTGCCGACGCTGAGCCCCGCCTCGTCCAGGTCCATCTCCTCGGTCGCCGACCGCACCGTGAGCGGCAGCAGCAGCGGCACCAGCACCGCCGTCACCAGCGTGGCCCGGCTGCGTCCCAGCAGGGTCAGCTCGGCACGGGCGAGCGCGGTCATCCGGCCCCTCAGGGTCGTCCGGCCGGTGTCGGTCATGGTGCTCATGCGCTCACCCCGTCCTTGCGGGCCTCCGTGCCCGTCAGCGCCTGGTCGTCCGTGCGGGCCCCCGCGTCCGTACGGGCCGCCGTCTCCCGCGCGATCCGCAGGAACGCCTCCTCAAGCGAGGCGGACCGGACTTCGAGCCGCCCGAGTTCGACCCCGGCCCGCTCGGCCCAGACCAGCACCCCGGTCGCGGCCCGCTGGAGGTCGTTCGTGCGGAGCACGACCGCGCGGCCCTCGACCTCGTGCGCGGTGACGCCCAGCTCGCCGAGGGGCGGGAGGTCGCCGAGGAAGTAGCCGGCGGGCAGTTCGAAAGAGATCCGGGAGGGCTGGGAGGCGGTCACCTCGGCCGGGGTGCCGGTCGCGGCGACGCTTCCCTCGTGGAGGATGGCGAGCCGGTCGGCGAGCCCTTCCGCCTCCTCCAGGTAGTGCGTGGTGAGGAGCACGGTCGTGCCCTGCTCGCGCAGGTCGCGGACGAGCGCCCAGGTGTCCTGGCGGCCCTCGGCGTCGAGACCGGTGGTCGGCTCGTCGAGGAAGAGCACCTCGGGCCGGCCGAGGAGCGCGAGGGCGAGGTCCAGGCGCCGCTTCTCGCCGCCGGACAACTGCTTGACCCGTACGCCCGCCCGGCGCCCGAGCCCGACGATCTCCAGGGCCTCCCCCACGGGCCGCGCACCGCTTGTGCAGCCCGCCCACATCCGTACCGTCTCCGCGACGGTCAGCTCGGAGGGGAAGCCGCCCTCCTGGAGCATCACACCGATCCGGGGCCGTACGGCCGCGCGCTCGGTGTACGGGTCGTGGCCGAGGACCCGCACCCGTCCACCGGACGGCGGGGCGAGCCCCTCCAGCAGTTCGACCGTGGAGGTCTTGCCCGCGCCGTTGGTGCCCAGAAGGGCGAAGAGTTCGCCCCGGCCGACGGAGAACGTGATCCCCCGCACGGCTTCGAAACCGCCCCCGTACACGCGCCGCAGGTCGGTGACCTCGATCACGTCCTCGTGCCCGTTCGTTTTCATGCCTCCAGCGTCCCGTGGCCGGGGGACGCGGAGCAGTGCGCGCTGTCATCGGTCGGCATGACAAATGTCAGGGGGCCTTGCTCTTCCGAGGCGGAAACGCAGAAGACCCCGGTCCAGCGGACCGGGGTCTTGAATCAAGAGCGGACGACGAGGCTCGAACTCGCGACCTCAACCTTGGCAAGGTTGCGCTCTACCAACTGAGCTACGTCCGCAGTGCCTCCGACCGGCTCCCACCGATCGGCGCGAAGACCACATTACCTGATCCAGAAGGATGGTTGGTAAGTGATCAGAGCGGGTGACAGGAATTGCACACTGCGCCTTCCCCCTGGAAGGGGGATGTTCTGCTACTGAACTACACCCGCGTGACTCCGGTGAGCCGGGCCTTTCGGCCTTGCCCCTCGGCGTGCTCCAGACTCTAGCTGATCCGCAGGGGTGCAACGCAAGTCGGTTGTCGCCGGGGGCCAAGTCGGCCGCCCCCAGGGTCCGCTGACGGACGCTGAGGGCCGGCCCCCGCACGGCGCGCCGGCGCGGTTCGCCCGAGGTGGACCCGAGGTGGTTCACCCGGCGCGGCTCACTGGGCGTCGGCGAACGCCTCGTAGACCTTCTTGGGGATCCGGCCGCGGGCCGGGACCTCCAGCTTGTTGGCCAGGGCCCAGGCGCGGACGGCCGCGGGGTCCGGGGCCACCTGGGTCTGCTTGTACGCCTTGCCCGACCTCGACCGCTTCCGGCCGGCCTCGACGTAGGGCGCGAGCGCCCTACGCAGTTTCTCGGCGTTGGCTTCGTTGAGGTCGATCTCGTACGACTTGCCGTCGAGTCCGAAGGCGATCGTCTCCGCCGCTTCCGAGCCGTCGATGTCGTCGGAGAGAGTGACCACGACACGCTGCGCCACGAATATCGGTCCCTTCGTGCGACATCTCTCCGTTGACGTGCCCTTACGTCCCGGTGATGTCGTCTGTCCGGCTGTTATTTGGGCAAAGTATCGGCTATTGCCAATTCATTTGTACAGGGCCCGCCATTGCATTGCGAAGACAGACTTAATCCGCTGGCGTGTCCCTCGCGCAATAGGGTCGGGGGATCTTTCCCGGAAGTTTTCACGAAGAGGATCACCCGATACCGGATCGTGACCGCCATCACCTGGAATGTCTGTAGATTCCTACGAATCTACTCGCGTAGAAATTTTGTGCGGGTAGTCTGAAGGAACCTGCTCAGCACCACACACCGGGAGTGCCAGTGGCACGCGTCGTAGTCGACGTCATGCTCAAGCCGGAGATCCTCGACCCCCAGGGCCAGGCGGTGCAGCGCGCGCTGCCGCGCCTCGGTTTCGAGGGCGTCTCCGACGTACGTCAGGGAAAGCGATTCGAACTGGAAGTGGACGGACCGGTGGACGACGCCGCGCTCGCCCGCATCCATGAACTGGCGGAATCCTTCCTCGCCAACACCGTGATCGAGGACTTCACCGTGAAGGTGGAGGAAGTCGTGGAGGCAGGAAAGTGACCGCACGTATTGGCGTCGTCACTTTTCCCGGCAGCCTCGACGACCGGGACACCCAGCGCGCGATCAGGCTCGCGGGCGCCGAACCCGTCGCCCTGTGGCACAAGGACAAGGACCTGCACCAGGTCGACGCCGTGGTGCTGTGCGGCGGTTTCTCCTACGGCGACTATCTGCGCGCCGGAGCCATCGCGCGCTTCTCGCCGGTGATGGAGACGCTCATCGAGCAGGCGAAGGCCGGACTGCCGGTCCTCGGCATCTGCAACGGATTCCAGATCCTCACCGAGGCCCACCTCCTGCCCGGCACGATGCTGCGCAACGACCACCTGCACTTCATCTGCCGCGACCAGAAGCTGCGGGTGGAGAACGCGGACACCGCCTGGACCACCGACTACACGGCCGGCCAGGAGATCCACATCCCGCTGAAGAACAACGACGGGCAGTACGTCGCCGACGAGTACACCCTCGACAAGCTGGAGGCCGAGGGCCGGGTCGCGTTCCGCTACCTCGACTTCAACCCCAACGGCTCCCAGCGGGACATCGCCGGCGTCACCAACGAGGCCGGCAACGTCGTGGGCCTGATGCCGCACCCGGAGCACGCCGTGGAGCCGCTCATCGGCACCGGCCGCACCGACGGCCTCCCCTTCTTCACCTCGATCCTCAAGAAGCTGGTCAACGCATGAGCCGGACGCCTCTGGACACGGTCGAGCACGCGGCCGCGACCCCCGACGTCGAGCTGCCCTGGGCCGAACTGGGCCTGAAGAAGGACGAGTACGAGAGGGTCGTCGAGATCCTCGGCCGCCGCCCCACCGGCGCGGAGCTGGCCATGTACTCCGTCATGTGGTCCGAGCACTGCTCGTACAAGTCGTCGAAGGTGCACCTGCGCCAGTTCGGCGAGAAGGCGCCCCAGTCGGACGCCCTGCTCGTCGGCATCGGTGAGAACGCCGGCGTCGTGGACGTCGGCCAGGGATACGCGGTCACCTTCAAGGTCGAGTCGCACAACCACCCCTCCTACGTCGAGCCCTACCAGGGCGCGGCCACGGGCGTCGGCGGCATCGTGCGCGACATCATCGCGATGGGCGCCCGCCCGGTCGCCGTCGTGGACCCCCTGCGCTTCGGTGCCGCGGACCACCCGGACACCAAGCGCGTCCTGCCCGGCGTCGTCGCCGGCATCGGCGGCTACGGCAACTGCTTGGGCCTGCCGAACATCGGCGGCGAGGTCGTCTTCGACGCCTGCTACCAGGGCAACCCGCTGGTCAACGCCGGTGCCATCGGCGTCATGCGGCACGAGGACATCCACCTCGCCAAGGCCTCCGGCGCGGGCAACAAGGTCATCCTCTACGGGGCCCGCACGGGCGGCGACGGCATCGGCGGCGCCTCCATCCTGGCCTCCGAGACCTTCGACGACGCCAAGCCCTCCAAGCGCCCCGCCGTCCAGGTCGGCGACCCCTTCCAGGAGAAGCTCCTCATCGAGTGCACCCTGGAGGCGTTCAAGGAGAAGCTGGTCGTCGGCATCCAGGACCTCGGCGCGGCCGGCCTGTCCTGCGCGACGAGCGAGCTGGCGTCGAACGGCTCCGGCGGCATGCGCGTCACCCTCGACGACGTCCCCCTGCGCGACTCGACGCTCTCCCCCGAGGAGATCCTGATGAGCGAGTCGCAGGAACGGATGTGCGCGGTCGTCGAGCCCGACAAGGTCGACCGCTTCCTGGAGATCTGCGACAAGTGGGACGTCATCGCCACCGTCATCGGTGAGGTGACCGACGGCGACCGCCTGGAGATCTTCTGGCACGGCGGCAAGATCGTCGACGTCGACCCGCGCACCGTCGCGCACGACGGCCCGGTCTACGAGCGGCCCTACGCCCGCCCCGACTGGCAGGACGCGCTCCAGGCGGACGACGCGAACAAGCTGCCCCGCCCGGAGACCAGCGAGGAGCTGCGCGAGCAGGTCCTGAAGCTGGTCGCCTCCCCGAACCAGGCCTCCAAGTCCTGGATCACCTCCCAGTACGACCGCTTCGTGCAGGGCAACACGGTCCTCGCCCAGCCCGAGGACTCCGGCATGATCCGGATCGACGAGGAGAGCGGCCTCGGCGTCGCCATCGCCACCGACGGCAACGGCCGCTACGCCAAGCTCGACCCGTACCACGGCGCCCAGCTGGCCCTGGCGGAGGCGTACCGCAACGTCGCCACCACCGGTGCCAAGCCGCTGGCCGTCTCCGACTGCCTGAACTTCGGCTCGCCCGAGGACCCGGCGGTCATGTGGCAGTTCGCCGAGGCCGTCCGCGGTCTTGCGGACGCCTGCCGGCAGCTGGGCACGCCGGTCACGGGCGGCAACGTCTCGCTCTACAACCAGACGGGCGAGGTCGCCATCCACCCGACCCCGGTCGTGGCCGTCCTCGGCGTCATCGACGACGTGGCCCGGCGCACGCCGGTCGCCTTCCAGGAGGAGGGGCAGCTGCTCTACCTCCTCGGCGACACCCGCGAGGAGTTCGGCGGCTCGGCCTGGTCCCAGGTCGTCCACGACCACCTCGGCGGTCTGCCCCCGCAGGTCGACCTGGAGCGCGAGCGACTGCTCGCCGAGATCCTGATCTCCGCCTCCCGCGACGGCATGATCGACTCCGCGCACGACCTGTCCGACGGCGGCCTCATCCAGGCGGTCGTCGAGTCGGCCCTGCTCGGCGGCAAGGGCGCCCGTCTGATCGTCCCGGACGGTCTGGACGCCTTCACCTTCCTGCTCTCGGAGTCGGCCGGCCGCGCCGTCGTGGCCGTCCCCCGCTCGGAGGAGGTCCGCTTCAACGACATGTGCGGCGCCCGGGGCCTGCCCGCCACCCGCATCGGCGTCGTCGACGGCGACTCCATCGACATCCAGGGCGAGTTCACCCTCACCCTGGAGGAGCTGCGCACCGCGCACGAGGGCACGATCCCGGCACTGCTGGCGTAAGCCCCCGCCGTACGGCATTTCGGCCCCGCCCGGCTGTCCGGGCGGGGCCTCGTCGCGTTCCTGGTATCAGCGGACGTAGTTCTTGAGGATCTCCGTGTCGAGTTCGATCCCGACCGGATCGGGGAGGGACACCCTCTCGCCGACCTTCGCTGTGTGCACGTCGCGGTAGCCGCCGACCAGCGGGTCCGGGCTGCTGTGCACGGTGACGGTGCACGAGTCCCGGTCGATCAGCAGGTACAGCGGGATCCCGGACTGCCCGTACGCGGCCGGCTTCTCGTGCCGGTCCCGCCGGTCGGTGTCCGAGTCGTACGAGGTGACCTCGACGACCATGAGGGCACCCTCGGGGTCGGCCCACTCGCCGTGTCCCGCGAAGTGGGCCTCGGGGGCGATCACCGCGTCCGGCTTCGCTCTGTCCTGCCGGTACGTGTCGACACGGAGCCCTTGGGCCTGGTACACGTCCAAATCGGGCCTTGACTGCATACACCGCCGTGTCAGCCAGGACACGATCGTGCTGTGGTCCCCGTCCGTCACCTGCTTGACTCCGATCCGTCCGTTGATGAACTCCAACGTGACGGTCTCGGGAGCGGCGGACGCGATCGTTTCGAACTCCTCCACCGACATCTGAGACGTGCGCTCGGCCATAACCGTCATGTTGCCCCCCTTCCCAGGCGAAGGCCAGCGTCGCCCGGGGGGGGGGGCGTCGGAGCGAGGCACACTTCGCCGTCGATCACGCTTCCGGGTGATCTCTCCCGGCGGCCCCACCCGGCCCCTAGGCTCACTCCCATGCCGCCCGCCAGGAAACGCCCCCGCGCCTACGACCCCGCCAAGACCCGCAAGGCCGTGCTGGCCCAGTTCGGGACCGTACGAGCGGCCGTGGGCGCCCTCACCCCGGAGCAGCTCGCGCTGCCCACCCGGCTCGGGCAGTGGACCGTACGGGACCTGGCCGCGCACCTCACGATGGCCGTGGAGAGCGTCAGCCGGGCCCTGGACCGGCCGGAACCGGCGAAGGCGGAGGTGGGGCCGCTCGACTACGGCGCGGCCACCGCACCGTTCGCCGACGCCGTCGCGGAGGGCGGCCACGCCCTGGCCGAGGCCACCCCGGACCTCGGCGCCCTCTACGCCGAGACGGAGCACCGGATCACCGAGCGGCTCGCCGCCACCCCCGAGGACCGCCTCGTCGACACCCGCGCGGGCGCCATGACACTCGGCGACCACCTGGTCACCCGCACCGTCGAACTCGTCGTCCACACCGACGACCTGAACGCCGCCGTCCCCGGCCTCGACCTCCCCTTCGACCGCCACGCCCTCGCCACCTGCGTCCGGCTGCTCGCCGACACCCTCGCCGCCCGGGCCCCCGGCGGTGCGACGGAGGTGCGGATCCCGCCGTACGCCGTCGTGCAGTGCGTGCAGGGGCCGAGGCACACCCGCGGCACCCCGCCGAACGTCGTCGAGACCGACCCGCTGACCTGGATCCGTCTGGCCACCGGCCGCCTCGACTGGGCCACCGCCGTGGACGACGCGAAGGTCAGCGCCAGCGGCGAACGGGCCGATCTCAGCGCGCTGCTCCCCCTCCTGACCTGAGCCGCCCGCGGCGAACCAGGTGGAACCGCCCACGCACCTCACCCGTCCCACCGGCATGGACAAGCAGCGACTGACCCGCACCGCCCTGCCCCTCGCGGCCCTGACCCTGTTCCCGCTCCTCGCGGCCTGCGGCACCGAGTCCGGTACCGGCGCCGGCAGCGACTCCGTGGGACCGGGCGCCAAGGAGTCGGTCACCGGGGTCCACTGGACGGTCGACAGCCTCACCGTGGACGGCAAGACCACCAAGGCCCCCGCCGGCGCCTATCTGAAGATCGACGACAACGGCGAGGTCAACGGCAACTACGGCTGCAACACCTTCGGCTCGACCGCCGACTTCAAGGGTGACTCCCTCGACTTCGAGATCGCCCGGTCCACCGAGATGGCCTGCGGCGACGCCCCGATGAAGTTCGAGAAGAGCTTCTCCCGCACCCTCGACACCGGGACGTTCACAGCCGAAACGGCCGACGGCGGGCTCACCCTCACCACGGCCGACGGCGACACCGTCCGGCTCAGCGAGGAGAAGCCCGCCGAGCTGTACGGCACCAAGTGGCGGGTCGACTCCCTCATGGACCACGACGTCGCCCAGTCCCTCCCCGAGGAGGCCGCCGGCATGGCCTGGTTCACCCTCGACGAGAAGAAGGGCACCCTCAGCGGCAGCCTCGGCTGCAACGAGGTCTCCGCCAAGGCGACGGTGAGCGAGGACAGGATCACCCTCGGCCACGCGCGCACCACCCGCAAGATGTGCTCCGACTCACTCATGGCCGCCGAGCGGACCCTTCTCGGGCTCTTCGAGGGCACGGTGAAATATCGGATCGATCACCGCAGTATCACGTTGACCAGCGAAAACGACCTGGGTGTCGGTGCGGTCGCCGACAAGTGACATACGGCGGCGCACAGTCGGGGCCGGCGGTGGGCGAGATCAGAGGATTCGGACCGGTGCGCGATCTCGCCTACACTCGGTGGCGTGCCACGTGGTGACGGACGACTCAACCACGACCTTCTCCCCGGCGAGAAAGGCCCCCAGGACGCGTGTGGCGTCTTCGGTGTCTGGGCCCCGGGCGAAGAGGTCGCGAAGCTCACTTACTTCGGGCTCTACGCCCTCCAGCATCGGGGCCAGGAATCCGCGGGTATCGCGGTCAGCAACGGCTCCCAGATCCTCGTCTTCAAGGACATGGGCCTCGTTTCCCAGGTCTTCGACGAGACCTCGCTCGGTTCCCTCCAGGGTCACATCGCGGTCGGTCACGCCCGCTACTCGACCACCGGCGCCTCCGTCTGGGAGAACGCCCAGCCCACGTTCCGTGCCACCGCGCACGGCTCCATCGCCCTCGGCCACAACGGCAACCTGGTCAACACGGCCCAGCTCGCCGAGATGGTCGCCGACCTGCCCAAGCAGGAGGGCCGTACGCCGCGTGTCGCGGCCACCAACGACACCGACCTGCTCACCGCGCTCCTCGCGGCCCAGGTCGACGAGGACGGCAAGCCGCTGACCATCGAGGAGGCCGCCCACGCGGTCCTCCCGCAGGTACGTGGCGCCTTCTCGCTCGTCTTCATGGACGAGCACACCCTCTACGCCGCGCGTGACCCGCAGGGGGTCCGCCCGCTGGTCCTCGGCCGTCTGGAGCGCGGCTGGGTCGTCGCCTCGGAGACCGCAGCCCTCGACATCACGGGCGCCAGCTTCGTCCGCGAGATCGAGCCGGGCGAGTTCGTCGCCATCGACGAGAACGGCCTGCGCACCTCTCGCTTCGCGGAAGCGAAGCCCAAGGGCTGTGTCTTCGAGTATGTGTACCTGGCCCGCCCGGACACCGACATCGCCGGCCGGAACGTGTACCTCTCCCGGGTGGAGATGGGCCGGAAGCTGGCCAAGGAAGCCCCCGTCGAGGCCGATCTGGTCATAGCCACCCCGGAGTCCGGCACCCCGGCCGCCATCGGCTATGCGGAGGCCTCGGGTATCCCGTTCGGTGCGGGTCTGGTGAAGAACGCGTACGTCGGCCGTACGTTCATCCAGCCCTCCCAGACGATCCGCCAGCTCGGCATCCGGCTGAAGCTGAACCCGCTGAAGGAAGTCATCAAGGGCAAGCGCCTGGTGGTCGTCGACGACTCGATCGTCCGCGGCAACACCCAGCGGGCACTGGTCCGGATGCTCCGCGAGGCCGGGGCGGCCGAGGTCCACATCCGGATCTCCTCGCCACCCGTGAAGTGGCCCTGCTTCTTCGGCATCGACTTCGCCACCCGGGCCGAGCTCATCGCCAACGGCATGACGATCGAAGAGATCGGCACCTCCCTGGGCGCCGACTCCCTGGCGTACATCTCCATCGACGGCATGATCGAGGCGACCACCATCGCCAAGCCGAACCTCTGCCGTGCCTGCTTCGACGGCGAGTACCCGATGGAGCTGCCGGACCCCGAGCTCCTCGGTAAGCAGCTCCTGGAGACCGAGCTGGCCGCAGGGCCCGCCGCCACGGCCGCGGCCGACGCGATCCGCCGCCCGTAGGGGGTGCCGGCGGGACCGTTCACAACACCCTGGTCCGCCCGCACCCCGCTCACCCGCAGTACGACACGAAGGTTCTCACTAGCCATGTCTGAGACCCCCATCGCCGAGGGCGGCGCCAGCTACGCAGCCGCGGGCGTCGACATCGAGGCGGGCGACCGCGCCGTCGAACTCATGAAGGAGTGGGTCAAGAAGACGCGGCGCCCCGAGGTCCTCGGCGGCCTCGGCGGCTTCGCCGGCCTCTTCGACGCCTCCGCCCTCAAGCGCTACGAGCGCCCCCTGCTCGCCTCCGCCACGGACGGCGTCGGCACCAAGGTGGACATCGCCCGCCAGCTGGGCGTCTACGACACCATCGGCCACGACCTGGTCGCGATGGTGATGGACGACATCGTGGTCTGCGGCGCCGAACCGCTGTTCATGACCGACTACATCTGCGTCGGCAAGGTCCACCCCGAGCGGGTCGCCGCCATCGTCAAGGGCATCGCCGAGGGCTGTGTCCTCGCCGGCTGCGCCCTCGTCGGCGGCGAGACCGCCGAGCACCCCGGACTCCTCGGCCCGGACGACTTCGACGTCGCCGGCGCCGGTACGGGCGTGGTCGAGGCGGAGCACCTGCTCGGCCCGGACCGCATCCGCAAGGGTGACGCGGTGATCGCCATGGCGTCCTCCGGCCTTCACTCCAACGGGTACTCGCTCGTCCGGCACGTCCTGCTGAACCAGGCCGGACTCTCCCTGGACGCCCGGATCGCCGAGTTCGACCGCACCCTCGGCGAGGAACTCCTGGAGCCCACCAAGATCTACTCGCTGGACTGCCTGGCCCTGACCCGCACCACCGAGGTCCACGCCTTTAGCCATGTCACGGGCGGCGGACTCGCGGCCAACCTGGCCCGCGTCATCCCCGACCACCTCCACGCCACGGTGGACCGCGCCACCTGGACCCCGGCTCCCGTCTTCGACCTCGTCGGCAAGACCGGCCAGGTGGAACGCCTGGAGCTGGAGAAGACCCTGAACATGGGGGTGGGCATGATCGCCATCGTCCCCCAGGAGTCGGCGGACGTAGCCCTGACGACCCTGGCGGACCGAGGCGTCGAGGCCTGGCTGGCAGGCGAGATCACCGACCGGGACACCCACACGACGGGCGCGGAACTGATCAACGACTACGCCCGGGGCTGATGACGAACGCGCCCCTGACGGCGGCGAAGCCGCCAAAAGGGGCGCGAGGAACTGCGCGAACAGCCACAACCAACTCGCAGCCGCCCTGGCACGGTGACCCCGAGCTACAAGTCGCCCGACCCCTCAAGCGGAGCGCGACCGCACAAAACCCGGTCCGGCGTAATCCGCTCGGACCGGGTGAAGCGCAGCTGAATTGTCAAGCCCCGCGGCGATGGGACGCAGGACCGGACTCGTCGTCCTCATCCTCGTCATCGTCGGAGTTGTACAACTCCGCGTACCGCGCGTACGGGTCGTCGTCGTCTTCGTCGTCCTCGAACGGTTCGCCGTTCGGAGGCTGGCTCGAAGTCGATGCGCCCAGCTCGCTGGCCAGACGCGACAGGTCAGTCCCACCGCTGTTGTACTTCAGCTGGCGGGCGACCTTCGTCTGCTTGGCCTTGGCCCGGCCGCGCCCCATGGCTCGACCCCCTCGGTGACGGGGCTCGACGGCCCCAGAGTCTTGACACGCGTTCATGATCTGGAACGGGCTCTCCATGGAGAGACCGGTCCGTAGGGCTTCCACGGTACCTGAGCCCGCGCCCATACGGTACGTCGCCCGCAGGACGTGCCTGTGCCCAGAACCTGCGAGGAGCCCTGTCCCCGCTGGTCAACCGCGAGTTTAACCCTTTCTCGGCGCACGACCCGCCGACGGAAGTGAGAGTTCTCTCTAAAGCCGTCGGTGGGTACCGGGCCCGCCCGTGCGACCCTCGCACGGGCGGGCCCGTGGAATGTCAGCGTCCGCGCGCGGCCGCCGCGTCCTGCATCCGCTGTTCGGCGATCCGGTCGGCCGCGGCGGCCGGCGGAATACCATCTGCCTTCGCACGTGCGAATATTGCCAGCGTGGTGTCGAAGATCTTCGCGGCCTTGGCCTTGCACCGCTCGAAGTCGAAACCGTGGAGTTCGTCGGCGACCTGGATGACGCCGCCGGCGTTCACCACGTAGTCCGGCGCGTAGAGGATCCCGCGGTCCGCGATGTCCTTCTCGACGCCGGGGTGGGCGAGTTGGTTGTTGGCCGCGCCGCACACCACCTTGGCGGTGAGGACGGGCACGGAGTCGTCGTTCAGCGCTCCGCCGAGCGCGCACGGGGCGTAGATGTCGAGCCCCTGCACACGGATCAGCGCCTCGGTGTCGGCGACGGCCGTGACCCCCGCCGGGTGGCGGTCGAGGATCCGGCGCACGGCGTCCTCGCGTACGTCCGTGACCACGACCTCGGCGCCCTCGGCCCTCAGGTGCTCCACGAGGTGGTGGCCGACCTTGCCGACGCCCGAGATGCCGACTCTCCGGTCGCGCAGCGAGGGGTCGCCCCACAGGTGCTGGGCGGAGGCCCGCATCCCCTGGTAGACCCCGAAGGCGGTGAGGACCGAGGAGTCGCCGGCGCCGCCGTTCTCGGGCGAGCGGCCCGTGGTCCAGCGGCACTCCCGGGCCACGACGTCCATGTCGGAGACATAGGTGCCGACGTCGCACGCGGTGACGTAACGGCCGCCCAGCGAGGCCACGAACCGCCCGTAGGCGAGCAGCAGCTCCTCGCTCTTGATCCGGTCGGGGTCTCCGATGATCACGGCCTTGCCGCCGCCGTGGTCGAGCCCGGCCATGGCGTTCTTGTAGGACATCCCTCGCGCGAGGTTCAGGGCGTCGGCGACGGCCTCGGCCTCGGTCGCGTAGGGGTAGAAGCGGGTGCCGCCGAGGGCGGGGCCCAGCGCGGTGGAGTGGAGGGCGATGACGGCCTTGAGGCCGCTGGCCCGGTCCTGGCAGAGCACGACTTGCTCGTGACCGCCCTGGTCCGAGTGGAACAGGGTGTGCAGGACGCCGTCAGATACGTCGGTCACTGTGGTGACTCCTGGGTAAGAAGCGGCGGTTGGTGACAGGCTCCCCGAGGCTCCCCCTCCCCCCGTGCTTTTGGCGGTGGGGGAGGGCGGCGGGGTCTGTGGGCATGAGATTAGAGCCTTCGGCCGCCGTGGAGCGGCCGAGCTTCAGGATCACCCACTACTGGAGTACCGCCGTGGTGTGATCCGCACAGTTTTCCGGCCCGCCGATGTGCGGGTTCGGCAGTTTTCCCCGGTGGTACGCGGGGGAGGGAGCAGGCGTGCCCAAGGTGTCCTCGGTGATCGTCCCGTACGCGTCCTACCTTCGCGTGTACGAGCCGCTGGCCGCCTTCCCGGAGCCCGAGCGCACCCACTGGACCCGTTACGCCCGCCGCGCCGACCGGCCCTCGTACCAGGACGAGCTGCGGCGGTCGCTGGCCGATCTGCTGCCCACCCCGCCGGTCCCGGTGCCGGTGCACGAGAGCGGTGACGCCTTCGTGCTGGAGGTGGACGGGGTGGTCTGCGTCTGCCCCTGGCGCACCCGGCTGCGCGGCTGGCAGGCGCTGGGCGATCTCGCCGAGGAGCTGCCGGCGCCGTTGCTGGACGCGGTGCTGCCGCCGGTCGTGCGCCGGCAGGCCGGCCAGGACTACGAGCGCTGGATGGCCCGCAACCCCGACGCCCGTCCCTGGATCCGCACCTCGACCTGGCATGTGCCGCTGAACTGGTTCGTCCTCGTCTCGGACGAGGAGCGGACGTTTGAGAAGGGTTCGGCCGAGATCTCACCCGTGCTTCGCTATCGCACGCCCATGGTGCAGGCCCGGCGGCGGGTGGCGCGGGGGCTCAGGGCGCTGCGCGAGACCCTCGACGAGGGGCCGCTGATCGACGGCCTGATCGACGTGGGCCGCTGGCTGGAGGAGTTCCACCCCCGCTCGCTCGTGGAGCTGGACTACGGCGGTCTTGTGCACGTACTGCCGGCGGAGGAGCTGGACGGCGACCACTCCGCGGCGGACGTCGCCGAGGGCATCGAGGCCCTGCGCAACGGGGACGGTCCGGCCGCCGGTGAGGCGTACGGGCGGCTGGTCGAGCGGTGGCGGGCGGTGCGGGACCGGCGCTCGGCCAACTGAACCGCCGTTCGGTGAACGGTACCGGGCCGAACCGGTTGAACCAGCTCAACGTCCCGCTCGTACTTGTGACTTGTGGGGCAGGTGGGAAAAGGCTTTCCACCGAGGCCGAAGCATGGTGAACTGTCCACCCTTGGCCCAGGCTTGACACACTGAAGTTCCACTCGCGTGTCATCAGGGGACGTAGGTCCCCGATCCGGGCTTTTGTATCAAGCGGGCGCCAAGCGTGACGGATTGCACTTACGCGGGCCTTGCCTCTTACGCACCTCCTCATGCCAAAATAGGACAAGGAGTCCGGGGGAGGCTCCCTCTGCCCATCTTTGGGTGGAATCTCAGCATTGCACGCTATTGGGGGGTCTCGTGACTCCTGCGCGCCACTGTGACTGATCGTCACAGTGGCGTGACTGTCCGCTATGGCACGGTCCATCGGCATCCGTCGCTGATGAACACCTGGGAGGGCAATTCCATCGGTTTGGCCGACGCGGCTGGACAGATGGTGTAGTTGTAGTGCCGAGGACAAGCCGTTCGTCCTATAACCGACTCGACTCGCGTCCGCCATTTCGGGCAACGCGGGTCAAGGTGCAGAATTTAGAGGAAAGAACCGAGAAGGTTCGGTTCTCCCGAGGAGGCCGCTCATGACCGCTCGCACCCCTGATGCCGAGCCGCTGCTGACCCCGGCTGAGGTCGCCACCATGTTCCGCGTCGACCCCAAGACGGTCACGCGGTGGGCGAAGGCCGGCAAGCTCACGTCCATCCGTACGCTCGGCGGACACCGCCGCTACCGCGAGGCTGAGGTCCGCGCACTGCTCGCGGGTATTCCGCAGCAGCGCAGCGAGGCCTGAACCGCCGCAGAACAGGGCATTTCGGCTGGTCCCCCAATCGGCCGAGCCGCCTGAAAGCACAGCTCAACCGCTCACACAGTGCCAAGCGACGCGGGTTCTGCCCCAACAGGCCCCACGCCCGAGCCGCACAGCTTTCCAGAGCTTCCATCTGTTCTGGGTTTCGCCAGGCAAGCAACAAGGGTGCGTCGTCAGATCGCGCTGGACTCCGCCGGGTCCAGCGCGATCTTTTTTGTGCGCCCAGGCGGACGGCCGGGTCCTCGGGTCCGGCCCTCTCCCTGCCCGGCGTGCCGACTTGTGCGCGGGCCTGGCCGTCTGTGGGCGGGCCTGTCGGACTCTGGGGAGGGCTGTCGGATCTCCTGTGCGGGCATCCGGAGACTGGTGCAATTGCACATATTAAATTGACCAGTTGTAGGAGACCCGTAAGAACCCATGTTCGGAAAACTTATGCGGTGACACCCGTCACATGCCAGGACGCTTGTTACTCATGAGTCATGTGCGGTAAAGGGGGCGGGAGTTGAGGTCGGCGTGTCGCCCCTGCGGAGCGTGTTCCCAGTCCCGGCCGCCGCCACGCCATCCTCACGCCGTGGAGGGGCTCTCGTCCTCCATGGGACCCTCGGCGCGGTCCTCGCCGGCCGTCGGGGCGCTCGTCGTCAGGATGCCCGGCGTCGGGGCGTCCGTCGCCAGGCGCAGCAGCCGGTGGCAGACGGGGCAGTGGCGGGTGAAGTGGCGGTAGGAGGAAGCGGCCGACAGGTGAGCGCGGAGCAGAGCGCGGGTCTCGTGCCGTGCGGACGCCGCCATACGCCACCTCCGGGTCGTGGGGCCCTGTTTCCGAGGTACCGGTGGAATGTGACTCCGTCAAGCCCCGGCGCGTCCGCCGGGGTTCGGGGGCCTGGTTTCCCTCCCCCTGCCGCGGCGCAGCAAAAAGACCCGCACCCTGAACGGATGCGGGTCTCCATGAATCGCGCGGTCCTGACGGGATTTGAACCCGCGGCCTCCACCTTGACAGGGTGGCGAGCACTCCAAACTGCTCCACAGGACCAGGTTTCGCAGTCAGCGTGTGCGCGCTGGCCTGCGAGAAGAGACTGTACAGGAGGGGGAGCCCCCTGGTCGAACTCACCCCCCGTGCAGGGCTCGTCACAGTATGACGGCTACGGCACCGCCGCGTCGATCGCTTTCACGATGCGCTTGTCGGAGACGGGATACGCCGTGCCCAGGGCGTGCGCGAAGTAGCTGACGCGGAGTTCCTCGATCATCCAGCGGATGTCCAGGACCGAGGACGGGACGGGCCTGCCCTGGGGGAGCTGCTCCAGCAGCCAGGCGTACTCGTCCTGCATCTCGTGGACCTTCTCCATGCGGGAGGTGTCCCGTTGGACGCCCGTCGGCATCTGCTGGAGCCGGCGGTCCGCGGCCACCAGATAGCGCATCAGGTCGGGGAGGCGGCGCAGACCCGCCTCCGTGACGAAGCCCGGCTTCACGAGGCCGTCCAGCTGCCCGCGTACGTCCGCGAGGTTGGGCAGGAGGGCGGGGCTCCTCGTGGCCTTCAGACGGCGCTCACAGGACTGCCAGGCGGCGAGGACCTGCTGGACCTGGCCGACCGTGCGGACGGTGGTGTCGACGATCTCCGCGCGGACCTTGTCGTAGAGCTTGCGGTAGGACTCCTCGTCCCAGGCCGGCCCGCCGAAGTCGACGATGAGTCTGTCGGCGGCGGCCGTCGCGCAGTCGTCGAACAGGGCCTGGATCGAACCGTGCGGGTTCGCCGACAGAGCGAGCTTCTGCGCGTTGTTCAGCTTTTCGCTCGCGAACTTCGCAGGGTTGACCGGAATGTTTCGCAGGATGAGCCTGCGGGTGCCTTTCCACATCGCTTCCGACTGTTCCGCCTCCGTGTCGAAGAGGCGTACGGAGACGGTGTCGCCGTCGTCCACGAGTGCCGGGTAGGCCTTCACGGGCTGCCCGGCGCGGCGGGTCTCGAAGACGCGGGTGAGGGAGCCGATCGTCCAGTCCGTCAGACCCGTGCGCTCCAGGGACTCGCCGCCCTGGCGCTCGGCGGTCGCCGCGGCGGCCTGGGAGAGCGCCTTGCGGGCCTTCGGCTTCAGCCGGAGCCGCAGGGACTCCAGGTCCTTGTCCTCGGCCAGCTTCCGGCGCCGCTCGTCGACGATACGGAAGGTGATCTTCAGATGGTCGGGGACGCGGGACCAGTCGAAGTCGTCGGCCGTCACCGGTACGCCCACCATGCGCTTGAGTTCGCGGGCGAGGGTGACGGTCAGCGGTTCCTGGAGCGGTACCGCCTGGTCCAGGAAGCGCTTGGCGTAGTTGGGCGCCGGTACGTAGTTGCGGCGGATCGGCTTGGGCAGGGAGCGGATCAGTTCCGTCACCACGTCCTCGCGCAGGCCCGGGATCTGCCAGTCGAAGCCCTCGTCGGTGACCTGGTTGAGGACCTGGAGGGGGATGTGGACGGTGACGCCGTCCGCGTCCGCGCCCGGCTCGAACTGGTAGGTGACGCGGAACTTGAGCTGTCCCTGGCGCCAGGAGTCCGGGTAGTCCGCCTTGGTGACCGCCTCCGCCGACTCCCGGATGAGCATCTCGCGCTCGAAGTCCAGGAAGTCGGGCTGTTCGTGGCGCTTGTGCTTCCACCAGGAGTCGAAGTGGGCGCCCGACACCACGTGTTCGGGCACCCGCTGGTCGTAGAAGTCGAAGAGGGTGTCGTCGTCGACCACGATGTCCCGGCGCCGGGCACGGTGCTCCAGCTCCTCGACCTCGCTGAGGAGCTTGCGGTTGTCGGCGAAGAACTTGTGGTGCGTACGCCAGTCGCCCTCGACGAGCGCGTTGCGGATGAAGAGCTCGCGGCTCGCCTCGGGGTCGATGCGGCCGTAGTTCACCTTCCGCTGGGCGACGATCGGCACGCCGTACAGCGTGACCTTCTCGTAGGCCATCACGGCCGCCTGGTCCTTCTCCCAGTGCGGTTCGCTGTAGGTGCGCTTCAGCAGGTGCTCGGCGAGCGGCTCGACCCACTCGGGCTCGATCTTCGCGTTGACGCGGGCCCAGAGACGGGAGGTCTCGACCAGCTCGGCGGACATCACGAAGCGCGGGGGCTTCTTGAAGAGGGCCGAGCCGGGGAAGATCGCGAACTTGGCGCTGCGGGCGCCCAGGTACTCGTTCTTCGCGCCGTCCTTGATGTCCTTCATGCCGATGTGGGACAGCAGGCCGGCGAGGAGCGAGATGTGGACCTGCTGCTCGGGGGCGTCCTCCTCGTTGAGGTGGATGCCCATCTGCTTGGCGACGGTGCGGAGCTGGCTGTAGATGTCCTGCCACTCGCGGATGCGCAGGAAGTTGAGGTACTCCTGCTTGCACATCCGGCGGAAGGACGACGAGCCGCGTTCCTTCTGCTGCTCGCGGACGTACCGCCAGAGGTTGAGGAAGGCGAGGAAGTCGGAGGACTCGTCCTTGAAGCGGGCGTGCTGCTGGTCGGCCTGGGTCTGCTTGTCGGCCGGGCGTTCGCGCGGGTCCTGGATGGACAGGGCGGCGGCGATGACCATGACCTCGCGGGCGCAGCCGTTCTTGTCGGCCTCGACGACCATCCGGGCCAGCCGCGGGTCGACGGGCAGCTGGGAGAGCTTGCGGCCCATCGGCGTCAGTCGCTTGCGGACGTCCTTCTGCGCCGGGTCGAGTGCGCCGAGTTCCTGGAGGAGCTGGACGCCGTCGCGGATGTTGCGGTGGTCCGGCGGGTCGATGAAGGGGAACTTCTCGATGTCGCCGAGGCCGGCCGCGGTCATCTGGAGGATGACGGAGGCGAGGTTCGTCCGCAGGATCTCGGCGTCCGTGAACTCCGGGCGGGCGTTGAAGTCGTCCTCGGTGTACAGGCGGATGCAGATGCCGTCGGACGTACGGCCGCAGCGGCCCTTGCGCTGGTTGGCGCTGGCCTGGGAGATCGGCTCGATCGGCAGCCGCTGGACCTTGGTGCGGTGGCTGTAGCGGGAGATCCGGGCGAAGCCGGGGTCGATGACGTACTTGATGCCGGGGACGGTCAGCGAGGTTTCGGCGACGTTGGTGGCCAGCACGATCCTGCGGCCGGTGTGCGGCTGGAAGACGCGATGCTGCTCGGCGTGCGAGAGCCGTGCGTAGAGCGGGAGGACCTCGGTGAAGCGGTAGTTCTTCTTGATCAGCGCGTCGGCCGTGTCGCGGATCTCCCGCTCACCGGAGAGGAAGACGAGGATGTCGCCCTTGCCCTCCGCCATCAGCTCCTCGACGGCGTCCGTGATGGCGGTGATCTGGTCGCGGTCGGCGTCCTCGGAGTCCTCTTCGAGCAGTGGGCGGTAGCGCACCTCGACGGGGTAGGTACGGCCGCTGACCTCGACGATCGGGGCGTCGCCGAAGTGGCGGGAGAAGCGCTCGGGGTCGATGGTCGCGGAGGTGATGACGACCTTGAGGTCCGGGCGCTTGGGGAGCAGCTGGGCGAGATAGCCCAGCAGGAAGTCGATGTTGAGGGACCGCTCGTGGGCCTCGTCGATGATGATCGTGTCGTAGGCGCGCAGCTCGCGGTCCGTCTGGATCTCGGCGAGCAGGATGCCGTCCGTCATCAGCTTGACGAAGGTCGAGTCCTGGTTGACCTGGTCGGTGAAGCGGACCTTCCAGCCGACGGCCTCGCCCAGCGGGGTGTCCAGCTCCTCCGCCACGCGCTCGGCGACAGTGCGGGCGGCGATCCGGCGGGGCTGGGTGTGCCCGATCATGCCGCGGACGCCACGCCCCAGTTCCATACAGATCTTCGGGATCTGGGTCGTCTTGCCGGAGCCCGTCTCACCGGCCACGATGACCACCTGGTGGTCGCGGATGGCGGCCGCGATCTCGTCCTTCTTCTGGCTGACGGGCAGCTGCTCGGGGTACGAGACGGCCGGCACGCGGGCCGCGCGCTCGGCCATGCGGGCCTCGCCCTTGGCGACCTCGGCCTCTATCTCGGCGAGGACGGCGGCCCGGGCCTCGGGCTTACGGATCTTGCGTGCGCCTTCGAGCCTGCGCCCGAGCCGGTGCGCGTCGCGCAGGGACAGCTCGGCCAGGCGGGGGGCGAGGGCGCCGAGGGCGGGGGCAGGTGGCGTAGACATACGACGTCCAGGATCTCACCTCGACGAAACGAGGGGCGAACGCTTTTGATTCGGCGCTCCCCGTGGGCCCTCCGGTAACGGGAGGGGTGACCTTCTCCCCAAGAATCGCCGGCGTACCGGTGGGCGTGGCCGCCGCACGAAAGAGCCCCTCATCGGTGATACCGGAGAGGGGCTCAGGCCCTGGTGAGGGCGGTTGTGGCTGGGGCCGGGGTCGAACCGGCGACCTTCCGCTTTTCAGGCGGACGCTCGTACCAACTGAGCTACCCAGCCACGGTGTTTCACGTGAAACACCGAGCGGTCCTGACGGGATTTGAACCCGCGGCCTCCACCTTGACAGGGTGGCGAGCACTCCAAACTGCTCCACAGGACCAAGGTTGCGTACGACAGTGTCGCACACGTTCTTGCGTGCCCCCAACGGGATTCGAACCCGTGCTACCGCCTTGAAAGGGCGGCGTCCTAGGCCGCTAGACGATGAGGGCTATCGGCCCGCCGTGGGCGCTTCATCAGCGCGTCGGGGACGTGAGAAGCATATGGGATGGCGGGAGGTATCGCCAAAACGGTTTACGGGCGGCCCGGTGAGCGGGTGGTCGCCTCGCCGGGCGACGTGCCCGGTGACGTGCCGGGAGAGGGGCTTGAGGAGGGGGACGGGGACTGGGTCGCGCCGGGCTGGTTCTCCTTCGGCAGATGGCGGCTGACCTCGGCCGTGGTCAGTCCCAGACCTCCGAGTTTGATCTCGTCCCAGGCCTGGAGGCGGTGCGTGTCGCGGTCGAGGTAGAGGACCGAGGTCTCGATCGGATCCGGGTAGTCGCCCTCCAGGGCGCGCAGCCCGCTGCCGCCCGTCGAGCCCTCGATACGGAGGCGGGTGCCCTCGTCCAGGATCTCCATCTCCGGGTGGTGGACGTGGCCGGCGAGGACGAGCGGGACCTCTCCGTCCGTCTCGCGGGCGGCGTCCGGGTTGTGGGCGATCGCGATGTCCACGGGTGTGCCGGCCGCCTTCTGGGCGCGCAGCGCCCGCGCCAGGCGCTGTCCGGCCGCCTCCTCCGAGGGCAGGCCCGACTTGTCCGTGGAGCGGTCCGGGGTGAACTGCGGGTCGCCGATCCCCGCGAAGCGCAGTCCGCCCACGTTCACCGCCTTCCCCTCGTCGAGGACGTGCGCGTTCTCGATGCCCTTCAGATACCGCTGGGTCTCGGTGGAGTCGTGGTTGCCGCGCACCCAGACGTACGGCGCGCCGAGATCGGCGATCGGGTCCAGGAAGGCGTTCTCGGCGGCGGTGCCGTGATCCATCGTGTCGCCGGAGTCGACGATGACGTTGATCTCGTACTGCTCGACCAGCGAGGCGATGATCTTCCAGCTCGCGGGGTTGAGATGGATGTCGGAGACGTGCAGGACGCGGATGGTGGTCGGGTCCGGCTGGTACGCGGGGAGGGTGGACGTGACGTCGTACAGCTTGGTCACGTTCGTCACCAGGCGGGCCAGCTCCTTCTGGTAGACGTCGAACTCCGTGACGATGCTGCGCGCGTTGCCGACCAGGGAGGGCGCGGAGGAGAGGAGCCCCGAGAACTTCGGCTCCAGCACCGAGTTCGGGTTCCACGTGGCGGCGGCGGTGCCCCCGGAGGCGGCGAGCAGCCCGAGGGCGAGGCCACCGGCGGCCAGGGCGCGTCGGGGGCGGCGGTACACCGCGAGCCCGAGAGCGGTCGCCCCGGTGACGACGGCGACGCCCGACCGCAGGGCCAGGTCCAGCGTGCCGCGCCGTACGTCCGACGCGATCTCGTCCTGGAGGCCAGAGATGCGCTCGGGATGGTCGACCAGGGCCTGCGCGCGGTCCGGGTCCAGTTGGTCGACGTTGACGTCCAGGCGTACGGGGGCGTGGTGGCTGCTCAGCTCCAGGGCGCCCAGCGGCGAGACATTGATCTTCGTGCCGCCGGTGAGCGATGGCCGCAGCGTCATCGTGGTGTTCATGGGGCCGACGGGCGTCCGTACGTTCCCCACGATCAGCAGGCCGAGCCAGGCGCCGACCACGACGACCGTGACCAGGCCGAGCGCGTGGGCCCACCGGCGGGCGCGGCTCGGCGGCTCGGCGGCCGGGTGCGGGCCGCCCGTGCGGTGCAGCCGGTTCGCGGCCCTGGGGGCCGGCGGCAGTGCCTGGCGGATGCGGCGCAGGGTCGTACGGATGGTGCTCACGGTGGTGGCTGTTGCGGCGGGGTCGCGGGCCATTGGAGCCGTATGCCCAGGGCGGTGGGGGGATATGCGGGGAGGGGGAGCAGGGCCTCCGGTGCGGTGTCGCGTCCTTCGCGGCCGTTCCGTGACTCGTACATGCGATCAGCCCCAGCCCAGTTCGTGGAGGCGCGCGTCCTCGATGCCGAAGTGGTGCGCCACCTCGTGGACGACCGTGACGGCCACCTCGTGCACCACGTCCTCCGACGTCTCGCAGTAGCGCAGGGTCGGGCCCATGTAGATCGTGATGCGGTCCGGAAGGACTCCGGCGTACCACTCGCCGCGTTCCGTGAGGGGGGTCCCCTCGTACAGCCCCAGGAGCTCCGGGTCGTCGGCCGGTGGTTCGTCCTCGACGAACACCGCCACGTTGTCCATGACCCGCGTCAACTCCGGCGGGATCTGGTCCAGGGCCTCACTCACCAGTTCTTCGAACCTGTCGCGTGTCATCTCCAGCACAGGCCCATTGTCTGTGAGTGGTCACGTAATCGGAGCACTTACGGAGCCCCGACCTTTCACCAGGCACACCTACCGGGCTCAGCCGCCCTGCCTGCTCAGGTCACGGCCGGCTGAGCTGTCCGTGATCGCCGCCCGGTCCGGAAGGCCGCGGGCGGCCACGGCAACGGCCCCGCCCACCGCCGGGAGGCCGGCCCCGTTCCGGCGCGGCGCGGCGCCACCGGGCGCGTGTCTTCTTGCGTGCGACGGGAGTTGAGCAGGGGGACTCCTCTTTCCGCCCCCCACGGAGGTGGCCCGTGCGCGCCTTGTACGTACCCGTTCGTCTCGCCGCCACGGTCATGGCGGTCGCCGCGGCCACCGGCTGCATGAACGTGGGGGACGACGGGCGGACCCCCGGCTCCTCGTCCTCCGCCGGACAGCGGGGCGGCGAGACACCGGACGGGGGCACCGCGCTGACGGGCGGTGGCGGTACGGGGTACCAGGTCGGGCGGGGAAAGCAGCACCCTTCGGCCTCGCCCGACCCCTCCGTGTCCCGGTCGGCCTCCCCCTCGGCGGCGGCCTCCGGAGCCACCGGGCCGCCCAGGAAGCCGAAGCCACCCAAGGGAGGCAAGGGCGGCAAGGACGGTCAGGGCGGCAAGGGCGGCGGGGGTGGTGTGCGGCCGCCCGTACCGGAGCCGACGAAGGAGAAGCCGACGCCCGCACCCTCCACGGCCGTCCCGGAGCCGCCCAGGCCGTCGGATCCGGCGGAGTCGCCGACGCCCGAGCCTTCGGCCGAGCCGTCGTCGTCCGCGCACGAGCAGGGGGCGCAGCTCATGGAGCGGGAGCCGGCGCCGGAGGTGTGGGACGCGGCGTAGGCGGGTGTGGAAGGGGGACGGCGGGGTGCTGAAGGGGGCGTCCGATGCGTCCGATGGTCCCCGGTGGTCGCGTCCGGGGCCGCGGGGTGATGCGGCTGCGGTGCCGGCGGGTGAGGTGCCCGGAGGCCGGTGTGGGGGATGCCTTGGGGGAGTGGGGGATGTCACGGGTGGGGTGGGACACGGGGCTTCGTGTCCGGTCCCGGTCGCGCCGGGGGTGCCCCAGCCTGACGGGCCGAGGCTTCCCCGGGCGGGCACGGCGAGAGTCTGGCTTTCCCGGCCCCGTTCCGCAGATCGCCTTCTGACCTGCGGGTATCGGCTCAGTTTGCCTTCAGGGGTGGAGGGTGCGTATGGTGGTAGATCGTTTGATCCCATTTGCCCGGCGCCAATGCAGAGCGCGCCGTGTGGCGCGTACTCTCCTTTGCCGTGGCGGACCGCATAGAGGCGGTCGTGTGCGAAACACGGAGTTGACGGGCGCGTGCCGATGAGACTCCGGAAGGTTTCGCATACGCATGTCCATTTCCAGTGCTGATCACGTCGTCGTGCCCGAGAACGGCGAGAACGAGGTCGTCGAGGAGACCCCCACGGTCACCTTCGCGGACCTCGGCCTCCCCGAGGGCGTCGTGCGCAAGCTCGCGCAGAACGGCGTGACCACCCCCTTCCCGATCCAGGCCGCGACCATCCCGGACGCCCTGCTCGGCAAGGACATCCTCGGCCGCGGCCGCACCGGCTCCGGCAAGACCCTCTCCTTCGGTCTGCCGACGCTGGCCACGCTGGCCGGCGGGCAGACCCAGAAGCACAAGCCGCGCGCCGTCATCCTGACGCCGACCCGTGAGCTCGCCATGCAGGTCGCCGACGCCCTCCAGCCCTACGGCGACGTCCTCGGCCTGAAGATGAAGGTCGTCTGCGGCGGCACGTCCATGGGCAACCAGATCTACGCCCTGGAGCGCGGCGTCGACATCCTCGTCGCCACCCCGGGCCGTCTCCGCGACATCATCAACCGCGGCGCCTGCTCCCTGGAGGACGTGCAGATCTCCGTCCTCGACGAGGCCGACCAGATGTCCGACCTGGGCTTCCTGCCCGAGGTCACCGAGCTGCTCGACCAGGTCCCGGCCGGCGGCCAGCGGATGCTCTTCTCCGCGACCATGGAGAACGAGATCAAGACCCTCGTCGACCGGTACCTGAACAACCCGGTCAGCCACGAGGTGGACGCGGCGCAGGGCGCGGTGACGACCATGTCGCACCACATCCTCGTCGTGAAGCCGAAGGACAAGGCGCCGGTCACCGCCGCGATCGCCTCCCGCAAGGGCCGCACGATCATCTTCGTCCGCACCCAGCTGGGTGCCGACCGTGTCGCCGAGCAGCTCCGGGACGCCGGGGTGAAGGCCGACGCGCTGCACGGCGGCATGACGCAGGGCGCGCGGACCCGGACCCTCGCCGACTTCAAGGACGGATACGTCAACGTCCTCGTGGCGACGGACGTCGCGGCGCGCGGCATCCACGTCGACGGCATCGACCTGGTGCTGAACGTGGACCCGGCGGGCGACCACAAGGACTACCTGCACCGCGCCGGCCGCACGGCGCGTGCCGGGCGTACGGGCACCGTGGTGTCCCTCTCGCTCCCGCACCAGCGGCGGCAGATCTTCCGGCTGATGGAGGACGCGGGCGTCGACGCCTCGCGCCACATCATCCAGGGCGGCGCCGCCTTCGACCCGGAGGTCGCCGAGATCACCGGCGCCCGGTCGATGACCGAGGTCCAGGCCGAGTCCGCCGGCAACGCCGCACAGCAGGCCGAGCGTGAAGTCGCTCACCTCACCAAGCAGTTGGAGCGGGTCACGCGCCGCGCCGCCGAGCTGCGCGAGGAGGCCGACCGGCTGACCGCGCGCGCCGCGCGGGAGCGGGGCGAGGACCCGGAGGCGGCGCTCGCCCAGGCGCGTGCCGAGGAGACGGGTGAGGGCGCTGCCGCCGTCGTCGAGGCGGCTGCCGCTGCCGTCGGCGCCGCGGTGCTGTCCGAGGTCTCCGTGCCGGAGCAGCCGGCCGCGCAGGACGTCGAGCGCGTCGAGAAGGCCGAGCGGTTCGAGCGCACCGACCGGGCCGAGCGCGGCGGGCGGTTCGAGCGTGAGGAGCGGTCCGGCGGCGCGGGTTCGTCGTCGTACGGGCGTTCCTCGTCGTACGAGCGTCGGGACGACCGTGGTGGCTTCAACCGCGACAGCCGTGACAACCGGGGCGGCTTCCGTCGGGACGACCGCCGGGACGACCGTGGTGGGCGTTCCTTCGAGCGTCGCGACGACCGCGGCGGCTTCAACCGCGACAACCGTGACAGCCGCGACGGCCGTGACAACCGCGGTGAGCGCCGGGACGACCGGGGCGGCTTCCGCCGGGACAACGAGCGTGGCTTCGACCGCGACCGCGGTGGGCGTTCCTTCGAGCGTCGCGACGACCGCGGCGGCTTCAACCGCGACAACCGTGACAGCCGCGACGGCCGTGACAACCGCGGTGAGCGCCGGG
>NZ_JBWKAJ010000006.1:0-76200 GCF_056437585.1 Streptomyces sp. NPDC042364 | reverse complement strand
GGGACGACCGGGGCGGCTTCCGCCGGGACAACGAGCGTGGCTTCGACCGCGACCGCGGTGGGCGTTCCTTCGAGCGCCGGGACGACCGCGGCGGCTTCAACCGCGACAGCCGGGACCGTGGGTTCGACCGCGGTGGCCGTTCCTTCGAGCGCCGGGACGACCGCAGTGGGCACCGGGGCAGCGACCGGCCGTTCAACCGTGACCGCCAGGGCGACCGTCCGGGCTTCCGCTCCGGCGGCCACGAGCGTCCGCAGGGCCGCCGTGACGACCACCGCGGCTCCGGCTCCTTCGGCCGCCGCGAGGACAAGCCGCGCTGGAAGCGCAACGGCTGACCCAGCGTGACCGGCCGCGGCCCGAAGGGGCCGGTGCCGAGCAAGTGATCGCCGTGGCCCCCACCTTCCGGGTGGGGGCCACGGCGTTTTCACGCGGTGCGCGAAGGCGGTGACCGCCGGGCCGGTTTTCGGCCACGGTGTGGCGCATGTCACGCCCTCCGTGAGGGAATTGCTGGGGGCATGACAGATGACGCCATAGCCCGTGGGGCGCCCGGGGCTTCGGCTCCGGACTCGGTGCCGGTCGCGGTGTCGGACGAGGAACGGCTGGCCCAACTGGGCTACACACAGGTCCTCGCACGCCGAATGTCCGCCTTCTCGAACTACGCGGTCTCCTTCACGATCATCTCCGTCCTGTCCGGCTGCATGACCCTGTACCTCTTCGGCATGAACACCGGCGGCCCTGCGGTGATCACCTGGGGCTGGGTCGGGGTCGGGCTGATGACGCTGTTCGTCGGCCTCGCGATGGCCGAGATCTGTTCGGCGTACCCGACCTCCGCGGGCCTGTACTTCTGGTCGCACCGGCTGGCGCCGCCCCGGACGGCGGCGGCGTGGGCCTGGTTCACGGGCTGGTTCAACGTGCTCGGCCAGGTCGCGGTGACCGCCGGTATCGACTTCGGCGCGGCGTCGTTCCTGGCCGCCTATCTGAACCTGGAGTTCGGCTTCGAGGTGACGCCCGGCCGCACGATCCTGCTGTTCGCGGCGATCCTGCTGCTGCACGGTCTGCTGAACACCTTCGGCGTACGCATCGTCGGCCTGCTGAACAGCATCAGCGTGTGGTGGCACGTGCTGGGTGTCGTGGTGATCGTCGGCGCCCTCGCGATCGTCCCGGACGACCACCGCTCGGCGTCCTTCGTGTTCACCGAGTTCGTCAACAACACGGGCTGGGGCAGCGCCTTCTACGTCGTCCTCCTGGGCCTGCTGATGGCGCAGTACACCTTCACCGGCTACGACGCCTCGGCGCACATGACCGAGGAGACCCACGACGCCTCCACGGCCGGTCCCAAGGGCATCGTCCGCTCCATCTGGACGTCCTGGGTGGCGGGGCTCGTGCTGCTGCTCGGCTTCACCTTCGCCATCCAGTCGTACGACGGCGCCCTGAAGTCCGCGACGGGGGTGCCGCCCGCCCAGATCCTCATGGACGCGCTCGGCGCGACGGCGGGCAAACTGCTCCTCCTCGTCATCATCGGCGCACAGCTCTTCTGCGGCATGGCGTCCGTGACGGCCAACAGCCGCATGATCTACGCCTTCTCACGCGACGGCGCGCTGCCGTTCTCGCATGTCTGGCACACGGTCAGCCCACGCACCCGGACCCCCGTCGCGGCGGTGTGGCTGGCGGCGGGCGGCGCGCTCGTCCTGGGCCTGCCGTATCTGATCAACGTGACGGCGTACGCGGCCGTGACCTCCATCGCGGTCATCGGCCTCTACATCGCCTATGTCATCCCGACGCTCCTGCGGCTCCGCAAGGGCGACGCGTTCGAACGGGGGCCGTGGCATCTGGGCCGCTGGTCACGGACGATCGGCGTCATCTCCGTGACCTGGGTCTTCGTCATCACCGTCCTGTTCATGCTCCCCCAGGTCTCCCCCGTCACCTGGGAGACCTTCAACTACGCGCCCATCGCCGTCCTGGTGGTTCTCGGCTTCGCCGCGATCTGGTGGACCGCCTCGGCCAGACACTGGTTCCTCAACCCGGACCACGAGCGGAACGTGGCGCGGGCGAAGGGGAGGGAGGGGGCACCGGAGCCCGCGGACCCGTAGGGGCGGGGAGCGGAGTTGCCGGGTGCTGGGTGCGGGAAGGAAGGGCTACGGGACAACCCTTGGGGAAGCCGGTGTTCGGGGGCCGCGTGGGGGAGCCGGTGAGGCGTACGGGGGGCGCGAGGGCGTCGAGTGCGGGCGTCCGTGGTGGGCCCGGCCCCGTCATGCCGCTCCGCTTCCGCCGTTCTTCCGCCCGTTCTGTTCTGCGGCGAACCTTTTTGCGGCCCCCGACGCGGCCGGGTCACCGATACCCGATCGGACTCCCGGCCTCGTGCGGCTATGCTCGGGTAGGCAACATCGCCTGGGCCCTTAGCTCAATTGGCAGAGCAGTGGACTTTTAATCCATTGGTTGTGGGTTCGAGTCCCACAGGGCCTACGCAAGAGCCCCAGTTCAGACCGCATCTGGACTGGGGCTCGCTTCGTTTTCATGGGGCTGAAGATCGTTAGCTCGCCCATTGCTCGCCCGGAATGCAGACGATCAAGACATGGCGCGGCCCCGGCCGGGTCGGCGTCCGGTCGGGGCCTGGTCCCGCCCGCCCCCGATGAGCTCACGGAGTGCAGAGGCGGGCGGGGGTCGGCGGTGCTTTGGTGTGCCAGCGCCGAAGGGCTCAAGCGCGCTTCTTCGTGCGCTTCTTGGCCTTGTACGCCTGCAGCAGCTTGGTGGCCTCCGGGCAGTGGGTCTGTCCGTATCCGCAGTCCGCGCAGCTGGTGAGGTGGTTTATGAAGACCTCGTATTCGTCCTCGCCGGGGAGCCGGTCCGGCAGTTGCAGCGGTCGCATGCTGCGGGGTACTCGCCGCTCGGCGGTGGGTTCGATGTTCGTCACGGCTGGTCTCCGATGGGTGTGAGTCCGTGTCGCTGGCGGCAGCTGGCGCAGGCGAAGAGGTCGCCTCCGAAGCCGGTGCCCTGCTCGATGGCGCGTACCAGGCGGATGGTGTCGCTGAGTCCGTTGTGCCAGTGGCACCAGCCGATCGTCCGGACACGGCTCTCGCCGGCGTTGTCCTCGTGCTGCGGCGGTCCGTTCACGGCGTGTCCCCTAACTGCGCCCACAGGCCACACTCGTCGGTGGTCATGCCGCTCTGCCGGGCCACGCCCGAGACGATCAGCCAGCCGGGGCCGTGGCTGTAGAGCAGGGGGATGCGGTCGGGGCCGCGCGCGGTGACGCGGATGCGGTTGCCAGCCGTGGAGAGGGTCATCTCGACGACGTCGGCCCCAGAGCTCAGGACGGAGACGAACAGCTCGTTCGCGATCAGCTGGGCGTCGGGGTGCTTGACGCGGCCAGCGGTCCAGAGCCTGACGTGGGGTGCTTCGATGGGCACTCCCTTGAATGGCTTCTGCCACGTGTGACCAGACTCGGGCATGGTTGTCCCCCGGATCCCCGGCTTCCCGGATACGGATAGTGCTTATCCGTATCCAGATTGTCGGGGTGATTGGCGATGGTCAAGCGGGACGGGAGAGTATGTGTATCCGGATTGACGTGATCGCTCGAAGTGGGGGTGCCGTGGTGGCGCAGCCTGAGTACCTGCGGATCGCCGCCGACCTGCGTCGCCGCATCTCTCCAGGCGGGGAGTTCGGGCCGGGAGATCAGATCCCGACGATCCCTGATCTGTGCGCCGAGTACGGCGTATCCGAGGCCCCGGTCCGGAACGCGCTGCGCTTGCTCGCCAGCGAAGGGCTTACCGAAAGCCGGGCCCGTGCAGGCACCCGTGTGCGGGCCAGGCCGCCAGTCCACCGCATGACGGCCGACCGCTACCGGTCGACGCCCGGTGTCCGGGCGACGCCGTTCACGAAGGATCAGGGCATCGGGTGGAGCGAGTACCGGCTGGACAAGCGATTCGAGAAGGTCCAGGCCGATGCCGAACTGGCCGCGCTCTTCGAGTGCGAGGTGGGCGAACCTCTCCTCGCACGCCACTTCGTGTTCTACGACAACGACCAGCCCACCCAGATGAGCACGTCCTACGCGCGGTGGTCCGACGTCGAGGGGACGCCCGTAGCCGACCCCATCAACGAGCCGTGGCCGGGCGGCACCAGGGCGCAGATGGCCAGCATCGGCTTCCGGATCACGCGAGTGACGGAGTCGTTCACCACGGGCTTGCCCACCGAGCTGGAGGCGGCGACCCTGCGGGTCGGGGCCGGTGTGCCGGTGCTGCGGTACACCCGCAGGCACATCGCCGACACGGGCCGCATCGTCGAGGTGGCCCACCCGATCGTGCGCCGCGGCGACACCACCGTCGTGGACTTCGTCATCGACCTCGACGACTGACAGGGGTACTCACGATCTGAGTACCCCCGGGCATGACGAAGCGCCCCCTGCACGGCCCGTGATGGACCGTGCAGGGGGCGCCGTCAGACTCCGGTTCGGTTGTATTCGTCGACGAGGGGGTGGGCGGGCTCGGGCTCGATGCCGGCGCGGTGCATCTGCCGCGACCACCGGTCGGTCGTCCAGGCGAACGCCCGCACCACCGCCTCGAGCCGGGACATCGCCCCGCGGAGTTGCCCGTTCTCCTCGTCGACCCGCTTCACCGTGGCTTCGAGGACGGCCAGGTTCGCGGCCTGCTGCGCCGGTGCGGCGTTCGCGCGGGCCGCGGCCTCGGTCGCCGCAGCGGTCGCCCTGGCAGCGTCCCGGGTGGCGCGCGCCACGAACCATCCGCCCCCGCCAAGGATGCTGCCGGCGGCACCTATGACCGCCGCCCACTCGCCCACGTTCATGCGGCCTTGCCTCTCCGGGCAGACCTCGGCGCTGGGGGAACCGAGTACTCGGGCACCGTGGCCGCCCACATGATGACCCCGATGTGTGAGGTCGCGTACCAGGCGGCGACGAAACCGCCGCGGGAGTAGTCGCCGCTGAAGACGGCGACGGTGTAGGCGAACGCCCACACGGTGGGGGGAATGAGTGCGGCGAGGAACCCGAAGCCGTCCCGGCCCACCCGCAGGAAGGCCGAGACTCCAGTGGCCAGGCCGCACACGATCCACAGCCATGCCCAGTGGCGGAGGCTGCAGAACTGGGTGAGGAACTCCAGGCCCGTGGCGGGCGGCGGGTCGACGAGGAAGCTTGCGCCCCAGCAGGTCTTGCCCACGCCGAGGATGAGGAGGAAGACG
This sequence comes from Streptomyces sp. NPDC042364, assembly GCF_056437585.1. Classification (NCBI taxonomy): domain Bacteria; kingdom Bacillati; phylum Actinomycetota; class Actinomycetes; order Kitasatosporales; family Streptomycetaceae; genus Streptomyces; species Streptomyces sp. NPDC042364. The sequence goes on along the minus strand of NZ_JBWKAJ010000006.1, from coordinate 71,019 downwards.
CCGCGGCGGCCCAGCTGCTTGCCGATCCGCCGGGCCGCCGCGCGCATCAGGCGTCCGAGCGCGGGGTGTGCGGGGCCGCCCATCCGCCGATCGCGGCGGCGGCCGCGGGCAGCATCGCGAGGACGAACGGCTCCAGCGCGTCGGGCATGCTGCTGATGAGCGACGGGTCGTCGGTGACGGCGCCGACGATCGCGAGTCCGGCGACACCCGCGAGGTAGGTGAGCGCGGTGGCCAGCTTGACCTTCTTCTCGATCGGGGCGGAGGGAGATGCCATGGTGCTACCTCACTTCTTGGGGAGCTTGAGGGTCTGACCGGGCGTGATGTCGTCCGGGTTCTTGAGGGAGTTGAGGTCGGCGATCTCCCGCCACCGGTTGCCGTCACCGAGCTTGCTCGCGGCGATCGACCACAGGGTGTCCCCCTTCGCCACGGTGTACGTGGTCGTTCCGCCGGGCGACCAGCTGGCGGGGTGCTTCAGCCGCTCGGCGACCCGGGTCTGCACGTCCGACATGGTGATGCCGGGCCCGCGCGGGTCGACCTTGCCGGGCTGCCACTGCTTGTGGCCGATGACGGAGGTGTCGCCGGCCTTGCCCCAGCCGTGCGCCCGCAGCAGGGCGGCCGCCGCCCGCACGATCGCCTCCACCTGCTCGGCGGGCCACGGGTCGCGGCCGTCGCCGAGGTTCTCGCACTCGAAGCCGTAGAAGTGCCGGTTGCCGTCGGTGTTCGCCTCGTTCGGTGCGGGCAGTGCCTTCTCGCCGATGACCGCCTGGAGGACGTCGTCGTCGCCGCTCCCCGCGTGGTTGGTGCGGCCGTAGCCGACGAGGTGGACGCGTCCGTCCTTGGTGATGACGCCGTGGCACAGCGGGCCAGGCAGCGAGGTGTAGCCGTCGCGGCAGATCGCCACCGTGCGCGCGCTGCCGGAGGTGACGGTGTGGTGGATCATCACGCCGTGCACGGGCCCGAAGGGGCCCTTGTGGTTGCGGTTGTGGTCCTCCCAGTCGCCGACCTCGACGACCCTCACGCCTTCTGCCTTCAGGGCGGCGAGGAACCGGGACGCGGTTAGGGGTGTGGCCATGGGGCCTCCAGAGATGAGAAAGGCCCCGGCCTGGCGGGCTCGGGGCATGTGAGGTACAGCGGCAGATCAGTCCTCGGGGGTGCCGATCCGCACAGGGCGGATCATGATCGTCACGTTCCGGCTGCGGTCGTCGTGGTGGCCGGACGTCTCCACCAACACCCCGTTCGGGGCACCCGGGCCGCTCGGCCACGCCTCCAACTCCCCGAGGATGAAGGAGCGCATCGCCTCGGCCTGGGTGAGGTCGCCGTGGTTGTCGGCCGCCTGCACCTGGGCGATGACGTCCGCCACGAGGCCCTCGGCGCGGATGGTGAGACTCACAGGTGTCCTCCAGGTCAGGTGATGTCGGTGGCTGTTGTGTTCGGCGTGATGGACAGGTCGTTGAGCTGGCCGGTGGCGTAGGTGCCGCGCCAGTCGTTGCCGTACCTGCTCAGCGTGGTGACGGTGTTCGTCGCGGAGAACGCGTAGGCCGCCTCGTTGCCCGAGCCGTGCGGCCTGACCTTGTTGCCGGACACGTTGATGCTGTCCGCGGTGGTCGACAACCGGATGCCGTATGAGGCGGCGTTCGTGGTCCGGCTGGGCGAGCGGATGAAGTTGTCGCGCAGGTGCACGAAGCTGCTGGACTGGACCAGGATGCCGTTCTCGCCGGGCTCCCGGACCTGGTTGCCGACGATGTTGCTGTTGCTGTTGTCGACGATCGTGATGCCGTGCGAGGAGCATGCGTAGATGTTGTTTCCGGTGATCGTCAGCGTGTTGCAGTCCTCCGTGCTGATGCCGGTGCCGGCCACATTGGAGATGCTGTTGTCGCCGACCGCGATGCGGCTGCACTCCTGGAGGCGGATGCCGTTCTGGGCGGAGGTCGAGCCGTCGATCACGTTGCCGGTGATCGCCACGTTGAGGATGGTGCCGGTGGCCTCGCCGAGGCAGATGATCGGCTCGTCGTAGGCCAGGCCACCCCGGAAGCTGTTGCCGGAGATCGTGATGTTCCGCAGGCTCTGCGATGCCCCGGTGGGCGTGCCGTCGGGGAGCTTCGTGTCCTCGGGGTCGGACACGATCACGGAGCGCACCCGCACCCCGGAGCCGCAGCTGAGGAAGGTGTTCCCGACGATCGTCGCGTCCTCCCAGTTGTACGCGCTGACCGCGTACTGAAGGATGCCCTCGAACGAGTTGCCGATGACCCGGATCCGGCGATGCCACTTCGTGATCGTCGCGGAGTGGCTGCCCACACCGCGCGGCCACGCGGTCGTCCCGGCCGTGCCGGAGGCCCCGAAATGACAGCCGATGATCAGCACGTCCTCGGTCGCCGTGTGGTCGTAGGGCCCGAACCCGCCGAACACCGACGACGACTTCGCCAGGTCGAGCTGGACGGCCTCGGAGAAGTCGCGGCCGCCGGGGTCGACGTAGCCGCGGAACTTGCAGTTCTCGATCAGCCCGTGGCTGGTGCTGTTCATCTCGACGGCGTGGAACCCCGGCAGGTCCCGGACCTCCAGGTCCCTGATGACGATGTCGGTGGCGTGCCCGATCGAGATGCACATCGCCGACGCGGTCAGACCCGCGGTCGTCCCCCTCATATTCCACAGGCCGCCCTCGATGACGATCCGGGAGTGACCGGTGTACCCGCCGAAGGTCTGCGAAGCATCCCCGTTGATGATCATCGTGGCGGCGACGTTTCGGCGGAACTCGGCCCCGGCCATCAGCGTCAAGCGGGTGTTGTTGTAGATCCGCAGGGTTGCGCCGATGAGGTACACGCCGGGCGGGACGAGGACCTGGGCGCCGCCGACATCCCTCGCTGCGTTGAGGGCGAGCTGGATGCCAGGCGAGGCGTCGACGGTGCCGGAAGAGTCCGCGCCGAAGTTCGTGACCTGGAAGTCACTGCGCTGGTTCATGGATTCCAGGCGGCCGGCCGTGATGTCCATGCCGGCGAACCATTGCTCGACGGGTGTCGCCACGCGGTCCTCCTCTCTACAGGGACGCGATCGCCGGATAGGCCAGCGAGACGGCCGTGCCGGACGCGTGGGGCTTGGTGACGCCGTTGTAGGAGCGGGCGCCGATGGTGAAGGTCTGCGGGTTGCTGGTGCCGCTGATCGCGGTGACGAGCATGTGTTCGCCGCCGACGTCGACGACGATCGGCATCTCGCTGCTGTCGGTGGTCCAGCGGGGTCCGGCGGTGACGTTGACGCTGAGGGTGCCGTCGTCCGCGTCGACGCCGGCGGCGAGGACGCTGGCGTCGCTGTTCGCCTTGGCCGGGGCGTGGCTGCCCACGACGATGCGTAGGTCGTCGATGTAGACGGCGTCCTCGCCGGACGTGGCCGAGTTGTCCTTGGCGTACCGGAAGATGACCGTGGTCTTGCCGGTGACGTCGGTGGTGAACTTCGTCCAGCCGGTGGTGCCTTGTGCGCGGAGGACCTGGACGCCGTCGACGAGGACCAGGAGCCGGTCACCCTCGAAGCCGGGCCCGCTGTTCTCGCTGCTGGTGCGGTACCAGAACGACAGGGACGTGGCCGCGGCGGGCAGCAGCAGCGCGGCGTCGGAGGTCTGGTTGTTGCCGATCGCCCCCGAGCGCAGGGAGTTCGTGCCCGTGTGGGCCTGCGCGCTCGTGCGTGTCCACGGCAGGTTGCCGCCGTTCGTGATCGTGACGTCGTAGACGCCGTCCTCGAACCCTTCGTGGATGACGTTGGTGGTGGCCAGCCGCCACGGCCCGGCGGGCGAGCAGTTGAAGGTGATCTCCCAGCGGTGCAGGTCGAGTTCCTCGTGCCAGCCCTGCACGATCAGGTCCAGGTGCCCGTACTCGACGTAGGAGGGCAAGTTGGTGATGCGGATGAGGTCGCCCTCGCGCAGGGCGAGGACGTCCTCGATGAGGGCCTGGGCGCCGGGCTTGTGGAGCATGACGGTGACCGAGGGGTAGCGGGCGCCGTCGTAGGTGAGCAGGTGCAGCAGCCAGTAGGCGATCGGCTCGGTCTGGGTGTCGGCGAACAGTGACAGCTCGGGTGCCGTGTCGTAGGAGCCGATCCGGTCGACGGCGAACTTGCCCGTGGTCTGGACGGCGCGGCCCTCCGACCCGCCGGAGCGTTTGACGGTGATGTCGTTGCGGACGAAGTCGGCTTCCTCCGCGGGGCGGAGGTCCTCGTCGTCGAGGCCGGGCATGTTGCAGTCCAGGACGAGCCGCGGTTCCTGGGTGTACATGCTGGAGCGCTCGCGCAGGACCAGGCCGAGCCGGTCGCGGTCTTCGATGAGGATGCCGCCGTCGGCCTCGGCCGCCTCGTGGAACAGCTCCAGCAGCTCGTCGGGGCGCTGTGGCCCGACCCGTTCGGGGGTGAGCCGGCCGGGGATGCGGGCCATCGGCAGGCCCTCCTCGGTGGCCAGGCGCAGCAGCCGCTGCCAGGCGGTCTCACCGGCGAAAGCCGTGTCGGAGCCGTCGTAGATGGTGTTCGCGGCGGTCGGCATAACCGCCAGGTGCCCGAACGACCAGCCCTCCGTCAGCGCGCCCCAGTTCGCGGTGACGGCGGTGACATGGCCGGGCGAGCCGGTGATGGTCTTGGGCAGCTGCAGGATGCCGCCGTTGACGTTGGTCCAGCCGATCACCCATTCCATCTGGCCGCCGCCCAGATCCTGGGCGTACAGGCGCAGCCGGAACCAGCCGTGGAAGATGTCCTCGGTGGCGGTGACGGCCGTGTTGATGATGTCGGTGCCGGAGGCGTCGTAGCCGGTGACAGCGATGCTGTCCTGGCGCATCCTGATCAGCCAGCGCCGCACGGTGCCGGTGGTGGAGACGGACAGGAACTCCGCGCGCGGGCCTGCGGCGGGTGGGGCCTTGTCGTCGGCGTTGTAGACCAGCTCGACCTGCCACTGCCCATCCGGCGCGTCGGGGACGATCGCCGACAGGGTGGCGGCCGCGGTCAGTTTCGGCAGCGCCTTGGAGGAGGGCAGGGTGTCGACGGCGGCCCACTCCACGCCGGTCACGGCGGCGGCCTGGACGCCGGTGATCGGCGAGTAGGCGCGGGAGGCCTCGCGGTCCTCCTCGAAGTGCCAGTACGCGATCGGGCTCGCAGACGGGATACGCCGCCGAAGCGTGGAGTTGAGGGCCTTGGTGCCCTGGTCGTAGCGGCGCAGCACACCGGCCGCCTCCACCGAGCACCACACGTCCGCGCCGCCGGGCACCCACTCCTTGGGCCAGGTGGAGATCTCGCCGTGGAACCGGTACGCCCGGTCGGAGATGCGGGCGGTGCCGTTGTAGGACCAGACGCGGCCGGCGGAGTCGGTGAAGCCGGTCGAGCCGACGGCCTGCGCGGTGAAGTCCGGGGCCGCGACCACGGTTCCGCCGATGCCGGAGCGGACCTCGGCCTTGTAGACCTTGCCCTCGACGACCCGGCGCGGGACGGTGGCGGTCGGCTGCGCGGGCGCGATGAGCAGCGGCTCGGTGCTGACGTGGGTGGTGATCGTGCCAGCCGCGGTGAAAGTGCTGTTGATCTGCGTCCACGGCCCGGCGATCGTGGGCGCCCAGTAGTGGGCGACGGCCCAGCCGCCGGCCCCGTTGTCGGCGTCGAGGGTGACGCGCAGCGCTGCCCGCTCCGGCAGCGCAGGAAGTGGCCGGGAGACGAAGTAGGACTGGCCGAGGTTGGTGATGCCGCTGAGGTAGAGCGAGCCGTCCTGGAGACGCATGTGGTACGACCGCTGCCCGGAGGCGCCCCACTTGCCGATGAGCATCTGCGCCCCGGGCCCGTACCAGTTGGCCTCGCCCTCCCAGCGCAGGTCGAGGTCGCCGGTGATGTCGAGGGCGGCGTGGTCGGGGGTGGAGGCGTAGGAGTCGTCCGCGCCGGTCAGTTCCAGGTAGCGGGTCGTGCCGGGCACGGAGACGCGGACGCCGGTGTTCGGGCCGAGCAGCCCCCACAGCGGCGATTCCGGGTTGCGGGTGGAGTACTTCCCGTCCCTGTTGTTCAGCGTGAGCGTCAGGTTGCCGGGGTCGGTGCGGGCGCCCATGTCGCGGCGCCCGTGGTCGATCGCCTTGACGTCCCGCACGTACACGTCGCCGCTGACGTCGGTCCACACCCCGTCAAGCTGCAGCTCGGTGCGGATGTCGAGGGGGGTGCTGGGGAACGCCACGAAGGCCTCCTCCCTGATCGGTGCTTACGCGCTGCTGGTGGGCTGGCCGAAGGCCTTCTGGACGCTGCCCCCTCCGTCCTTGACGACGATCGCGCGGATCAGCCGCTTGACCGCCTCCGGGCCTGCGACCTCGACGAGCACGGTGGAAGCGGCGGCAGCCGGACCGCCGGTGCGGCCGACGCGGTTGGCCAGGCGCAGGCCGGGGACGTCGCCCATGCCGTCGAGGGCGGACTGGATACCTGGGGTGCCGTCGAGGATGCCCTGTCCGAAGGCGTCGGCGAGGGCGCGGCCGGAGTACAGGGTGTAGCCCTTGCCCGCGAAGGGCCCCTCCTTGGCGGGGCTGAAGGGGAAGTACTCACGTGCCGCGCTGACCACGCTGGAGGCGGCGTTGCGGACGGAGCCGAGCATGTTCTTGATGCCGTTGATGAAGCCGCGGATGAGCGCCCGGCCGGCGCCGACGAGGACGCCTCCCAGGTTGCCCAGGGCCGACTTCACCCGGCCGGGGATGCCCTTTACCCACGCGATCAGCGCGGTCGCCCGGCTGATCGTGGCCGACTTCATCGAGTTCCAGTGCTTGATCAGCAGGCCGAGCGCGGTCCAGTTGAGGAACGCGTTGAAGATCCAGCCGGGGATCTTCTTCACCCAGGCGACGATCGCGTTCCAGATGGCCACCGTCTTGGACTGGATCGTCGACCAGTGCTTGATGACGAGCCCGATGATCGTCCAGTTCAGGAAGAGATCCCAGACCTTCTGTGCGAAGCCCTTGATCCACGTCCAGATGGCGTTCCAGGCGGCGACGGTGAACGCCTTGATCTCGTCCCAGTACAGGTAGATCAGCGCGGCCAGGGCGATCACAGCGGCGATGATCCAGCCGACCGGGCCCATCGCCATGATCCACGAGGCGGCCATGGTCGCGGCCCAGATGACCGCGCGGACGGCCATCATCACGAACGTGCGGACCGCCATCGCGGCGGTGCGGGCGAGCGAGGCGGCGAAGGTGGCCATGGAGCGCAGCGCGGCCCCGGCCCACGCGGCAGCGGTGCGGGCGGCGGAGGCGACGGCGGCCGCCGCGATCCGCACGTAGGCGCCGATACCGACGGCCATCATCCGCGTCCATCCGGCGATCGCCCGGTACGTCGAGGACGCCATCACGGTGTTCGCGACGGCGACCACCTTCGCGCCTGCCGCCCACAGCTTCATCCCGATGGCGACCGAGACGGCGGCGGTGGCCAGCGCGGAGAGCACGTCCGGCGGCAGGGCATTGATGATCCGTGCGAGGACCAGGGCGACCTGGGTGGTCACCCCGATCAGGGGGCCGAGGGCGACGACGAGGTTGAGCACCGCGGTGGTGACCTGGCCGAGGGTGGTGGCGCCCTCGCGGGCGAGCGCGATGAACTCCGCGAACCCTTCGGAGCCGGACAGGCTCTGTCCCCAGCGGGCGAACGCGGCCGTGGACTCCTCGAACCCGCCGGACATGGTGGTCGACAGCGGCAGGAAGGCCTTGATGATGCCGCCGATGCCGACGGCGATGTTCTTCAGGCCGAACAGGAAGCTCTTGAGGTTCTTCCCTGCGACCTTGGCCATGGAGTCGGCGAAGGCCTGCAGTCCCTTGCCGGAGGTGGCGCGGTCGATCTCGTCGACGAACTCGCCGAAGGCCTGCGCGCCCGCCTTCGCGAACGGGGTGAGCGCGGGCAGCAGGCGGCGCAGGAGCTGGATGCCCTTGGTGAAGACGGGCATCGTCGTCGAGGACAGCGAGTCCGACCAGGCGCTGTAGTCCTTCTTGAGGCCGATGAACTCCTTCGCCGTCGCCCGCGTCGCGGGGGGCAGCTGGGCGAGGGCGTCGTTGTAGGCCTTCTGCTTCTCGGCCGCATCGGCGGCGCCCTCGGCGGCGGCCTTCTCGGCCTCCTCGGCGAGGGTGGCGACGTCGGCGATGGCCTGCATCTGCGGGCCGACCGCCAGCTGCAGCGCCTTCGCCGCGACACCGGCGGAGACGAACGAGGCGGCCATCGCGCCGACGCCGGCGGTGACCGCGGCCACCACCGGCAGGCCGACACCAAGGCCCGCGACGCCCTTGCCGAGGCCGGTGAGGACGGTCTTCGCCTTCTCGGCGCCCTCGCGCAGCTGGTCGGTGTCGATGCCCAGCCGCACCGTCATGGAGGCGAGCGTGGTCACCGGCCATCACCCCCTCGGCTGTTCAGTTGTTGGCGACCACCCGCCCCTGCAGAGCGGAGTTGGCGAGCATGGCCGCCTTGAAGAGTTCCTCGGGCGACTTGCGTACCTTCGTGCGGTCCCAGCGCGGCATGAAGTCGGCGAGCTTCGGGGCGCGTTGGCCCTTGCCGCGGTTCACCGCGACGATCGCGGCCGAGATCATCGCCGCGTTCACGTCCCCGCGCGCCCCGCCCAGGGGGCCCGCGATCTGCTCATACGCCCGCCACTCGGCGAGCTCGGCCGAGCCCATGTCGGCGAGCATGTGGCGAACGGAGCGGGCGCCGAGGTGCGCGGCCAGGCGGAAGTAGAACTGCCGCTCTGGCCGCGCCCTCAGTTTCCCGTCAGTTCCTTGATGTCGTCCTCGCTCATCCGCGACAGGCGGACCGCGACGTCGCACACGCGCGTGAGCGCGGACGCGGACTTCTCGCCCAGCCGCTTCGTCTCGGCCGCCGACCGGAACAGCACCCGGCCGTCGGCGTCGACGATCGCCGCGGCGGCGAGCCGGGACCGGAACCCTTCCAGGCCCTCGGCTCGGATCGAGGCGCCGTCCTTGCCGACGAACTGGGCCTCGAACTTGTCCCGCTCGGTGCCCGGCAGCTCCCGCACACGGACGGTGCCGCCCCACTCGGGAACCTCGACGTCCTCGTACTTGAGGTCGTCGGCGCCGAGGATCTGCTCGGCGGACAGGTACTGCGTCATGGGCTGTTCTCCCTCTCGGTCCGCCATTGCGGCGGGACGGTGGTGAGCGGCGCAGTGTGCGCTGCTCGCGGCCTCAGGAGCCGGTGGTGATGGTGGGCTTGCCGGACACCTTGAACGTCAGGGACGCGGCGAGCTTGTCGTCGTGCGGGGCCTCGGGCTCGAAGTTCGTCAGGATCGCCTTGAACGCCCAGTTGCCGAGAGTGCCGGGCCAGACGACCTTGTAGCTGCGGGGCACCGCGTCGGCGAAGTCGGCGATCAGAGCGTCGTGTTCGCGGGGGTCGTAGTTGATGTCGATCTCGACCTCGCCGCCGTCCTTCAGGCCGCCGATGAACTCCCGCCAGGCGTCCTCGCTGTCGTGCGCGGTGACGTCGTAGGTCTCGCGCTCGATGCCGGGCGGGGTGATGTCGGTGACGTTCGCGAGGGGAGTGAAAACCTCAGGGGTGGCGCCGTCGCCGCGCTGCAGCTGGGTGCCGAAAGCGTCCAGACCAGCCATCGGTCTGACCTCCTTACGCTTTGGTCAGCCACACGCGATAGCTGACGTTGATGTGCCGGATGTCGGGATCGGGGTCGCGCAGCTCGGTGTGCTGCTGCTGCGCGACGGACACGTCACGAAAGCCGCTGACGGTCAGGGGCTGGCGGTCCAGGACCGCGTCGAGGGCGGCGAGGATGTCGGCCGCCTCCTTGTAGCCGGGATAGCGGGACCAGATGTGCAGCTCCACTTGGGCTTCCAGGCCGCGCTGGTTGTGGGCGTCGTCGACGGTCTCGGTGATCGACCCGACCGTGACGTAGGGGTGCGGGGTGTCCTCGGGGACCTCGTCGAACACGCCCGTCACCAGGGCCGCCAGCGGGGCGTTGGCGCGCAGCTGCTGCACGACGGCGAGCTGCAGCGGCCACAGCGCGGTCGTCACCCGCCCCTCCCTCGCTGCTTGGCGTTGGCCAGCTTCTTCTCCAGCCGGGCGATGCTCGCCCGCGCATCGGCCGCCTTCTTCTCCGCGTCGGCCAGGCGCTCGCGCTCACGGGCCAGCTGCCTCAGCAAGTCGTTGCCGTTCACCGGGTCACCTCCCTCCCATGTGCCGGCGGAACGCGGCGCGGTAGGTGCGGGTGACCTGCCGCCGGTGCTCGTTGAACGCCGGGACGAGGTAGGGCTGGGCGTTCATCTTCGAGGTGCCCTTCTCGACGTAGAGGGCGTACTCCAGCTGGTCCGCCTCCCACACCCCGACGTCCGCCCGGCCGAAGTGGCTGTTCACCCGCTTATCGAGGGCCTGGAACAGCTCACCCCGGTCCCTGGGGACCTTCTCTCCGGCCGTGTTCTGGACGTTGTCGGCCCACTCACGGAGCGTGTCGTTGCGGGCCTGCCGCATCGCCTCGGGCACGCGCGCGACGGCGCGCAGCGCCCGCTGCAGACCCTCCAGCCGCACCCGGGCCATGGGCTCAGGGCAGTTGCAGGACGGCGACGGTGACGGACGTGGCCGCGCTGTAGGTGATCGCGGCCCGTCCGGTGGCCGGGTCCCGGTAGGTCGACTTCAGCGGAATGAACGCGTCCCCGCCGGCGGGGATGGTCTGCGCGGCGTCGGCGATCGCAAGGCCGCCGACGGTTCCGGGGGTGGCGACGGTGACGGTCTTGGAGGACGCGTCGTCGTTGCGGACGTGCAGGACGAGCTTCTCGCCGACCGGGGCCTGGTCGCCGCCTCCGGCAGCGGCGGCGTAGGTCGGCTGCAGCCCGCCCAGCGGCATGGCTTGTGCGGTCAGGACGGCCATCGGGGACTCCTCACGTGGTGGTGCCGTTCAGGGGTTGGACGAGCGTGCAGTCCGCCCGCAGGTAGGTGCCGTCCTCGGACGGCTCGAAGACGGAGACGACCTTCAGCACACGCCCGGGCGGGCGCAGCTGGTCACGCCGCCGGACGTCGGTGCCGGGGCTGAAGTACCAGGTCTCGTTCAGTTCGGCGCCGGCCTGGTCGGCGGCCGTCCGCTCTCGCGCGGACGGCTGGGACTTGCGGGCCCGCACGGTGGAGGCGTGGACCCAGGTCGTCGTCTGGCCCCCGCCGCCGTCGTCGGCGGACGTCTCCCGCCACACCTCCACGCGGCGGTTCAGCAGGTGCCCGACGCGGCTCACCTCGACCTCACCACCGTCACGCCGCCGCCGAAGCGTGCGGCGAGCTGCTCGCGCAGATAGTCGGGCAGCTCGATCTCGGTGATGCGGCCGCTGTCGCCGTAGGTCACCGAGTAGTCCCCGATCCGCTCGGCGCGCACGTCACGGGCGGCCAGGCCCTCGCCGTCGGGCTGCGCCCGATAGTGGACGAGGACGGCGGCCGCGATCCGGCACACCAGGCCCACGATGTCCGCCGGTACCTCGGGCAGGCCGTGCAGCTGAGTGACGGTGACCTCGGACGGCTCGCAGGTGGGCGACCAGCCCGCCGCCCGCCACAGCTGGTGTGAGCGCAGTCGCCAGTCGGTGACCGTCTCCCCGTCGATGGCGACGGCCGAGACGGACAGGATCGGCGGCCCGGGCAGCGTCAGCCACTGCGAGTTGTCCGGGCCCTCCAGGGTGAGGGTCGAGGTGGTCTGGCTGATCGGCACGCCGGCCGCTTCCCGCACGGCGGCCGAGGCCTCCGCCAGGAACGTCTCGACGACCGCCGTCTCGGAGGCGTCGATGGTCAGGCCGCGGGCCTCGAGGTCGGCCACCGTTGCCAGAGGGTCCAGTGCCACGGTGGCCTCCCGTCAGGTCGCCAGGTCGATCAGGTCGGCCTTGGTGTAGTTCGCCGCGTCCTCAGCCGACAGCTTCCCGAGGCGGACGACGTAGGCGATCCACTCGGACTTCGGGGCGGCCTGCGGGGGGCGCCCGTCGGGCGAGGGGGGAACGGCCGGATCGCCGCTGTCCTCGACGCCGGCGGGCGCGCCCGTGTCCGCGCCGCCCAGGTACGGGGAGCCGTCCTCGTTGACCCGGCGCAGCAGGCCCCGGGTCAGACGGTCCTGGATCGGCTCGGGCAGCGGCAGGTCCATCGCGTGGATGCCGCCGCCCTCGCCGCGCACGTAGATCGTCTCGGTCTCAGCCATGTCAGGTGTTCCTCGGGACCTTGAAGGCGGTGATGGTTCCGGCGACGAAGCCGGTGGCGATGTCGACGAGGATCGTTCCGTCGTTCTGCAGGAACCGGCCCGATTCGAAGGGGCCGATCCACTGGGTGGCGTTGTTGCCGACGGCGACGACGAGGTCGCCCTGCCCGGCCGCCACGGCGGGCGGGTTGTCACCGGCGAGGACGGTGACGTTGCCGCCAGTCGCGCCGGCGGTGACCCGCAGAAGGGTGAGCTCGGGGACGGCCCTGCCGTTCGGTCCCGCGGCCGGGATGACGTGACCGTTGCCGGTGCCGGCGTTGGTCGCCGTTCCGGCCGGGTCGGCGAGGTTCCCGTTGGGGACGAGGTTGCTGTACGCAACAGCGGTGCGTGCCATGGTGTCTGGCCTCCGATCAGGTCCGGGACGCGAGCAGCGTCGCGACGTAGGTCGGGCGGATCATCTTGGCCCCGTACAGGTGCAGGCCCTTGATGGCGTCCGAGAAGCTGCTCTCGGGCCGGTACGCCTCGGTCTTGTTGATCTGCTCGGCGTAGGTGATGGCGCCGGGCACGCCGGCCTGGACGACGTAGTCGTCTCCGGTGGGGTTCGGGGCCTGGTTGGACTGCGCCAGGTTGAAGCCCAGAGCGCGGCCGATGAATCCGTTGCGCAGCGGCTCGGTGGTGCCGGACGCGGACGCGTCGAGGAACTTGTTGTTCTCCAGCAGCAGGGAGAAGTACCAGGGCGGGCCGACGACGTAGCGGCCCTCGTCGGGCACGTCCGCCTCGTCGAGCTTCAGCTTCAGCAGCCGCAGCTGCGTGTAGGCCAGGTCCGCCGAGGTGACGGAGACGGTGCCGAGCTGGTTCGCCGCGGCGGCCTGCGTGTAGAGGTTCGCGACGTAGGAGTCGGCGACCTTGGCCAGGCCGTAGGCGGCGCGGTTCATCGCCTCGGGCATCACGCTGCCCTTGGCCTGCCGCTTGTCGACGTCGTCGACCTTGAAGGCGAAGTACTTCGACTGGTCGACCAGCAGGGTGCGCTGCGCGTCGGTGAGCTCCTCCGGTGTGATCACCGTGGAGTTCGGGGTGTACGTGCCGATCGTCGGGTCGGAAATCGACGTGATGCGGACGGTGTCGCCCGACTCTTCGATCTCGCCCTCGTAGTCGCGGTTGACGACGCCCGGCTGGGCGTAGACGAGCCGGGTGCGGGTGGCGACGAGCAGTCGCGCACTCCAGACTTCCGGCCGGAAGCGGGTGATAGCCATCTTCTGTGGCCCTCCTTGGGTCAGCCGGCGCCGAGGTAGTCGTCGAGCTGGCCCGCGTCCTGGGCCTTGACGATGTCGTCGGCGCTCATGTTCTTGAGGTCTTTCGCTCCGAGCTGCTTGGGCCGGCCTGCCTTGCGCTGTGCGCCGCCGTCAGCAGTGCCCTGGAACCTCTTGGCCGTTGCGGCTGCCAGGTAGGGCTTGTTCTTCAGCAGGTCCTCGATCGCCTCGGCGATCTCGTCGGCGTCGACTTCGCCGTCCTCGTTGACCTCGAACTGGTCGAGGTCGAGGAACCTGAGCGCGTCGCGGGGGTCGGCCAGCTTGCGGGCCGCCGCGGCGCGGACTTCCGCCTTGAGGATGCGGGTGTTGGCCGCGGCCGTTGCGGCTGCGGTCGCCTTGGCCACGGCGTCCTGGCCGTCGCCCTGGTTCTTCTGCGCCAGTTGGCGTTCGAGGTCGCGGCGCTTGTCGCGCTCGCTGCGCCACTTGCCCTTCATGGAGGCCAGGGCGCGCTTGCCCTTGTCGCCGAGCTGGTCGGCGCCCTCGGGGTCACTGTCGTCGCCGTCGTCGTCCTGGCCGTCGTCACCGTCGCCGGTGTCGTCCTGCCCGTCGTCGCCCTCGTCCGCGTCGTCGGCGTCCTGGTCGTCGTCCTGGTCGTCGTCCTCGTCGGGGGCGCCGCCGAGGATGGGCCAGATCGGGTGGAGTTCGTTGTCGTCCTCACCGGGGCGGGCCTTGCGCCACCCGACGGCGAGCAGCCCGGTTCGGGCATGGCGAGGCAGAGTGCGCGTGTGCATGGTGGTGTCTCCCATTGCGGGTGAAAGGGCCGGGCGTTGCGCCCGGTCAGACGATGTAGCCGTACTTCGTGAGCAGCCGGATGGCGTGCTCACGGTCGTCGGCCAGGCGGTAGATCTCCTCCGGCATCAGTCGCGGCGTCTTCGCGCGCGCCAGCTTCGAGCCGGGGACCTTCTCGAACTTCGCCCGCCGGGAGCCGTACAGGCCGCGGCGGGTCGTGCCCTCGGTGGTGGCCTTCACCTCGCGCCGGTAGCGGGTGACGGTGGTCATGCCGCGGCGGGCGTTGACGACCTGGCCCATGTCGGCGCCGGCGGCGATCGCCTTCATGCCGGCCTCGCCGAACGCGCGGCGCTGCTGGGCGGCCGTCATGTCCTCGAACAGCGACGTCGGCGAGGCGAGCTCCCAGGTGTCGCCGGGGCGGCGGGGGGCGAGCGTGCAGTCACAGCGGGGGTGGCGCAGGAACCCGTCGGACAGGGTGTATTCGCGTCCGGCGAGGATGATGCAGCGCGCGCACGCGGGCAGCTGCACGACGCGCACGTAGGACACCACGCGCGGGCGGGCGATCATCCCGGCCATGTCGGCGATCCGCCCGGCGTCCGCGACCAGGGAGCGGGTCACCATCTCCAGGAACGCGGCCCCCGACAGGATCGACGTGGCGACCGAGAACCCGCGGCGCAGCCGGTTGAGCGCGACGAGCAGCGGATACAGCAGCGGCCCGGTCAGATCCCCGGTGGCGGCCGCAGCAGTGGCAGGGTCGATGGCGCCCTCGCCGGGTCCTGCCTCCTGGGTGAGCCAGGCCTCGGCCGTCGAGGCGGCCGCGATCTGTCCGGCCCGGATCAGTTCGGCCGCGACCGCGGCGTGGGTGAGCCACGACGATTCCAGGTCCTCCGGGTCGACGCTGCCCCAGACCGCCCGGACGGCGGCCGCCGTCGTCGCGGCCTGCATGGCGCGCTCGGCCTGGTGCTGCTGGGCCTCGGCCGGGACGCTCACGTCGCCCCCTCGGCCGGCTCGGCGTCGCCCTCGTCCTCGACGACGTCCTCACCGGGGCCGGAGCGCTGGGTGAGCATCTGGGTGGCGGCGGCGATCGGGTCCATCTCCGCCTCCCTCTCGCGCATCGCGACGACGTCGGCGACCTCGGTCGGGGTGAGCCCGTACCTGAGGGCCAGCCACTCGAAGGGGAAGCCGATGTCCTTCAGCTTCACCAGGGCATCGGCGAGCTGGGCGTAGGAGCGGGACTCGGAGTCCGCCCACAGCACCGCGCCGGCACGCATCGCCTTCGCCTTCGTCGTCTCACCCCGGGCGAGGTAGACCAGGCGGGCGACCTCGCGCAGCGCCTGGCCGAACCACAGCTTCTTCTCGTCGACCCGCTTCACCAGACCGGTCTCGGCGGCCAGCAGCGCATCCCCGGACAGGTTCGCCATCTTGCCGATCAGGTAGTGCTGCGGGGTGCGGGTCTGCGCGGCGAGATGGCCCACCGCGGTCTCGATGATCTGCGTGTAGGCGGCGAGGTTCGCGGCCTGCCACTCGGCGATCTTCGCGTCCCTGCCGGTGATCCACGCGACGCGGTCGACAGCGAACTTCGACAGATCCACCGGCTCCTTGCCGACGATCTCCCCCGCGCTGTTCAGCTTCGGGATCATCGGCCGCTCGGCGCCGAGGACCACCCGCTGAGGGAACGATGCGTAGTCGGAGGCGGTGAACAGCTGCGCCCACACCAGGTTGATCGCATCCTGCATCGCGACGACACCGGTGACGTCACTGATCGGGTCATCGACCAGCATCGGCTTGTTCGGCAGCTCCACCAGCGGCACCAGGCCCATCGGGTTGGGCTGAGGGTTCGGCTCGCCCAGCTGCTCCTCGTCGCGCGGCTCCCAGGTACGGCGCCGGGCCTCCTCGCCGGGCGGCACCCACAGCCGCATCGCCTCGTCGACGCTGGCCATCTGCGGGCTCTTGTTCCCTCCGGCGAGCGGCCGCTCGAACTTCCACAGCTCGCCCGGCAGGTACAGGGTGGCGTAGTCGCAGTTGCCGTCCTGCCACCGCTTCAGCCCCGCCCGCCGCTTCACCCGGGAGCCGGGCTCATAGGCGACGATGCACTGCGCGGCATCCTCGAACGTGACGACCGGGGTGTCCTCGTCGTCCGGGTCACCCCACACCAGCACGAAACTGCGGGCCGAGTTCACCGCCCCGAGGAACCCCAACTGCGAGTCGCCATCGAGGCCGTTGACCTGCCACACCTCCCACAGGTCCTTATCGGCCCGCTGCGCGCCGGAGGCCTGGAAGCCGGTCACCGTCAGCCGCTCCACCGGCGAGTCGGCGACGACCTGCACCCAGTTGTCGGAGAAGTCGCGGTAGCGGTCCCCGTGGAACTTCGCGAAGTCCTCGGAGGCGAACTTCAGCGGCTGCTTGCCCCGGTAGTAGTCGTTGTTCCGGTCAATCTCCGACCGCCGGCGGATCAGCTCCGACTCCAGCAGGGACACCAACTGCAGGGCCTGCGCCAGGGTGGCCATCCGCGCCCCCCTTCACGAGCCGTAGTAGTAGGACACTTCCTGCTCGGCCAGGCCCGCCGCGATCACGTCACCGAGCGCCTCGTGCGCGAGCACCGACGCCACCGCAATGTCGATCTTCTGGACGGGGCTCGCCTTACGCAGCACATACAGGCCGCTCGGCCGCTCGGCCTGGCGGGTGTTCTCGATGTGCGACTGCGTCAGCTCGCAGCCGTCGTGCGTGAACGCCGCCGCCCGCTGCCCATCGGCGGTGTTCCGCTTCAGCACGTCCGTCTTCAGCCGCTCTGCCGCAGCGTGCATCTGCACCATGCGGCGCGTGTACCAGCGGATCACCCGCTCCTCGCCGTACAGGTCCACCCACTCATCAACCTCGGTGTCCCAATACGGTGGATCCGCGTACAGCCGGACCACGTCGTAGCGGTTCATCAACTGGTCCATCGCCGCGCGCACCTCCGCGCGCGGAACCTGACCGCCGTAGTCCGCGGGGTTCCAGATGGTCGGCTCGTCGTTGCCCCCGTACAGCGGGGTGAACTGGTAGCCGTCCATCGTCTCGGCCCGGATCGCCGTCCAGTCGTCCATGTCCGAGCCGTCGAAACCGAGGACGATCCGCGTCATCGGCCGCACCCGGCGCGGCTTGGCCTTCGCCGCCCACTTCGTGCCGTCCAGCCAGCCCGCCGAACCGGCCACGCACCGGTTGCCGAAGAACCGCTCGGCCTGCGCCGGATCCTTCTCCATGATCTCGGCGGTCTCCGCCTCGATCGCGTCGAGGTCGACGTGCGCCGAGCCCGCATAGACCACGGTGTGAATCTTCCGGCGGTCCCGCTTGTTGCCGTAGGACAGCGCCTTCGGCGCCAGCGGGTGATAGCGGAAGATGTCCCGGGCCTTCGCCCCCGACGTGCGCTGAGCGACGGAGTCCTCGCTCGGGTCCCACGCGTTCGTCGTCTCCATCGTCCGACCGCCCATGCCGGCCGCACCGCGACGCTGAGTCTCGGCGACCCGGCGCAGCTTGTTCGCATCGGTGTACAGGCCGGTCTCGTCCTGCAGAGCGAAGATGATCGGGTTGCCGAGCCTCGACAGAGCCGAGGACGTCACCACGTCGATACGGCCCTCGTCGCCGACCCGGGTGAACTCCTCACCCACACGCAGCCGCTCGGACAGCGGCCCGAGCTTCACCATGTTCTGCAGCGGCCGGTAGACGTTCGCGACCTGGTCCTCGGACGTCGCGGTCAACTGGATCAACGGCGTCGGCCACGGAGTCCCCATCGGGTCGCCCGGCTCGTACTGGTACCACCAGCCGCACGAACAGCCGTGATCCGCGCACCGATAGCGTTCGCCGCCGCGGGCCCACCCGTTGAAGACGACCGGGCCCGCGGCTTCGGCCAGGACGATGGTCGCCGACCACGGGCCCTTGCCGGTCTTCTGCGGCGCCACCACCTGCGAGCGCCGGTAGTGGAACGCCGGCGCCAACTGCCCCACGGTCGCCGTCGGCTTGACGCGGTAGTGGTTGACCGTGCACCACAACTGCCACGGGTACAGCTCCATGTCCTGGCCGGCCCGGAAGCCGTCGGGCACCGGGCAGTGGTGCTCGATCCAGTCCGGGACGATCCACATCGTGGGGAAGTCGACGGCGAAGTCGGGGTCAGGCGCCTTCGCCACGGGGCACGACCCTCAGCCGGTCACGCGCGCTCGGCCGCCGGGGCGCCTCCACCCGCTCCTCCGGCTGTTCCTCCTCGACGGCCGGGGCGATCTTCCACCGGTTGCGCAGCATGCCCTGTACGGACAGGCCCAGCGAATCCAGGTACTGGCGCACCACCTTCTGCAGCTCCACCGACGCCTTCGGCAGCTCCGCCTCGGCCAGCTTCCGCACGAACATCGCGACCTCGTAGCGCTGGTCCAACGCCTCCCACGCCACGGCCTGCGGACGAGACCACAAGTCCTCCCACAGCACGGTCTCCCGATCGGTCTGCGTGACCAGCGGCCACTCCGGGGCCGGACCAGAGCGGCCCTCCGCGGGAAGCGTCGTCCAGCCGGCCGCGTTCGTCGGCCTCGACTGCCGCAGCGACCGAGGGTCCGGCGGCGGTCCGGAGACAACACGGGCTCCACCCTTGGGCATTGGTGATCACTCCTCCACGCTGCATTGCGCAGCACAGGTGACCGTCACCTTGCGTGACGATCTTGACCTTCTGAACCCGACGGACCCCCCAGAGCCCTCCCCGGCGTTCTGGACCCCCTACTGGCCAGGGGTCACCCCCCACCCCCCGGCAAGCCTCTGACCTGGGCTTTTGTGATCCCATAGGCTTCTGACCTGCAACGATGCCATTTGGTCACTCTGAGCGGTCGTTCCAGCCTCCGGGCTGATGCTTCGCCGTCTCGCGAGAGTGGTGAGCCTTCGTCATCGCTTGCAGGTTGGACCAGTCATGACCACGTGGTCCCAACGGTCCGAGCCCGTCACGGTGGTTGACCTCCGTAGCCCTTGGCCTGAGCAAGGCGGGCATGGCCTCGCACTCATCGCACTCGCAGTACGGGTTGGCTCTGAGGTACTCGGCTCGTGTGCGCGCCCAGCGTGTGTCATAGCCCTTGGACGCTGCTGTGGGACGTGAGCGCTGGGCCTTGCCCTGGCAGGCCTCGCAGCGTCCCCCAGGGGTAAGGGTGGGGCATCCGGGTGTCGGGCAGACCTGCAGCGCCTTGCGGGGCATCAGGCCATGGCGAGCGCTGTACGCCCCTCGCCGTGCCTCATGTGCTCCTGCAGCGTGTGCAGCGCGTCCATGGCTGCGATAAGGCCGGTGTCGAGGCCGCAGGGGCATGTGACGCTTGCCCGGCCTGTCTTCTCGACGACGCGCCAGCCGTCTTCGGGGGGAAGGTCGCGGATCTCCATCTCTATGACGGCGGAGTGCGGCATGGTTCCCTCCCGTGCCTTGGCATGACAAAGCCCCCAGGTTCAGGTCACCGGGGGCTCGTCGTGAGTGGTGTGGATGGTCAGCAGGACTCGTCGAGCTTGACGGAGTAGATGGCGACGCGGAGGGCGTCCGTGGCGCCGGGCGCCGGGTCCTGGCGGCAGACCTTCCAGTTGCTGTTGTCGAGGATCCAGCGACCCTCGGGCGACGCGTCCTCCTCGTTGACCATGAAGCCCTTGCTGCGCAGCAGGCTCTGTGCCTCGCCGTGGTTCATGCCGACGACGTCGGGCACCTCGCTGGTCTCCGGCTCGGCCTCGTCGGCGCTGGCCTCGCTGGGGGGCGCGTCCGTTTCGGTCTCGGTGGCGCTGGCGGCCGTCTTGGGCTGCTTGTTGGTGTCCTCGGCGGTGGTGTCCGGCTTGCTGGGGCTGGTGTTGCTGCCTTCGCAGGCGGTGAGCGTGAGCAGGGCTGCGGCGGCGAGCGCGGCGGCGGTGTGTCTGATGCGCATGCGGGCACCGTGGCGGTACGTGAGGGGGTTACGGACCGGTACGGGGGTGCTGTGACTGGTCTGTGACGGATCGTCGGGCCCGCCGCCCGGACGCTGCGCGCACACCGGGTACTCGGCCCGGAGAGGGCGCCCTGCCCCATCGCCGGGCGGCGGCCGTGGCACGACGGAGCCCCGGCCGGGGGGATTGGCCGGGGCTCCGTGTGCGTCTGTGGTGTCCGGGCACGCCGGACGTGCCTTGAGTGTTACAGCCTGCTGGCTAATGGGTCAAGCTGCGGCTGACGTTAGGCGGTCGCGTAGTTCGTGCAGGTCGATGAGGGTGCGGCCTTCGGTGTCGTGGCCGTGCCGGGTGAGCTTGCCGCGGTGCAGCCAGACGCGGATGGTGCCGGGCCTGATTCCGGTGGCCGCGTGGGCGGCATAGGCGTCAACGAGGAGGGGCTCTCTCATGCCTCCATGATGCGCAGGGAGGGAGGCGAAGAAGGGGACGATGAGCCCCTGAATCCCGGGCTCGGGCGCCTTCGATACGCCGCCTCCCTTGCCTCCCTGACTGGCCGTTTTCCCAGGTCATGCACAGGGAGGCATGTCGGGGAGGCCCCTAGGGAGAACTCCCCGACGTCCGGCCGCCTCCCTACTCGTCGAGGTCGTCCTCGGCGTCGGCCGCGCGGTCGGCGATGGCTTCGGCGATGCGCTGTCGGCTGACGTGCATGACGCCGCTGGTCTTGTAGTCGCCGTGTCCGGCGTCGTCCAGGACGCGCTTGAGGTCGCGGAACGACCAGCCGTCGTACTCGCCTGGGTTGTGGTCGGCGAGACGGCGGAGGACGTCCTGGGTGCGGAGCTTCGGCTCGCTGCCGAGGACGGTCAGGATGTCCGCGAGGTGGTCCGCCGGCGCGTAGGCGGGCACCTCCGGGGCTGCGGTGCCCTCGTACAGGGCCATCGCGCGCTCGACGACCGGGGTGACCTCGTCGATGCCCTTGTCGGGGTCACGGGCCACGTAGTGGGCGCGGACCACCTCGAACGGCTTGCCGCTGAACCCGACGGTGACGGCGGTGCCGACGTCCTCGCCGGGGATGAGCGTGGTCGCGGTGATCCCGGCCTTGTGCCGGCCGGAGCCGAGCAGCCCGTCGTTGGCGACGTGGTCGCCGACGGCGAACGCGACACGATGGCTGGTGTTGCGGGTGACGTCGCGCGGCAGACTGTCGGCGGTCGGGGACACCGTGACCCACACCAGCGTGATGGCCGTCTTGCGGGCCTTCTTCATCACCTTGATGGCCAGCTCAGCGGCCTCCTTGCCGTACTCCTTGTGCATGAACAGCTCGTGGCACTCGTCGAACACGACGACCTTCGGCCGCATCCGCGGGTCCTTCAACGCCAGCTCCCGCGTCACCTTCGTGGCGCCTTCGCCGAGTTCCTCCAGCAGCTTGCCCCGCATCGTCACCTCGTCGCGCAGGCTCCGCAGGGCCTTCAGCGCGGCCTCGATGTCCTCGTCGTCGTCGCCCTTGACCAGGGTCTTCAGGCGCGGCTTCAGCGGGTCGTAGTCGGTGTTGTACGCCATGACATACGCCTCGACGATGACGAGCGGGTCGAGGATCGCGCCGAGCAGCAGGGCGATGACCAGGGACGACTTACCCGAGCCCATGATCCCGCCGACCATGTAGTTGGCGGCCATGAGCTTGCCGATGATGGCCTCGCCGCGCTGGGAGACGGCGACGGGCACGCCCTTGAAGTAGTCGGTGGTGCCCTCGGTGAGCAGCGGCCACGGCGGTACGGCGCCGGACAGGGAGCCCTGGTCGGCCACCCACAGGTCGAGGACGCCGGGCTGCTTGGGGGGCTCGGTGGGCCACACCTCGACGGGCTTGCGGAGCAGGTTGTGCGCGAGGACGTTCTTCTTCCCGCTGATCATCTCGACGGTGACGCCCATGGGGAGCTGCACCTGCGTGTGGTAGCCGTTCCCGGACCGGGTGGTCGGGGACACCCAGCGCGGCTGCCACCCTTCCTTGATGGCCTTGTTGAGGGGGGCGATGCCGAGGTTGCCGAGGGCCTTGAGGATGGCGCCCTCGTCGGGGACGACGTCGCGCTGCTCGGGGTCTCCGGGCAGGGCCCAGGCCGGGGCGGTCTGCCGGTGTCGTCCGACGGCCCACACCCCGGCGAGGGCGATGAACGGGAGGCAGGCGAGGAGCGGGTCCCAGATGACGCCGGCGATGAACGCGACCCAGGCGACGAACTGGATGGCGGCGGCGAGCGGGGTGAGCACGTCGGAGACGTCGTGGTTGGCCCAGGCGAGCATGATGCCGAGGAGCAGCAGGACGCCGGCCCCGGCGGTGGCGCCCATGAACAGGGCCTTGGGGGCGTTGATGGCCAGCTGGAGGAGTTCCATGCGGCGCCGGTGGCGGGACTGCCGGAAGATGTAGGCGCGCTGCTCCCAGTCGCGGGCGACGTCTTCCTGACCTGCGGCTTCTGCGGCCCGCATCATGCGCTCGTGGCGGGCGGTGGTGCGGGAGTCCCAGGCCCGGCGGGTGAGGATGCGGGCACCTCCGTACAGGTAGGAGCCGTGCCGGACGACGGCCCGGTACGAGCCGTGCTCGCGGGCCTCGACGACGACGCGCCGCAGGTGGTCGATGCGGACTCGGCGGCGAGGCCGCGGCTTGTCCTCGACGACAGGGGCGGGCGGCTCGGCGGTCTGCACGGCCGTTACTGCCGTGGAGGTGTCGGGGGCAGGGGCGAATTTGAGGAGGGACACCTGCGGCTGGTGGTGTCCGTTGACGCGTTCGGGGGCGGTGTCCGTCATCCTGGTCTCTCCGGTCGTTCTGTTGGGCGGTCCGGGGCCGGGGGCGGCTGCTGACTTGGCGGTGAGAGCCGTCCCCGGCGCGGAGCTACTTCTTGGTCTTGCGGCGGGCGGCCTGGCGTTCGATGCGCTCGACCTTGCGCTTCAGGTCGCTGATGTCGACGCCGTCGCCAGCGAGTCCGCGCTTGGCCATGCGGGCGGTGAGGGCGGCGACGCGGAGCTTCTCGCCGGTGGTGAAGTCGCTGAAGCGGGGGCCGTCAGCCATCGGTGGGCTCCGTCTCGGGCAGCACAGCGGCGATGGCGGCGTGGGCGCGGGCAACGTCCGCCCACAGGGCGCCAGCGGCGGTCAGGGGCTGGACCTTGCGCTGGTTGTCGGGGTGGCGGGCGGCGTCTTCGGCCTCGCGGGCGAGCGCGGCGGCCCTGGTGGTGGCGGCGTCGGCCATGGTCAAGCGCTGTTCGCGGGTCATGGTCAGGCCTCCGTCTCGCCAGCGAGGCGCTCGAAGTCGGCAGCGTTCTGCTCCATGGCCTCCCGGCCCGCCTCACTGTCGGCCGCGGCCGCGCGGCGGCGGGCGTCCTCAGCCAAGGCGGTCCAGCACTCGTATTCACTGCGTGGCATGGGGTTCTCCTCCTGGTCACGGGCTCGGCTGGTCCGGCCCCACCGCACCTCTGCGTGGTCTGCTGGACCACGCAGAGGACGGAAGGGCAGGTCAGCGGCCCTTGCGCTGCACGTCGCGCCACACGTCCCGTAGGACGACGACGACGATCGCGCCGACGCCGCCGAGGAAGGCCAGGGCCAACGAGGCGAACGCCAGCCCGATCGAGCCGACGCACACCGCGCACGCGATGCCCACCCACTCGCCCGTGCTGCGGCGCTGCTTGGGGTGGTCGTGCTGGCACTGCTGCGCCGACGCCTGTGCCTGCTGCTGCGCGGCTGCGGCCTTGGCCAGGTCTACGGCGGCGAGCGCCAGCTGTACGGCGACGGTGTCGATCTCGGCGGCGCGGACCGCCTGCTCGGCCTTGTCGAGGGCGTCACTCACCGGGCCCACCCCCTGATGCGGCGGGTGATGCGCGGCCACGCGATGACCCCGGCGGCGACCGCCAGGACGACCGGCTGAGAGACGACCGCGGCGGCCGCGGCGAGGACGACGGACAGCAACGACGGGTACGCGACGAGGAGCCCGAGGAGGGCGCCGAAGGCGAGGCGCATCATGCGTATCCACCCTCCATCGGCTTGGCCGGAGTCTCCGGCTGGGGCTTCTTCGCGGCCCGCGAGAGCGCGGTGCGGATGTACGGCTCGTCGACGAGCAGGCGCCGGTGCTGGGCCAGGTGCCCGGCGATGTCGCGGGGTGATGCGTCCGCGCCGAGCGCCGAGGCTGCTTCCTCGACGGCGCCCTGGAGGTTGACCGGTTCCAGCTCGCTGACCTGCTGATGCGCGGGCGCATCGGGTCGATGCACCTCGTACTCGGGGGGCTGCTGGCCGAGGACGACGGCGACCTGCACGGCGTCGACGACGACCCCGTAGGAGACGAGGAGGGCGGCCAGCTCGGGCGGGGGCGCATCAGGGTGCGCATCAGCCGCGATCCGGATCACCTCGACGGGGTCCATCTCGGCGAACTTCTCCCGCAGCACGGCCTGCGCCGACCGGACCGGGGCGTTTGCGGGGGTCGCGCTGACCCTCGCAACTTCGGCACCGCCGTACATGGTGGCGAGGGCCGCATCAGCTCCCGCGCGGACACGGACGCGCTGGACGTCGACCAGGCCGGCGCCGAGCTCGGTGTCGCCGACGCCCACGTACTTGGCGAGTCTCCAGTACTGGCGGACGGCGAGCTTGCGGCGCAGCTTGCCGGGGTGGCCGTCGGCGACGGCGCGCTGGAAGGCGAGCTGGCGGGCGGCGTCGGCGTTGCGGCGCATCACCTCGGCGTCCGTGCCGGTCCGGTAGACGACGATCGAGCGGGCGATGAAGCCGAGGCCCTCGGCGGCGCCGGACATGGCGAGCGGGGTGACCGCGTACACGGCGGCCTCGCGGGCGTCGCTGGCGATGGTGATGCCGATACCGCTGGCGGACAGCGGGGCGAGCCACATCCCGCCGCGGACGACGGCGGGTGAGGACTGGCCGAGCATGGTCCGGCCGAGCATCACCATGGCGAGGATCAGGGTGAGGCCCTCGCCGGCGGCGACGACACCGGCGGCGGTGGCCTGCCGGTGGAACTCGGCGACGGCGTTGCTGTAGGTGCCCCAGGCGCCGAACCCGCCGACGACGACCATCAGGGCGGCGGCCGTGCCCAGCACTCCGGCCTGGCCTCGGGTGAGTTCGCGGCCGCTCATCGGCCACCTCGCTGGAGGTGTGCGGCGTCGGCGGCGAGGCGGGCGAGCCGGAGGCCGGCGACGTGGAAGGCGTGGGCGACCGGCTTGGCGTCCTCGACGGTCAAGTCGAGTTCAACGTCGATGCGGGCAGAGACGACCGGGTGCGGCTCGGGCCGCTGCTGGCCGTGGGGGGCGTGGCTGATGCGGGCCTCGAGGATGTCGACGACCCCGTACTGCTCGGTGCGGGCGGTGACGGTAGTGGGGTGGCCGTCGTGGGTGATGTCGGCGAGGTGGACGACGGACTCACCCTCGTGGCCGGTGCACCAAGCGGGCTCGGGAACGGTGACCTCGCCTCGGTCGAGGGTCTGCAGGGTGACGGTGCCGTCGCCGTACCGAGGCGCCTGTGCGGCGGCCGGGACCAGAGCGGTCGGGTAGGCGCGGTCGATGGAGGCCTCGAACGCGGCCTGCGTGACCGGGTCGTCGACCCTGCGGACGCGCTCCGCCTCGACGCGCCCGGTCATCTCCAGGTAGCCGGCGAACGCCAGGTAGCCCTCGACCTCCCGGCGCACGTCCTCGACGCTCATCTCGCCCACGGGACGGTCCAGATTGGCCGTCGCGTACCCGTAGGACAGGGCGGTGACGAGTTCCTCGCGGGACAGCGCGAAGTCGACCCGCACGACCGCCACAGGGGGCCCGAAGTCGTCGTTGACGTTCTGCACCTCGGTCGGCCCGAAGATGGGGAGGCTGCTCATGCCTGGGCCCCCTCGGCGTCGAGGGTGCGCAGCAGGATGCGTAGGGCCTCGGCGAGGCCGCCGTGGGCCTGGGCGTAGGCGTAGATGTCGTAGCCGCTGGTGTTGCCGTAGGCGGCGAGCATGCGCTGGCCGACGCGGATCGCGGTGTCGAGGTCGCTGGGCTCGGCCAGCGTGGAACTTGCGGGCGCTTCGGCGCACGCGAAATGATCGGTCATGCCGACTCCTGGTCTAGTCAGGATGTTCGGTAGAGGGTCGGGCGGTGCGCGCGCCGGGTGCTCCAACACCCGAGCTGCTGTCCGGCCCTCGTCTATTCGGTTGTGCTGGCGTCCGGCTGGGATGCGGTCTTGCGGTCCTGCTTCTTGAGCGCCTTGTCTACGGCGTTCCAGCTCCGGCCGAGTTCGCGGGCGACCTCGGCGACGGAGCCGAGTTCCCTGACGCCTTCGCGTAGGGCTTCAGCTCGTCGTGTGGCGGACTCGGAGGCGAGGAGTCGCAGCTGCTCCAACAGCTGTTCTTCCTCACGTACCCGTTCCCGCCAGGGCTTGGCGTCCATCGGTAGCACTCTATCCAACCCTGGGGTTGGATTCAAGGTCTTCACGCCGCCTCGCTCGGCTGAAGGTTCCTCAACTCCAGCCACGTCTCAGGCGGATACGTCGTGCCGCACCACCGGCACTCCACCTTCGCCGTGCCTGACGGCACCCGCAGTACCGCCCCGCACACGACGCCGTCCTCGTACACGGCCGGGCAGTTGCCCAGCCGCAGCGACCGCTCGGGCGGGTTCACGATCGACGCGACGTCCCGCTCCAGGCCGCGGATCTCCTCGGCGAACGCGCCGGCCATCGGCCACGACGCGGCGATCCACTCCAGGTTCATGGACAGGGCTCGCGCCGCAACGGCGACGCGGCGCTCGGTGCCGCCCTCCCTGGCAGGCTCGCCCCAGCCGCGGTCGGCCTGCATCGCCGAGCGCCAGTCCTCCAGGACGCCGACGATGCCACCGGGCCCGCGCAGGTTGAACGCGGGCTCGGCGATCGGCATGGGCGCCTCGGCCGACCGGGACCGCCCCAGTTCCGGGCGGCGGCCACCGGGGTGGAGGAACGCGGCAAGCGCGGCGTACAGGCGGGGCATCCGGTCGAGCCGCGCCGCGGTACCGAGGGTGCAGCCGGGGCACAGGTGGCCGTGCTCCAGGTCCCGCTCGCACAGGCCACAGGATGCCGTCATGCCCGGCTCCGGTGCTGCAGCTGGTACAGGCGGAGGCTGGACAAGTAGCGGTCACCGGCCGACCGCTTGACGGCGGCCTGGGCGCGGGCGGCGCTACGGCGGGCGTCCTTGCTGGCCCAGTAGGCATGCAGCAGGGCCATGCCCTGGGCGCCGAGGGCGACGCCGGTGATGAGCATCTGGATCTCGGTGTCGGTCACGGTCGTACTCCTCACGCTGCTGGCCGGACGGCGGGGCCGTCGGCCTTGGTGCGGGCGGCCTCGATGGCGGCCGCAGCCTGCTCGGGGGTGTCGTAGGTACCGAGGTACATGCGCACCCGGTTCCGCTTCAGCGCGGCTTGGTACCGCCCAGAGCGCACTCGGTAGACGCCGAGCGGCAGGTCGCGCTCCTGGATTGAGCGGTTGAGGTTGGACTCGGACGGGGTCACCAGGCGCAGGTTGCTGCGGCGGCAGTCGAGTCGGTCGCGGTTGATGTGGTCGACGATCAGGCGGTAGCCGGTGCCGCCGGGCACGTCCATCAGCCAGCGGTGCAGCAGCGCGACGGTGACGCCGGTCCACATCTGCGCGTAACCGTGGCTGCCGATACTGAGCACCCGGCGTCCGAGGCGCTCGTAGTCCTCGACGTCCAACAGGACCGTCTTGAAGCCGTCCGGGTGGGAAGCCTGCAGCTCCATGTAGGCGCGCATCAGAACGGGGCCTCCTGCTGCGCGCCACCCCATCCGCCACCCTGCGGCTGGCCGTTCGCGGGCTTCGCGTTCGCCCATGGGGCGGGTGTTTCGCCTGAAACACCTGCCTGCCGCTGCCCGCTGCCCGCCGGGTTCTTGGTGACCTTGGCGGTGGCGCGGGCGAGTGTCGGGCCGACCTCGTCGACGTCCAGCTCGTACACGGTCCGCTTCACCTGCTCGCGGTCCTCGTAGGACCGCTGCTTCAGCCGGCCCTGGACGATGACGCGGACGCCGCGGGCGAGGGACTCGGCGACGTTCTCGGCGGCCTGCCTCCACACCGAGCAGGTGAGGAACAGGCTCTCGCCGTCTTCCCACTCGTTGGTGGTCTTGTTGAAGACGCGCGGGGTGGAGGCGATGCGGAACTTGGCGACGGCGACGCCGGCCGGGGTGTAGCGGAGTTCGGGGTCGTCGACCAGATTTCCGGTGACGGTGATGACGGTCTCGCCTGCCATGGCGGACTCCTTCTGTGGTGGTGGGTGCTTCGCGGCGCCGCGAAGATGGTGTCCAGGCCGGGCCCGATGACCGCGGGCCCGGCCGAAAGCTTCCCGGTGCCGGGAAGCACGCCGTGCGGGTCAGGCGTCGGGGCGCACGGCCAAGTGGCGGTGTTCGGCGGGCAGGTCGTTGTCGCAGTAGAAGCCGATCGTCAGGTGCATGCCCTGGTCCTCGACGACCTTCCAGACCGCGGCGGCCTCGCACGCGGGGCGTCCGTCCTGCTGACGGCAGTGGTTGGTGGTGCACGCCTCGGGCGTCTGCGAGCCACCCATCGTCCAGCCGTCCGCGCAATGGAACACCCGCACCTGCGGACCATCGGCACCGGAACCGTTAGCGCCGTCGAGGTCTTCGCAGACGTCGAGGTCGAGGGCGCCGGCGATCTCGGCGAGGGCCACGTAGGTGTCCTCGTCCAGCTTGTCCATGAGGAGCTCGGCGACCTTGGTGACGGCGGCCGCAGCGTAGGCGCGACCCACAGCGTCGAGGACGGCGGCGACGGCGTACTCGTCTGCCTCGCGTCCTTCGAGGTCGAGGCGGCCGGCCAGGTGCCGGCCGCTGATGTGCGCCTCGACGGCCCGTTCTTGGATGCGCTTGAACGCGAGCTGTCCGTGGGGGTCGCTGTTGATGTTGGGCACGTAGCTGGTGGCGGGTGCGTTGCATCCGGCTTCGGCGTGGACGTACACGGGGTCGCCTGCCTTGATGCCGCAGCTGCAGCACTGGAGGAAGCTGCCGCTCTCTCGGGTCTCGGGGTTGAACCAGCTGCCGAAGTGGACGCTTTCGGTGGTGCCGCAGTCCTGGCAGTTGGTCGGCCCGGTGTGGCCGTGGGCGCGGGCGATGTCGGTGGTCGTGGTCACTGGGTTGCCTCCATGGAGGTGGGATGCTGGGTGGGAGGCCGGGCCCGATATCCGCGGCCCGGCCGGTGTGCGTTGCGGATCAGCCCTGGGTGGTCTCGCGGGCGCGGATCTCGAACCGGAGCCCCCCGGCGGAGTGCTCACGGGCGTCCGACTCGGTCCATACCTGCTCGCCCCAGAGGAAGGCAGGCTCGACGCTGGTGGCGACGGTGCCGTCGTTCATGTGGGCCTGGACGACGGTGGCCCAGCCGATGACAGGGCAGGTGATGTCCTCGCTGTCGCCTTCGCTGAAGATCACGACCCAGCCGGGGGCGGTGGGCGCGATGTTGATGACGGAGCCTGCGGCGATCTTCATGAGTTCTCCCTGGTGGTGTCGTTCGTGGGGGACGGGTTGTCCTCCACAGATCCGTCGGTCTGGCCGACGGAAGCTTGGTTGCGGAGCTTGGCGGCGTGCCGGAGGGCGAGGCCGCGTTTCCGGTTGGCGGCGAGGGCTGCACGCCGCCGCTTGGCCGCCTCGGCGCGGGCCCGGGCGGCGGCGATCTTCTCGGCCACCACGTCGTCGACATTCATCGGTCGCGGTCCTGGATGTTGTTGAAGACGGGCATTGGGCGCCTCCTGCGGCGGGTGGGTTGACCTCGTCCCGGCGCCATGCGCTTCGGGGGGCCTCCTGTGTGACCTCGTCCTCGTCCCACCTAAAGGAGTGGGACGAGGGACGAGGACTCACGACCTCGTCCCGGACGAGGTGGGACGAGGTGGGACGAGGTCAACTTCGGGTACTGCGGATCAAGGAGGTGGGGCGAAGTGGGACAGAGCCGGGCATCCGACCTCGTCCCATGCCCGGGACGAGGTCAAGCGGCGCCCTCCTTAGGCGGTTCGTCCCCTTGTGTGACAGGGGTTGCGAGCCGGTGGAGGATGGCCCCGCGCGCCCCCGGCTCGGCCACGATCCGGCCCGCGTCGACGAGGGCAGCGACCGCCCGGCGGACGTCGACAGCGCGTCCGTTCACGCGGTCTTCGATGCCCTTGCCGGGCAGAGGGCCGGGGGCCCCGGCGAGGGCGTCGAGCACCTTGGCCTTCAGCTTGTTGATCCGCTTCTGGTCCTCGTCAGCCTCGCGGTCGTCCTCGTCGCGCACTCGGGGCGCGTACAGGTGGGCTTCGGCGAACTCGGCAGACTCGGACTTGACGACCAGGTCGGCGTACCAGTGCATGCCGCTGGAGTGCGGCAGGCCGTTCTTGCGGATCTGGCCGGGCCGGTCCTTGGCGACGCGAATGATGGACTTGCCGGTGACGCCGATGCCGAACGGCCGGTGGTTCTCCAGGATGTACATCACGCCGTTGAGGCCGTTGAGCTTGTGGACGCCGCCGATGCTGTACCGGCCGCGGTTCTCGGCCGACTTGACGACGTGGTCCAGGGTGACGACGGCTGCCCCGGAGTTCATGAGTGGGCGCAGCAGCAGCCGGCCGAACTTGGCGATGTCAGTGTTGTCCTTGAGCTCCAGGCCGAACAGGCTCATGCCCTCGGTCACGCCGTCCACGATGGCTAGGGTCGGGTTCAGCTCCAGTACGGCGCCCAGGTCGACAGCGTCGGCCGGGCCCATCTGGTTCTCGGGTCGGACGTAGTGGAAGCGTTCGAGGATGTCGTCGGGGTGTGCGCCGAGGCAGAGCAGGCGCCCGACGACGCCGCCCGCGTCGTCCTCGAAGTCGAGGTAGAGGACGTGGTTGCCGTCGTTCAGCTCCTGTAGGCAGGCGATAAGGGCGAACCAGGTCTTGCCCGCCTCGGACTCGCTGGCGACGCTGTTCATGCGGCCCGGGTAGAACAGGCCGACGCCGTCGTCGCGGCGGCCGACGCTGGGCTGCGGCGGCTTGTACGTGCCGTCGAGGACCGACCGCAGGTCTTGGGCTGCCCACGTGCGTGGAGCGGGCTCCTCGGTAGCGGGCTCCGCGTCCGTGTCTGCCCAGTCGACGGGTGGCTCCTCGCCATCCGGGCCGAAGTAGGCGTCCAGCGCCCGGTCGATGTCGGTGGTCACGCAACCCACCCCCGGTCGCTCGGCCGGGTGGACGCGCTGTCGAACGAGGCACTCGCCTCGGAGTCGGCGAGCCCGACGGCGGAGGCGGCCGAGAGAAGACCCTGCTCAGCTTCGGCGAGGTCGATGAGGTTCTGCTCGGCGAGTTCGTGTGCGCGGCACGCGGCGAAGTAGAAGGCGTTGTTGCGGTTGCCCTCGTGTGCGTCCATCACGTGCTGGACGAGATCTTCGACGGTCCAGAGCTTCCCGCCGCCGGGACGCTGCGGGCGCTTCTCTGCGGCGGGGAAGCGGTGGCGCGGGGTGGCGCGGGGTGGCGGCATCTGGCGCCGCTGCTTACGCGGTAGCAGGGCCTCGGGCCAGGCGACGGTGGGCGCGATGTATGTCCCGACGCCTGCCCACTGGTATCGGCCGCCGGACGAGTTCACGGAGGGCGCGAGCAGGATGTAGCCGTTGTGCTTGAAGTCGATTCCGGGACCGCCCAGGCCGGGCAGGTCGAAGCCGGGGGACTGGTACAGCATATGTAGGCCGTCGCCCCCGGTGATCTGCATGGTGGTTCCTGGCAGCGGGCCCACTCGCTTTTCCAGGGCCTGGAGGGATTCGCGGCCGCCGTTGCGCGGGTCGATGTCGATGACGGCCCAGCCGTTGAGCTTGCAGGGCGCCCCGATGTTGGCGTCGGGTTCCTCTTTCCACCACTTGTGGATAAGTGCCTGGTCGGTGGTGGCTGCCCAGAAGCCGTGGCAGGTGGGGACGCCGCACTGGCATTCCTCGGGGCGGTGCTTGATGTACAGGCTGCTCTGCCGGTCGCAGCGGGCGCAGTTGGCGTAAGGCGCCTTGTTCGGGCGCACCCTGAACACCTTGATGCCGGCCTTGGCGTATGCCTTGGCGGCGGCCGGAAGTTCGGCGGGGATGCGGATACCGACGGTCACGAACGTGCTCTCTTCTACGAGCTGGATCGGAAGTTCGCGGGGTGCAGGCCGGGCGCGGCGGGGGAAGGCGGCGCCCGGCCTGCGGCTCAGGCGGTACTTCGCTTCGTCTTGGCGACCTCTTCGCCGAGGGCGGTGAGGTCGCTGATCCAGTGCCGGACGGCGGCCTGCACCGCAGCCGGGGTGGGCTGCTCTTCGAGGTGAGCCCGGATGGATCCGAGGACGATCTCGTGACGGCCGCGTTCGGCCGCGCGCTTCAGGTACAGGCCGACCGGGTCGTCCGGAGGACACTCGCCGGGGGTGTAGTCGGTCATGAGAGTCCTCCCACGAGCTGGGCGACGGAGGCCACGATGTCGGTGGTGTGCCGGTCGCAGGCCGGGAAGTCGTAGCGGAGGTTGGGCCCCGTGAAGGTGCTGACGACGTTCTTCGCCGTCTCGGGGCAGCCGGGGCAGCGGTAGCCGCGCTGGTTGTGCGGGGAGTCGGGGCCGTCCGTGCAGTCGCACCAGGTGCACTGTTCGCCGTTGGCGGCGGTGATGGCGACCGGCACGAGGCTGGGGTCGGCGGCGGCGTCGCGTGCGGTGGCCAGGGCCTGGTCGGACAGGAACGTGTCCTGAGGGGTGCGCGTCATTTCGCGTCCGCCTGGTTCTGCAGGGCGCGGATGAGGTCGCGGACGACGGCGAGCCTCACGATGGGGTTCTGGCCCTCGGGGACCCCGACGATGAAGGTGCCGTCGGCCATGAGTGCGCTGTAGCCCGTGAAGCGACTGGCAAGGTCGGGGTCGGCCTCGGCGAGCCCGCCGAGGTCGGTCTCGATCAGCTCTATGCCGTAGGCCTCGATGAACGCGGGCAGTACCGCGGTCGCGGCGTACTCGTTGGCGAGGGCCTCGATCTCGTCGGCCTTTTCGCGCAGCTTCTCGGCGGCGGCGAGGCCTCTCGCCGGGGTGGCGGCCTGGAAGTCGCTGAGGTTCTCGTCGGTGGCGATGCAGAAAGTGGACTGTCCGGTGTCCGCATCGGTCATGATCTCGGCGTGGGCGAAAGCTGTGATGCTTTGCTCGGGCAGGGTCGACGCGGATGCTGTCGGGCTGGTAATACTGCTCATGTCGGCTTTCCCCGTTCTTACTTCGCGGTAGTTGCGGATTGCTCGACAGGAGCCGCCGGCTGGTACCCGGCGGCTTCGCTGTTTCCGGCGGGCGCTCCCGGCTGGTACTCGGGAGCGGCGCCGCCGTCCTCCTCGGTAAGGCCGAGGAAGTTCATGAGGTCGCTGCGGCGGACGCGGAGCGCCCGCGCACCGAGCTTGATCACAGAGACCGGGAACTCTCCGTCACGGATGAGCTGGTATCCCAGGTCGTCGGAGATGCCGAGGGCGGCGAAGGCGTCCTGAGCGGTGGGCATGGCCGGTAGGTTCCGGACTTCCTGTGCCGTGAGTGCCTTGGTCTTCATGCCGCGCTGTCCTCCGTCTCGTCCTCGACGTCGCGGTCGATCAACTCGTCGACGCTGAGCCCGTAGGTGTTCGACAGGACGAGGAGGGTCTCGGCTGCGGGCTTCTGGAGGCCTCGGCAGATCCGCGACAGCGTTGACTGGGCAACCCCCGTGCGCTTCCAGATGGCGTAGCTCGTGAGATCGCCCTTCGCTGCCGCTGCTGAGCGGAGCCGCTCGGTGCGAAGGCGGTAGTGGGGCATGGATGTCTCCTTGCTCGAACGGACGCTGTACGTCCGTGCTAGTAAGTACGCTACGTCCGCTTTAGCGTTCTCGCAAGGAAGCTAAGCCTCAATCTGGGCCTGTAGCAGTCCTGTGACACGGGGTAGCTTCCCTGGGCGCTTCTAGCCGCGCACGTACTTGCTTGCTAGCGTGTACGTATGACGACCCAAGGAGACCCCGCCCCCACGCGGGTCCAGAAGTTCGGGGAGTACGTCTCAGACGCGGCGAGGGCCGCGGGCTACGACATTGACAGTCCCCGCGGTGGAGGCAAGAAAGCCCTCGCCGAGAAGGCAGGGATGTCCCACGCCAGTGTCAGCAGAATGCTGGCCGGCCTGACCATTCCTGACCCCAAGTTCTTCGAGTCTCTGGCCGACGCACTGGGCCTGAATGTCGGACACATGCTGGTCGAGGCCGGGGTCATCTCCGAGCACTCGCTCACGCGTGAACCACGACGGCCGCCACAGCAGATCGATCCGCGTCAGATGGCCCGCAGTCTGGGTATCACTGCGCCCGAGAAGATCGACGCGTTCGTGGCGATGGCCAAGGTGCTCGCAGAGGGGGACCAGGACGAAGGTGCCAGGAGGAGCGCGTGAGCGAGAACGTCGACGAGCAATGCCCAGAGGACTGCGAGAAGTGCGCCAGGCTTGGCTTTCTTGACCTCGTCTTCGTGGTGATGCACCTCTCGGGTGCAGTAGCTATTGGCGCGGCTGTCTACGCCTTCTTCTGG
The DNA here is from genome assembly GCF_056437585.1 of Streptomyces sp. NPDC042364. NCBI lineage: Bacteria > Bacillati > Actinomycetota > Actinomycetes > Kitasatosporales > Streptomycetaceae > Streptomyces > Streptomyces sp. NPDC042364. The sequence continues at coordinate 36,471 of NZ_JBWKAJ010000006.1, read as the reverse complement.
GAAGCCACATGGGCGCCGTTCTGGGTCGCCGCCGGTGCGTGGTTGAGCATCCAGGTGGGCCTGAGGTGCCATATCTGGTTCTACAAGATCTGGAACTTCCTGCTCAGGCGACAACTCATTCGCCGCGAGGAAGAGATCAGGGTCTTGCAGCAGCAGATCGCCCAGAGGCGTCAGGAGCGCATTCAGGTGGCGATCCTCAACTCGCAACTGAGCGCTGAGCGAGCCCAACTGGAGGCCCAGATCTCTGCACTCCGAGCCGAGTGTCTGGCGATGGAGCGCCTTCACGCCCAACGGAAGCTGGAGCAGGAAGCCAGGGAAGCCCGCCGACGTCTTGATATCGCCTGTGCGGCAATCGAGGCCGACCGGCTGGAGGCCGCAGCCTGGCGCATGGAACTCTCCGCCAAGCAACTGGAGATCAAGCTGGGTCAGGCGGATCTGTTTGAGAGCCTGTCAGCGATCGAGGACAATGCACAGGACAGGATCATTGCAGCCTACGAGCAAGGTTTCGATCACGGGCAGCGCGGGATCGTGATTCCCCTCAAGCACTTGCGGCATTTGAGGGTCGTAGACGAATCGGCCTAGGGGGTCGGATGCCCGGATCTCGCCGTGCTGGCGGTATCAGCAAGCGGTGCGAGTGCCGCGGCCCGGACGGGAAGCGGCTCGGGTCGAAGTGCCCGCAGCTGTCGAAGCGTTCGCACGGCACCCATCAGCTTCGCCAAGAACTGCCCGTAGCCGAGGACGGCACGCGCCGGACGTTCCGGCGCACCGGCTACGTCATGGTGAAGGACGCGCAAACGGACCTCGACCGCATCCGCGCCATCCTCGACCTGGCCGGCGACGACGAGGACGGCCTGCGTCGTGTGGGCGACCTGCTCGCCGAGCTGCAGAAGACGCGCGGGCCGATCCCCGAGCCTGTCGAGGTGTCCCGCAAGCTGGGCGTCGGCGTACCGCTCGACGGGAAGATGACCGTCGCCGAGTGGCTCGACAAGTGGATGGCCGACAAGAAGACCCGCACCACCACGAACCACGGCTACGCCTCCCACATCCGCGTCCACCTCAAGCCCGCCCTCGGGCACCTGCGCCTGGACCGGCTCAGCGTCGGCCACGTCGAGGACATGTTCAACGCGATCGACGACCGCAACGACCTGATCCGCGCCGAGAACCAGGCCCGCCACGAGCAGGTCGCCCGCGCCCGCTGGAACAAGCCGGGCCGGCCGCCGGCCGCCGAGCGGAAGCGGATCGACGCCGAGCGGGAGAAGCTGGCCGAGATGCCGCCGTTCCGCCGGATCACGGGGCCGTCCACGAAGCACGCGATCCGGCGCACGCTGAGGGCCGCCCTCAACAAGGCCATCGCCAAGCAGCTCATCACGTTCAACGCGGCCGCCCATGTGGAGCTTGCGTCGGCCGCCCGGCCGAAGGGTCTGCTGTGGACAGAGGAGCGGGTGGCGCGCTGGCGGGAGACGGGCCAGAAGCCGGGTCCGGTCATGGTGTGGACACCGGAGCAGCTCGGCCGGTTCCTCGACGAGGCCGAGGGTGACCGCCTGTACGCGTTCTTCCACCTGGTCGCTCATCACGGCCTGCGCCGCGGCGAGGGCGTCGGGCAGGAGTGGGTGAACCTCAACAGGGCGAGCAAGACGATCCTCGTGGCGACCGAGATCGTGGTCGACGGCTGGACGCCCATCGAGACGCCCACGAAGACGGAGGACTCGGCGTCGGTGGTGAAGCTCGACTCGGGCACACTCGTCGTTCTCGACGAGCACCGTGCGCGCCAGCAGCTGGAGCGCGAGGTGTGGAACGAGCAGGCCGCGCGCCGGAGGGCCGAGGGTGAGCACGTGGCCGACTGGACCGACACGGGGAAGATGTTCACGGCCGAGGACGGGGCGTGGCTCCACCCGGACGTCGTCAGCAAGACCTTCAAACGGATCATGGAGGCGGCCGACCTGCCGCCCATCAACCTCCGGGACCTCCGCCACGGCGCGGCCGCGCTCGTGAAGGCTGGCGGGGGAGACCTGCACGACGCGAAGGTGAAGCTGCGCCACTCGACGATCACGTTGACCTCGGACACATACATGGAGCTGTTCGAGGAGTACGAGGACGAGCTGACGGAGAAGGCGGCGGCCGCGGTGCCGAGGGCCCGTAGGGGTGACGCCAAGGCGCCTGCGGAGTAGCGTTGGTGGTGGACAGCACGAGGCCTCGTCACCGCAGGTGGCGGGGCCTTTCTGCTCGCCCGCTGCTCGCCCCAACGTCAGCCAACGGGACCGGATGAGACCCGGTGAGACCGGGCGACTGGAGCCTCGGGAGGGACGCGGAACGGCCTCTGAGCTGGGCAGGAGCGGGCGGCATCCGGTGGGCCCGGATGAGCCCCGGTGAGACCCGGTAGATCATCCGCAGACTTTTAATCCATTGGTTGTGGGTTCGAGTCCCACAGGGCCTACCGGTGGCGGGGGAGGGAACGCCCTCCGACCTGCTACGCGGCGTCCGGGACGGCTTCGGTCGGCTCGGGCGCCGACTCGTTTTCGGGCCCGTGAGCGGATGTGACCCAGCGTCTGCGGATCGGCTGGGGACAGATCAGCCGGGGCAACTGCCGGTCGGGCGGCGGGTTGCGGCGGCGCGGCCGCGGTCGACGGCGGCTTTGACACCGCCGAAGACCGCGCCCTGGAGGACCGCTGCCGTCAGGAGCCGGCGCGAGGCGCGCAGGAGATCTTCCAGGCCTTCATCGCCGCCTCATGGCACGACGCACGAGCAGCAACGCGATGAGCGCGCCGGCCGCGGCGAACAGCGGCTTGCGGTTGGCTCGCGCCATCCGGATGCCCTGGTCGGCCTTCTCGCGCACCGAGTCCGGAGCCTTCTCGCGTGCCCGCTCTCCGACGTGTACGGCCTTGTGGCGGACTTGCTCGCCGGCCGCGACGGCACTGTGGCGGACCTGCTCGCCGGCCGCGAGTGCCTTGGTCCGCACCGGCTCCGGGGTCCTGTCCTGCACCACGTGGGCCGCGTGCGCCGCCTTGTCCCGCAGTTGAGCCCTGGCCTGTGTGGTCTTCTCTGAGACCTGCTGCCTGACGGCCGCCGTCTTCTCGTGGGCTCGGGTCTTCACGTCGTCGGTCTTTGCCGCAAGGGCCTCGACGGTTTCGCCGAGCTTCTCGCGGGTCGCCTCGGCCCGTTCGCGCATTCCCTCCGTGGAAGGCGCTGTCCCATCGCCCGTGTGAGGCCTGTCCTTGGTCATCGCTGTGTCTTCTCCTTGATCTCGGACACGTCGGCCTTGACGTTGTCCACCGTCCGGTCCGGTGTCGGTGGGGGACCCCTTGCCGAGTTGCCTGCCCCTCTCGGTCATCTCCGGAATCTGTCCGTACCCGAGTACCCCCGTGCCGGCACGTCACCGCCCGCCAGAGCCTTTTGATGGACGGTTTTTACGCCGAGCACGCCCCGCGCTCTTCCGAGACGTTGCGCTCCGGCTGAATCAATAGCTGTGTTCGCGAGATGAGGTTTCGACGGAACCGCGAGATGAGGTTTCGACGGAACATGCGGACAGATTCTCTACCCGCAATAGCCGGGGTGGGATTCATCACCGCACGCACCCGCTGCAGCGTGCTACTGTCGATCTCAGTTGCAGTTGTGGTTCCCGAAACCCAAAGTGCTCTCCGGTCGGCTTCTGTGTCGCTGGAAGCGTTTTTGTATTTTCCGGTCTTTTTCCGGGCGGGCTGATCATCGCGGCGACACGGCATCCGTGCAGTGCGGATTCCGATGCACTGCCCCAAAGGAGATATGACATGGCTACTGGTACCGTGAAGTGGTTCAACGCGGAAAAGGGCTTCGGCTTCATCGAGCAGGACGGCGGCGGCGCCGACGTGTTCGCCCACTACTCGAACATCGCCGCCCAGGGCTTCCGCGAGCTGATCGAAGGCCAGAAGGTGACCTTCGACATCGCGCAGGGCCAGAAGGGCCCGACGGCGGAGAACATCGTTCTCGCCTGACACTGACGCGCACTTTGCAGCTGGGGCCCGCATCCTTCGGGGTGCGGGCCCCAGCTGCTCGCATTTTCCGCAGTGGTTTCACCTGCGGAGGACAACGAGGAATCCGCGGACCCATCGCACGCGGAACCTCTCTCAGGGGTGCAGTGCATCCCTTCACGGCTGCATCGCAGTCGATGCTTCGAATATCGCATTCGCATCGCATCGCATCATCCCCCATTCCAGCACCTGTGTCCGCGCGGATTTTCGGCCGGCCAGATTCGCTGTCGCGTTCCATCGGCCTATTCTTGCAATTCTCCGTGTCGTTCACTGCTGCGGGAATTCCTTGATATGCGCCGCATCGAGGAAGGTTCCGCATGAACCGCACACGCACGAACGACCGCTTCGCCCGCACCCGTAACGGCGGTGCCGACTCCGGAACGGGGGGCAGCCGATTCGGCCCGTCGGCGCCGCGCCGGTCCGGCGGGCCGAGCCGCTCCGGCGGTCACAGCCGTCGGCCCGCCTCGATCCAGGGGGAGTTCGCCCTCCCCAAGACGATCACCCCCGCGCTTCCCGCCGCGGAGGGCTTCGCAGATCTCTCCATGCCCCGGGAGTTGCTGGCCGCGCTCGGTTCGCAAGGCGTGACGGTGCCGTTCCCGATCCAGGCCGCGACCCTGCCGAACTCCCTCGCCGGCCGGGACGTCCTCGGCCGTGGCCGCACCGGCTCCGGCAAGACCCTCGCCTTCGGGCTGGCGTTGCTGGCCCGTACGGCCGGGCATCGCGCCGAGGCCGGGCAGCCGCTGGGGCTGGTTCTCGTACCGACGCGTGAGCTGGCGCAGCAGGTCACCGACGCGCTCACCCCGTACGCCCGCTCCGTGAAGCTGCGGCTGGCCACGGTGGTGGGCGGGGTTCCGATCGGCCGGCAGGCGAGCGTGCTGCGCGGTGGCGCCGAGGTCGTCGTCGCCACGCCGGGGCGCCTCAAGGACCTCATCGACCGCGGCGACTGCCGGCTGGACCAGGTCTCCATCACCGTCCTCGACGAGGCCGACCAGATGGCCGACATGGGCTTCATGCCGCAGGTCACCGCTCTTCTCGACCAGGTCCGCCCCGAGGGGCAGCGGATGCTGTTCTCCGCCACCCTCGACCGCAACGTCGACCAGCTGGTGCGCCGCTACCTCAGCGACCCCGTCGTGCACTCCGTCGACCCCTCGGCCGGCGCGGTCACGACGATGGAGCATCACGTGCTGCATGTCCACGGCGCCGACAAGCACACGGCCATCACCGAGATCGCCGCACGCGACGGCAGTGTGATCATGTTCCTCGACACCAAGCACGCCGTCGACCGCCTCACCGAGCACCTCCTGAACAGCGGGGTGCGGGCTGCCGCCCTGCACGGCGGGAAGTCCCAGCCGCAGCGCAGCCGCACACTGGCGCAGTTCAAGACCGGTCACGTCAATGTGCTGGTGGCGACCAACGTCGCGGCGCGCGGCATCCACGTGGACAACCTCGACCTCGTCGTCAACGTCGATCCTCCGATCGACCACAAGGACTACCTCCACCGCGGCGGACGCACGGCCCGCGCAGGCGGGTCCGGCAGCGTCGTCACCCTGGTCACCCCGAACCAGCGCCGCGCCATGACCCGCCTCATGGCATCGGCCGGCATCGTCCCGCAGACCACCCGGGTCCGCGTCGGCGAAGAGGCCCTGCGTCGCATCACCGGCGCCCAGGCCCCATCCGGCATCCCGGTCGTCATCACCGCACCGGTGGTCGAACGCCCCAAGAAGCGCGGCACCACCTCACGCGGCCGACGCCGCCCCGCCTCGGCGACCCGTCGCGCGCCCGTGCGGCAGTCCACCGCCGGTGCGGCGGCATAGACCCTTGATCAGGACGCTGACCCATCCTCACAGGAGGCACCCTTTGACACAGACCCGGACGCCGTCCCGCCCGGCGGGCACCCACCCCTTGCACAGCACGGTGGCCGACGCCGTGGATGACGCCGGACCGCAGGTCTGGTACGACATGACCGTCGAGGTGGCGCTGTCCGTCATGGCCGCCGCCCGTACGGGTCATCTGGTCGTCTGCGACGAGGACGGCCTGTGCGTCGGCAGGGTCACCCGGGCCCGGCTCACGGCCGTCCGGGACAGCTCCGGATACACGGACTGGACCCGCCTGCGTGACATCGTCGACGGCATCGGGCCCTTCCCCCGCACCTGATCACGAGGATCGGGCCGAGCACGCGGCGCCCCACGGGCGGCTCCGGCCCCCTGGCCGGCGCACCGCAACGCCTCCGCCGCGAGCGGGCCGCGTCCGACGAGCACGGCAGCGCCCTCGGTGTCCGCCTCTCCCGCCGAACCGCTTCGTCGCGGTCGGCCCCGGTCTCCCCTTCTCCCTGTGAGGCATCATGCGCTGTGTCATCGCCCGCTTCCCGTTCGACCTGACCAAGAGCGGCGTGCTGGAATCGATGAAGGGCGTCAAACCCGAGCCGGTCACCGGCGAGTCCGTGATCATCGGGCGACGCCACTACCCGGTCAAACAGGTCGGCCAGGTCATCACCCGGCAGGACCGCCGCGATTTCAGCGTCGGCGAAGTCCTCCGGGCCATGGCCCGGCTCGGCTTCACCTGCCGCACCCGCCCCGAGGCCGCACCCGCGCGCACCGAAAGCCCGCTCCAGCGGGCCTCCGCGATGCTCGGCACCCCCTTGTCCCCCCTGTCCCCCCTGTGCGTCCGACCGACGGGACAGGCGCGAGCCGAACAGAGCCGGTGAGGGCCCGGCCGGCGCGCGCCGACCGGGCCCTCACCGGCTGCCGTGCCGTTCTCGGTGCGGCGGTGGGACCGGTGGGTCAGTGGTCGGAGTAGCTGAAGTCGCCCATGGTCCAGGCATTGACGTCCTCGATCGCAACGCGGTACATCCCGCCCGTCTCCGGGATCCCCACCGTGCCCTGCAGGATCCGGGCGACATGGAAGTGCAGATGCGTGGGTGGCCCGTCCTTCTTCACGGGGGCGTCGAAGAGGGCGGAGAAGTCGCCCAGGTGGGCGGAATCCTTCAGCACCTCCGACACCCGCTGCCGCCACATGGCTTCGGGAGCGAGTCGACCGGTGATGACAGCACCACCTGTGACCACGGTCAGGGACATCTGATTACTCTGCCCGGACTCCACGAGGGCGGCGATTCCAACAATCAGCTCGTCAGGCTTCGGCATGGGACCGGATTCTATGCACCGGCCCGTCCGGAAGCCTGTGTGGCTTGGGCGGTGGACGGGCCGGGCAGGTCGGCGTACACGATCTGGCCGCTGGAGGCCCGGCGGGAGACAGCGGTGGCGCGGGCCTGGTGGTCGACCATGAGCCGGCCCGAACCCCTCCGGTGCCGCTCCGCAGGTCAGGGCGCGCGGCTACGGCGTCTCATGGGGTGTGGGTTCGGGTCCCACAGGGCCGCCTGCCTCAAGGCGGCGTCATCGTCGCAGGCCACACCCGGGGTTGCGGCGAGGAAGCCGTACCAAACACCTGGGGCCGGAATCCTCATCGGATTCCGGCCCCAGGCCTTCAGTAGCGGGGACAGGATTTGAACCTGCGACCTCTGGGTTATGAGCCCAGCGAGCTACCGAGCTGCTCCACCCCGCGTCGGTGAAACCAGTGTACGTCATGCGGGGGACCCGAAGCACACGCGTTTATCGAGACCCCGCGCACAGGCCGCCTCTCACCCCACCAGATGCCGGTTCGGTCCCTTCGCCCGCTCCTCGTACTCCGGGAGTACGACGACCTGCGCCCCCTCCTCCGCCAGCACCGCGTTCCGGACCGTCGCGCCCGCCACGAAGGTGTCGGGCTCGCGCCAGGCCGTGACGACGCGCCGTACCCCGGCGTCGAGGATGAGCCGGGCGCAGGGGGCCGGGCGGGAGGCGCGGCGGGCGCAGGGTTCCAGGCTGCTGTAGACCGTGGCGGAGGCGAGGCGCGGGTCGGTGGGGCCGAGCTTGGCGAGGGCCGCCTCCTCGGCGTGGGCGACGGGGTCGCCGGCCTCGCGGGAGTGGCCGCGGGCCAGCTCGGTGCCGTCCGCGGCGACCACCACCGCGCCGACGCTGAACGCCGTGTCGGAGGGCGGGCACTCGGCGGCCAGTTCGCAGGCCAGGGCCAGCCAGTGGCGGTCGGCGGCGGAGACGGCCGGGCCGGTGCCGGGGACCGTGGGGACATAGCGGATGAGGACGACGTCGCCGACCGGCCGGGTCTCCACCAGCCGCAGCCGGCTCTTCGGGCCACCGGGGTACGCGCCCGTCCCGAACATCCGGGGCGCGTCCGCCTCACCCACGAACACCGGCGCGACGGCCAGCTGGAGTTCGTCCGCGAGGCCCTGCTGGAGCAGCTGGGTGTGGACGCGTCCGCCGCCCTCGACCATCAGGCGCCCCACGCCGCGTACCTCGCCGAGGTGGTCGAGGACGGCGGGCCACTCCAGGCCGGGGTCGACGGAGACCACCTCCACACCGGCCGGGCCGGTCGGCAGGCCCAGCGCGCGCAGACGTTCCGCGCCCTTGTCCGTCGTGTACACCACCTTCTCGCCGCCCGTGTGCCAGAACTGGGCCTCCGGGTCCAGGTCGCCGGACGCGCTGACCGTGACCTTGAGCGGGTACTCCGGGAGCCCGGCGGCGACGCGGGCGGCGCGGCGCTCGGGTGAGTTCACCAGCAGCCGGGGGTTGTCGGTGCGCAGGGTGCCGGCGCCGATCAGGATGGCGTCGCTGGCCGCGCGCACCTCGTCGACCCGGTCGAAGTCGGCCGGGCCCGACAGGAGCAGCCGTTCGGGTCCGGTGTCGTCCAGGTAGCCGTCGAGGGAGACGGCGGCGGACAACAGGACGTAGGGCTGGGGCATGGAGACGCTCCCTGACTGGCTGGCCGGTACCGACCGACACCGATGGAATGACTGACCGGCTGGGCTTGGTTCAAGTTTTAAACAATAACTACACTGTACGTATGACGACCCGCTGGCTCACCCCCGGGGAACAGCGTGCCTGGCACGCGTACCTCGCCGCGAGCTCCCTCCTGGAGGACGCGCTCGACCGGCAGCTCCAGCAGGAGGCCGGCATGCCGCACCTCTACTACGCCGTCCTCGCCGTGCTCTCCGAGGCGCCGGACCGCCGTATGCGGATGACCGATCTCGCCGAGCACGCGAAGATCACGCGCAGCCGGCTGACGTATGTCGTCACCCGCCTGGAGAAGGACGGGGTGGTCCGGCGCGAGAACTGCGACCGGGACAAGCGGGGGAGTATCGCCGTCCTCACCGACGAGGGCATGGCCCTGCTGGAGCGGCTGGCGCCCGGGCATGTGGAGGCGGTCCGCAAGGCGGTCTTCGATCACCTCACCCCCGAGCAGGTCGGCCAGTTCGAGGAGATCTGCTCGGCCATCGCTGCCGCGATCGAGGGTGAGGACGCCCAGCAGAGCGGGCCCGACGACCTGCCCTGGCGCCGCCGGTCCTGCCCCTCGGGCCAGTGACCCCGGCTGCCGCCCCTTCCGGCCCGTGAGCGCTCCGGGTCCTCACCCACACCTTCGGTCGGTCGTGAGCGGCGCCTGTTATTCCCCCGACCCCGGAATGTGACGCATCCCAAAACCAGTTGCTTGAATTTTGAAGCAGGGGATAGAGTCGCGGCGAGCGCTGTGATTCAAAACTGAAGCACAGCGGCAGTCGCACCAGGACCGGAGAACCCGCATGCCCGACTTCCCCGCTGCCACCCCGCGTGCCCGCGTCCGGGTACCGCTGCGCTTCCAGGACGGCTACGGCGTCGACGCCGAGATGGTCACCTTCCACGGCCTCGTCGACGGCCGCGAGCACCTGGCGATCGTGCTCGGCGACCCCGCCCCCGGCACGGCCCCGCTGGTCCGGATGCACTCCGAGTGCCTGACCGGCGACGTCTTCGGCTCCGCCCGCTGCGACTGCGGTCCGCAGCTGCGGGAGGCGGTGGAGCGGATCGCCGAGCAGGGCGGGGTGCTCCTCTACCTCCGCCAGGAGGGCCGCGGCATCGGGCTCTACAACAAGCTCGACGCGTACGCCCTCCAGGACCAGGGCCTCGACACCTACGAGGCGAACACGGCCCTCGGGCTGCCGGAGGACGCCCGTGACTACACGGCCGCGGCCCAGATGCTGGGCGCCCTCGGCATCGACGAGCTGGACCTGCTCTCCAACAACCCCGACAAGGCCCGGCAACTGCGCGACCTCGGCGTCGGCGTCCGGCACCGCGTCCCCACCGGCGTCTTCACCACCGCCCACAACGTCCGCTACCTCCGGGCGAAGGTCCTCACCACCCAGCACACCCTGCCCCTGGCCGAACTGACGGCGGGCTGAAGGCCGGCGGACGAGGGGCCCCGTGGACGCCCGGGCCCGACAGCCCCTAGCCCACTCGGCCCCTCCGGCTGGCCCTCCGCCCGGCGCCCCGCGAACCTGGGACGGGTGGGGCAGCCAGCGGGTGTGAAGAGGCCGGACGGCCGGCGGTTCTTCTATGCCCGCGCCCTCGTGCGGATGCTGCCCGCTCTCCTCGTCGTCGGCGGCCTCTGCTACGACCACTTCATGCCGCGGGAGTTCACGGCCGTCCCCTTCTTCACCGCCGCGCCCCTGGTGGCCGCGCCGCTGCTGTCGCTGGAGGGCACGGTGACGACCGGCGCCGCCTCGCTCGCCGGCATCGTCGTCGTACGCCTCCGGTACGGGGACTCGGGGCAGGTGGACGCGCTCACGGAGATCGTCACCGTGGCCGTCGTCGCCGTACTGGCCGTGGCCATCAACCGGCTCGTCCGGCGCAGCGACGCCCGCCTCGCCACCGCACGCGAGATCGCGGAGGCCGCGCAGCGGGCCGTACTGCCGAGGCCCCAGGAACGGCTCGGCGGGCTGGAGATCGCGGCACGGTACGAGGCCGCGCAGGCCGGGGCCTCGATCGGGGGTGACCTGTACGCGGTGCAGGACTCGCCGCACGGGGTACGGCTGATCGTGGGGGACGTACGCGGCAAGGGGCTGGGGGCGGTGGCGGCCGTGGCGGTGCTGATCGGCGCGTTCCGGGAAGCGGCCGAACAGGAGACGAGCCTGGAGGCCGTGGCCCAGCGGCTGGAGCGGGCACTCGCGAGGGAGGTCACCCGGCGCGACGCGGCACGGCGGGACCCCACCGTGCCGTACGAGGGGTTCGTCACCGCCGTACTCGCGGAGTTCCCGCACGGCGCCGGGCTGGCCCGCATCGTCAACCGGGGTCATCCCGCCCCGCTGCTGCTCCACGCCGACGGTGAACTGCGCACCCTCGACACCCCGTGGACCGCGCTGCCGCTCGGCCTCGGCGAGCTGGGCACCTGGCCGGACCGCGCCAAGGACACCGGGTTCCCCGCGGGGGCGACGCTGCTCTTCTACACCGACGGTCTGTCCGAGGCGCGGAACGCGGACGGCGTCTTCTACGACCCGGCCGCTCGGCTCAGCGGCCGTACCTTTCCCGCCCCGCGCGCCCTGTTGACGACGCTCGCCGAAGAGGTCCGCGAGCACACCGGCGGCGGCACCACGGACGACATGGCGCTCCTCGCGGTGCACCGCCCCTGAGGAATTTCACTCAGCGTGCTCACGTGACGTCCCTCCGCATTACAACTGACGCCCAGTCAGAACAGCTGGGGCTGCTGAAGCGAGGTCAACTCGCCCGGTTTCCACCCCTCGTGACCCGTAAGTCCAGCGGAAAAAGCCGAACGATCATTCAGAACCGCTTGGAATGCCGCCCCCGCGTCTATTAACGTTCGATAACGCAGCGCGGTCGTCCCAGCCGTCACAAGAGGCGGCTCCGTGCTCACGCGCCGAATCCCGTAGGGAACCGGGGAACCACCACCCTGGGGTGAATCGCGCGGAAACCGCCGTGGAAGCACGTTCGGTTTACGCGCGTAGGAGACCTTCCGCTCCGAACCCGTCAGCTAACCCGGTAGGCGAGAAGGAAGGAAAGGAGTACGCCCACGTGGCGTCCAACCGGTCCGCGACCGAAGCCCCGTTCGTGCCGAGCCAACGCAGCAGTGAGTCCGAGACCTTCGGCTTCGGCAGCTACGACAGCGACAGCGAGGGCCCCTTCCAGGAGTGGAACCCCACCGCGGAGTCCCTCCGCCCCGTCCGCGGCCGGCACCGTGTGGCCAAGACCAAGCAGCGCGGTGGGTTCGCCCGTAGCTCCACGGTTCTCGGCGTCGGCGTCATAGCCGCCGTCAGCGGCGCGGGCATGGCCAGCGCCCAGAGCGGCAAGGCCCCGGTGGCCATCTCGATGCCGGACATGCCGAACGTGGGCTCGGTCTTCGAGGACGACGACGCCGCCGACGAGCCCGAGGGCTCCACCGCCCCGCTCAGCAGCGCCGGCCTCATCGCCGCCGACACCCAGCAGGGCGCCACCGACGCCGGCGAGGCGCTGCGCGCGCGCATCATGCAGCAGGCCGAGTCCCAGCAGGACGCGTTCGACCTGAAGGCCGCCGAGGCCGCACAGACCGCCGCCGCGAAGAAGGCCGCCGAGCAGGCCGCCGAGGAGAAGAAGGAAGCCGAGGCCAAGGAGGCCGCCGCCAAGAAGAAGGCGGAGGAGGAGGCCGCGGCGAAGAAGGAGGCCGAGCGCCTCGCCGCCCTGGCCAAGCAGTTCACGCTGCCGACCTCCTCGTACACCCTCACCTCCACCTTCGGCCAGGCCGGCCCCTACTGGTCCTCCGGCTACCACACGGGCCTGGACTTCGCCGCCCCCACGGGCACCCTCATCAAGGCCGTCCACAGCGGCACGATCACGCAGGCGGGCTGGGACGGCTCGTACGGCTACAAGACCGTGCTCACCCTGGATGACGGCACGGAGATCTGGTACGCCCACCAGTCCTCCATCGGCGTCAGTGTCGGCCAGAAGGTCGCCACCGGCGACGTCATCGGCCGCGTCGGCGCCACGGGCAACGTCACCGGCGCCCACCTCCACATGGAGGTGCACCCCGGCGGCTCCACCACCGGCATCGACCCGGCGGCGTGGCTGCGCAGCAAGGGCCTGAGCCTCTGAGAACTGCACTCGAACGGATGTGACGCCGCGTGAGGCCGACGGGCCTGACGCGGCGTTCGTCATACCGCGTCCGTCGGCCCGGCGAGTTCCCCGTCGCCGCGTGACCTGCCCCTCGACGTGTCACCCACCGTTCACGCGGACCCGGAATGCGTCCGTCCGAAACGGTGGTTGAAACAGGACATGACTTCTCTTCGCAAGCTGGGCACGTCCGACATCCAGGTCTTCCCGCTCTCCCTCGGCGGCAACGTCTTCGGCTGGACGGCGGACGAGGCACAGTCCTTCGCCGTCCTCGACGCCTACGCCGCAGCCGGCGGCAACTTCATCGACACCGCCGACTCCTACTCCGCGTGGGTCGACGGAAACCAGGGCGGCGAGTCCGAGACGATCATCGGCAGGTGGGTGAAGGCCCGCGGCAACCGGGCCGACGTCGTGATCGCGACGAAGGTGAGCCAGCACCCCGGGTACCAGGGCCTCTCCGCCGCCAACATCAAGGCCGCCGCGGACGCCTCGCTGGCCCGCCTGGGCACCGGGTACATCGACCTCTACTACACGCACTTCGACAAGCCCGAGGTGCCGGTCGAGGAGATCATCACCGCCCTGGACGACCTGGTGAAGGCGGGCAAGGTCCGCGCGATCGCGGCGTCCAACATCACCGCCGAGCGCCTCAAGGAGTCCCTGGACTTCTCGGACCGCGAGGGCCTGGCCCGCTATGTGGCGCTCCAGCCCCACTACAACCTGGTCTCCCGCGACACGTACGAGGGCGACCTCCAGTCGGTGGCCGCCGACGCGGGCCTCTCCGCCGTCCCCTACTTCGCCCTCGCCAAGGGGTTCCTCACCGGCAAGTACCGCCCCGGCACGACCGTGGACAGCCCCCGGGCCGCGGGCGCCGGCGCCTACCTCGACACCCCGAGGGGCGCCCGGGTACTCGCGGTCCTCGACGAGATCGCCCAGTCCAGGAACGCGGAGATCGCCACGATCGCCCTGGCCTGGCTCACCGCCCAGCCCACGGTCACCGCCCCCATCGCCTCGGCCCGCACCACGGCCCAACTCCCGGCGCTCCTGGCGGTAGCCGACGTCACCCTCACCACCGAGGAACTGCAGAGGCTGACAGAGGCGTCGGCGTAGCCGTAGCCCCCAGCCAGGGTCGTCCCCGACGGCGCTCAGCCGACCCGTGGCCGACGGCTCAGCCCACCGTGGCGGGACAGCCGCGTACGGAGGCGAGGGGGTGTGTCGGGGGGTGTCCGCCCGCAGCGGTTGGCGCGTCAACCCGTCCGGCTTCCCGGGCGACCGATTCCGCGCCGTTCCGAGGACGGACACCCCCCGGCGCGCCCCGACCCGCCCCACACGGCAGGCGCCCCCGCCCCGCACGGCGCGAAAGCCGCCAACGGCCCCGCCCCCTACGACCAGTACGGCCGATAGGGCACAGGCCGCACCACCGGGCTCCCCCCGTACGGCGTCTCCGGCCACCCCTGCGCTTGTCCTGGTCTCGGCCCCGGCCCGTACCCATACCCCGAGCCCGGCCCGTACCCATACCCCGAGCCCTGGCCGTACCCGTACCCCGGGCCCTGGCCGTACCCGTACTCCACGCCGTACCCGTACCCGTACCCCTGCCACGACATCGGGTGAAGCGGCGCGGCCACGCCCACCGGCACCACCCCCCGCCCCGCATAAGCCAACGCCGGCCGGGCCGGCTCCCGCCGACGCCACAGCTCGAACAGCAGCTGCCGCTCCCGCAGCACGAAGTCACCCCCGGCCCGCCCCGACCGCCCCCGCCGCCGCAGTAACGCCAAGGACGTCGCGTACGCCTCGTACTCCGCGACGACCCGGGCCCCGCCCTTCCCGAAGCGGTGAGCCGCGTAGTCCCGCGCCACCCGCCGAGCCCGCATCGACCCCAGCACGAACGGCTCCGGCGGCGTCAGCCACCCCGCCGCCGCATACACCGGCAACTCCTCCCGCACCGCCCGCAGCTCCCGCTGCCGCGTCCAGATCGCCAACCACGTCAGCAACCCGAACATCGGCACCATGAACACCGCGTAGACCGCGAAGAACCCGTACTCCCCGAACGCCGCCGACCCGTTCCAGATCGCGTGCATGCCCATCGCGAGCAGCAACCCGCCCACCGGCAGCAGTACCCGCCGGACAGGCTGCCGCTCCGCGGCGGCCGCCGCGAACCCGAATCCGATCCCCGTCAGCACGGTGAACAACGGGTGCGCGAACGGCGACATGATCACCCGCACGAAGAACGTGGCCGCTGTGACCGACGCCAGCCCGCTTCCCCCGCTCAGCTGATCCGTCCCGAACGCGGTCCCCAGGTACAGGATGTTCTCGGTGAACGCGAAACCGGTCGCCGTGACCCCCGCGATCACCACACCGTCCACGATCCCCGTGAAGTTCCGCCGCCGGAACAGGAAGACCAACAGCACGGCCGCGGCCTTCGCGGTCTCCTCCACGACGGGCGCTATGACGGTGGCGCCCAGCGTGTCGGCGTGGGACGGATCGGCCGTGGCGGTGGCTATCCACTGCGTCGCGAAACTGTTCGCCACGATCGCGATCAGCGCCGCCGCACACGCTCCCCAGGAGAACGCGAACACCATGTTCTTCCAGGGTCCGGGCTCCACCCGGTCCAGCCACCGGAACGCCGCCACGAGCAACGGCACGGGCAGCACCGCGAGCCCCAGCCCGACGAGGAACCCCTCCGTGCCGGTCTGCTCGCGGACGAGGGCCAGGATGACGAGCCCGGACAGCGCGAGCAGCGCGATGAGAGAGCCGTACTTGACGCTCTTCCGCTGCCACCAGCGCACGGGTCTGAACACACCTCCGCCGGCGGGACCGCTGTGGTGCGTCGGGTAGAGGGGACTGGTGGCCATTGCATTGACCCTAACGAGCGATGGGCGCTGCCCGCGACGCCATACGATGCGACCGGCCGCGGGTCTGAGGGGGACTGTTCGGGCGCCTATGGGGGGTTGAAGCGGTTCCTACTGATCTACGCGACGGAAGAGCAGATCGTTCACCACATGACCCTTGTCCAGTCCCTGCGCCTCGAAACGGGTCAGCGGCCGGAAGCCGGGACGTGGCGCGAACCCGCCGTCGGGCCGGGTGTTCTCGAAGTCGGGGTGGGCGGTCAGCACGTCGAGCATCTGCTCGGCGTACGGTTCCCAGTCCGTCGCGCAGTGCACGATCGCGCCGGGCCTGAGCCGTGACGCGACGAGCGTGAGGAACTCCGGCTGGATCAGCCGCCGCTTGTGGTGCCGCTTCTTCGGCCAGGGGTCGGGGAAGTAGACGCGCAGCCCGTTCAGCGAGGCGGGCTCGAGCATCTCCCGCAGCAGGATGATCGCGTCGCCGTTCGCGACCCGGACGTTGGACAGTCCGTTCTGGTCGGCGAGATTGAGCAGGTTGCCCTGGCCGGGGGTGTGCACGTCGACGGCGAGGACATTGGTGCCGGGATCGGCGGCGGCCATCTGCGCCGTCGCCTCTCCCATCCCGAACCCGATCTCCAGCACGACGGGCTTCTCGTCCCCGAACAGCTCGACGAGGTCCAGCTTCCGCCCGTCGATGTCGAGCCCCCACTTGGGCCAGAGCCGCTGCAGGGCGTCCGCCTGCCCGGCCGTCACCCGGCTCCGCCGCGGCTGGAAGCTTCTGATCCGCCGCTCGAAATGCGATCCGGCGGGATCGGCCTTGGGCCCGTCCGGAAAGCGGGGCTCACCCTTGGCTCGCGTACGCCGAAGGGAGGCACCGGAGGTGCGGGGCTCGGGAGCATTGGCAGACTCAGACACAGTGCCCTCGATTTTACTTTGGGGTCCCGCCGAAGCGGTGGTGGCCCCGGAGCCGAAGCCGGAGCGTCAGCCCGAACCAAAGCCCCGGCGCCAAGCCGGGGCCCAGAACCCGG
Organism: Streptomyces sp. NPDC042364; assembly: GCF_056437585.1. Classification (NCBI taxonomy): domain Bacteria; kingdom Bacillati; phylum Actinomycetota; class Actinomycetes; order Kitasatosporales; family Streptomycetaceae; genus Streptomyces; species Streptomyces sp. NPDC042364. The sequence continues at coordinate 19,642 of NZ_JBWKAJ010000006.1, read as the reverse complement.
CCCCGGCCCGAAGCCCAAGCCGAAGTGCCGAGCGGCCCCCCAGACCGAGCGCGGCCCCGCGCGGGCGGACCCCCGTCACGCGCGGGCGGAGTCACGCCTCGGCCAGCGCGGCCAGCGCCCTCCTCCCCACCTCCCGTCCGATCGGCAGCGAGGCGGTGGCTGCGGGCGAGGGCGCGTTCAGTACGTGTACCGCCCGCGCACCCTCGTGGATCAGGAAGTCGTCCACCAGTGTCCCGTCCCGCAGCACGGCCTGCGCCCGCACCCCCGCGGGTGCCGGTACGAGGTCCCCCTCGGAGATCCCGGGCAACAGCCTTCGCACGGCCGCCGTGAACGCCCGCTTGGACACCGACCGCCGGAGCTCCCCGGCCCCGTACCGCCAGTGCCGCCGCGCTATCCGCCAGGCCCCGGGCCACGCCAGCGTCGCCCCCAGCTCCCGCACCCGTACGGTCCCCCAGCCGTACCCCTCGCGGGCCAGCGCCGGCACCGCGTTGGGGCCGAGGTGCACACCTCCGTCGATGCCCCGGGTCAGATGCACCCCGAGGAAGGGGAACGCCGGGTCGGGCACCGGATACACCAGCCCCCGCACCAGCTCGGGCCTCGCCAGTTCGTAGTACTCCCCGCGGAACGGCACGATGCGCATCCCGGGCTCGTCCCCGGTCAGCCGCGCCACCTCGTCGCAGTGCAGCCCGGCGCAGTTCACGAGGACCCGCCCGCGTACGACGTCACCGCCCCGGATCCGTACGGCCACGCCCAGCGAGGCCCGTCGGTCGATCCGCTCGACCTCGGCCCCGTACCGGATCTCGGCGCCCGAGGCGGCCGCGAGCTGCCGGGCGACCCCTTTGAAGTCACAGATCCCGGTGGTCCCGACGTGTATGGCGGCCAGCCCGCGCACCTCCGGCTCGTACTCGGTGATCTGGGCGGGGCCCAGTTCGCGGACCGGTATCCCGTTCTCCCGGCCGCGCTGCACCAGGGCGTGCAGCCGGGGCAGCTCCGAGCGCTCCGTGGCGACGATGAGCTTCCCGGTGACCTTGTGGGGGATGCCGTACTCGGCGCAGAACTTCACCATCTCGGCAGCGCCCTTGACCGCGTACCGGGCCTTCAGCGATCCGGGCCGGTAGTAGATCCCGCTGTGGATGACCCCGCTGTTCCGCCCGGTCTGGTGCCGGGCCGGTCCAGGCTCCTTCTCCAGCACGGTCACCCGAGTCCCCGGCGCGGCACGTGTGATCGCGTACGCCGTCGACAGCCCGACGATCCCACCGCCGACCACGAGCACATCGCAGTCGTAAGCGCCCAGCCTCCGCACGCGCCCCACCTCCCGACTTCGATAGTGCACTGCACCACTGACAATGCCCTCAAACCCGGAAGACGTCTTCATGGCCTCGGTCACGTCCCCGCCACCGGTCGCCCCCGAAGGAGCGCGGGGAACCGCGCGGGAAACCACCCCCCGACCCGCACCCGCAAGACCACACAAACCCGGCAGCCGAGCAGACAGGCCCCTCACCCGCGGCAGCAAGATCACAGGCCCCCGGTACCCGAGCCGGCGCCCGACCCGAACCCGCAAGATCACAGGCTCCCGGCACACAAACAGGCGCCCGCCCCCCGAGCGGAGCGGCTACGCCGGGGTCATCAGCAGCGGTCGCGCCCTCTCGCGCAGCTCGATCACCCGCGGCTCGTCCCCGTACGGCTCCAGGCGGTGCAGGAGGTCCTTCACGTACTCGGTCGTGCGGGCCGAGGAGATGCGCCCCGCCACCTCCACCGCGCGTACCCCCTGCTCGCACGCGGCGTCGAGGTTGCCGGACTCCAGCTCCGCGACCGCGGACACGACGAGCCGGAGTCCGTGCGAGCGTACGAACTCCTCCGTCGGCCGCGACAGCGCCTGCTCGGTGAAGCGGCGCACCTGACGCGGCGCCTTGAGGTCGCGGTAGCACTCCGCGGCGTCCGCGGCGAACCGGTCGTAGCCGTAGAAGCCGAGCCAGGACGGGTCGTTGTCGCCGTCGCGGGCCCGCTCCAGCCACCCCTCGGCGGCCTTGAGGGCGGCCCCGGCGGCCACCGCGTCGCCCGCGCGCGCGTGTGCCCTGGCCTCGACGAGCCGGAAGAAGCTCATGGTGCGGGCGGTGGCGAGCCCCCGGTTGCGCTCCAGTGCGGCCTGCGCGAGATCGACACCCTCGTCGCCGAACCCGCGATAGGTTGCCTGCAACGACATCGTGGCCAGCACATATCCGCCGAGCGGCACGTCGGCCGCGGCGCGCGCGAGCCGTAACGCCTGGATGTAGTACCGCTGGGCGGCCTCCTGTTGACCCGTGTCAAAAGCCATCCAGCCGGCGAGGCGGGTGAGTTCGGCGGAGGCTCCGAAGAGCGCGCGGCCCACCTCGTCGGAGTACGACCCGAGCAGCAGCGGCGCGGCCTCGACCCGCAGGCACTCCGGCACCATCGACGAACGCCAGTCGCCGCCTCCGTACTTGGAGTCCCAGCGCCTGGCGTCCTCGGCGGCCTCACGCAACTTCCGCACATCGCTGTGGCCGACCTTCAGCGGCGACCCGGAGCCCTCCGCGGAGCTCGCCTCGCGCGCCACCGAACTGTCGGCCGGGGTTATCAGCCAGCGGGAGGCGGGCGTCGCGTACGCGCTCACCGCGAACGATCCGGCGAGGGACTGCCAGATGCCGCCGGAGCCGGCGCGGCGGCCCGCGAGGTCGAGGCGGTACAGCTCGGTGGCCGACCGCACGGCCTGTCCGACGTCACGGGGGAAGGCGAGGCCCACCTCGGGTGCGGGATCGGCGTCCGCCAGACCGATCTCGTGCAGCGGCACGGGCCGGCCGAGCTTCTGGCCGATGGCGGCCGCGATGAGATGCGGCGCGGCGCCCTGCGGGACCATGCCTTTGGAGACCCACCGCGCCACCGACGTCTTGTCGTAGCGAAGTGTCAGCCCGCGCTGAGCGCCAAGATCGTTGACGCGACGCGCGAGTCCTGCGTTGCTGATTCCCGCGAGGGCGAGAACGGCGCCGAGTTTTTCGTTCGGCCCGCGTTGCTCCCTGGACATGCGCCACCCCTCGAACAGACGGCTGCCGCGGCGGCATAGGCACGCGGCATTCGTAAACCCAGCGTAGTTCGCCGCATCCCAAGCGTTAAGGGGCCTAAATCCGGATGGCGGGAATGTGGTCCGTACGAAAGTACGGACAGAGTACGGACTGTTGCGGCGTGCCCCCGCTGTGTGGCCGTGCGCCTGTCCGTGCGCTCTTCTCCGGCCGGCGGGGGAGCGCTTCCATGGTCGTGCGTGGGTCGGCCCGCTGTACTGGATCCAGTGGGCTGGGGGACACCGCCGCCTACATCCCCGCGGGCGGCGGACCGGTCCGGGAGGTGAACTCCGCCTCCCGGACTGTGCGTTGACACTGAGTCGCCATCGGGGTCGGAACGGAGGGCGTGTGAATTCTGTCCCACGATCCCGATTTGGCCGAAAATCGACGGTGGGTGCGGGGGGTCAATACCCCTCCGACCACGTCTCTTGAGGGCGCGTTAGAAGTTTTGGGGGAGCGTACCGGGGGCGCATTCGCGTCGTAGACCCGGGGTCCACCTTTGTCGACCGCCCCGCTCCGGGGGCCGTTCGACGGTGTGACGGGGGAGCACTCAAGGCTCCTCAGGGGCGCACTCACCGGTGCGCAAGCCGCTCCGCACGCCCTCCACCAAGCCTCCTTCGTGGCAGCATGGGTGCCGTTCGTACGGTGCACTGGTTGTCCACAGTCTGTGGAGGCGTCGATGCGGTGGTTGGTGGGATGGAGCAGTGCCGCCGCTGGCTCCCGCGCCCTCGGCTCCGCCGGAGCCGCCGGCCCGGACGGCGAGGCCGTGCATCCGGTCGGCTCCCACCCGCTGTGGGGCGACCCCGATCCGCTGTGGGCCGTCGGCGACTGGCGCCCGGACGAGGTGCGCGTCGTGCAGGCCGACGCCCAGACCAGGATCGCCGTCCTCGGCATCTGCGGGGCAACCGACGAGCAGCTGCGCGTGGGCCTCTTCGCCGCCCGCGGCGGAGCCCTGCGCCATCTCACCGCCTGGCCCGGCAGCTACACGGCCGTCGTCCAGGTCGGCCGCCGGGTGACCGTCTGCGGTGACCTCGCGGGCGCGCGCCCCGTCTTCCACACGCCCTGGGCCGGCGGCACCGCCTACGCCACGGCCGCCCTGCCGCTGGCCGACCTCGTCGAGGCCGACCTGGACGTCGGGCACCTCGCGGCCCTGCTCGCCGCCCCCGACGTACCGGACGCCCTCCATGACTCCACGCCGTACGACGGCGTGCGCCGCATTCCCCCGGGGCATGCGCTCATCCTGCGCGCCGGGGCGCGTGAGATCGCCGGCTACGAGCCCGTCGCGTCGCTCGCCGTCGCCGCACCCGCGGCCGACCCGGCCGGCGCGGTGGACGCGGTGAGGGACGCGCTCGTAGAAGCAGTACGCACACGCCTGTCGGCTCCGCGCCACGTCCCCGACGTCGATCCGGGCCCGGTGCCCGGAATGGGCCCCGCGGAGCGCCGCGCCGCCCGCGGCATGCCGGTCCCCGGCATCGGCGCCGACCTCTCCGGCGGCCCCGCCTCGGGCACGCTCGCCCTCCTCGCCGCCGGCCTGCCCGGCGCCCCCGGCACGGTCCTGGGCCACGGCGCGGGCGCCGGCGAACGCCTCCTCGCCGTCACCTTCAACGACCTGGCGACCTCGGGCCGTGAAGCCGAACTGGAACGCGCGGGCACCCTGGCCGCCAACCCCCGGCTCCACCACGTCGTCGTGACCGGCGGTGAGGACGTCCTCCCGTACGCGGACCTCGACGTCCCGCTGACCGACGAACCGGGCCCCTCCCTCGTCATGGCGGCCCGCCACCGCGCCCGGCTCGCCGCCGGCAGCGCCGACCACTTCACCGGCTACGGCGCCCGCCAGGTCCTGGACGCCCATCCCGCCCGCCTGGCCGACCTGCTGATGGACCGCAAGCGCCGCCACCTCGTCCGCCCGGTCGCCGCCCTCGCCAGGGCGGACGGCTCGGTGATGGTCCCCGCGCGCGTGTACGGCGCCGCCCGGAAACTGGCCCGCACCCCCTACCGCGCCGGTGTGGACATCCTGGCCGACCGTCTGATGCGCCGCCGCTTCGAGGAACCCGGCGGTGCCGTGGGGGCCTCGCTCGCCGCGCTGACCTGGGCGAGACCCGGGCCCGCCGCCCGCTGGCTGACGGGTGAGGCCCTGGCCGAAGTATCGATTCGCCTGGGTGCCGTGTCGGGCCGCCCCAGCGTGGGTCCGGGCCAGCGGCCCGGCGACTTCCGGGCCCGCGCGGCCCTGGCCCGCCACGCCGCCGACCTCCGCGTACTCGAACAGGCCGCCGAGATCCGCTCCCAGCGCCTGCACACCCCGTTCCTCGACAACCAGGTGGTCCGCGCCTGCCGAGCCCTCCCCGAGGCGCTGCGCGTCCAGCCCGGCGCCCGCGCCGCCATCCTCCGCACGGTCCTGGAGGGCGCCGGCGTCACCGGCCTCCCGCCCGGCTGGGGCGCCCCCTCCCACGCCGCCTCCGCCGCCGCGGCCCGCACCGGCCTGCGCGCCGCCGCCGACACACTGATCAGCCTCTTCGACACACCGCTCCTCGCACAGGCCGGCCTGGTGGAGGCCCGCGTGGTCCGCAAGGCGCTCCGCGCGGCCGCCGCGGGCGAGCCCCTGCCCCTGGACGGCCTCGCCGACCTCGTCTCACTGGAACTCTGGCTGCGCCGCCTCCTCTCCCGCCGGGGCACCTGCTGGACGGGCACCCCGGCCAGGCAGCGCGCCGTGCCCGCCGGGATCACCCCCCAGCAGGGCGCCCTGGGCGCGGGGGCGACGGCACGACGGGCGTAAGGGTGTCCCGTGGCCCCGGCGTCGCGCGCTGATCCACCGGGGATCACGGGACAACCCTTGGGGAAGGCGGCCGGGATCTGAGGCCCGGGCGGCGAAGCGGAATCCCAACATCCGGACGTGTGCAACCAACCGGGCCCGTCGGCGGTCTCCTTCGCGATCGGACAGACGTCCGGCTCCCCGGCACCTCACGTGCACGTACGCGCCCCCCGACGCAGGGCACACACGAGGTGCCCGTGACCCTTGTGCCTGGAGAACCATGCGTACACGTACGGCCGCGGCCGCCACCCTCGGCACCTCGGTGCTGCTCTCGCTGCTCGCCCCCGCCGCGGCCCACGCGGACACCGCGAAGGGCGACACGGTCTTCACCTCGGTGGCCTTCAGCAAGAAGACCTTCACTGTGGGCGTCAGCGCGGCCCGGACGGTCACCGTCGTCGCCACCGCCAAGGACGGGTCGGGCATGCAGGGCATCCTCGGCGCCAAGCTGGTCAGCTCCGACGACCGGATCGTCCACGCCCAGGCCGCCGACTGCACGCGGCCCACCTCCACCACCATGAAGTGCGTGTTCCGGTTCACCCTCGACCCCGACCGCACCGACTACTACGACCTGAAGAACAGCTCGGCCGGCACCTGGCGCTTCACCGCCGAGGCCGTCGCCAAGGACAGCGACTTCTACGACCTGGAGACCAGCGCCACGTTCCAGGTGAAGCGCCTCGCCAAGCTCGCCTCCACCCAGGCCGGCCCCGAGCCGGTGGCCAAGGGCGCCAAGCTCACCGTCACCGGCGCCCTGACCCGGGCCGACTGGAACACCAACACCTACGCCGCCCACGCAGGCCGCTCCGTGGCCCTCCAGTTCAAGAGGTCCGGCACGTCCACGTACACCACGGTCAAGACCGTCACCACCGACTCCGGCGGCAAACTCCGTACCACTGTCACCGCAGGCACCTCCGGCACCTGGCGCTGGAAGGCCACCTCCACGTCCACGACGAGCGGGGCGACGGCGTACGGCGACACCGTGACGGTGAACTGACCGCGGCGGCGCGCTCCGGAGGGGAACCGCGGCGGCGCGCTCCGGAGGGAAGCGGACGTGCAGGGGCGGTGGCGGCGGGAAAGCCCCCGCCCACCCCGGCGACAATGGCCCGGTGCGCTACGCGATCCTGGGGCCCGCCCGTGCGGAGGACGACCAGGGCACCCCCATGCCCCTCGGCGGCCCCAGACTCCGCGCACTCCTCACGGCCCTGGCCCTCCGCCCCGGCCGCCCCGTGCCCGTCCCCGTCCTCATCGACGACATCTGGGCGGCCACCCCGCCCGAGGACGCCCCCGCCGCCCTCCAGGCCCTCGTCGCCCGTCTGCGCCGAGCCCTCGGCCGGCACACGATCACCTCGGAGCCGGGCGCCTACCGCCTGGCCACCACCCCCGCCACCGTGGACCTCCACGCCTTCGAGCACCTGCTGAAGGACGCCCAGGCGGCCCTCGCCCAGGACGACCCGGCCGCCGCGGCCACCACGCTCCGCGAGGCACTGTCCCTCTGGCGCGGCCCGGCGCTGGCCGACCTCCCCGACCGCACCGCCGCCGCCCGCCCCGAGGCCCTCCACGCGGAGGCGACCCGCACCCGGATCGAGGCGGACCTCCGGCTCGGCCGCGCTCCCGACCTCCTACCGGAACTCCGGGAACTCACGGCGACGCACCCCTACGACGAGCCCCTGCACGCCCTCCTGATCCGCGCCCTGCACGAGGCGGGCCGCACGGCGGAGGCCCTGACGGCCTACGAGAAGGTACGCCGGTCCCTGAGGGACACCCTGGGCACGGATCCCGGCCGCGACCTGCGCACTCTTCACGCCGTCCTGCTCGACCCGGAGGCGGGCCGCTCCCCGTCGAACGGCTCCCGCCCCAGCTCTTCCCCGAGCCACGGCTCCGCGGGCGACCACTCCGGGGCCGGACGCCCCGCGACTCCGCGGCCCTCGACCCCCCACTCCAGAACCGGCAACATCCGCCCCCGCCTGACCTCCTTCGTGGGCCGGGAGCGCGAACTGGAGGCCATCCGCACCGACCTGCGCAGCACCCGCCTGGTCACCCTCACCGGACCCGGCGGCTCCGGAAAGACCCGTCTCGCCGAGGAGGCCGCCGCCGCCCACCCCCGGGCATGGCTGGCGGAGCTGGCCCCGCTCGACCGGCCGGAAGCGGTGCCGGGGGCGGTGGTCAGCGCCCTCGACCTGCGCGAGACGGCCCTGCTCACCCATGAGCCGGGGGCACCGCAGGACGACCCGGTCGCCCTCCTGGTGGAGCACTGCGCCCAGCGCGACCTGCTCCTGGTCCTCGACAACTGCGAACACGTGATCGAGGCTGCCGCGGAGCTGGCGGAGACACTCCTCACCCGCTGTCCCGGCGTGACGGTCCTCGCCACCAGCCGGGAACCCCTGGGCGTACCGGGCGAGACCGTTCGCCCGGTCGAGCCCCTCCTCCCCGCCCCCGCCCACCACCTGTTCGCGGACCGGGCCGCCTCCGCACGCCCCGACGCGGACACCGTGCTGCGGGCCGACCCGGAAGCCGTGGACGAGATCTGCCACCGACTGGACGGCCTACCCCTGGCCATCGAGTTGGCGGCCGCCCGGCTGCGACTGCTCACGCCCCGCCAGATCGCCGACCGCCTGGACGACCGCTTCCGTCTCCTCACCTCGGGAAGCCGCACGGCTCTGCCGCGCCAGCAGACCCTGCGAGCCGTCGTCGACTGGTCCTGGGACCTGCTGGACGAGTCCGAACGCACCGTGCTGCGCGAGGTGTCGGTGTTCGCCGGCGGCTGGGACCTCGGGGCGGCGGAGGAGGTCTGCACGGGCGGCGCCGCGGTCGCCGACGTCCTCGGCGCGCTGGTCGACAAGTCCCTGGTCCTCGCCACGCCGTACGAGCACGACACCCGCGTCATGCGCTACCGCATGCTGGAGACGATCCACGAGTACGCCACGGAACGTGCCGCCGAGACCCCCGCGCTTCGCGCCGCGGCCGAACTCCGCCACACCGCCTGGGTCCGCGCCCTCCTCGCCGAGGCCGAGCCCCGTCTGCGCTCCGCCGACCAGCTCCCCTGGATCCACCGCCTGGAGACCGACCTGGACAACATCCGGGCCGCGCTCCACCGGGCCCTCACCGCCGCCGACGAACCCACCGCCACCCACCTCGCCCTCTCCATGGGCTGGTTCTGGTGGCTCCGCAACTTCCGCCAGGAGGGCGCCCACTGGGTGGACGGCATCCTCCGCCTGGGCATCACCCTGGACGAAGCAGCGCGACCCCACCGCCCGCACACAGGCGCGGAGCACCGCGCGGCACGCCATGCCCCTCCGACCGCGGCCACGGAAGCCGGCGCCGTGGGAGGGGAGGACCGGTGCGACGGCGGAGCAGAGGCCGCCGACCCCGTCACCGCCTTCCTCGCCGACCCCGACCCCGCCCGGCACCCTCGCCACCATCCCCGCATGGCCCTGCGCCTCCTCCACCTGGCCCTGATCGCGCAGTCCGGCCCCATCGGCGTGCCGAACGACCCCCACGCCCGCGCCTACGTCGCCCGCCTCAGAGCCCTGTCCGGCCACCCCGGCCCCGCCGCCGCCCGCTTCCCCGGCCTGGTCTGGCCCCTCACCGCGTACATGCTGGAAGGCGCCGCCACGGTCGACATCCGCGCCATGATGGACGAGGCGGTCACCAACTGCCGCGAACACGGCGGTGACTGGGAACTCGGCTTCACGCTCATGCTCCGCACCCACATGCTCGTCGACTCCTCCGGCAACATGCTCGGCGTCGAGGACGACCTCAGCGAACTCCGCGCGACGGCCGACCGCGTGGGCGACCGCTGGATGCGCGCCCAGGTGCGCAGCGCGGCGGGTGAGGCGGCGATGGCCCGCGGCCGTCTCACCGAGGCGAAGGGCGAGTACGAGGAGGCGCTGCGGCTCGCGTACGAGGTGGGCGCGAACGCCGAGTCACCGTTCCTGATCGCCCGCCTCGGCGAGATCGCCTACCGCTCCGGTGACCGCGAGGCGGCCCTGGCCGCCCTGGACGAGGCCACCACGGCCGCCGACCGCTTCGGCGTCCCGGACTCCCGTGTCTTCGCCGGTCTGCTCCGCGCGCGTATGGCCCTGGACGACGGCGATCACGTCCACGCCCGCGAACTGTGGCGGTCGGCCCACGACGAGACCCGTCGCGGCACACCGCCGCCGCAGTTCAAGGCCTTCCTGGACCTGGTCGACGGTCAACTGACAACCGCCGAGTCGGGCCCGGCGGCGGGGCTGCGCAGGCTCACCGAAGCCCTGCGGACCGCGGTGGACAACCGCTGCGCCGAGACGGTCATCGCGGCCCTGGCCGACAGCACGGCGACCGCACTGTCCCGGCTGGGCGACCACGCACGCGCCGTACGCCTGCTCACCGCCGCGACCCGCTGGCGCGGCGACGACCCTTGCCCGCACCCGGAACACGACGAACACGAACGGATCCGGACCGCCGCCCGTACCGCCCTCGGCGGCCCCCGCTACGAGGCCGAGGCCGACCGGGGCAGGTCCCACTCCCCGCTCACGGCCCTCGACGACCTGACGCAGTCCCCCGAAACGCTCTGATGCCTCCGGACCCTGCTTGGGTTCTGGAACGACCGCCCGGGAGCCGCGGCGTCCCCGCCCGCTCCCGGTCCCCTACTCGCAGCTGAACCGCGCGTCCCCGCCGTCGACCAGCCCCGACTTCCACGGCCGCGCCGCACCGCCGTGGACGGAGAAACGCGCCTTGCCGTGGCCGAGCGTCACGTCGAAGCCCACGTGGGCGTCGTACGACGTGCACCGGCGGTTGATAACGCCGGCGACCGAGGAGCGGGCGTGGACCGTCACCCCGCGCGCCTCCCGCTTCTCCGCGACCGACCCCCCGTACCGCTGCCAGACCCAGCCGCTCCCGCCGAGCCGCAGCTCGATCCCGGTGCCGTCACCGAGGAGATCGTGCCGCTGCTCGCGCGGCGGGTGCTCGACCGGCGGAGCGGGCACGGACGTCGGCGGGGGAGGGGGCGTGGGCGACTGCTCGGGCGGCGAAGGGGCCGACGTGTGGGTCGGCGCCGGGGTGGGCCGGGCCGTCAAGGGCGGCGAGGGAGACCTGGACGGGTCCGGCGGCGCAGGGGGCGGTGCGGAAGCCTTGGTCAGAGGCGCCTTGGCCAGGGGTGCCTCGGCCAGGGGCGCCCCGGCCGGTGGCGCTCCGGACCCGGGCTCCTCCGCCGGAGGCTTCGACGGCGCCGGCTCGGGGGAGACCTCCGCGGCCCGCGAGGGGGGCGGCTCGGCCAACGGCTCCCTGTCCGGGCCCTCGTGACCCGCCAGCGCGAGCGCCACCGCCGCGGCGGCCAGCCCGGCGACGCCCACCGCGATACCGGCCTTCGCGGGCGCGCCGAGCCCTTCCTTCGCGGCCCCTCCGCCGGCCCCCGCTGCACCCGACCCCCCGCTCGTCGCCGAGGCCGCGCCCGCACCCGCGCCCGCGCCCCCGGCGACGATCGCGGCGGCCTTGGCGTACCCGGCGGGCCCGAGCCACCCGATGACCGCGAGCGGTACGACCGCCGGGATCCCACCGGCGACTTCCTTGATCTGCCAGGCAGCCGCCCGGCACGCCGCGCACTCCTCCAGGTGCTTGCGCAGCCCCCGCTCGGCCCGTTTCCGCAGTGTGCCGCGGGCGTACGCGCCGAGCCGCTCCGCATGGCGCCCGCACTCGGCCGAGCCGCCGGCGAGTGAGGCACTCACATGGGCCTGGAGGTACGCCTGCTTGAGCCCTTCCCGTGCCCGGCTGGCGAGGACCCGGGTCCCGTTGGCGTCCAGCCCGAAGAGCACCGCCACCTCACCCGGCGACTCGTCCTCGACCTCCGTGTGCCACAGCACGGCCTGCCACCGCTCGGGCAGCGACCGGAAGGCCCGCATCGCCATCGACCGCTCGGCCTCGCGCATCGCCCGGACGTCCGCGCCGGGGGCGACGGTGCCGTGGTCCGAGGCCTCCGTGCCGCGCGCCGCCTGCGCCGCGAAGACCGCGAAGTCGTCGACCAGGTGCTCCCGTCGCGCGGAGGTCGTCCAGCCCGCGGCGACCCGCCGCACCGAGGTGAGCAGATAGGCCCGTGCGGCGTGCTCGGGCCCGGCGCCCCCGCGTACGGCCTGGAGCATCCGGGCGAAGACCTCGGCCGTCAGATCGTCGGCGGTATGGGCGTCCCGGCAGCAGGTGCGGGCGTACCGGCGCACGGCCTCGGCATGACGCCGGTACAGCTCCTCGTACGCCGAGTCCTGGCCCGCCCGCATCCGTTCGATGAGATCGACGTCGGACGGCACCCGTTCGGTGTCCCGCTCCCGGGGAGGCGGCGACACCCCCGAGTCGTGCCGCTCCCGCTGCGCCGGAACCTCACCACGACCCCCCTGGCCGGGCACCTGAGGCCGGCCCCGCCAACCCGCCCGCGCCCCCGGAATCCCGCCACCCTCACCCAGCGACTCGTCCCGCCCGCCAACACCCATCGCGGAAGCCCCCGCCGCCTGCCGACCCAGTCCCTGACACCGAGTCACCCTGCCATATTGGCTTTTCTTCGACCCCCGCTCCGAACGGCATATCACCCGTCCGAGCGTCCCCCCAGTCCCTGGTGCGCCCCGGCAGGGGCGCGGACAGGAACGGGGGCCGCAGGGGCACGCCCCCAGGTGACGGGAAACCGGAAGGGGAACGGGCAGGGGAACGGAAGGGGGCGGCGGGGGCGAAGAGCCCCACACCGCCCCCAAGAGGTGGCGAACCGCCCCGTCAGGCTCAAGCCGGCCGAGACCGAAGGCCCTCCAGCAAGATGTCCAGCAACCGAGCCGAAGCCGCGGCCTGCTGCGCCGCGTCCGGCAGGGACGGCGCCGCCGTGGCGATCACCAGCAGCACATCGGCCACGGTCACGTCCTCCCGCAGCTCACCCGCCGCCCGAGCCCGTTCCACCAGCTGCCCCACGACCTCCAGCAGCGCCGCGGCCCCGGCGTCGTCAGCAGGCCCGGAACCCACCGGTACCGCCGACGCGTCCGGCGCCACCAGCCGCAACTCGGCCCCCGCCGACTGGACCCGCTGCTGCGGCACCCGGTGCTCGTCGACGAGCCCGCCGGCCCCGCCCTCGGTCCCGTCCTCCGCGACCCCGACCCGCAGCACCTGCGGCGGCAGCAGCCGCCCGGCACCCGAGGCCACCGACGTCCGCAGGAAGCGCGACAGCGCCGACCACGGGTCCTCCTCCTGCCCGAGCGCCACCCGTGCCTGGTCGGTGAGCCGGGACGTCTCCTCCTCGGCTATGCGCCGGACCAGGACGTCCTTGCTCGGGAAGCGCCGGTACACCGTGCCCACGCCGACCCGCGCACGGCGGGCGACGTCCTCCATCGGCGCGCCGTAGCCCAGCTCGCCGAAGACCTCGCGCGCCGCGCGCAGCACGTGCTCGAGGTTGCGCTGTGCGTCCACGCGGAGCGGGGTCGACCGCGACCCGTCCCCGCGTCCGTTGCCGCCCGCCGTGCCGATCGCGCCGCTGGGCGCGAGAGCGGAGGCGGACGACCAATGAGAGTCCTGAATATGCATATGTGTTCCCCCGGTAATGACGTCTCCCCCCGGAGACTCTCCCCGTCATCGGAAGCCGGAGCGGCGGAACGAGCGTTCGTGGTCCTCCACGGCCGGGAGCCTGAACCCGACCGCATCCCTTGAACGCATCCCCCGTGCACCCCGTCGACACACGAACATAGTTGAGAGGGAGTCAATTCAGAAGGGGCACGTTCCGCACGGAGCGCCCCTCGATCGGAGTACGGACGGTTTAGGTACCTTTTGCGCCCCCTAGCGGCACCGGGCTCACACCATCTGACCTGCGCACCTGCCTCTCACTCCGGTGAATCGGCCAACCCCGCGCCCCCGCGGCGACCGGTCACACAAATTGCCGGGGCTGTGGACAAACCAGCGAGAGAGGTGCGTCATGGGATGGTGAAGGAACGGATGCGCATCCTCATCGTCGGCGGCGGCTACGTCGGGCTGTACACCGCGCTGCGTCTGCAGCGGCAGCTGAAGCGGGAACTGAGCAGCGGCGACATCGAGATCGTCGTGGTGTCCCCCGACCCTTATATGACGTATCAACCCTTCCTTCCGGAGGCCGCCGCGGGCTCCATCTCGCCCCGCCATGTCGTCGTCCCCCTGCGCCGTGTCCTGAGCCAGTGCAAGGTCGTCATCGGCGAGGCCACCGAGATCAACCACGCCAAACGCGTCGCGACCCTCACCACCCTCGCCACCGAGGAGGAGGGATCGAGCGCCGAGCAGCTGACGTACGACGAGCTCGTCCTCGCGCCCGGCTCGATCTCGCGCACCCTGCCCGTCCCGGGTCTCGCCGACTACGGCATCGGCTTCAAGACCGTCGAGGAGGCCATCGGCCTGCGCAACCATGTCATCGAGCAGATGGACATCGCCTCCTCCACCCGCGACCCCGCGATCCGTGACGCCGCCCTGACCTTCGTCTTCGTGGGCGGCGGCTACGCCGGAGTGGAGGCGCTCGGCGAGCTGGAGGACATGGCCCGCTACACCGCGCGCTACTACCACAACATCAAGCCCGAGGACATGAAGTGGATCCTCGTGGAGGCCTCCGACCGCATCCTCCCGGAGGTCGGCGAGGAGATGGGCCGCTACACGGTCACCGAACTGCGCCGCCGCAACATCGACGTACGCCTCCACACCCGCCTCGAATCGTGCGCCGACCGCGTCGCCGTCCTCAGCGACGGGGCCCGTTTCCCGACTCGTACGGTCGTCTGGACCGCCGGTGTGAAACCGCACCCGATCCTGGCCGCCACGGACCTCCCGCTGAACGAGCGCGGGCGCCTGAAGTGCACTCCCGAGCTGTCCGTCGAGGGCGTCTCGCACGCGTGGGCCGCCGGCGACGCGGCCGCCGTGCCCGACATCACCGCGAGCGAACCGGGCAGGGAGACCGCGCCCAACGCCCAGCACGCGGTGCGCCAGGCCAAGACGCTCGGCGACAACATCGTCCGCTCGTTGCGCGGCCGGCCGCTGGAGGCGTACGCGCACAAATACGTCGGCTCCGTCGCCTCCCTGGGACTGCACCAGGGAGTGGCGCACGTCTACGGCCGGAAGCTGAAGGGCTACCCCGCCTGGTTCATGCACCGCGTCTACCACCTCAGCCGGGTACCGACCTTCAACCGCAAGGCCCGCGTGCTCGCCGAGTGGACCCTCGCCGGGCTGTTCAAACGGGAGATCGTCTCCCTCGGCTCACTCGAACATCCTCGTGCGGAGTTCGAACTGGCTGCCGGTGGAAAGGCTCATGAGGACCCGAAGGGGTCGTCCTGACCGGATTCAGGAACTCCAACGTTCAGGCCGACGTCTGACGGATGTCGGCCTGGTCGGACAGACTGGTCCGCGACATGATCCATGATCCCGGGCGGAACCACCCTCCTGCCCGGTCAGGACGCGACGAAGCACCGTACGAAGCACCCCCGAAGCACCCCCGACGCACCCACTCGCCACCCCCCGACCAGGCGTCCCCCACCGCTGCACCCCGGAGCACACCCCCGGACCACCGGCCGGATCCGGAGCCGGCCGCAGACAACACCACGAGGCACGAGGCAAGGATTCGGTGAACTTCACGCGCTGGAGCGCCCGGCTCCCCGGTACGCAGCGCCGCGCCGCAGCGCGGACCGAACACACGGTCACCCCGGACCGGCGGGGGGAGGGCGCCGTGCCCGCGGCCCGCGCCGAACGGCCGAGCGACGACCCACCGGACGACACCCTGCCCGTGCCCGCCGTCGACGACCTCCCCACCCGCGAGATCCTCGACCGCATCCCGGCCCTCGTCGCCCTCGTACACGGCCCCGACCACCGCACCGCCTACGTCAACGACGCCTACGTCGCGGCCTTCGGCCTACGCCCGCTGGGCGCACCCGCCCGCGAGGCCCTCCCCGAGCTGGAAGCCCTCGGCCTGCTCCCGCTCCTCGACCAGGTCCTGCGCAGCTCCCGACCCCGCACGGTCAAGTCCCGCAAGGCCCCCGGCGGCCGCTCGTACACGATCACCTGCACCCCGGTCGACGTCCCCGGCGGCACCGAGGCCGGCGAGGGCGGTGTCCTCATCTTCGCCGCCGACGTCACCGACCACGCCGAGGCCGCCGAACGCCTGCGCGCCAGCGAGCGCCGCCAGCGCGAAACCGCCGTCACCCTCCAGCGCTCCCTCCTCCCGCAGGAGCTGGAGGAGCCGGACGACCTGCGCATCGCCGCCGTCTACCACCCCGGCGGCACGGAGACCGCCGTCGGCGGCGACTGGTACGACGTCATCACCCTCGGCGGCGGCCGCACGGCCCTGGTCATCGGCGACGTCATGGGCCGAGGCGTACGCGCCGCGGCCGTGATGGGCCAACTCCGTACGGCGGTCCGCGCCTACGCCCGCCTCGACCTCCCCCCGCACGAGGTACTCCAGCTCCTGGACGGCCTCGCCATGGAGATCGACGCCAACCAGATCGCCACCTGCGCCTACGCCGTCCACGACCCCAACGAGGGCCGCCTCGTCTACGCCTCAGCCGGCCACCTGCCGATCCTCGTCCGCGACGAGAACGGCACGGTCCAGCGCGCCGACGAACCGATCGGCCCACCGCTCGGCACCGGCGGCTGGATGCACGCCTCCGGCTCGATCCCTCTGGGCCCCGGCTCCACAGCCGTCCTCTACACGGACGGCCTGGTGGAACGCCGTGACGAGGACCTGGACGAGGGCATCGCCGCGCTGGAAAGAGCCCTGGCCGGCGCCACCGGCACGCCCCAGGTGATCTGCGACCGCCTGGTCCGCGCCACCGGCGTCACCGCCGACCACGACGACGACGTCGCCGTCCTCGTCCTCCAGCACCCGTCCCGCAACGGCCCCGACGGCGAACTCTTCCGTAACGCCGCCCTGGAACTCCTCGGCGGCGTGGAAGCGGCCCCCCGGGCCAGAGCGTTCGCCTCCGGCGTCCTGACCAGCTGGCGCTTCCCGCCCGACCTCCACGACCTGGGTGTCCTCGCCGCCAGCGAACTGGTCGCCAACTCCCTCCAGCACGGCACCCCGCCCATGCGGCTGCGGCTGCGCCGCACCGACCGGCGCCTGATCGTCGAGGTCACCGACGGCAACGACCACCTCCCCCGCCGCCGCAGAGCCGAACCCGGCGACGAGTCCGGCCGAGGCATCTCCATCATCGCCACCATCGCCTCCAACTGGGGCAGCCGCCGCACGCCCGGCGGCGGCAAGGCGGTGTGGTGCGAGTTCGCCCTACCGCCCGCAACGCCGTAGGGGCGGGCCGCAGGGGGCCGTCGGCGGAGGCTGCCCGCCGAAGAACACCCAACCCCGGGCTACCGGGCGCCGAAGCGGGGCCGAAGGGCGGCAGCCCCTGGCCGACGGGACGGGACGGGTAGGCGCGGCGGAGGCGAGAAGCGTCAGGCCCGAGCCACCGCGGACCCGACCCCCGAAGCCCCACCCCGAGCAACCACCCGACTCTGCCCGGAACCCGGCAGATCCTGCCCCACCGTCAGCTCCCGCCCCAACCGAACCGCAAGCACGACGATCCCAAGGGAGAACCCCAGAAACACCACCACATACGCCACATGCCACGACGCTCCCATGGGCCCGCCCACCGCCGGCCCCACAGCCAGCGCCAACTGCTTGACCAGCGCGAACGCGGAGTTGTACTGCCCCGCCATCCCCTCCGGCGCAAGATCCGCAACCAGCGGAGCAACCGTCGGCGACAGCATCGCCTCACCCAGCCCGAACAACGCGTACGTGGACACGAACGCCGCCGTGGCCATCGCCTGGCTCACCTGCCCCAGCCCCGCGACCCCGGCCACACCCCACGCCACGGCCCAGATCAGCCCGACCGCCGCGATCACCCGAGAACGCCGACGCCGCTCCACGAACCGCAGTACGACGAACTGCGCGATGACGATCACGGCGGTGTTCGCCGCCAGCGCCGTGCCCAGCGCGGACGTCGATATCCCGGCCGCCTCGACCCCGTACGCACTCAGCCCCGACTCGAACTGCCCGTAGCAGGCGAAGAACAGCACGAAGCCCAGCACGGACAGCTGCACCATGGCCCGATTGCCGAGCAACTGCTTCCAGTTCCCCTTGGCCGCCCCCGTCGGCAGGTCCCCCATCTTCGGCGCCCGAGGCATCCGCATGGTCGCCATCACACCGACGAGCAACAGGAACATCGCCGCCTGTATGGAGAACAGCAGAGTGAAGGACGCCGCGCGCGTGGCGTCCACGAGGTGCCCGCCTATCAGCCCGCCGACGCCGAGCCCTAGGTTCTGCAGAAAGAACTGCGTCGCGAAGGCCCGCGACCGCGTCTCCACACCGGAGCAGTCGACGATCATCGTCGCCAGTGCCGGCTGCATCACGGCCTGCCCGGCCCCGAGCGCAGCCGCCGACAGCAGCACGCTCATCGCACCGGCGGCCAGCCCCAGGCTCAGAGACCCGACGGCAGCCATGACCAGGGCGGCGAGCAGCACCGGAAGCGGACCGCGCCGAACTATGGCCCGTCCGGCGAACGGCAGCACCACGAGCGCGGCCACGGCGAAGATCGCGAGCACGAGCCCCGCCGTCGTCGCACCGAGATCCCGCACCTGCGCCACATAGACGTACAGATACGGGACGGTGAAGCCGAGTCCGAACGCGCCGAGCGCGTTGCCCACATGAATCCGGCGCATCGCTGCGCCCATCCCCCTGGTCACGTTCACCTGCCTAGGTATGGGAAGCCCTCACCGGAAGCGTTAGACGTGAAGACTTCGAAGCTAAACTTAGAACCTAAACACTACACCTCGAAGGACTTCGATGCCAAGCGGGGGCGTGCCATACTGCGGCTCATGGGCGACACCCCGGGCAGCAACGGCACCGCCGAGCCGACACTCGAAGAGCAGATCGCCGCGTACCAGCGCGAGTTCCAGGACCTCGACCCCCAGGTCGAGAAGATCGTCTCGGCGCTCTCCCGCCTCAACCGCCGGATGAACGTCGCCTACGGCCGCCAGACCGCCGCGCTCGGTATCAGCAACGCGGAGTGGGAGGTCCTCAAGGCCCTCGTCCTCTCCGGTGCCCCGTACCGCATGGGCCCGAGCGACCTCGCCAAGCGGCTCGGCCTCACCCCGGCCGCCATGACCCACCGGATCGACCGCATGGTGGCCGAGGGCCTGGTGACGAGAGAGCGGGACGAGAGCAACCGGGTCCGTGTCATCGTCGAGCTCACCCCCGACGGCCGGGAGAAGTGGCTGGAGGCCATGCGCCTCGCGTCGGTCTTCGAGGAGGATCTCCTCCAGGACCTCTCTCCTCTGGAGCGCACGGTCCTCGGTGAGGTCCTGACCCGACTCCTGCGCCGTGTCGAGGACGCCCAGCCGGACGCCGGCGGCCGGCTCAGCGACCTCGACTGAGGTCGTACGCGGGGTGGCCGAGGTTTGGCCACGGGCCACCGAGGGGATGCTTGACAGTCCACCCGCAGATCCGTAGAGTTCTTCGGGTTGCCGCGGAGCCGTAACGGTTCTGCGACAGCACCTCCGCCGCTGAAGCGGCACCAAACCAACCAGTGTGATCTCCCAACCGGGATGAATTCGGTGCGCCCGAATTCAATTCGATTTGGGTTCGACAGGCCCGATTGGGAACTGCCGAGCGGATCCGCTAAGGTTTGGGACGTCGGAACGGCCCAACGGCCGTGAAGACAACTCCCGCTGACTGGGAATCAGGCCCGAAAGGATCTGATAGAGTCGGAACCGCCGGAAAGGGAAACGCGAAAGCGGGAACCTGGAAAGCACCGAGGAAATCGGATCGGAAAAC
>NZ_JBWKAJ010000005.1:122857-474635 GCF_056437585.1 Streptomyces sp. NPDC042364 | reverse complement strand
ACGACACATGGCTCCACACCCGAGCCGCCGCCCTCAACCTCCGCCGACTGATCAACCTCGGACTCACCCACACCAGTGGCACCTGGCACATCGCATCGGCCAGTACATGACTGGAGGGGCTGTCCGGCCTGACGGCCGGACAGCCCCTCACCAAGATCTTCATCGACCTTCTAGACCGGCAGTTCGGCGTGAGGCCAGCGGGCGCGTGCCTGTTCGCGGGAGCGCAGGAGCGCCAGCGTCGGCAAGCCCCGGTCCTCGCCCGTGGCCAGCAGCTCGGGCAACTGGGGAAGAGGGGCCACTGCGGCCACGTCGTCGAGGACGAGGGTGAGTGGTGGGTCGAGGCGGCCGGAGGATGACCGTTCGGCCACGCGCCGGCCGCGCTCGACCACGCTTGAGGCGAGGGCCGTCAACAGCGGCATGGCCGAAGGGTTCGCCTTCGGATCCTCGATGGGGTCGCCGACCACATAAAGCGTTCCCCCCTCGTGGACGAAGGAATCCAGGACGAGGGAGTCCGCTCGGTTCGGCGTGCAGGCTTCCCGGACATTGACCGTGGAGAGCGAGGACAGCGCTCGGGCCGTCAAC
Source organism: Streptomyces sp. NPDC042364 (assembly GCF_056437585.1). Lineage (NCBI taxonomy): Bacteria > Bacillati > Actinomycetota > Actinomycetes > Kitasatosporales > Streptomycetaceae > Streptomyces > Streptomyces sp. NPDC042364. Next base: position 474,053 of record NZ_JBWKAJ010000005.1, on the reverse strand, counting down.
GCCTGGGCGATGTCGCGGCGTTCGGGGTGGGACGTGAGAGCTGATTCCAGTTCGCCCGCAGAGCCCGAGGCCGCCTTCGCGTTCGTACGGAGGACGCGTACGGCCTCCTGGACGTTGGTGCCCTGGGCCCAGCGGTGAAGGTGGCGGATGGTGCGCGAGTCTATCGCGGCGGCGTGCAGATAACTGCGCAGCAGGGTCTCCGCGGCGTCCGCCACCGCTTGGTCGATCTTGGCCGTCGGGCGGATCGGGGCGAGGAGGGCTCTGGCGCGGGCCGCCGCGGTGGGCTTGTCCTCGCACCCGGAGATCGGGGACCAGTGGAGGCGGGCCGGAGTGTCGCAGCGGTGGGCGGGGTCGTACAGGAGGACCGGGCCCAGCTTCGCACGCGCGTCCTTCGTGTCCGACCAGAGAACGGGGTCGGAGGTGACCACCAGCGCGGGGCCCTCCGCGTCGCGCACGGCCTGGGTGGCGGCGGGGCGGCGGGTCTCGGATCCGCCGAGGACCACGGAGGAGACGGGCCGGCCGGACATCGGGCTGCCGCCCGTCGGGAAGGAGGCCCCCGGGCTCTGTGCGCCCGTGGGCAGGGAGCCGCCGGGCGCGACGGGAGCGGGGCGGGGCACCGGTGCGGCGGGCGCTCCCGGTGCGGAGCCCGCCTCGTAGGCGATGTCGGTCCCGGCGGTCACACTCTCCCTTTCCGTACCCCTACCGGCGGTCGCGGTGCGGGGGAGGGAGGGCGAGTCGCCGGCGGGGGCGGTGCCGTTTCTCGGCTCCGGGACCGGCGGCGATGACGTGTGACTCTCCGGCGGGAGCGGCGTCGTCCGGTCCGCGGCCTGGGATCGTGCCGTCTTCTCTCTGGCGCGGACGGCTCTCCAACGGGCCAGGGTGCCCGTGATGAAGACCGTCAGGACGATCAGGATCATCAGCTGGCCGATGAAGAGGCCCCAGAACAGGCCGTAGCCGGACAGCTGGGCGGCGGGGGTGTCGGGCCAGGCCGTGGGCAGGTCCTGAGGGGCCGAGACCAGGCTGCGTACGGCCAGAGGCGTGCGGGTGAAGGTGACGCGGTCGGGCCAGGCGCCATGCGCGAACAGGCCGGCCAGGCCGGTCGCGGACCAGACGAGCAGGGTGGTGCCGACCAGGAGACCGAGGACGGTGATCAGCAGCCCGTCGGGGATGCCGCCCCCGCCCTGCTGGGAATGCCGGTGTCGGTCGTCTGGTCTCATCGCACGCCGCCGTTCACGCCGTCTCCTCCTGCGCCCTTCACGCCCGCTCCCTCGCCGGTACCAGCTCGCTCGTCCGCCCGTACCGGCTCGTCCCTCGCTCGCTCAGGCCACCGTGGACTCGGAGGAGCCGTAACCGTCGACATCGCTCAGATGCTCCACGAATGCGGCGGCCCGCTCCTCCGCCTCCAGTTCGGCGGCGCGCAGGGCGTCGTCGTCCAGGAAGTGGTCGTCGGAGGACTCGGTCATCGCGCGGTCCGTGAAGACCAAGGGGCGTTCGGTCTCGGTGATCAGGTGCTTGACGACCTGTACGTTGCCGTTGACGTCCCAGACCGCGATGCCCGGGGTGAGGGTGGGGATGATCTCCACCGCCCAGCGGGGGAGGCCCAGAACGCGGCCCGTGGCGCGGGCCTCGTCCGCCTTCTGGGCGTAGATCGTCCTGGTCGACGCCATCTTGAGGATGGCAGCCGCTTCCTTGGCGGCCGCTCCGTCGATGACGTCGGAGAGATGGTGGACCACCGCGACGAACGACAGACCGAGACGGCGGCCGAACTTCAGCAGCCGCTGGAAGAGCTGGGCCACGAACGGGCTGTTGATGATGTGCCAGGCCTCCTCGACCAGGAAGATGCGCTTCTTCCGGTCGGGGCGGATCCAGGTGTGCTCCAGCCAGACGCCGACGATCGCCATCAGGATGGGCATGGCGATGGAGTTGCGGTCGATGTGGGACAGGTCGAAGACGATGAGGGGGGCGTCGAGGTCGATGCCCACCGTCGTCGGGCCGTCGAACATGCCCCGCAGGTCACCGTCGACCAGGCGGTCCAGGACGAGGGCGACGTCCAGGCCCCAGGCGCGTACGTCGTCTATGGCGACGTTCATCGCCTCCGCGGACTCCGGCTCGGGGTGGCGGAGCTGCTCGACGATGTCGGTGAGCACCGGCTGGCGTTCGACGATCGTCTCGTTGACGTAGGCGTGCGCGACCTTCAGTGCGAACCCGGAACGTTCGTCCAGGCCGCGGCCCATCGCGACCTCGATGATCGTCCGGAGCAGCGCGAGCTGGCCCGTGGTGGTGATCGACGGGTCGAGGGGGTTGAGGCGGATTCCGTGGTCGAGGGCGGCCGTCGGGTCCAGGCGGATGGGAGTTATCCCCAGCTCCTGCGCGATGAGGTTCCATTCGCCGACGCCGTCCTCGCCCTGGGCGTCGAGGACGACGACCTGGCGGTCGCGGAAGCGGAGCTGGCGCAGGACGTACGTCTTCTCCAGGGCCGACTTGCCGTTGCCGGACTCGCCGAGGACGAGCCAGTGCGGGGCGGGCAGCTGCTGGCCGTAGAGCTGGAAGGGGTCGTAGATGTAGCCCTTCCCGGAGTAGACCTCGCGGCCGATGATCACGCCCGAGTCGCCGAGGCCGGGGGCGGCGGTCGGGAGGTAGACCGCCTGCGCCTGGCCGGTGGACGTGCGCACGGGGAGGCGGGTCGTCTCGACCTTGCCGAAGAGGAAGGAAGTGAAGGCGTCGGTGAGGACGGACAGCGGGTCCCGCATCAGTGACGTACCTCCTGTCCCGGTCCTGGCCCGGGTGGTGACCCCTGCTGGTCCGAATGATCCCGCATCGCGGTGGCCCTACCTTCGGATTCCGGTGGCGAACGGGAGGGTGTTGACGAAGGCGCGGTGGTGCTCGCGGTCGCACCACTCCAGCTTCAGGTACGACTTTCCGGCGGACGCCCTGATGGTCCGCTTGTCGCGGGCGAGGGCTTCGGGGGAGCGGGACGAGACGGTGATGTAGCCGACCAGGTTGACGCCGGCGGCGCCGCTGGCCAGGTCCTCGCCGCGCTGGTCGAGGCGGGAGTGGGAGGCCACGTCGCGCGGGTCGACCGTGCGGTTCATCTTGGCGGCGCGGGAGGCCTCCGCCTCGTCGTTGGTCTTCTCCGTCAGCATGCGCTCGATGGCGACCTCGGTCGGCTCCAGGTCCATGGTGACGGCCACCGTGCGGATGACGTCGGGGGTGTGGACCAGGAGGGGCGCGAGGAAGTTCACGCCGACCGGGGTCATCGGCCACTCCTTCACCCAGGCGGTGGCGTGGCACCAGGGGGCGCGGGTGGAGGACTCGCGGGTCTTGGCCTGGAGGAAGTCCGGTTCCGTCGCGTCCAGTTCGGCCGGCCAGGCGTTGCGCTTGGTCATGGCCTGGATGTGGTCGATCGGGTGGTCCGGGTCGTACATGGAGTGGATGAGGGAGGCGAGGCGGCCCTGGCCGAGGGGCTGCCGGACGCGGATGTCGGCCTCCTGGAGGCGCGAGCAGATGTCCGTCAGCTCACGGGCCATGACGACGGCGAGGCCGGCGTCCTTGTCGAGCTTCCGGCCCTGGGGGCGGGCGGCGCGGGCCATGGCGTGCGCCTCGGCCGCCAGTTCGCGCGTGTAGTGCATACAGGCGACCAGGTACGCGCGGTGCTGCTCGCTGCTCGTGGACACCATGGACTGCAGTTGGTCGTACGACTGCCGCAGCCAGCCGGGGGAGCGCTCGTCGCCGCGCTGGGCGACGTCCTTGGCGTGGGCGTCCGGGTCGGCGGGCAGGGTGCGCGCGAGCATCTGGAGCCGGGTGACGAAGCCGTCGCCGTTGGCCACGTGCTTGAGGAGGGTGCCGAAGCGGTCGACGAGGGCTTCCTGGTCCTCGGAGTCGCGCAGGCCGACGCCGGGGCCCTCGATCTCGATGGCCGCGGTGACCGTTCTGCGGTCCGCGTGGAGCAGTACGGCGATCTCGTCCGGGCCGAAGGGCGCGGCCAGCCAGGTGATGCGGCCGATGCCCGGTGGGGGGCCTACCTCGACCTCGCGGCCGTCGAGGCCGGTGCCGGCCTCCATGGCGGCGGACCGGTAGGTGGCGCCGCGGCGGACCGTCCGCTTGTAGCTGCGGTTGATCTCGAACCACTTGTAGAACGTGCGCCGCTTGTACGGCACGTAGACCGCGGCGAGCGCCAGCAGCGGGAAGCCCGTCAGCAGGGCGATGCGCGGGACGAGCACCGGGACGAGGAGACCGCACATCATGCCGAGGAACGCGCCCGCGATGATGAGCGCGATCTCGCCGGACTCACGGTTCCGGCCGATGATCGCGTTCGGCCGGGCGCGGCCGATCAGATATGTACGGCGGGGCGTGACCGGATGGGACAGATGGGACTCGGTCGTCAACGCCCTTCACCTCCCGTGCGGTTGCTGTTGCGGGTATTACTGGCGTGGGGGGTGTTGGTCGGGCTCGTGCGGGGCGGGGGCGCGGCGGAGGGAACGGATCCGCCGCCGCCCGCGGTGCGTGAGCTGTGGGCGGCCACGCCGCCGGAAGCGGGGTTGGCGGGCCGGGGGCCGCTGCCGCCGCCGTTGTTGTCGGCCCGGGTGCTGTGGGTCTTGATGCCCTGGGCGACGAGGGTGGCGGGAGAGCTGATGACGGCGGCGGCCTTGCCTTCGGCGCCGCGCATCAGGCGGTTGTTGCGGGAGCCGGCGATCTCGTCGCCGAAGCCGGGGACGAAGCGGTAGATCATGGCCGAGGCGAAGATGGCCAGGAGGATGATCGCGAGGCCGGAGACGACGGCGGAGAAGGCGTCCGGGCCGTCGTCTGCGGAGAGCGCGCCGGCAAGGCCGAGGACTATGACGATCACGGGCTTGATGAGGATGACCGCGATCATGATGCCGGCCCAGCGGCGGACATGGCCCCACAGGTTCTTGTCGACCAGGCCGGCGTAGACGACGGTGCCGAGGAGGGCGCCGACGTAGAGCAGGGCGGCCCGGATGACGAGCTCCAGCCAGAGGACGCCGGCGGCGAGGATGGAGACGAGGGAGACGACGATGAGCATGATGGGCCCGCCGCCGATGTCCTCGCCCTTCTTGAGGGCGCCGGAGAAGTTGCCGAAGAAGGTGTCGGTCTGGTCGCCGGTGGCCTTGGCGAGGACCTCGGTGACCCCGTCGGTCGCCGAGACGATCGTGTAGAGGATCAGCGGGGTGAACGCGGAGGCCAGGACGGTCAGCCAGAGGAAGCCGACCGCTTCCGACAGGGCCGTGGTGAGCGGGACGCCGCGTACGGCCCGCTTGGCGACCGCGAGCAGCCACAGGATGAGGGTGAGGATCGTCGACGCCGCGAACACGACCGCGTACTGCTGCAGGAACTTCGGGTTCGTGAAGTCGACGTTCGCCGTCTCGTTCACGGCGGCGGAGAGCTTGTCGATGGTCCAGGAGGCGGCGTCGGCACAGCCTTGGGCCAGGGAGGAGAGGGGGTCGAGGGTGGAGGTTACGTCGTTGGGGAGGGTACTGGTGTCGCCCTTGTCGCCGGATTCTCGTTCGCAATATTCCTGCGCCGGGCCGCGGATGAGGTCACATGGGTCGTTGCTGCCCGAAGGGCTCGGTGTAGGCGTGGGCGTGGGAGCGGCGAAGGCACGGGTCGCGAGTAGCACGGTGGTTGCTTGAACGGCTGTGACACCGGCAGCGACTTTGAGCACGCTGTGCTTAACGGGCATACGTGAACCCTCCGTACTCCTCAACGGCCTTTGTCATGTCCTCGGAGGTGGATGCCGTCTGGTCACGTCCGACTGGGACCGGGCCGTCCTTCTGAGTGAGGTCGGTGATCTTCCAGTCTCCGCCGACCCACTGCAGCTTGTAGGTCGTGGTGAACCAGCTTTCGGTCACCGGGTTCGTAGAGCCTTCGCCTGATAGCCCGAAGAGGGAGGTGTACCAGAGCTCGACCGTGGCGTGGCTGTTGTTGAACGCCGTGGCTTTTGTGCCCACCGGGATGATGCGTGAGATGAAGGTCTGGCCGCTCGGCGCAGCACCGTCTTCGTTCAGGCCGATGTTGGCGAGGAACCCCTTACCGGAGTACACGTCGTCGAGCTTGCTCTGCTGGTCCACAGCGACATCGGGGGCGTAGACGGTGTTGACGATCTCATGTCGCCGCTCGGCGCTGAACATGTCGGCTGAGCCGAGCGCGATTGCGTAATTCGTCGTCGCGCTCTGCGCCCCTTGCTCGCTCCGCGCGTACCCCGTGGGGATTCCCGCCGTCTTTGACCTGACCGGCCGCTCGCCCGACGCCGCCGTAGGTGCTGTCTCCGCCTTGTCGCCGCCTGTCGTCGCGTCCGTGGTGTCGTCGTCTCCGCGGTTCGCGAAGGCGATGGCGGCGATGAGGAGGACGATGACGCCGACGATGGTGACGAGGCTTCTGGAGGAGGAGCGGGTCCGGCGGGGGTCGCCGCCGCGGTCGGGGAGCCGGGTGCGGGTCTGGCCGGTGCCGGCGTACCCGCCGTACGCCCCGTCGTCGGCTCCGCGCGAGGACTCGCCGTAGCCGTGGTCGTCGCCGAGACTCATGCCGCGTTCGCCCCTTCAACTTCGACGCCGTACGTGGACGCGTACGAAGACGCGTGGCAATACGACGGTAGCCGCGCTGGTTCCCGCGCGGGCGCGGTGTGGTGACTCGACATCAGGGAGACGCAACCTCAGCCGGTGGGCACGACGGACGGGTGGGGTAGTGGGGGAGCCGGGGGCGTGGCCCGCCCGGCCGGGAGGTGGCCGGCGCGCGGCGCTACACGGCCATGCCGTACACGATGGTGAAGAGCGTGCCCAGTGAACCGATGATGAAGACGCCGGTGAGTCCGGCGATGATGAGCCCCTTGCCCTGTTCGGCGCTGAACGTGTCCCGCAGGGCGGTCGCGCCGATGCGCTGTTTGGCCGCGCCCCAGATGGCGATGCCCAGGCAGAGAAGGATGGCGACCGCCATCACGACCTCGATCATCACGCGTGCCTCGTTGCCCAGGCTGCCGAAAGGCCCCCAGTCCGGGGCGATTCCGCCGATGATGGTGGTGATGTCGCCCTTGTCGGCCGCAATGAACATGTAAGTCACCGCCCCTAGTGGGTAGTTCCGCTGGCTCTGCACCGCGTACGTGTCGGCGTCCGCGCTGCACCTCGCGCGGGTGCGCAGAGGTCGGGCCCATTCTCGCTGACAATGACGCTGTCGTATGTCGACTTGGCGTCATTGATTGGCGGGTTTCGTACGTATCCCTTGCTTCCGGCCTGCGCGGGACCCTAACGGGGGACGCGGAACGGTACACGAAGGGTCGTATAGTCACTCTGTGTATCACGGCGGGTTACGCCGGGCAACGAGGTTAAACCGGAACCTGTGGTGTGGTTCCGTCGTTAGTCCCCACTTTCCGGGTGGTCCGGCCTGGTGGGGTCGGTGGTGGTGAAGCGGCCGGTCCGGTCCCGCTTCTGACGGGGTGTCGGGCCGGTGTTCGCCGAGTTTCGAGTGTGCCCGATGTGGACGTGAGGGTTGCGTCTGGGGCGGATGAGTTCCTGGTTGACCGGTGATGCCGGCGGGGCGATGGGGAGTCGTGCGGGGTCGGCGCGTTGTCAGTGGGGGCCGTTAGGTTCGGGGCATGGGTTCTTCGCTAGGTGTGTACCTGCTGGACGTGACCGCCACCCGGGCGCTGGTCGGGTCCCGTGACGAGCAGTTGCCGGAGGTCGTTCGCGACAGGTTCGGCGATGACCTGGCGTGTGACGACGACTGGTTCCGGTCGGAGATAGAGGACGGGGCGCCCACGGCGTACGAGGCGCTGCGGGCGGTCGTGCACGGGGGACCGTTCAGCGAGGACAAGCGGTACGCCTTCCAGTACGGCTACGCCTACAAGCGGCTGTGCTCGCTCACGGGAGTGTTCCTCGACAATTCGTGTTTCACCCCGCATCGGGGGGACTGGCTGTCGGTGGTCGACGCGGGCCTGACCGCGCTGGGCATCACCGCGGTGTCGGTGGCGGCGTTCGAGCACAGTGATCTGCCGGCTCCGCTGCCCTGGTCGTATCTGCCGGGCTGCGGTGAGTGGACGCATGAGCAGTGTCTGCGGGCGTTGGAGCAGTTCGAGGCGACCAAGGCGAAGGACGGGACCCCGCCGCCGCTGGAGCCGGTGGTGGTGGAGGCGGTCATGCAGTGCCTGGGGTGGCTGCGGCACGCTCAGTCGCGACCCGGCTTCGGGGTCATCGGGTTCAAGTCCTGAGGGGCGGTCCGCCGGAGGAGGGGCCGGGGAGGCCCCCGAGGGTTCAGAAGGGGCGGGCCGCTTTCAGGAGGCGGGGCGGGAGGTAGGGGGTGGTGAGCGGGGTGGTCCAGCCTCGGCGGTGGGCGTGGCAGGTCAGGGCCAGGATGTCGAGGTTGAGGGCGGCGTCGGTGGTGTCGGCGCGGTCGGCCACCCGGTGGTGGTCGCGGTGCGCCTCCAGGGCGTCCAGCAGGGCCAGGTTGAAGCTCTCCTCGTCGCCCTCGACCAGCTGGGAGAAGAGGATCGCGGGTGGCGGGAGGAAGCCCCACTCCTTGGCCTTCTCGTGGTCGTGCAGGGCCCGTTCCGTGATGGGCTCGGGGTCCTCGCCCCGGAGGTAGGTGAGCAGGGCCTCGCGGTACGAGGCGAAGGCGGAGTCGTCCTGTGCGAGGCGGGCCGGGCCGGCGAGGACGAGCGGGGCCAGGTGTTCGCGTACGCCGGTGATCAGCGCCAGGTTGACGGCGGTGTGCCAGGCGCCCGGTCCGGCCTGGTCCCCGTGGTACGCGGGGTAGACGAGGCGCTGCCCGTCGATCGTCACCTCGACGTCCGTGCCGGGGGCGGCGAGCGTGGTGCGGAAGAGGGCGGCGCCCATCTCGGCGGCGAGGCGCAGGTTGGTGAGCTGTCCGTCCGTGACGTCGGCGGAGTGCGAGGCGCGGGCCCTGAAGAGGATCTCCTGGTAGCCGATGGCCCATGCCAGCTTCGCCGGGGACGGGGGCCCGCCGTCCACCGGGGTGAAGGCCTCCCGGGTGTACTGCTCGTAGTCGGCCTCGCTTGCCGGGTGGATCGGCCGGGGGTTACCCGGGCGTTCGAACACCACCGGGCGCGCGGCCAGTTCGGCGATCGCGTCCGGGCGTCGGTCGCGGCCGAACCCCCGCACCCGCGGGCCGGGCGCCGCGAAGCCGGTGACCAGGGCGGACGGCAGGTAGTCGGTGTCGAGGGGCGGCGGCCAGCCCTCCCTGCGGTGGGCCAGGGCCGTCAGGGCGAGGGGGAGGAGGGGCAGCAGGGTGGCGGGGCTGGTGACCGGGCCGGAGAGCGCGCTGTACGGGCGGAGCAGTTCGGTCAGGTGGGAGCGGAAGGCGGACCGGTCGCCGCTCGTCAGGGCGTGCAGGGCGTGCAGGGCCGTCGTGTGCGGGTGTCGGAGGAGGTTCTGGGCGCCGCCGGTCATGTGGTCCAGCGAGTGGATGCGGGCGTACGCGGCGTCGAGCGCGGCGAGGACGTCCGCCCGGACGGGCGGACGGCCGGCGTCGTCGTTCCCGGTGTCGCCGATGACGTACGCCATGAAGCCGTTGATCAGTTCGACCGAGGGGAGGCCCGCTCCGCCCTCCTGGGCGGCTTGGCGGGCGAAGTGGAAGGCCTCGCCGTGCCATTCGGCCCTGTCGGAGAGGACGGCCAGGCAGAAGGAGTCGAGCCAGCGGTGCGGGGGCGCTGGGGCGGGTGCATCCGGGTGGCCCGGTTCGGGCTCGTAGTCCCTGCCGAAGTTCACGTAGTTGAGGAACACCTGGAAGCGGTGGTGCGGGTGGTACACGGTGTACGCGACCGCTCCGGCCGCCGCCTCGGTGGCGTCGTCGAGGACCGCCTTGGCCTCGGGGAGGCGGAGGTCGGGGGTCTGGACGGAGAGGGCGGCCAGGTACTCCACCAGCCGGTCCGAGATCCACCACCACTCGTGGGCCGTCATGGCGCCGGCCCTCGACATCGACCAGACCTCGCCGACGATCCGGTTGTGGAAGTCCTCGCGAACCGCGGATATCGCCGCCGCGTCGACCTGGTGGCGTTGTCTGCGCACGCTGTCCCGCTCCCATGGAAGTGATCTTGTTCGTCAGCCTAGGCCGTACCGCCGCGCTTGCGGGAAGCTCGGCCGGTGGGGCGGGTGCCGGACGGAGGCCGGAGGGAGCGGTTTCGGCCAACGGGCGGCGGCCGTGGGCGCAGCGGGCTCTGACAGGGGAGGGGTGCGGGGTGGAGGCGGGCGAGCGGAGTGCCGCAGCGGCGTTCCTGGCCGGGGTGCGGGTGGGGGAGGTGCTCGGGGGGACCGTCGCCGAGGTGACGGGGCACGGGGTGGCCGTGGTGCTGGACGGGTTTCCGTCGCGCCCGTTGGGGACGGTCGGGGCGTTGGACCTGACCTGGGGGCCGCGTGCGGAGGCGGACCTGGCGGTGGGGCGGCGCGTCACCGGCGAGGTGATCGGAGTCGATCCGCGCCGGGGTGAGGTGCGGATGTCGACGGCGGCCACCCGACACCCCCGGCTCTGGCGGTTCCTGAGGGGGCTTCAGTCCCGGCAGGTGCTGACCGGTACGGTCGCCTCGATCGAGAGCTTCGGGGTGTTCGTGGCGCTGGACGACGGGCCGGGGCATCCGATCCATCCCGGCGTCGGGTTTCTCGCCTTTCCCGATCTCTCCTGGCGGTGCTTCGAGGACCCCTCGGAGGTCGTACGGGTCGGGGAGCGGGTGTCCTGCGCGTTCCTGTACTTCGACACCACCAACGGGGAGGCGCGGCTGTCCCTGCGGGCACTGCTGCCGGACCCGTTCCAGGAGTTCGCCGACGCGGCCGCGGTCGGGCAGGTCCTGCGGGGACGGGTCACCAAGTCGGTGCCCTTCGGCGTGTTCGTCGAGGTCGCCGACGGGGTCCAGGGTCTCGTCCGGCTGAGTGAACTGACGGCGGAGCCCAGGGCGACTGGCGAAGGGGCGACCCTGGAGGCGGGGGACGAGGTGACGGTGGCCGTCGTCGAGGTCGACCGGGAGCGACGGACGCTGCTCCTGTCCCGGGTGCGGGCGCCGGGCTGACCGGGTGCCTCCGCCGGTACCGGACGCCCGACTACCCGGCGGTGACGATGCGTTCCACCGCGGCCGTCACCAGGTGCTCCCGCTCGGCCTCCGAGAAGACGTCGGGGAGGGTGAGCTGTTCGACGATCAGCCAGTTCAGGGTGAGCATGAGGAGTTTGACGGCCATGGCGTCGCCGGGGAGGCCGGACGCCTCGTGGTAGGCGACGTTGGCTTCGACGTCCGCGCGGACGCGTTCGGTGAGGACCTTGCGGAGCTCGGGGCGGCGGGTCGCTTCCAGGCGGAGTTCGAGCAGTGCGAGGTAGCCGGTGCGGAAGGAGGCGACGCGGCCGACGAGTTCGCGCATCAGCTCCACGTACGTCTCCCGGTCACGGCCGGCGGCCCGCTGGCGGGCGATGGTGGCCTCGTCGGGCTGGAGCCGTTCGTAGACGCGGGCGCCGGCCTGGGTGAGGAGGTCGTCGCGGTTGGCGAAGTAGTTGGACGCGGTACCGGCCGGGACGGCGGCCTCGGCGTCCACCGCGCGGAAGGTGAGCCCGCGTGCGCCTTCCCTGGCCAGGACCTCGATCGCCGCGTCGACGAGGGCGGCGCGACGCTGGTCGTTCCGTCTCACCATTCACACCACTCCATGTGCAGTACTACGCTCTGGCCACTCCAGGCAGAGTACTGCGCGACCAGGGGCGATGGGGTCACCGGCCGACCCGGGCTCTAGCCGTCCGCCGCCCCCTTCGTCGGCTCGAACCCCTCCACCCCCGCCACGAAATGGTCGAACTCCCCTGCCTGGACGCCCAGGACGAACGCGTCCCACTTGCGGCGGTTGGTGGTGACGACGACGTCGGGGGCGCTGGTCTCGCGGATGTAGACGGGGGCCTCGGGGTCGTCCTCGCCGTCGCCCGCGCCGAAGGCCAGCTCGAACCAGGGGCCGGGGCCGGTGGCGTCCTCCGGGGCCGCGCGGATCCAGTCGAGGTCCGGTGGGATGTCGGGCATACGGGGTTCTCCTTGGGGACGAAGGGGACGGAGGGCCATGAGTGATCATTCCTAAGACGGAGGGCCGCCTCTACACTTACCGTCGGCGGACTCCCGGGCGGTGAGGGGCGGTTGACGGTGCGTAAGGCATGGATCGTGGTGATCTCCGCTGTCAGCGCCGGACTCGGGTTCGTCATGTTGCTGGTCGTCGGCGTCTACATGGTCGCCGGAAACCTCGCCAACGGGGTAGGCGGAAGGGCCGTCGGGCTGGCCAAGGGCGCCGTGCCGGCGGCGTACCAGCAACTGGTGCAGAAGTGGGGCAATCTGTGCGACGCCATCAATCCCGCGCTGCTGGCCGCCCAGCTGTATCAGGAGAGCGGGTTCAACCCGAAGGCGCAGAGCCCCGCCGCGGCCCAGGGGATCGCGCAGTTCATTCCGGGGACGTGGGCGGCGCACGGGCTGGACGGTGACGGGGACGGGGACCGTGATGTCTGGGACCCGAATGACGCGATTCCATCGGCCGCCTCGTACGACTGCAAGCTCGCGTCGTACGTGAAGGACGTACCCGGTGATCCGACCGCGAACATGCTCGCTTCCTACAACGCGGGCGCGTACGCCGTCATCAAGTACGGGGGTGTCCCGCCGTACAAGGAGACCCAGAACTACGTCAAGACGATCACCACGCTGTCGGAGAGTTTCGCCGCGCCCACGACCCGCGTCGACCCGAGCGAGCAGGCGGCGGGAGCCATCGCGTACGCGCAGAAGAAGCTCGGCACGCTCTACCTCTGGGGCGGCAACGGCACCGCTGACCAGGGTGGACGCTTCGACTGCTCGGGGCTGACCAAGGCGGCGTACGCGAGCGTCGGGATCACGCTGCCCCGGGTGGCGAACGATCAGTACAACGCCGGGCCGCACCCGTCGCGGGCTGAACTGCTGCCGGGCGATCTCGTCTTCTTCTCCGACGACCTCACCAACTCCCGGGCCATTCGGCACGTCGGCATCTATGTGGGGGGCGGATATATGATCAACGCCCCGCGGCCGGGTGCGGTCATCCGGTTCGACCCGATTGACACCCCCGACTACTTCGGGGCCACCAGGGTCACGGAAGATGGCGCGAAAGCGCTGCCCAAGACCGTCTGACGCGGCCGTAATTCTCCGTGAACCCCTGCCCTGAGCTGCGGCGACGCGTCTCTCTTCGGTAACGTCTGAGTGATCATTCAGTGGAGGGTGGAACGCATTGGGGAGAAGTGTGCGTTCCTAATTGACGTAGCGCGTTGACGCCTACGTACACCACGGGGGTGGCAACAGCGCGGCGCACGTACGGGTGCGGTCGCGGGAACGATGACGAAAGGGCCGCAGCACGATGGCTGGACTCGCCGCGCATGCCGCACTTGCCGCTGATTCCGGATCCAATCCCGACGTCGAGCTGCTCTACGACATCAACGGCCTGGCCAAGGCCGCGCCGACCTGGCTCGACCGGGTCATGGAGTTCGTCGGCGAGTACGGCCTGCTGTTCGCCATGGTGCTGCTGATCCTCGGGTGCTGGTGGGGTGTGCGCAAGCGCGGCGGCGAGGACGCGGCCTCGTCCGTGGCCGCGCTGGTGTGGGCGCCGCTGGCCGCCGGCATCGCCGTACTGGTCAACGTGCCGATACGCGGATTCGTCGAGCGGCCCCGGCCCTTCCTCGACCACGAGGGGCTGGAGGTGCTCGTCTCCGGCAAGACCGACTACTCCTTCGTGAGCGATCACGCGACCCTGATCATGGCGATGGGCGTCGGGCTCTTCCTCGCGAACCGCAGGTTCGGGCTGGTCGGACTGGTCGTCGCGCTGCTCGGCGGTTTCATCCGCGTGTACATGGGCGTGCACTACCCGACCGATGTGATCGGCGGCTTCGCGCTCGGCACCGCCGTCGCCCTGCTGCTCTCGCCGCTCGCCATGGCGCTGCTGACGCCGGTGACGAGGGCGATCGAGCGGTCGCCCCGGGTGGGGTGGATCGTCCGGGCGCGCGGGCGCGACGGACAGCGCGCGGTGATCCCGGGCGCGCGGGTGGAGACGTCCTCGGCGGAGGAGCGGGACCTGGCGGCGTAGCACCGCGAGCCGGACCCGGCGTACGAACGGCCCCCTCACCGCAAGCCGGTGAGGGGGCCGTCGTCATGACCGGGGCTCCCGCGACGGCGTGAGCGCCCCGGAGCGGGCCGCCTCAGGGGCTACAGCGCCTGCGGGAACGTGAAGAAGCGGTTCGGGTCGTACTTCTTCTTCAGGGTCGTCAGCCGGGCCGTGGCGTCGCCGTAGTACGCCTTCTTCCAGTCGGTGAGGGTCGGGTCGCTGTAGTTCTGGTACGCGGCGCCCGAGGCGTGGCGGGACATCGACTTGTGGGCGGTGTTCAGCCAGGACTGGGCGGCCGTGCCGGAGGTGCCGGCCCGCCAGGAGGCGATGTACTGGGCCAGCATCCGCGAGCGGCGGTGGACGAAGGCCGTCGCCGTCGGCGCGACCCGGTTCACCTGGCCGCCGAGCGCGGTGAGCGCGATGCTGCCGGCACCGCCCTTCACCCCGGTGATCTGGGTGAGCAGGGTCTGGATGCCGGCCGAGGAGATCGAACGGTCGAAGAAGTCCGAGCGGGCGGCGTACGTCTCGCGGCCCAGGGCGCCCTTGGGGGAGCGGCCGGGGGTCGTGCCGGGCAGATGGCACTGGGCGTCGTCGGCGAAGGACGAGCAGCCGGCGTAGCCCTCCATGGCGTCCTCGTACGTACGGCGCTTGAGGGAGACGCCGCGGGCCGGGGCGCCCACCCGGTCGGCGAGCCGGTCGACGGCGTTCTGCAGCTCGCCGTAGGTGCCGAGGGAGAAGGCGGCGACGGAGACCCTCGGGGTGCCGCCGGCGGCGTTCGAGATGTGGCAGGACGACCAGATCTCGTCGGGCTGGGCGGGGCCCCACTCCTGCCAGGCCCTCAGGACGGCGGCGGCCTTGGACCAGGGCCAGGTGAGGTACGCGGTGACGCCGGGCGGGGCCGCGTGGGTCTTGAAGCGGAGTTCGGTGACCACGCCGAAGTTGCCGTTCCCGGCGCCGCGCAGGGCCCAGAAGAGGTCCTTGTGGGTGGTGGCGTCGGCGACCAGCCGTTTGCCGTCCGCCGTGATGAGGGTGGCCTGGGTGAGGCTGTCGCAGGTCAGGCCGTAGGCGCGGGACGTCACGCCGTGGCCGCCGCCGAGGGTGAGGCCGGAGACGCCGACGGTGGGGCAGGAGCCGGCGGGGATGGTGACGCCCTTGGCGGCGAGCGCGCGGTAGACGTCGATGAGCTTCGCGCCGGCGCCGATCACGGCCTCGCCGCCGGAGGCGCGGACCTTGTTGAGCTTGGAGACGTCGACGATCAGACGGCCGTTGCCGGAGGACCAGCCGGCGTAGGAGTGGCCGCCGTTGCGTATCGCCACCCTGAGGTCGTGGGCCCTGGCGTAGGCGAGGGTGGTGCGGATGTCGTCGGGGTGGGCGACGTAGGCGACGGCGGTGGGCTTCAGGGTGTCGAAGCGGGTGTTGTAGAGCTGGCGGGCCGTGGTCCAGGCCTTGTCGCCGGGGCGGACGAGGGGGCCGTCGAGGTCGCGGGCGAGGGCGGACCAGTTGGCCGCGGTGGGCTTCCCGCCCGCGCGCGTGGCCGTCGTCGTGGTCGTCCGGAGGGAGGCGTTCGTGGCCGTGGCCGAGGCGTCGGAGCCGCCGCCGGAGGTGCAGGCCGAGGTGGTCAGTGCGGTGAGTGCGGCCGCACCGCCGCCGATGAACGTACGCCGTTCCATGTGCGCCTCCCGGTGCGCCGCGATGTGGGGTCGTGAGACGAGACGGGCGTGGGTGGGGGTGGGGTTCCCTCAGCCGCGGGTGCGGGTGCGGGTGCGGGATCGGGTTCGGGATCGGGTTCGGGTTCGGGTTCGTCGTGGTGGCTTCGCGTGAGTCCGCGACGCCGTGGGCAAGGCTGCGGTGGACGTGTCTGGTATGCGTGGAGTTTCCTTTTGTTGGGGATTAGTGACCCCGTTAACTGCACATGTGCTGTTCGGTCCTGGAGTGGAGGGTGACTGTGCGAGGGGGTGTCCGGTCCAGGGGGCGGCGGGCTCCGTGAGCATTCCGTTACCTCACCGCACTGTCGGCAGGGGTTCACTCGTCGTTCACTTCCGTCCATCGGCGGCTTCACCTGATCTGCCTAATTTCGGCCTTACCCGGTGCGGGACGCGAGCCGAGAACACGGCCTCTCATCCCGTGACGACAGCAGCCTGAGGGGCGACAGGTGCCCGCAAGAGCACTCCCGAGGCTGATACGACGACTTCGCACGCCGCCATGTGGACGGCGGCTCCTGGAAGGAACTCCCGAAAGTGAAGCTTCAGCGCAAGAACCGGCTGCGCGCCCTTTCTCTCGGTGCTGTCGCCGTCACCGGCGCCCTGACCCTGACGGCTTGTGGGTCGGACGACACGGGCGGCAACACCGCGGGCGACAGCACGGCGTCGGCCAACAGCAAGATCGACTGCGGCGACGCCAAGGGCCAGCTGCTGGCCGACGGCTCCTCCGCGCAGAAGAACGCCATCGACGCCTGGGTCAAGCAGTACACGGCCTCCTGCAAGAGCGTCCAGATCAACTACAAGGGCAGCGGTTCGGGCGCCGGCATCACCGCGTTCACCCAGGGCCAGGTCGCCTTCGCCGGCTCCGACTCCGCGCTGAAGCCGGAAGAGGTCACCGCCTCCAAGAAGGTCTGCTCCGGCGGCCAGGGCATCGACCTGCCGATGGTGGGCGGCCCGATCGCGGTCGGCTATAACGTCCCGGGCGTCGACAGCCTGGTCCTGGACGCCAAGACCCTCGCGCTGATCTTCGACAGCAAGATCACCAACTGGAACGACAAGGCCATCGCGGCGCTGAACCCCGACGCGAAGCTCCCCGACCTCAAGATCCAGCCGTACCACCGCTCGGACGAGTCCGGCACCACGGACAACTTCACCAAGTACCTGATCGCCGCCGCTCCCGACCAGTGGAAGTACGAGGGCGGCAAGGCCTGGCAGGCCAAGGGCGGTCAGTCCGCGCAGGGCTCCTCCGGTGTCGCCCAGGGCGTGAAGGAGACCGAGGGCGCGATCTCCTACATGGAGCTCTCGTACGCCAAGGACGGCATGAGCACGGTCGACATCAAGACCGAGGCCGCCGAGCCGGTCAAGGCGACCGTCGAGAACGCCACCAAGGCCATCTCCGAGGCCCAGGTCGTGGGCACCGGCAAGGACCTCGCGCTGAAGCTGAACTACACGCCGACCGCCGAGGGCGCCTACCCGATCACCCTGGTCACCTACGAGATCGTCTGTGACAAGGGCAACAAGGCGGACACCCTGCCCGCCACCAAGTCCTTCCTCGGCTACATCGCCAGCGAGGACGGCCAGGCGCTGCTCGCCGACGCCGGCTACGCCCCGATGCCCGAGGAGATCATCACCAAGGTCCGCAGCACCATCTCGGACCTGAGCTGACCTGAGTGCGGCCCGGCCCCCACCGGGACCGGGCCGCACCGTCCGGTGCACCGCCGCCAGGAGCCGTCCCGCCACCGCGGGCGGCTCCGCCCCGAGTCGACGTCCCCGCGACGACGGCTCCGCAGACCGGAGAACCTGATGGACATATCCACGACCAAAGACACCCCACTTCCCTCCACGCCACCGCCCCCCGCCAAGGAGGCGAAGCGCGCCGCGCGCGGCGCCACCCGCCCCGGCGACCGCATCTTCCTCGGGCTCTCCCGCGGCTCCGGCATCTTCCTGCTGGCGATCATGGCGGCCATCGCGGTGTTCCTCAGCTACCGGGCCGCACTCGCGATCAGCCAGGACGAGGGCAACTTCTTCACCACCTTCGAGTGGAACCCCACCGGCACCCCGCCGGTCTTCGGCATCGCGGTGCTGGCCTTCGGCACCATCGTGTCGTCGGTCATCGCGATGGCCATCGCGGTCCCGGTCGCCGTCGGTATCGCCCTGTTCATCACGCACTACGCCCCGCGCAGGCTGGGCGGCCCCATCGCGTACGTGGTCGACCTGCTCGCCGCCGTCCCGTCCATCGTGTACGGCCTCTGGGGCGCCCTCGTGCTCGTACCGCAGCTCGACGGCCTCTACGGCTGGCTGAACGACTACCTCGGCTGGACCGGCATCTTCGAATGGCAGGGCGGCGCCCCCCGTTCGATGCTCACCGTCGGCATCCTGCTCGCGATCATGATCCTGCCGATCATCACCAACGTGAGCCGCGAGGTCTTCCGCCAGGTCCCGCAGATGCACGAGGAGGCCGCGCTCGCCCTCGGCGCCACCCGCTGGGAGGTCATCCGCATGGCGGTCCTGCCCTTCGGGCGCTCCGGTGTCATCTCCGCCTCGATGCTCGGTCTGGGCCGTGCCCTCGGCGAGACGATGGCCGTCGCGATGGTCCTGTCCTCCAGCTTCGAGATCAACCTCAGCCTGCTCGACCCGGGCGGCGGCACCTTCGCCCAGAACATCGCCAGCAAGTTCAGCGAGGCCACCGAGATGGGCCGGGACGCGCTCATCGCCTCCGGTCTGGTCCTGTTCGTCATCACCCTGCTGGTCAACGGCGCGGCCCGCCTGATCATCGCCCGCCGCAAGGAGTTCTCGGGGGCCAACGCATGAGCAACGCAACTCTCTCCGACAGGCGCCCCAGCTCCCTGCGCGCCGCGTCCCTGCCCAAGTGGTTCTCCTGGGCGGTCGCCGCCGCCTCGGTCGGCCTGGGCCTCGGCATCTCGGCCGCGCTGGGCCTGGAGAGCTCCATCCAGTGGGCCCTCATCGCCGGAGTCCTCTTCGTCGCCGGGACGTTCGGCATCGCCGCCCGCGTCGAGGGCAAGCGACAGGCCAAGGACCGGGTCGCCACCAGCGTCGTCTGGGTCGCGTTCCTCCTCGCCGTCGCCCCGCTGGCCTCCCTCGTCTGGGAGACGGTCAGCCGCGGGGTGAAGGTCCTCGACATGTACTTCCTCACGCACTCGATGGGCGTGGTCGCCGACACCGAGCCGGGCGGCGGCATCTACCACGCCATCCTCGGCACCCTGGAGCAGGTCGGCCTCGCCACCCTGATCTCCGTGCCGATCGGTGTGCTGACCGCGATCTACCTCGTCGAGTACGGCCGCGGCAACCTCGCCAAGGCCGTCACCTTCTTCGTCGACGTCATGACGGGTGTCCCGTCGATCGTCGCGGGTCTGTTCATCCTCAGTACCTGGATCCTGATCCTGGGCATGGGCCCCTCCGGCTTCGCCGGCGCGATGGCGCTGACCATCCTGATGCTGCCGGTCGTCGTCCGCTCCACCGAGGAGATGCTCAAGCTCGTCCCGAACGAGCTGCGCGAGGCATCCCTGGCCCTCGGCGTGCCGAAGTGGCGCACCATCCTCAAGGTGGTGCTCCCGACCGCGATCGGTGGTATCACGACAGGTGTGATGCTCGCGGTCGCCCGTATCGCCGGTGAGACCGCCCCGGTCCTGCTGCTGGTGTGGGGTTCCAACTTCATCAACACGAACCCCTTCACCGACCCGCAGGCGTCGCTGCCGATGTACATCTATCTGCAGTACGCCAACAGCGGCGGCTCCGGAGCGGCGTACGACCGTGCGTGGGCGGCGGCCCTGACGCTCATCGCCTTCATCATGATCCTGAACCTGGCGGCCCGCGGCATCGCCCGCTGGAAGGCTCCCAAGACCGGTCGCTGACGCGGCCATACAGCGACCAGTTCCCCAGCGAATTCCCCGCGAATTCCTCGCGAAAGAAGCAGTGATTCACATGGCCAAGCGAATCGACGTCAGCGGCCTCAACGCCTATTACGGTTCCTTCCGGGCCATCGAGGACATCTCGATGACCGTCGAGCCCCGCACCGTGACGGCCTTCATCGGCCCCTCCGGCTGCGGCAAGTCCACCTTCCTGCGCACCCTGAACCGGATGCACGAGGTCACGCCGGGTGGCCGCGTCGAGGGCAAGGTCATGCTCGACGACGAGGACCTGTACGGCGCCGGGGTCGACCCGGTGTCGGTGCGGCGTGAGGTCGGCATGGTCTTCCAGCGCCCGAACCCGTTCCCGACGATGTCGATCTACGACAACGTGGCGGCCGGCCTGAAGCTCGTCGGCAGCAAGAAGAAGTCCGAGATGGACGACGTCGTCGAGAAGTCCCTCAAGGGGGCGAACCTCTGGAACGAGGTCAAGGACCGCCTGGGCAAGCCGGGCTCCGGCCTCTCCGGCGGGCAGCAGCAGCGGCTCTGCATCGCCCGGGCGATCGCGGTCGAGCCGAAGGTGCTGCTCATGGACGAGCCCTGTTCGGCCCTGGACCCGATCTCCACCCTCGCCATCGAGGACCTCATCGGTGAGCTGAAGGAACGGTTCACGATCGTCATCGTGACGCACAACATGCAGCAGGCGGCGCGTGTCTCGGACCGTACGGCGTTCTTCAACCTGGCGGCCGTCGGGCAGCCGGGCAAGCTGATCGAGATCGACGACACCGAGCGGATCTTCTCCAACCCGTCGGTGCAGGCCACGGAGGACTACATCTCCGGCCGCTTCGGCTAGGCCGGTCTGCGGGTGCCGGAGCCGCCGTCCCGGCTCCGCCCCGCCCCCAGGACCCCTCGTGGCGCTGCATGGCGGTGCCGCCACGAGGTAGGTAAAGGGCCCGTCCCCCGGCTCCCGGGGGACGGGCCCGCGCCCTTTTCGGACGGTGTTCCCGTCAGAGGAACGCCAGGTTCACGATCCAGAAGCTGGTCGCGGCCACCAGGGCGGCCGCCGGCATGGTGATGAACCAGCCGAGGATGATGTTCTTGGCGACGCCCCAGCGGACCGCGTTCACCCGCTTCGTGGCGCCGACGCCCATGATCGCCGAGGTGATGATGTGGGTCGTCGAGATGGGGGCCTTGAAGATGAAGGCCGTGATGAACATGATCGACGCGCCGGTGGTCTCGGCGGCGAAGCCCTGCGGCGGGTCGAGTTCGATGATCTTCCGGCCCAGGGTGCGCATGATGCGCCAGCCGCCCGCGTACGTGCCGAGGGACAGCATGACCGCGCAGGCGATCTTCACCCAGACCGGGATCGGGTCGCCGTAGTCCTCGACGTCCGCGATGACCAGGGCCATCACCACGATGCCCATCGTCTTCTGGGCGTCCTGGAGACCGTGGCCGAGGGCCATACCGGCAGCCGACACGGTCTGCGCTATACGGAAGCCGCGCTTGGCCTTGTGCGGGTTGGAGCGGCGGAAGATCCACATGATCGCCGCCATCACCAGATAGCCGACGACCAGGCCGACCACCGGGGAGACGAACATCGGGATGACGACCTTCTCCAGCACACCGGACCAGTAGACCGTCGTCCCGCCGGCCAGGGCCGCGCCCACCATGCCGCCGAACAGCGCGTGGGAGGACGAGGACGGCAGACCGAAGTACCAGGTGATCAGGTTCCAGGTGATCGCGCCGACGAGGGCCGCGAAGAGGATGCCCATCCCCTTCGAGCCCTCCGGGGTGGAGATCAGCCCTTCGCTGACCGTCTTGGCGACCCCGCTGCCCAGGAAGGCGCCGATCAGGTTCATGACCGCAGCCATGGCGAGCGCGGCACGCGGGGTGAGCGCACGGGTCGACACCGAGGTCGCGATCGCGTTCGCGGAGTCGTGGAAGCCGTTGGTGTACGTGAAGAAGAGCGCGACCCCGATGGTCACGACCAGAGCGAAGGTGTCCATGAAGGGCTCAGGACTCCTTGACCGCGATGGTCTCCACCGTGTTCGCCACGTGCTCGAAGGCGTCCGCGGCCTCTTCCAGCACGTCCACGATCTGCTTGAGCTTCAGGACCTCGATGGCGTCGTACTTGCCGCTGAAGAGATAGGCGAGCAGCTTGCGGTGGATCTGGTCCGCCTGGTTCTCCAGCCGGTTCACCTCGATCCAGTACTCGGTGAGGTTGTCCATCGTGCGGAGGTTGGGCATGGCCTCGGCGGTCAGCTCGGCCGCGCGCGCCAGGACCTCGATCTGCCGCTCGACGCCCTTCGGCAGCTCCTCGACGTTGTAGAGGACGACCAGGTCGACGGCCTCCTCCATGAAGTCCATGATGTCGTCGAGGGAGGACGCGAGGGAGTAGATGTCCTCGCGGTCGAACGGCGTGATGAACGAGGAGTTCAGCTGGTGGAAGATCGCGTGGGTGGCGTCGTCACCGGCGTGCTCCGCTGCCCGCATGCGCTCCGCGATCTCGGCCCGGGCGGACGTGTCCGCCCCGAGCAGTTCCATCAGGAGCTTCGAGCCCGTGACGATGTTGTCCGCGGAGGCGGCGAACATGTCGTAGAAGCTCGTCTCCCTGGGGGTCAGACGAAAGCGCACAAGGGGTCCTCGGGGTGCATCGGTTTCGGTCAGGCTGATGCTAAGTGCATCATCCGGCCACGGCTAATGGGCCGTCCCCCAGTGTCGCCCATCGGCCACGGCGGTCGGCAGGGGGGCCGCCCGCAGGCCGTATACCCGCCAAAGTTCGGTACGATATACCCAGTAGGGGTATATGTCTGGAGGACGCGATGACGACCACCGGGGCCGGCGCGGAAGCGCCCTCCGTCGCAGACGCCGTGGAGCCGCCCGTCGTGACCGACCACGACCGCGGAATCCATGGGTATCACCAGCAGAAGGACGAGCATCTCAAGCGTCTGAGGCGCATCGAGGGCCAGATCCGAGGGCTCCAGCGGATGGTCGACGAGGATGTCTACTGCATCGACATACTCACGCAGGTCTCCGCCTCCACCAAGGCCCTGCAGTCCTTCGCGCTGCAACTGCTGGAGGAACACCTGCGGCACTGCGTCGCCGACGCGGCCCTCAAGGGGGGTGCCGAGGTCGACGCGAAGGTGGAGGAGGCCACGAAGGCGATCGGCCGGCTGCTGCGGACCTGAGCGTCCGCGCGGCTCCCGGGTGATCGATTTTCGGCCACCGTCCGCGTTCCGACGGCTCCCGTGCCGCGCCGGCTGGGGGCCGTCGCCATGACGGACTACGGGCCGTCCTGCGCCCGTTCTTCCCGTACGCGGAGGACTTCGTCGATGCGGTCGGGGCTCAGGCGGTCCCCGTCGGTGGCCGAGGCGGCGATGATGAGTTCACCGCAGAGCTCGATCTCGGCGAGGGCCACGTGGTCATGAACAGCCGTACCGCCTGCCGGAGCCACGCGCATCACCTCTTCTCGGCCGTCACCCTCAGGGCTGTCCCGTGATCCCCGGTGGATCGGCGCGCGGCGTCGGATGCGGTGCATCGCGGGGCGGGGGAGCGTCCGCGTACTGGATGTATGCGGGCGTTCCGACAACGCGGCGAGGTGCCGTAGCCGGCGTCGCGCGCCCGCCGGGGGTGACGGGACAACCCTTAGGGTAGGCAGCGGCCCACGGAACGCGCATGGCACCAACGGACCATTTCCGGCCCCCCGCTGTCCCCCAGGGCCCCGGACTCCGGTCGTCCTGATCACTCCGCGATCTTCCCGGCGTAGATGTCCTCCGGCTCCGGCAGTTGTACGGCGACATGGACGCCGAAGTCGTACAGCAGCGTCGTCGAGGCGACGACCACCGTGCCCTGCTGCCGGCCGTTGACGAAGCTGAACCGGTGGCGGACCTTGCGGATCCGGCCCTCGTCGTCGAGGTACGCGTCGAAGGGGACCCGGGCGGTGGCGAACCCCCGGGCCGCGGCGCGCAGCGGGGCCCGGTTGCCCTCGGAGGCGGCACGGGAGGCGGCGGCGAGGTCGGCGGTGCCGCGGTAGTGGCGGACGGGGATGCCCTCGATCTCGGCCCGCCCGACGTAGGTCGCGGTGCGCGTGCCGCGCAGGACCTCGGCGGCGGCGAACGGGTCGGTGGCGCCGCCGGTGACCAGGTTGCCGTCGGAGAGGGTGCCGGTGTCGACGCGGACCCACTTGTCGGCGGGGACGCCCGCGCCCCGGTTCTTCATGAACAGGGCACCGGGGGCGAGGAGTTCGGTGATGGGGCGGTGCTCGCTGGTGCCCGCGGGGTCCTGCGGCAGCATCACCTTCAGCCGGCCGAGCTGTCTGCCGTAGTCGTAGACGCCCTCGCCGTGGATGCTGACACGGGTGCCGCCGGTGGCCATCTCCATCTCCGTGCGGGTCTTGGAGCTGCCCGCGCGGACGAGGGTGGGGGCGGCGCGGTGGAGGAGTTCGACGGGGTCGGAGGGGACGGCGTCGTCACCGGCGACGCCGGGGGCACAGCCCAGGGGGAAGACCATCAGTCCCGCCGCGACGACCACCGATCCCGCCCTGCCGCGCCGCCGCGTCACCATCGCCCGCAAACCCCCTGGCCGGTCCGTACCGGGTCCTCCTGCCGTCCGGGTTAACGACGGCTACGGGCGGTCGTCACGCGGGGGCCGGAGGGGCCGGGGCGGGGGGGAAGGGAGCGGAGTTGGGGAGACGTTCATCTGTCCTGGGTAACGTCATCGATGTGGCACAGCACGACGAGGCGGTATTACCGCAGGAGCACCGCACGACGACCGTCGAACAGGGCCGCTTCTGCGTGGCCCGCTGCTCGTGCGGCTGGCGCGGCCCGGCCCGCAGGGCCCGCAGCCTGGCCCGGACCGACGCCGAGGGCCACGCGGGCGGGGGGTGAGGGGGCGCCCGGCGCGAAAGGGCCCGGGGCAGGTCCGCGGCCGAGGACCGTGCGGCGCCCGGAAGGCCGTACGGGTCGTGCGCGGTCGGCGGTCAGGCGTGGCGGAGCGCCGCCAGGAACTCGTCGACCAGTTCCTGGTCGCGGGGCTGGGTGAGACGGGCGCGGGCCTCGGCCGGGTCCAGCCAGAGCACCCGGTCCACCTCACGGCTGGGGGTGAAGTCGCCGCCGGTCGCCTCGGCCGCCCAGTAACTCACCTGCTTGGCGCGTCCGCCCACGAAGTAGTGGGTCGAGGGCAGGCGCGGGCCGGGCTCGCAGCGGTACCCGGTCTCCTCCTCGACCTCGCGCAGCGCCCCCTCGAGGGGGGCCTCGCCGCGCTTCAGCTTCCCCTTGGGGTGCGACCAGTCGTCGTACTTCGGCCGGTGGACCAGGCAGATCTCCAGGTCTCCGGCGGCGGGGGAACGGCGCCACAGGACACAGCCCGCCGCGTTGATGACATCACCGCTCATGACGTACTCACCGCCTCCTTCTGCCAGGACTGCTGGAACGCGAAGCGGGCCGCCTCGACCTCGTGGCGTTGGTCGGCGTGCAGGACACCGAGGGCGTAGGCCGTGGCCGGGGCGATCCGGGGGGTGCGGGCGGCGGCCGCCGCCGCGGAGGCCGCCTCGGAGGCGTCGCGGTGGCGGTTGAGGGCGTCACCGGCCGCGAGGAGCCGGACGTCCACGGGGACGGCCTGGGGGTGGAGGACCTCCAGGGCGTAGCGGTGGAGGCGCAGCAGGAGCCGGACCTGGTGCCAGGGGGCGTCCTGGGGGTGGGGGGCGGTGTCGGGGGAGAGGCCGTGGACGAGGGCCTCGGCGTTGTAGGGGTGGCCGGCGGTCAGCAGGGGCAGGCCGGCGACCGCGTCACGGAGGCGGTCGTGCGCCGCGGCGGCCAGGGGCCGCAGGTCCGCGGCGGTCGCGGTGGGGGTGAGGGGGACCTCGCTGGCGAGGACGGCGAGGCTGTCGGCGACGGCGTGGAAGCGGGAGGAGCCGAGGGCCTGGAGGGCCGCCGAGTGGGCCCGGGTGCGGGCGAGGGTGAGCTGGCGGTCGAGGAGGGCGCCCGCCTTCGCGGCGCCGACGGTGAGGTTGCCGCGGTCGGGGGTGGCCGGGGGGCGGGCGCCGGTGCCGCCGGGCCCCGCGCGTTCCGCCCCGGCGGTGCGGCCCGCCAGGGCGGGGCCGGCCGGGGAGGGGAACCCGCCGGCGGCTCCGGACAGCCGGTTAAGGGCCGCCACCAGGCGCTCCAGCCGGGCCGCGTAGGCGTGCTCGCGGCCCAGGGTCCCCGACAGCCAGGCCAGTTCGGGGCGGAGGGACTCCGACCAGTCCGCGTCGAGCAGGGGGCGGAAGGTGTGAAGGGTGCCGCTGATGCGGCGGGCCGAGCGGCGCAGGGCGAGCGCCGCGTCGGTGGACTCCTCGGCTCCGGATGCCGCGCCCCCACCGGTCTCCCGGTGGGTGCGCAGCGCGCGGAGGAACTCGGTGGCCTGGGTCCGCAGATACCCGGCGAGGGCGTCGGCGGCGACGGCCGTGGAGTTCGCGGGGTCAAGGTGTCGCTGTGCCACGCCGGCGCCTCCGGGCGTCAATGAGCATCTCCTGGACGTTGCGCAGGGGCTGGCCGTCCGTGTCGGTCGAGTGCCGGGTCCACTCGCCGTCGGGGCCGAGGTGCCAGGAGGAGGTCGTGTCGGACATACCGGTCTCCAGCAGGCGGTTGAGGGCCGCCCGGTGGGCCGGGTCGGTGACTCGTACGAGGGCCTCGATCCGGCGGTCGAGGTTGCGGTGCATCATGTCGGCGCTGCCGATCCACACCTCGGGCTCACCGCCGTTGCCGAAGGCGAAGATCCGGGAGTGTTCGAGGAAGCGGCCGAGGACGGAGCGGACGCGGACGTTCTCCGAGAGGCCGGGGACGCCCGGTCGTACCGCGCAGATGCCGCGCACCCAGATGTCGACCGGCACCCCGGCCTGCGAGGCCCGGTAGCAGGCGTCGATCAGGGCCTCGTCGACCATCGAGTTGACCTTGATGCGGACGTACGCGGGACGTCCGGCGCGGTGGTGCTGGACCTCCTTGCTGATGCGGGCGATCAGTCCGTCGCGCAGGGACTTGGGGGCGACGAGGAGCCGGCGGTACGTCTCGCGGCGGGAGTAGCCGGAGAGCCGGTTGAACAGGTCGGAGAGGTCCGCGCCGACCTGCTGGTCCGCCGTCAGCAGGCCCAGGTCCTCGTAGAGGCGGGCCGTCTTCGGGTGGTAGTTGCCGGTGCCGACGTGGCTGTAGCGGCGCAGGGTCTCGCCCTCCTGGCGGACCACCAGGGACAGCTTGCAGTGGGTCTTCAGGCCGACCAGGCCGTAGACGACGTGGCAGCCCGACTCCTCCAGCTTGCGGGCCCACTTGATGTTGGCCTGCTCGTCGAAGCGGGCCTTGATCTCGACCAGGACGAGGACCTGCTTGCCGGACTCGGCGGCGTCGATCAGCGCGTCCACGATCGGGGAGTCGCCGGAGGTCCGGTACAGGGTCTGCTTGATGGCGAGGACGTCCGGGTCGGCGGCCGCCTGCTCCAGGAACGCCTGGACGGAGGTGGAGAAGCTGTCGTACGGGTGGTGCAGCAGGACGTCCCGCTCGCGCAGGGCGGCGAAGATGTCGGGCGGCGACGCCGACTCGACCTCGGCCAGGTCGCGGTGGGTGCCGGCGATGAACTTGGGGTACTTCAGCTCGGGCCGGTCCAGGGCGCCGATGCCGAAGAGACCGGTGAGGTCGAGGGGGCCCGGCAGCGGGTACACCTCGGCCTCGGAGATCTTCAGCTCGCGGACCAGCAGGTCGAGGACGTACCGGTCGATGGACTCCTCGACCTCCAGGCGCACCGGCGGCCCGAAGCGGCGCCGCATCAGCTCCTTCTCCAGCGCCTGGAGAAGGTTCTCGGCGTCGTCCTCCTCGACCTCCAGGTCCTCGTTGCGGGTGAGGCGGAAGGCGTGGTGCTCCAGCACCTCCATGCCCGGGAACAGCTCCTCCAGGTGGGCCGCGATCACGTCCTCGATCGGGACGTAGCGGCTGGGGGAGGCCTCCAGGAAGCGGGAGAGCAGCGGCGGCACCTTCACCCGGGCGAAGTGCCGGTGGCCGGAGACCGGGTTGCGGACGACCACGGCCAGGTTCAGCGACAGGCCCGAGATGTACGGGAAGGGGTGCGCCGGGTCCACGGCGAGCGGGGTGAGGACCGGGAAGATCTGGTGCCGGAAGAGCGTGAACAGGCGGGCCTGCTCCTTCTCGGTCAGCTCGCCCCAGCGGACCACGTGGATGCCCTCCTCGGCGAGCGCCGGGGCGATGTCCTCGTGGAAGCACGCGGCGTGCCGGGCCATCAGCTCACGGGAGCGGGCCCAGATCATCTCCAGCACCTCGCGGGGCTGGAGGCCGGAGGCGGACTTGGTGGCGACGCCGGTGGCGATACGGCGCTTCAGGCCGGCCACCCGGACCATGAAGAACTCGTCCAGGTTGCTGGCGAAGATCGCCAGGAACTTGGCCCGCTCCAGCAGGGGCGTGTTCGGGTCCTCGGCGAGCTCCAGGACCCGCTCGTTGAACGCGAGCCAGCTGCGCTCCCGGTCGAGGAAGCGGTTCTGCGGCAGGCGGTCGCCGTCGTACGGGGCCTCCTCGTAGGCGTCGAGGTCGGCGTCCATGTCGGGTTCGAGATCGGAGACCACGGCCGCCACCGTGTGCGGGCGGTGCGCGGCTATGGAGCCGACGGACGGCTGCGCGTGCTGGACCTGTGCCTGGGCATTCGACTGGCTCATACCACCATTGTTCCGCGCCGCGAGCATCACAGGCGCGTCGGAGAGAGCCGGCGGGAGCGCGGCGGCGTTCCCGGCGATGTCCGCGTCGATCCGCGCGACGACGTCGTCGGTGGTGCCGGAGCGCACGGAGGGCGCCGCGGGGCCCGTGGTGGTGGCCGCGGGAGCGCCCCTCCCCGCGCTCTTCCCGTTGCTTGGGCCGTTGCGTGGGGGTGGCGAGGGCTCGGGCACGACGGGGTTCATTGCGGAAGCGTCGCAAGGTCGTCTGAATCACCGGTTACGGAGACCTTACGTGCGGGATAGCGCAGGGCGGCCCGCCGGTTCCCCGGGCGCACGCCCCGGCCCCCGAGTGCTTCGTCTGACAGCGGTCCTCGCTGTACGCCAGCGGGGCACGCCCCCCGTAGGAGGGGCGTGCCGGGTCCGGGTGCCGTCAGCGGGTGCGGCGGCGCAGCAGCCGGTAGGCGGCGGTGGTGGCCAGGACGGCGACGGCGAGGATGACGCCGGTGGTCATCAGGTGCAGCGGCCAGAAGCGGGAGGCCGGGATGGCGTCGAGATCATGGCTCGCGACGGTGCCCGTGAGGGTCCTCGCCGGCCACAGCTCGCTCCAGTGGTCGTCGAGGTACAGGTGGAACCAGAGGACGAAGCCGAAGGCCACGGCCAGGGCCGGCAGTGAGCGCCGGAGGGCGAGGCCCGCGAGGGCGCCGACGGCCAGGGCGCACAGGGCGTACGCCAGGACCGCCGGGCCGCGGTTCAGGAAGGGGTCGGTGTAGTACCACTCGTCGCCCCGCAGCTCCTCTTCGGCCGACCAGAGCCAGCGGTAGACCAGGACCAGGACGGTGGTGCCGGCGGTCAGGGCGACCGCGGGCACCGCCAGCTTGGCGGTGAGCCACCGGGTGGGGCTGACGGACTGCGCCCAGGCGAGCTGGGCCGTGCCCCGCTCCAGTTCGCGGCCGATGAGGGAGGCGCCGGCCCAGGCGGCGACGCCGTAGGAGAAGTAGGCGATGAAGGTGCCGATCCAGGACAGGGCCGCGGAGTGGCCGAACATCATCACGTCCTTGCACCCGCCCTCCAGCCTCCGGCAGGCGGCGACCTCGGCCCGCAGCCGATCGCCCGGGACGTGGTGCGCCCAGAGCATCCAGGCGACCATCAGCAGGACGTACGCGCACCACACCAGCAGGGCCGGGCGGTGCACGCGCAGCACGGTCCAGATCAGGCCGCGGAAGCGGAACCGCCCGCGCGCGGTGTGGCCGGTGGTGGCGACGGCGGTGGTCATGACATGCCTCCCGTACGACGGCGCAGCAGGCGGAAGGAGACCGCGACCAGCAGGGCGGTGACGGCGAGGACGATGCCGGTCTCGACGAGCTGGAGGGGCCAGAAGTGGGAGGAGGGGTGGTAGTCGCGGTAGTGGCTCACGACGTCCCGTCCGAGGACGCAGTCCTCGTCGGCCAGGCAGGGGTTGGGGACGCGGTCCCCGGTGGGGGTGATGCCGCCCTCCGTGACGGTCATGCCGATGAAGCCGGGGTGCCCCTCGAACACCGGCTTCGTCGCGGTCCTCGCCGGCCACAGGTACGGCCGGGCCAGTTCGAGGGCGTAGATCAGACCGCCCATGGCGAAGAAGCCGTAGCCCAGGGAGGTCAGGGAGCGCCGGGTGAGCAGGCCGACCAGGACGCCGACGGCGAGTCCGAGCAGGACGTGGGCGAGGGCGGCGGGCCCGTTGGCTACGAAGATCTGGCTGTCGTGCCACTGCCAGATGCCCGAGGATCTCCACCGGTCGGTGTGGGCCTGCCACATCATCCGGTGCGGCTGGACGAGCAGGAGGGTGCCGGCGGTGAGCAGGCCCGCCGGGAGCGCGAGCTTGGCGGCGAGCCAGTGGGCCGGGGAGACGGACTGGGTCCAGGCCAGCTTCGCCGTGCCGTTCTCCAGCTCCCGCCCGATCAGCGCGGCACCCGCCCAGACGGCGACGAGCAGCGGCGCGATGCTGATGATCGCGGAGCCCAGGTACATGGCCGTGTCGTACAGCTGGATCGCGGGGGCGTTGAGGTCGCAGCCCGGGCCCGGCACTCCGTCGGCGCAGGGCCCCGAGTCGTAGGCGGTCCAGGCGGCTTCTCCGCCCGGTACCGCGGCCCACACCAGGGACCCGGCGGCCACGAGGACGAGGAGCGCCCAGAACCACACGGCCGCGCTGTGCAGGCGCAGCAGCGTCCAGGTCAGCCCGCGCGGGCCGCCTCCCGTACGGGACACGCCGGTCGTGACGGTGGTCATGCGGTGCCTCCCGTACGACGGCGCAGCAGGTGGAAGGAGACCGCGACCAGCAGGGCGGTCACGGCGAGGACGATGCCGGTCTCGACGAGCTGGAGGGGCCAGAAGTGGGAGGTGGGGTGGGACTGGGCCCAGTAGCCGACGATGTCGCTCCGGCCGCAGTCGGTCTCCTCGCAGAGGGCGTTCGAGACGCGGTCGCCCGAGGTGGTGATGACGCCCTGGTCGACGAGCATCCCGGTCCAGCGCGGCTCCGTGGTGGCCGAGCGGGCCTCCACCACCGGCCACAGGTGCTCCCAGTTCCCTCGGAGGACGACCATGAGGGCGACCGTGCCCGCGAACCCGGCGGCCAGCGCGGGCAGGGAGCGGCGCAGCAGCAGACCGGCCACCACACCGACGGCCAGGGCGAGGAGGGCGTAGGCGGTGGCGAGGGTGCCGTTGCCGGTGAAGGTGGCGTATTCGAACCAGTCCCGGGTCATCAGCGCGTGCCGCAGTCGCTCCTCGCGCCACCACACCAGGCGGTTCAGCAGGGTCAGCAGGACCGTCCCGGAGACGATCAGGGCGGCCGGGACCGCCAGCTTGGCGGCGAGCCAGCGGGCCGGGGTGACGGACTGGGTCCAGGCCACCTTCGCCGTACCGCTCTCCAGCTCGCGGCCGATCAGGGAGGCACCCGCCCAGGCGCCGACCAGGCCGGGGGCGGCGGCCAGGGCGGCGGAGCCGAGGCTGACGACCAGGTAGTAGCGGTCGTAGGCGGGACCCACTGTGCAGTAGTCGGTCTCCCTGCAACTGCTCTTCAGATAGGCGGCCCAGGCGGCGTCGACCCCCGGCCCCGCGGCCCACAGCAGCCCGCCGCCGATCAGCACCACCAGCAGCCCCCAGAACCACAGCGCCGACCGGTGCGGGCGCAGCACCGCACGGGCCAGGCTCCGGGTGGGGTGCGCGGGGCGGCGCTCCGGTGCCACGGGGGACACCATGGTCGCGGCGCTCATACGGAGGCTCCCCGGGTCTGCGCTCCGTCGGCCTCGCCCTCGCCGTTCCCGTTGTCCTCGCCGTTTCCGTTGTCCTCGCCGTTCCCGTTGTCCTCGTCCGTGAGGGTGAGCGCGGGTGCGCCGGGGGACCGCAGATGGGCGAGGACCAGCTCCTCCAGGGTCGGCGCGTCGGTCTGAAATCCGGCGGCGATCCGCCCCTCGGGCCGTATGAGCGCGGTGATCTGACGCCCGGTCGTGCGGGACTCGACGACGGTGTGCGGGGCGAGGTCGCCGGTCGGGCCCGTGACCAGGGTGTGGGCGGCGATGAGGGCGTCCATCGGGCCGGCGAGGCGCACCCGGCCGCCGCCGAGGAGGAGCAGATGGTCGCAGGAGCCCTCCAGTTCGGCCACGACATGGGAGGACATGACGACCGTCATGCCGTGTTCGGCGGAGTCCGCGAGCAGCGTGCCCATCAGCTGGTGCCGGGCGAGCGGGTCGAGGTCGGCCATCGGCTCGTCCAGCAGCAGCAGTTCGGGTCGCTTGCCGAGGGCGAGGGCGAGCGCGACCCGGGTGCGCTGGCCGCCGGAGAGGGAGCGGACCCTGGCGCCGAGGTCCAGCCCGCCCTCCTCGACGATCCGCCCGGCCACGGACGCGTCCCAGCGGCGGGGGTTGAGCTCGGCGCCCATGCGCAGGGTCTCGGCGATGGTGAGCTGCGGGTACAGGGGCTTGTCCTGGGCGACGTACGCCATGCGTTCGCGGGCTGCCGACGGGGTCGTGCCCAGCACGCTGATGGTGCCCTCGGTGGGGGCGAGCAGACCGGCCGCGTGGGCCAGCAGCGTCGACTTGCCCGCGCCGTTCGGTCCGACGACCGCGCAGACGCGCCCCGTCGGCAGCCGCAGCGTGCAGTCGCGCAGCGCCCAACCCCCTTGCCGCCACCCGAACTTCCTGCCGAGTGCGGCCGCCTCGATGGCGGTGTCGGTCATATCTCGTCCCCCTGGTCTTCCTTGAAGTGTTCTTCCAGCACCGAAGTGAAGAGCGCCTCGACGTCGCCCCGTTCGAGCCCGGTCTCCTTGGCCCGGAGGGTCCACGCGTCGAGCTCCGCGCGCAGCGGTGAGTCGACCGGACGGGCGCCCAGTGACTTCCGTACGAACGTGCCGAGGCCGCGGCGGGCCTCCACCAGGCCCTCGCGCTCCAGCTCGCGGTAGGCCTTCAGCACCGTGTTCGGGTTGATGGCGGTGGCCTCCACGACCTCGCGGGCCGTGGGGAGCTTGTCGCCGGGCTCCAACAGGCCGAGCCGCAGGGCCTGTTTGGTCTGCTGGACGATCTGCACATAGGTGGCGACACCGCTGCGCCGGTCGATGCGGTACTCGACCACTCGAACAACCACCCTTTCACTAATTGAGTAGTGAAAGGGTGGTGCAAGAAAGGGGGCGGTGTCAACGCACCGCCCCCTGCCTGTGGACGACTCCCGCCCGGGGGAGCACCGGTACCGCCCTGTGCGTCAGGTTTCGCTGCGGTACATCAGATCCGTCTCGTACGTCACGAATCCGAGGCGTTCGTACACGGTCACCGCCGCCTTGTTGTCCGCGTCGACGTAGAGCATCGCGGTCGGCAGGCCCTGCGCGGCCAGATGGCGCAGGCCGATCGTGGTGAGCGCCTTGCCGAGGCCGCCGCCCTGGGCGCCGGGGCGGACGCCCACGACGTAGACCTCGCCGAGCTGTTCCGTGGCGTGGACCTTCGTCCAGTGGAAGCCGACGAGTTCGCCGCCGCGGAACGCCAGGAAGAAGCCGGCCGGGTCGAACCAGGGCTCGGCCTTGCGGTCGTCGAGGTCCCGCCGGCTGAGGGAGCCCTGTTCGGGGTGGTGGGCGAACGCCTCCGCGTTCGCGGCGAGCCAGGCCGCGTCGTCCTCGCCGGGGACGAAGGCACGCACGGTGACTCCCTCGGGAAGGGCCGGCTCCGGGGGGTCGAAATCGGTCAGCGAGCGGCGCATCTGGCGCAGTTCGCGGAAGAGGGTGAGGCCGAGGACCTGGGCGAGATGGCGGGCGGCCGAGTGGCCGCCGTGCGCCCAGACGCGCAGGCGCTTGCCGGACTCGGCGAGCAGGGCCGAACCGAGGGCCCGGCCGTGCCCGTGGCCCCGGTACGAGGGATGCACGACGAGTTCGGCGGCGGGGGCCTCGACGGGATCGGTGTCCTCCAGTTGGGCGTAGCCGACCAGGGTGTCGTCGACGGTGAGGAGGAGGTGCCGTACGCCCTCGCGGGGGCCGCCGCGGAGTTGGAGTCGGCCCTGCTCGGACACCGCGGGCTGGCCGTCGACCTGGGCGGCCTCGTCGAGGAGGTCGAGGACGGCCGTCCTCTGGTCGGGGGTGAGTTCCAGGCGGGTCTCGATACTGCGGGCGGCTGAGTGGGGCCGGGCGGCGTCGTCGCTGGTCATGGGTTCGAGGTTAGCCGGGGGCCGGGGCGGGAGGGCGCCTCGGAAGCCGGTCGGTCCCCGCGGTGGCGGGTGCGGGCCGTGGATGGCCGGATCGCGCCCCCGCGGTGAGACCGCGCACGGGGCACTTCCGTGCCTGCGGCCATGCGGCACATGGGGTACTCCCGTGCCCCTTTCGGTCATGCCGTACGCCCCGTTTTGTCAACCATCCTCCTCGATGGCAACCAGGTCGTAACCATGAAACCCCTGTCGCGCTACGCGCGTTGAATCTACGCTTCGGGCCGACGGGGCCTGTTCTCACGTTTTCCTCAAGTCTCTTACGAACCAGGGGGGCACATGTCAGCCACACCCCACGCGCATCGCCGTGGCAGCCGCCGGAACCGGATCGTCGCGGTCGCGGCCGGCCTCGCGACCGTCGGTGCGCTGGCCGCCGCGATTCCGGCGAGCGCCGGTGAGGCCAAGCCGGGCAAGACCAAGCCGAGCCGCTACCAGGACGTACAGCTGCTGTCGTTCAACGACCTGCACGGCAACCTGGAGCCGCCGGCCGGTTCTTCGGGCCGGGTGACCGAGCTGCACGAGGACGGCACGACCACGACGATCAACGCCGGTGGTGTGGAGTACCTGGCCACGCATCTGCGCGAGGCCCGTGGGGACAACCCGTACTCGATCACGGCGGCCGCCGGTGACATGGTCGGCGCCTCGCCGCTGCTGTCGGGCCTGTTCCACGACGAGCCCACCATCGAGGCGCTGAACCACCTCGACCTGGACGTCACGAGCGTCGGCAACCACGAGTTCGACGAGGGCGCCAAGGAGCTGGCCCGCCTGCAGAAGGGCGGCTGCCACCCCACCGCCGGCTGCTACGTCAAGGGCAAGAAGTTCAAGGGCGCGGACTTCCCTTACCTCGCCGCGAACGTCATCGAGAAGAAGACCAAGAAGCCTCTCCTGAAGCCCTACTGGGTGTGGAAGAAGAACGGCGTCAAGATCGGCTTCATCGGTGTGACCCTGGAGGACACGCCGGGCGTCGTCTCCGCCGAGGGCGTCAAGGGCCTCACCTTCAAGGACGAGGTCAAGACGATCAACAAGTACGCCAAGGAGCTGGAGCGCCAGGGCGTGAAGTCGGTCGTCGCGCTCATCCACGAGGGCGGTGCCCCCGCCTCCACGTCGTACAACTACGACTGCGACTCGCCCGGCGCCGGCGACGGCATCTCCGGCCCGATCGTCGACATCGCCAAGAACATCACCCCGAAGGTCGACGCCCTGGTCACCGGCCACACGCACGCCGCGTACGCCTGCACGATCAACGACCCGTCGGGCAAGCCGCGCATGGTCACCTCGGCCGCGTCCTTCGGCCGCCTCTACACCGACACGACGCTGACGTACGACCGCAAGACCGGGGACATCTCCCGCACGGCCGTCA
Source organism: Streptomyces sp. NPDC042364 (assembly GCF_056437585.1). Lineage (NCBI taxonomy): Bacteria > Bacillati > Actinomycetota > Actinomycetes > Kitasatosporales > Streptomycetaceae > Streptomyces > Streptomyces sp. NPDC042364. The sequence continues at coordinate 438,645 of NZ_JBWKAJ010000005.1, read as the reverse complement.
AGTCCGCGAACCACGTGGTGACCCGTGACGTGGCGAAGGCCGCCGACATGACGGACCTCATCAACCGGTGGAACACCCTGGCCGCGCCCATCGGCAACCGGCCCATCGGCTACATCTCCGCCGACATCCCGAGCACCGGCACCGAGTCCCCCATGGGCGACCTCATCGCCGACGCGCAGCTCGCCGCCGGCAAGAAGCTGGACCCGGAGACCGACCTCGCGCTGATGAACCCCGGCGGTGTCCGCGCGCCCCTCACCTACGCCGCCAAGGGCAGTGAGGGCGACGGCGTCGTCACCTATGCGGAGGGCTTCACCGTCCAGCCGTTCTCCAACACGGTGAACCTGCAGAACTTCACCGGCGCCCAGCTCGTGCAGATCCTCAAGGAGCAGGTCAGCGGCTCCAACGCGGCCTCGCCGAAGATCCTGCTGCCGTCGACCGGCTTCACCTACACGCTGGACCTGACGAAGACCGGCGCCGACCGGATCGTCGTCGACTCCATCAAGCTGAACGGTGCGGCCCTCGACCCGGCCGCCACCTACCGTGTCGCGACGAACAGCTTCCTCGCGGGCGGCGGCGACGGCATCACCACGCTCGGCCAGGGCACCAACGACCTGGTCGGCGGCGACGACCTCGCCGCGCTGGAGGCGTACCTGCTCGCCAACTCCTCGGCCGGCAACCCGATCGCCCCGCCGGCGGCCAACCGGATCACGATCATCAGCTAGTCGGTTCGCCGTATCGGTCGGTTCCCCGCGTCCCGGTGCACTCCGGGGCGCGGGGATTCGCGTCTACGGCCGTCGTCGCCGGATCACGCGCCGACGGCGGTCCGCTCCACTGGGATCCACAGCTCCGCGTCCGCCTCGGTGGCGTCCTCGGACAGACGGGTGCGGAGGATCTCCGGGCCCGGCCTGCTCTGGTACGGGTTGGACGGGAACCACTGGGTGAAGACGTCCCGCCAGAGGTACTGGAGGGCCTGCGGGAACGGGCCTGAGTTCTCGAAGACGGCCCACGAACCCGCCGGGACGACGAGCGCGTCCATGTCGTCCGGGACGTCCGGTCCGGCGGCCGACGTCACCACGGCGTGGTAGTAGTCGAGTTCGGTCCCCTCCGCCCTGCTCGGGTCGAGGTTGTCGCTCACCCCGAGGATGCCCTCCGGTTCCTGGTCGGACAGCGCGGCGATCCGCTCGATCGTGTCCCGCCCGAGCCCCCGGACGAACTCGACGATCCCCGGGTTCATCCCCTCATGGACCAGCGGAACCCTGACCTTCCTCCCCACCACACGGAACTCCTCCTTCTCCACGACCCGGTATCGCATGCTGCTGTTCCCTTCCACGACGAGACGGAAGGACATCCGAGGCTGGGAGCGCAGTGCCGCCCGGTCGCGCCGGGCCTCGCCCGGCCCCACCCCGTGCATCGCCTTGAACGCACGAGCGAACGCCTCCCCCGAGCCGTAGCCGTAGCGCACCGCGACCTCCAGCAGCGTCCGCTCCCCGGCGAGCACCTCGGCGCCCGCGACGGTGAGCCGACGGCGCCGGATGTACTCCGACAGCGATATCCCCGCGAGCGCGGAGAACAGCCGCCGGAAGTGGTAATCCGACGTGGCCGCGATCCGGGCCAGCTCGGTCACCTCGATCGGCTCGGCCGGATCGGCGAGCCGCGACTCGATGTGGTCCAGGGCCTCGTTCAGCCGCTCCAACACCTCGGTCTCCTTCCCTTGCGCCGTCCACGCTAGGAAGAGGACACCGCACCGCACCCGACATCCTGTGCCCGGCCGGGTCGGGTCATTCTGTGTCGGGCATGGGAGCGTAGGTCTCGTCGAGCCGTCGCCCCCGGCTGACGGCGATCCGTACGACGTCCTCCAAAGACTCCGCGGCCCGGGTGAGCGCGAACCGCAACACCCGCTCCCCGGCCACCGGGTCCGCCAGTACGGCCCTGCCACCGGCCGCGACCTCCTCCGCCGACCCCAGCTGCATCACCTCCACATGGTCGGCGAGCAGGGACAGGGTGCCCGGGTGCGCGGTGTCAGGGTCGAGATAACAGGGCTTGCCATCGGGGGAGGTCCAGGGCAACAGCCGCAGCTCGGGCATCACGCGGACACCCCGCCGAGTTCCACGCCGTAGACGTACAGCTCCTCGGTGCTCAGCACGTAGGGCCGTACGAAGTCGTCGTAGGGCTCGAAGGGCCAGAGGTCGTCGACGGGTTTGGGGGAGGGGAGCGGAAAAGGCTCGGGCGGCTCGGGGGTATCCACAGCCTGTGGGTCCACGTCCGCGTGCCGTTGCATGAACACCCGGAGTCTCGCGACGAATCCGCGCATGGCAAAGCTCCCCTTCTCGCCTCAGGGTTATTTCAGGGTCGGGATGACGAGCGGTGATTACCGTTCGCGATCAGATCGTCACGGCTGCGGCGTACGTTGGGGAAGAGGCCAGGCGTTGCCTGTGGCGCCAGACAACGGGGAGGGGTGACGTGGGCGAATCGGTTGACGGAAAGGCCGAGTCGGGCCGGGCGGTGCTGGGTCGGACGCTGAAATTCCTCCGGGAGAACGCCGGGAAGTCGCTGGGGCAGCTCGCCGATGCCACGGGGTACGACAAGAGCTACCTGAGCCGTCTCGAGTCGGGAGAGCGGCTGTCCAAGGTGACTGTGATGGAGGACCTGGACGGCTACTACGGGTGCGTTGACCTGCTGGTAAGCCTCTGGAAAGTGGCGCGGTACGACGCCTTCAAGGACAAGTACAAGGAGTTCATGAGGCTGGAGGCGACGGCGCAGATCATGCACAAGTACGCGCCGAACGTGCCCGGCTTGTTGCAGACGGAGGATGTCGCCCGAGAGGTGTTGTCTGGGCCTCAGACAACACCCGAGTTTGACGACCTGGTCGAGGAGCAGGTGGCCGCGCGCATGGGTCGGCAGCTTCTGCTGCGCAAGGACCCGGCGCCCCACGTCCGCTTCCTCATCGACGAACTTGCGTTCCGTCGCCCGTCTGCCAGCGCAGCGAGCTGGGAGGGCCAGTTGCTGCACCTTGAGGCCGCCGCGCAGTGGCCGAACGTCGTCATCCAGGTGCTGCCCTTCTCGGCAGGCATGCACCCTCTGATGGCGAGGGGATCACTGACGCTGATGTGGCAGAAGGACGGAAGTGCCGCCGCCTACACGGAAGGTGACAGCAGTGGTCTGCTGATGGACGATCCAGGGGACGTGGCCCACCACCGTTTGTCCTACGATCGGCTTCGGGATCTGGCACTTTCCCCGTCGGACTCGCTGACGTTCATCAGGGACGTACTGGAGGAGCACAGATCATGACGCGTACCCCTGACCTCAGCACCGCCGCCTGGCGCAAGTCGAGCTACAGCGACGGGGGAGACAACAACTGCCTGGAAGTCGCCGACGGCCCCCTCCGCCTGGTCCCCGTCCGCGACAGCAAGACCCCGAACGCCCGCCTCCTGATCTTCTCGGCTGCCTCATGGTCCCGCTTTGTGGACGGAGTCAAGGCCGGCCCGGTCGAGTGAGCGCCTGAGGGGAGGGGCCCCGGTCCTACACCCCCGCGTCCAGCACGTCCGTCGTGCCGTCCAGGAGGAACCTCCGGTAGTCGCCCTCGCCGAACAGCTCGCCGATCTCCATTCCGGGGAACTCGACGGGGCGTTCGCGGCCCTCCAGAGCGACCCGTACGCGCCACTGTTCGCCTCGGTGTTCCACGAGTACGTCGGCCCACTCCCGTGTCGGCGCGTCCACGCCGCGCAGCTCCGGTCCGCCCTCGGGCCCGTACTCGCGGAACGAGAACAGAAACGGCAGTTCGCCGACCAGGTGGGCGAGATGGGCCCAGGAGGGGGAGCCCAGCAGGACCGCTTCGCCCGACGCCTCGCCGGGCGCCCGTACCGGCGGCCGGGGATCCATCTCTCGTTCCTGCCGGAAGGCGCACGTGCGGGCCGCCACGTCCACGCTCCGCAACTCCAGCCCCTTCGGCCCGGCCTCGAAGGCCAACGCGGCGACGTCGTTCAGGAACGCGCCGACCTCGGCGTCCCGGCGATCCCGCTCGGTGGTGGCAGCCGACGATCCGGGTTCAAGACCGCCGAGAGGCTCGTACGAGAAGACGTACCGAGACGTCTCCCTGGACTCCCCGGACGCCCCGCGCTTCCCTCGATCACCGTGCTTCCCGTGCTCGTCGGCTTCCCCGTGCCTGCTCATCCGCGGTCCTCCCGAAGGTTTCCCGAACAGGGCGACGCCGCCCCGGACATCACACGATGCCCGAAGCGGCGCACAGGCCCTCGACCGACCCGCCCACCCGACTTCCCGACGGCTACGACGCCAGGGTCAGGGCGCCCTTGACGGTCTTCACCGGCTGGTACGTGAACACGTAGCGTTCCCCGTCCCGCGCCGTGCCGGAGTTCATGGCCTGTACGTCGGCCGCCGCGCTCTTCGGGATCTTGAACTTGGTGTTCACCCAGGTCGGGCACTTCAGGGTCTTCTTCGTGTCGTAGCAGAACGACGTCACCGCGCCGAAGTACGCGAAGCGAGGGCCCTCGCCGACCGGCGTCGCCGTCTCGTCCGTCACGAGGATCATCTTGCGGCGGTCCACGATCTTGCAGCTGCCGGACTTGCACTTGATGTGGTGGGCGAACCCGGTGAGGCCGTACCGCCTGTTGCCCTGGGAGGCGACGTTGGGCGACTTGGCCAGCCAGCCGATGATGCCGTACTTGGTGATGTTGTGACGCTTCTTGATCTTGGTCCAGCCGAAGCCGACCATCTTCCCCTTGCTGTTGCGGTAGTACTCACCCTGGCGCAGTGGCAACGTCCGTGACTTCGACCGCGAGTAGTCGAACTCCTTAAGGATCTTCAGCTTCGACGAGCCCTTCGCCGCCACGGCGTCCGTCGCGTCCTGTCCCGACATCGCCTGCGCCGGCCCGGTCCCGGCCAGCAGCGCCGCGGTCACTACGCCGGTGGCGACCAGCTTGATCTTCTGCATCGTCCCTCACAGCGATCGTCCCCGTTGAATCCCCCGGTGGGGCAGGGAAAGGACGACCACCGTACGAAGTCCGACACAAACGTCTCTATTGTCTCTTCGGGTACTGCCCCCAAGGACGGCACGCCTCGCTCGGCGGGGTGAACCGACCGGAAAACCGGGACGGGGACCGGTCCGTTCGCCCACCGTGGCGCCACGGCGGTCAACGCGAATTTCGATGCAGGTTTCCACCACCGGTCAGAGCGTCCACAGGCCCGGCCCGAGAGCGAGCGTGGACGAGCCGCGCTGGGATGGTGAGCGCGACTATGGTCGTAGACACGACGCGACGAAGGAGGACCTCGGTCATGGCTGCGCGCGCTGAGGATTTCGATCAGGTCGTCCCTCCCATGCCTGAGCGGACCCCCGCGGCACTGCGCAGGGCGATCGCCGAGCACGCACCTCAGCTTCTTCCGGACTTCGACGCGCACTGGAAGTGGGCGATCGCCGATGCCTACGACCTGGGCCCCGTGCCGGCGTTCATGGCGCGCTGGTGGGTCGAGTACGCGATCGCCCGCGATCCGAAACTGGACGCCCACATCACTGATCTCCACCACCGCGTGGCTGAGTGCACCGACATCGATGAGGCCAAGGCCCTCATCGAGGAGTCGGCCAATATCCGTCACCAGGCACACCGGCTGGAGCCCGGCCAGTGACGAGTAACGGATTCATGGGCCCTCCGTGGCAGATGGACTGGGCACTCAAAGCCCAGGCCACCCGCGACTCGCTGCCCGAGCAGGTGCGGAAGATGATCGACGCCGCGCGCGCCGAACTGGTCACGGCGAAGGACCCCTGTTTTCGGGGTGTCGAGACGGATGCGGATCTCCCCGCAGGGATGACGGTCCGGCCTCTGCGGTCCACCGATCCGAAGGGGCGTCACATCTTTTTCCTCGACCACGGGCACGGCTGGCTGATCTACGATTTCGTGCCCCGTGTGGACGATCCGCAGATCGTTGTGGACGAGGTCTTCTGGCAGTGACCGCGGCCCTCCTTACGCGGTCTCCGGTGGCTCCGGTGGAGGGGTGGCGGCGCCCGGTAGCCGTACCGTCGCCAGGGTGCCGCCCGTCTCCGCTCGGGTCAGGGTGACCTCGCCGCCGGCCTGCTGGATTGTGCGGGCCACGATGGACAGGCCCAGGCCGGAGCCGGGGAGGGCCCGCGCGCTGGGGGAGCGCCAGAAGCGGTCGAAGACGTGCGGGAGTTCATCGGCGGGGATGCCGGGGCCGTGGTCCCGGACGGTGAGGACACCGGAGTCCAGGGCGACCTCGATCGTGCCTCCCTCGGGGCTGAACTTCACCGCGTTGTCCAGGATGTTGACGATCGCCCGCTCCAGGGCCGACGGCTCGGAGCGCACGTACCAGGGCTGGAGGTCCGCCGTGATCGTCAGCTCGGGGCCGCGCAGCCGGGCCCGGCGCAGTGCGGCCTCGACCGTCTCCTGGAAGTCGACGATCTGGAGCCGACCGCCGTTCTGACCGGAGTCGGAGCGGGACAGCTCCTGCAAGTCGCCGATCAGCGAGGCCAGTTCCGTCATCTGCGCCTTCACCGAGGCGAGCAGGGCCTTGCGGTCGTCGGCCGGGAGGGGACGGCCCGTCTCCTCGCTGCGGCTGAGCAGTTCGATGTTCGTCCGCAGGGAGGTCAGGGGTGTACGGAGTTCGTGGCCCGCGTCCGCGATCAGCTGCTGCTGCAGGTCACGGGAGCTGGCCAGCGCGCTCGTCATCGAGTTGAAGGAACGGGACAGCCGGGCCACCTCGTCCTCGCTCTCCTCCTCCACCGGGATACGGATGCTCAGGTCCTCCGTGCGCGCCACGTGCTCGACGGCTTCCGTGAGCTTGTCCACCGGGCGCAGGCCCGCCCGGGCCACGGCCAGACCGGCCGCTCCGGCGCCGACGACTCCGATACCGGAGACGAGGAGGAGGATCAGGGCCAGGTCGCTGAGGGTTGCCTGGGTGCCTCTGAGCGGGAGGGCCGCGATCAGAGCCGCGTTCGACAGCCGGCCCGTCTCCGGATCAACGATACTCACCGGCTGGGTCTTGACGCGTACGTCGTTTCCCTTGGAGTCGGTGCTGTTGTGGTAGACGGCCTCGGTGCCGTCGACGACCTCCCTGTCGGTGTGGGTCACCTTGACCAGGCCGGAGGAGAAGTCCAGGACACAGGACGTCCCATCGTCCAGGAGCACCTGAAAATAGGTGTTGCGGGGGCCGAAGCGGGGGTTCTGCTCACTCACGGTCTGCGTGCAGTTGTTGACCGCGTACCTGGCCTGGTCCTGGATCGCCCCCATGCTCATGGCCTTGTCGAGCTCGTCGTCGACCTGGTCGTACAACTTCCCTCGCACGATGAACCAGCACGTCACCGATACCGCCGCCACCGCGAACGCCACCGCCGCCGCGACCAGCATCGCCAGCCGGGCCCGGATCGGGAGGGACCGGTAACGACGCAGGACCTTCCTCACTCCGCGCCGCCTTGCCGCAGTACGTACCCCACGCCCCGCACCGTGTGGACCAGGCGGGGCTCGCCGCCCGCCTCCGTCTTGCGGCGCAGATACATGACGTACACGTCGAGGGAGTTGGAGCTGGGCTCGAAGTCGAAGCCCCAGACGGCCTTGAGTATCTGCTCGCGGGTGAGGACCTGGCGCGGGTGCGCCATGAACATCTCCAGCAGAGTGAACTCCGTGCGGGTCAGCTCCACCGGCCGGTCACCCCGCCGCACCTCCCGGGTGGCCAGGTCCATCCGCAGGTCCGCGAACGTGAGCGCCTCGTCCTCCTGGACCGTCTCGGCGACGGCCGCCGCGTAGGAGCTGCGGCGCAGCAGGGCGCGGACACGGGCGAAGAGCTCGTCCAGCTCGAAGGGCTTGACCAGGTAGTCGTCGGCGCCGGCGTCGAGGCCGGTGACGCGGTCGCCGACCGTGTCGCGGGCCGTCAGCATCAGGATGGGGGTCGTGTCGCCCGCGCCGCGGATCCGGCGGGCCGCGGTCAGGCCGTCCATGCGGGGCATCTGGATGTCGAGGATCACGAGGTCCGGCTTGTACGCGGTCGCCTTCTCCAGCGCGTCCGCGCCGTCGACCGCGACCTTGGTGTCGTAGCCCTCGAAGGCGAGGCTGCGCTGGAGGGCTTCGCGCACCGCCGGCTCGTCGTCGACGATGAGGATGCGCTGGGGTTCACGGTCGCCTTCGGCAGGGCTCATGGTCGTGTCGTTCCTCGGGTGCGGCGGGGCGTGGAGGGGAGAGGGAGCGAGAGTGCTCGATCCGGATTCAGCCTCGCACGTTCCAGGGCCTCGGGATGGGAAGGGCTGTGGATAAGTCGAGGTTCAGCCGATCATCCGACAGGCGTACGGCGGTGAGTGCGGGCCGCCGCGGTCAGCGACTTCCGTCGGGCGGCCGTGGCCGTGGCCGTAACCGCGGCCCGGGCGACGGACGCGACCTCGGGAGCCCGTGCGACCGGTGCGTGCAGCTCGGCCGCCACCGCGAGGGCGAGGCCCAGCCCGGCGGGGCCGGGACCGGCCGGGCCGTCGGCAGCCGGGGCGTCGTGCGCAACCTGCTTGATCATGTCGACCTCCAAGGTCGAAGGAGCGTCAGTCGGTGGTCACGGGGGTCACGGGGGTCACGGGGGTCACGGGGGTCACGGTGGTCACGGTGGTCACGGTGGTCACGGGGGGCATGGTGGTCACGGCGGTCATGGTGGTCGCGGTGGTCGCGGTGGCCCTCAGTCCGAGCCGCCTGCTCGCAGCGTGCTCAGGTCGGACTTGACCGTGTTGACCGGGATGGCGAAGCCGAGGCCCGCGCTGCCGGCGTCGCCCGAGGAGGACGCGGAGTACATCGCCGAGTTGATGCCGATGATGTTGCCGTTCATGTCGATGAGGGCGCCGCCGGAGTTGCCCGGGTTGAGGGACGCGTCGGTCTGGATCGCCTTGTAGGTGGTCGTCGAGGAGCCGGTGTCGCCGTTGAACTCCCGGCCGCCGAACTCGAACGGCCATCCGCCGCCCCCGCCCTGCTGCTGTTGCTGCTGCTGGCCCTCGTCCGTGGAGACCGTCACGTCACGGTCGAGCGCGGAGACGATGCCGCTGGTCACCGTGCCGGTGAGTCCCTCGGGGGAACCGATCGCCACGACCTGATCGCCGACCTTGACCCCGTCGCTGTTGCCGAGAGTCGCCGCCTTCAGTCCGGAGGCGTCCCGCAGCTTGATGAGGGCGAGGTCCTTCTTGCTGTCGGTGCCGACGACCTCGGCGGTGTACGTCTTGCCGTTGTGGGTGGTCACCTTGATCTCGGAGGCGCCGGAGACCACGTGGCTGTTGGTGATGATCTCGCCGTCGCTGGTGATGATCACACCGGATCCGGTGGACTCACCCGCGTTCGAGCCGGCGTTGATCTCCACGATGCTGGGGCTGACCGCCGAGGCGACTCCGGAGACCGTGCCCTTCTCGCTGGTCGGAACCACACTCGTGCTGCTCGAACTGGAGGCGACGGTGTCGTTGCCGGTCAGCTCCTGGATGCCGTACGCCGTACCGCCACCGATCGCCGCCGCGACGATCGCCACGGCCGCCAGCAGCGCGAGGGGGCCCTTCGCCCGCTTCTTCGGCGCGGGCGCGGACACCGGAGCCGCACCGGAGGAGACCGGCTCGGAGAGGAGCGCGGTCGGGGCGGCCCCGTACCCCGGGGAGCCGTACTCGACCGCGGCGGGCGCGGAGCCGTACTCGGGCGTGGACGCCGAGGCCGAAGAGGTCTGCGGCGCCGGCTCGTAGGCCGGAGGGGGCGGCCACTCCGGGTTCACCGGAGAGGTGCCGTGCTGCTGGTCACCCTGGTAGGGGTTCTCGTATTCGCCGCTGCGGCGGAAGCTCTCGGTCATGGCACAGAGCTTGGCGCGCGACCATGAGAGATCCCTGAGTGCTCCCTGAGAAGCCCGGCAGAACCTCGTTCGCTTCATATAAAGGTGCAGGGCCCGGGTCACATGGGAAACAAAGGGGTTCGTCAGCGGGGATGCCAAAGAACGCAGTGTTGAACCGGAAACTCCCGGCTTGTGAAACCGCGCCGTACGGCCGGGTCCGTACGCGTGGGTCGGTACGGGAAAACTGGATCATGACCTCATCACGTTCCAGGGCGTGCTTCACCGTGTGCGCCGCCGCGGCGCTGCCCGCGCTGCTCGCCGCGTGCACCTCCGGCGGTCATGCCGAGGCGGCCGACCCCGCACCGTCGCAGCCGTCCCGCGCGGCTACCGCCGCCGACGCCGCCGCCGGCCCTTCGGGCGAGGAGCTCTCCGAGCGGGCTCAGGCGGCGCTGGCCGGTCTCGGGGACGAAAACCTGGTGGAGGCCGGTGTGGAGAAGGTGACCGACGGAGTGCACGCCGAACTCCTCCTGGACGAAGGCACGCCGTACCGGATCACCGTGGTGTGCGTGGGGCAGGGCAGCGCGCGGCCGGCGTTCACGCCCGGGAGTTCCGGCCGGGAGGTCGCGGTGCCGTGCGACGGCGCCCTCGTCCAGCAGCGCGTCACGGGCGGCAAGCAGCTCCGCGTCGACGTCGACGGCGGCAACGGGGCACGGGGCAACCGGCATGATCGTCTGGCAGCTCGACAGCGTCTGACGGCCGAGGCGGGCGCCACCGTGAAAGCCGGGCCAGCCCTCGCATCGCGTCTTCACGGATGCGGGGCCACGGTGCGTTCTTGGAGCGACGGCGCCCGATGCTTCTCAGGGGCGCGGGAGACCGGGCGGCCAGCCACGTAGAACCCGGGGCCGATCACGCATCCCAGCCCCTATGGCGCCGCACACGCCCCCGCCCCGCCGCTACGCACACCCGCACGACCGCCGAGTGACCAGCTTCGACGGGAACAGCTTCACCCGTTCCCGGCGGGAGCCCGCCACCCGGAGGCCGTCGTCGAGGACGAGGTCCACCGCTGCGCGGGCCATGCCTGTGCGGTCCGTCGCGACCGTGGTCAGCGGCGGGTCGGTCAGTGCCGCTTCCTTGACGTCGTCGAAGCCGGCGACCGCCAGCTCCCCGGGCACCTCGATACGCAGCTCGCGCGCGGCGCGCAGGACGCCGATGGCCTGGTCGTCGGTGGAGCAGAAGATCGCCGGGGGACGGTCCGGTCCGGCGAGCAGGTCGAGGGCCACGGTGTACGCGTCGTAGCGGTTGTAGGGGGCTTCGAAGAGGCGTCCCTCCGTGGAGATGCCGGCCTCCTCCATCGCCCGGCGCCAGCCCTCGACGTGGTCGGAGACGGGGTCGCCGACCAGGGGGGTCTCGGCGATGCCGCCCATACAGGCGACGTACTCGTGTCCGTGCGACAGCAGATGCTCCACGGCGAGCCGGGCGCCGCCGAGGTCGTCGGTGACCACGGCGACGTCGTCGATCGCCTCGGGCCGCTCGTGCAGCAGCACCACGCGCGCGTCCCACGCGTCTATCTCGGCGGCCGCGTTGTCATTGAGGGCGTGGCTGACCAGGATCAGCCCGGAGACGCGCATCCCGAGGAACGCCCGCAGATAGTGGACCTCGCGCTCGGCGATGTAGTCGGAGTTCCCGACGAGGACCATCTTGCCGCGCTCGGCGGCCGCCTGTTCGACCGCGTGCGCCATCTCACCGAAGAAGGGCTGACGGGCGTCCGGGACGATCAGGCCTATCAGCTCGGTGCGCCGCGACGCCATGGCCTGGGCGACGCGGTCGGGCCGGTATCCCAGCTCCTTGATCGCGGCGAGGACACGCTCGCGCGTGGCCGGGGCGACCGGCCGGGGTCCGTTGTTGATGACGTAGCTGACGACGGCGGTGGAAGTTCCCGCCAGTCGCGCCACATCATCCCGAGTCACCTTGGCCACGCGCGGAGTCTACGCGGATGGACCGCCCCTGGGCAGGGCGTACGGGAGCTCGTCTGAGCCAGAGCCATGTGTCCGCCGTGCGCTGAGGACCGGATGGGGCGACGCACTACGCCTCGGCCGTGACCTCGGCGGCCCCCAGGGGCGCCGTCTCGTCCGCATCCTCCGCCTTTGAACGCTCGGCCTTGGCCTTCGCCTCGTCGGTCGCGCGCTCGCCCTTCTCGGGCGTAACGAATCGATAACCGACGTTCCGGACGGTGCCGATCAGCGACTCGTGCTCGGGGCCGAGCTTGGCGCGCAGCCGCCGTACGTGCACGTCCACGGTCCGCGTACCGCCGAAGTAGTCATAGCCCCAGACCTCCTGCAGCAGCTGGGCGCGGGTGAAGACGCGGCCGGGGTGCTGGGCGAGGTACTTGAGGAGCTCGAACTCCTTGAAGGTGAGGTCGAGGACGCGGCCCTTGAGCTTGGCGGAGTACGTCGCCTCGTCGACCGACAGGTCGCCGTTGCGGATCTCCATGGGGGAGTCGTCGTTGACGATCTGCTGGCGGCCCATGGCGAGCCGCAGGCGGGCCTCCACCTCGGCGGGGCCGGCGGTGTCGAGGAGGACGTCGTCGATGCCCCAGTCGGCGGTGACGGCGGCGAGACCGCCCTCCGTGACGACGAGGACGAGCGGGCAGCCGGGCCCGGTGGAACGCAGCAGCTGACACAGACTGCGGACCTGCGGGAGGTCACGGCGGCCGTCGATGAGGATCACGTCGGCACCGGGGGTGTCGACGAGGGCGGGGCCTTCCGCCGGGGCCACGCGCACATTGTGCAGCAGCAGGCCGAGAGCCGGGAGCACCTCCGTCGACGGCTGGAGGGCATTGGTCAGGAGCAGCAGAGAACTCATACGTCTGGTTCCTCCTCGGTCCCTGCGAGGACGTTTACGGCACTGCGAACTGCACTGCGGAACTTCACAGCGGTCTGCTCTGCGTTCCCGGGGCCCCGTACACCTGCGGTCACCTGGTGTTTCCCGCTTCGTATACAACGCTTCCGAAAGCACAAAAGGACCCGGGGGCTACGTTGCCCGAGTCCTCTGTCCAGCAGAATAGCCCACATGAGCGCTGGTCCGGCAGGTGATGTGACGCGATCTTCCGATATCCCGGACTCTGAGACGGCGGCCCGAACGGCTTACCGGCCGCCGACGAGCCCTTTGCGCAGGTTTCTGAGCACGGAAGACGGGGTGAATATCGAGGCCGTATACGACCCGGGCACCGTCGTATACAACGCCTCTCACCATCTCTCCGACGACAGCGGAAAGCCACTCGGAAGTCATCCGGCGATCGTCGTCGCGCATGGATTCACGGGCGGGGTTGATCGGCCTCATGTTCGAAGAGTGGCGGCGGCTCTCACCCGGTACGGCTCCGTCGTGACCTTCTCCTTCCGCGGTCACGGACGGTCCGGCGGACACTCCACCGTGGGCGACCGCGAGGTCCTCGACCTGGCGGCCGCCGTCCGCTGGGCCCGCGGCCTCGGGCACGAACGCGTCGCCACGGTCGGCTTCTCCATGGGCGGCTCGGTCGTCCTGCGGCACGCCGCCCTGCCGGACGCCGGCACCGACGCGGTCGTCTCGGTCAGCGCGCCCGCCCGCTGGTACTACCGGGGTACGGCCCCCATGCGCCGCCTCCACTGGCTGGTGACCCGCCCGGCGGGCCGCCTCGTCGGCCGCTACGGCTTCGGCACCCGTATCCACCACCGCGTGGGGGCACCTCCCACGCCTTTCGGGCAGTGGGGGAGGGACCCGGTCCCGCCCTCCCCGGTGGAGTCGGTCCCCCGGATCGCCCCGACCCCGCTGCTGATCGTCCATGGCGACAGGGACGGGTACTTTCCCGTCGACCACCCCCGGATGCTCGCGGAGGCCGCGAGCGGGAACGCGGAGCTGTGGCTGGAGGAGGGGATGGGCCACGCGGAACACGCGGCCACCGAGGAACTGCTGGGCCGGGTGGGGGACTGGGTGGTGGAGAAGGGGCTGGGCGGCACGTTTCGCCCGCGGTTTCTCCACGGCACCGACTCCCCCGTAGCCTGATCCCCGTCCCGACTAGCCAAGAGGAACGCAGATGCCAAAGGGCACTGTCCGCTACTGGGCCGCGGCCAAGGCCGCCGCCGGCATCTCCGAGGAGCCCTACGACGCGGACACCCTCGCCGAGGCTCTCGGCGTGGTCCGCGAGCGGCACCCCGGTGAACTCGTCCGCGTGCTGCAGCGATGCTCGTTCCTCGTCGACGGGGACCCCGTGGGCACCCGCGACCATGGGACGGTACGTCTGGCCGAGGGCGGCACGGTCGAGGTGCTCCCGCCGTTCGCAGGAGGGTGACCCCCACATCATGAGCAACCAGCCGTACGGGTACGAGGGCCATCAGGGGCACCCCGGCTACGACGCCCACCAGCAGCCGGAGCCGCAGCAGCAGTACCAGGCCCAGCAGCAGCCGTACGCGGCGCAGCCGCAGTGGCAGGGGTACGAGGAGGGTCAGGCCGCCCACGCGCAGGAGTACGCGCAGCAGTGGGAGGGCCAGACCTGGGAGACCCAGACGCAGCCGCAGGCCGCCCCCTTCGCGGCGAACCTGACGGACACGGCGTACCTGCCCCCGCAGACGGACGGCCGCCCCGCGCAGTACGCCCCGGACCACCAGCCCTGGCCGCGGGCCCACGGCCACTCGCACGGGCAGGGTCACGGCCACCCGCATCCTCAGGGGCAGGACCAGGGCCACCCGCAGGCGCAGGCGCCGGTGCCTCCGTACGCCGCCCAGCCTCAACCGCAGGGGCCGGTGGCTCCGCACACTCAGGCCCAGGACGTCGATCCGGCGGGCTCCGGCGGGCCCGCACCCGCGTACGGGCCCCCGACGCTCACCGGGAACGCGCGGATCACCGACGCGCAGCGGGCGCGGGCCGAGGGGCGATCGCCGATCATCGAGCCGGGGATGCAGCCGGCGCTGATCACGGCCGTGCTGGGCCTGCTGCTTGCGGGCGGGGCGGCGCTCGGGGAGTACGCCCTCGTCGTCCCGCTGGTGATCCTTCAGGCGGTGACGGCGGCGGGCTGGTTCCGGCTGAACGGCATGTGGCCGGCCCGGCAGGGCATCGTGCTGGCGTTCGCGGGTGCGCTCGCGGCGGACGCGGCGCTGTTCGCGGCCGGGCGGGAGCACGCGCCCGCGGCGATCCTCGGGACGCTCGGGGTGTGGGTGCTGCTCGGGATCGTGCTCGGGCTGCGGAGCCACGCGGATCCCGACGAGCGGCTGTACGGCCTGATGGCGACGGTCGCCTCGGCGGCGCTGGCGATCATCGCGACGGGTCATCTGGCGGCGGACGCGGAAGCGGTCACCGTCGGAGGGGTCGCGGTGGCGGTCGCCGTGGTGGTGCGGGCGTTGCCGTTGCCCACGGCGGTGTCGGCGGTGGTGGCGCTGCTGGCGGCGGCCGGTGCGGGTCTCGCCGTGGGCGGCGCGACGGATCTCGGCGGCTCCGGGGCGCTGTTGGGCGCGGGGGCCGGACTGTGCGCGCTGGTCGGGCACCGGGTCGCCGGCTACGACTACCCGTCCCGTTTCGTGCACTTCACGGCCGGGGTCGCGCTGCCGCTGGCCGCGGCGGCGCCGGCGGTGTATCTGCTGGGGCGTGCGCTCGGCTGAGTCGAGGGTGCGTACGGCTGGGGGCCGGGGCGCGGCGGCTGCGGGTGCGTCGTGGTTTCTCGCGCAGTTCCCCGCGCCCCTGAAAAGCGGCCGGGGCTGCGCCCCGTGCTTTTCAGCAGAAGGGCGGGCCGCAGGCCCAACTCTCAAGGGCTCTCCCGGTCGGCCCGGCCCTGTCACAGGTGATCAACAACGTTCACGAACTCGCCCCCGCTTTGCTCCGGCGCGATTACGCTCGCCCGAAGCGGCCACTCTGGTCGTGGAGACGGGCGGGCCGCCGAGTGGACAACGTGGGGAACACCGAGACATGCGCGCACTGCGGATACTTGTGATCGTCGCCGTGATCCTGGGCGGCCTCTTCGTGGTCGCGGACCGCGTGGCCGTCGGGTTCGCCGAGGACGAGGTCGCTCAGAAGCTGAAGAGCAGCGAGGGTCTGTCCGGCACCCCGGACGTCTCCATCAACGGCTTCCCGTTCCTCACCCAGGTCGCCGGCGGCGAGCTGGACGACGTCGAGGTCGGCATCTCGGACTACGAGGCCACCACCGGCGACTCCGACGAGAGCATCCGCATCGCCGATCTGACGGCGCACATGCGGGGCGTGAAGTTCTCCGGCGACTACAGCTCCGCCACGGCCGCCTCCGCCACCGGCACCGCGACCATCGCGTACGACGAGCTCCTCAAGGCGGCCAAGTCCGAGCCGACGCGGATTCTCCCCGGAGTGACCGCCCAGGTCACCGGCCTCTCCGACGGCGGCAACGGCAAGATCAAGGTCAACATCAAGGTCTCGGCCCTGGGTTCCTCCACGACGTACCCGGTGCTGAGCACGGTCACCGTCGACGGCGACATCGTGAAGGTGCACGCCGACAACCTGCCGAACCTGGTGGTCCAGGCCGCGGAGGGCCAGGTCCGGTCGATCACCGACTTCGAGCAGAAGATCGATGGTCTGCCCGGCGGCATCGATCTCGACAAGGTGGAGGCCGCGTCGGGCGGTGTGGAGATCTCGGTGAAGGGTTCGAACGTCCGGCTGGCCGGGTAGTCCGCGAGGCGAGGCCGACGGGAATACCGGGAGCGCCGGGATGCCGGGAGCACCGGGGACGCCCGGATGAGGGCTGGGCCGACGAGCAGCGGTGTCCGACAGGCGAGACGGCGGCGTCCGTACCGTAGATGTGACGACGGCCCCGTCACCCCGGCAGCCCCTCCCCTGCCGCCGCCGCGAGTAACTCATCCCACAATCCGGACGATCGCGTCTCAGAATACGACATGCCGGTGACACGCCCGCCTGTCCGTCCCTACGATCGACCACCATGAAGCGACAGGCGGATCTCACGAAGCGGCGGGCAGTAGACCTGTGCCGCGTCGCCGCCATGCTCTGTCGCGCTTTCTGAGCGGCAGCCCTCGCCGGCCGCCTTTTCCCGTTCGCCCTGTCCAGTCAGGGCACACACCCGTGCGCGCCCGGCCGAACCGCCGGAGGCGCTTCGCACGCCCCGCCGCAACTGCCCCGGAGGAGAAAGAGCATGAGCCGCAGCGACGTCCTCGTCGACGCCGACTGGGTCGAGGCCAACCTCGACAACCCGAACATCGCCATCGTCGAGGTCGACGAGGACACGACCGCGTACGAGAAGAACCACATCAGGAACGCGATCCGGATCGACTGGACGAAGGACCTCCAGGACCCGGTCCGCCGTGACTTCGTCGACCAGGCGGGCTTCGAGAAGCTCCTGTCGGAGAAGGGCATCGCCAACGACACCACGGTGATCCTCTACGGCGGCAACAACAACTGGTTCGCGTCCTACGCCTACTGGTACTTCAAGCTGTACGGCCACGAGGACGTCAAGCTGCTCGACGGCGGCCGCAAGAAGTGGGAGCTCGACGCCCGCGAGCTGGTCGACGAGGTGCCCGTGCGCCCGGCGACCGAGTACAAGGCCAAGCCGCAGAACACCGCGATCCGCGCCTTCCGCGATGACGTCGTGGCGGCCATCGGCTCGCAGAACCTGGTCGACGTGCGCTCGCCCGACGAGTTCTCCGGCAAGCTGCTCGCCCCGGCCCACCTGCCGCAGGAGCAGTCGCAGCGTCCGGGCCACGTCCCGTCCGCCCGCAACATCCCGTGGTCGAAGAACGCCAACGACGACGGCACCTTCAAGTCGGACGAGGAGCTCAAGGAGCTCTACGCCGAGGAGCAGGTGGACCTCGCCAAGGACACCATCGCCTACTGCCGTATCGGTGAGCGCTCCGCGCTGACCTGGTTCGTCCTGCACGAGCTGCTCGGTGTCGAGAACGTCAAGAACTACGACGGCTCCTGGACCGAGTACGGCAGCCTCGTCGGCGTCCCGATCGAGCTCGGCGCCAACAAGTAAGCACCCGTAGCAAGCACACACCCCCGTACATCCCGACCGGCCTTCCTTCCGGTCAGACCCCTTCTGGAGAAAGACATGTGTGGAGCGAAGGCCGGCGGCCCGGACGCCTCGACGATCAAGCCCGGTGAGACCACGATCCAGGGTCAGGTGACCCGCGACGGCGAGCCGGTGACGGGCTACGTCCGTCTGCTGGACTCGACCGGCGAGTTCACGGCGGAGGTCCCCACCTCCGCGACGGGCCAGTTCCGCTTCTACGCGGCCGAGGGCACCTGGACCGTCCGCGCCCTGGTTCCCGGCGGCACCGCCGACCGCACGGTCGTCGTCGCCGAGAAGGGCGCGCTCGCCGAGGTCGCGATCGCCGTCTGAGGCACACCGTGAACGGCTGAAGGGCCGCGCCCCCCCGGGTTGGACGCCTGGGCGCGGCCCTTCGGCATGCCCGCTCGGCCCGTCCTACCCTGGAGACATGTACGCCCGGCGGCGCCACCGCTACTTCGTCATGATGGGGACGTGCCTCACGCTCTTCGTCCTGGCCTGGGGAGTCGTACGTCTCTGGTCGGTCCCCGTCGCGGTCGGCATGTGTCTGGTCGCCATGGTCATCCCGCCGCTGGCCGCCGTCGTCGCCAACCGGCGCGGGCCCGACGACCGCTGGTGGGACGACCCGTCCGGCGACCCCAAGTCCGACGAGTGGTGGGACGAACTGGACGGCAAGAAGCGGCCCCGGCGACAGCCCTGACCGGCCTGACCGGCCCCCGCCGGTCGCCGGTGGACCCTCGTCCCACCCGTCCGCGGACCGTCGTCTCAGTAGACGAGCGCCTGGGTGTCGTCCGCCAGCGTCTCCTGCACGAAGACCTGCGCCCCCGCGATCCGTACGCCCTTGATGACGTCCTGCTCGGTGATGTCGCGCCGCGCGGCGCACTGGGTGCACAGGGTGAGACGGCCGCCGGCCAGGATCGAGTCGATCAGATCGGGCAGCGGCGCCGCGTGCGGCAACTCGAACTCGGCGGCCCGCCCCGGCAGCGCGAACCACGCCGACTCACCGGTCAGCCACAGGGAGACCTCCACACCGCTGGCCACGGCCACCGCGGCCACCGTGAAGGCCTGGGAGCAGCGCTCGGGAGCGTCGGCCCCCGCCGTCACCTTGATCACGAGCTTCTTCGCCATGCCCGCAGCGTAGTCCGCGACCCCTCGGGGGGCCCGCCGGCCGCACGGGGGGAACCTCTCGGACCGTCGCCGCGGCGGGCCGCGTAAGCTGGGGGCCGGCCCTGTGTAGTACCGAACCTTCGCTCATTTCGAGGAGCACCCCGTGGAACTCTTCTTCGAACTCCTGCTGGTCGCGGTCTGCGTCGGCGTTCTCGCCTTCACCGGACTGGCTGTGAAGAAGCTGTACCAGGGCCAGCGCTGACCGACCACCCCAGGAACCGCCACTCATGATCGAGATCCCGTCCGACCTGCACAAGGACCTCGTCCCCCTCGCCTTCCTGCTCGGGAGCTGGTCGGGTGCGGGCGTCCACGACTTCCCCGGCTCCGAGAAGTGCAACTTCGGCCAGGAGGTCTCCTTCAGCCACGACGGCCGGGACTTCCTCGCGTACCACTCCCACACCTGGGTGCTGGACAACGAGGGCAACAAGGTCCGGCCGCTGGAGTCGGAGTCCGGTTTCTGGCGGATCGACGCCGACCGCAAGGTCGAGGTCACCATGGTCCGCAACGACGGCGTCGTCGAGGTCTGGTACGGCGAGCTGGCCGACAAGAAGCCCCAGATCGACCTGGTCACCGACGCCGTGGCACGGACCGCCGCCTCCGGCCCCTACACCGGCGGCAAGCGACTGTACGGCTATGTGAACAGCGACCTCATGTGGGTCGGCGAGAAGCAGACCCCCGAGGTCGAGCTGCGCCCCTACATGTCCGCCCACCTGAAGAAGGTCGTCACCCCGGAGGACGTCGAGCGCTGGGCCAAGGCCCTCCCCGACGACATGCCGGACGACGGCATCGCCTTCTTCAAGTAGTCACCAGTGCCGCGCCAGGCGTCGCGACGGGGGAACGCCGCCGGCCGCGGCACTAGACTTCCAGTGTGGTGAGCACCGACTGGAAGACTGATCTGCGGCAGCGCGGTTACCGCCTGACCCCGCAGCGGCAGCTTGTGCTCGAAGCCGTGGACACCCTGGAGCACGCGACCCCCGACGACATCCTCGCGGAAGTGCGGAAGACGGCGTCGGGGGTCAACATTTCCACCGTCTACCGGACCCTGGAGCTCCTGGAGGAGCTCGGGCTGGTCAGCCACGCGCATCTGGGGCACGGGGCGCCGACATACCACCTGGCCGACCGGCACCACCACATCCACCTGGTGTGCCGGGACTGCACCACGGTGATCGAGGCCGATGTCTCGGTGGCGGCCGAGTTCACGGCCAAGCTGCGTGAGACGTTCGGCTTCGACACGGACATGAAGCACTTCGCGATCTTCGGCCGCTGCGCGGACTGCACGGCGAAGGCAGCCAGGGCCGCGAAGGCCGCGCAGACGGGCGGCGGCGGTGGTCAGGCGGGCCGGAGCACCCGGGACGACCTGAAAGATTCAAGTACCGAGTCGTAGGCTTGGTCGTATGAAAAGCCCTCTGCTGTCCCTGCCCGGCGCCGTCCCCGCGGAGGGCGTGGACGAAGGTGTCGCCGCCCACTACGGCGATCTGTTCCGCGAACAGCGCGCCCTCGCCGACGGCACCGGATTCGTCGACCTCTCCCACCGGGGCGTCGTCACCGTCACCGGCCAGGACCGGCTCGGCTGGCTGCATCTGCTGCTCACCCAGCACGTCAGCGAACTCCCGGCCGGCCAGGCCACCGAGGCCCTCATCCTCTCCGCCAACGGCCACATCGAACACGCCCTCTACCTCGTGGACGACGGGGAGACGGTCTGGGCCCATGTCGAGCCCGGCACCCGGGAGGCGCTGCTCGCGTACCTGGAGTCGATGAAGTTCTTCTACCGGGTGGAGGTCGCCGACCGGACGGACGACTTCGCGGTCGTCCATCTGCCGGCCGGGTCGATCGCCGAGGTCCCGGAGGGCGTCGTCGTCCGCGAGACGCCGTACGGACGTGATCTCTTCCTCCCGCGGGCGGACCTGGAGACGTACGCCGAGAAGGCCGGCCCGGCGGCTGGTCTGCTGGCGTACGAGGCGCTCCGGGTCGAGCAGCACCGCCCCCGCCTCGGCTTCGAGACCGACCACCGCACCATTCCGCACGAGCTGGGCTGGATCGGCTCGGCGGTGCACCTCCAGAAGGGCTGCTACCGGGGCCAGGAGACCGTCGCCCGCGTGCAGAACCTGGGCAAGCCGCCGCGGCGGCTGGTCTTCCTCCACCTCGACGGCAGCGAGGTCCATCTGCCGCCCCCCGGCGCGGACATCCGGCTCGCCGACGACGGCCCCGAGGGCCGCAAGCTCGGCTTCATCACGACGTCGGTACGCCACCACGAACTGGGCCCGGTCGCGCTGGCCCTGGTGAAGCGGAACGTCCCGGTGGACGCGCGGCTCCTGGCGGACACGACGGCGGCGGCCCAGGAAGTGATCGTCGAGCCGTAGGCCCGGCGATCGTGGAGCCGTAGGCCCGGCACGGCCGCTACATCTCCAGCAGGACCGTGAAGGGGCCGTCGTTGGTCAGGGACACCCGCATCTTCGCGCCGAACCGTCCCGTCGCCACCGTCGCCCCCAGCGCCCGAAGCCGGGCCACGACCTCGTCGACGAGCGGCTCCGCGACATCGCCCGGGGCCGCCGCGTTCCAGGTGGGCCGGCGGCCCTTGCGGGCGTCCCCGTAGAGCGTGAACTGGCTGATCACCAGGAGCGGCGCGTCGACGTCGCTGCACGACTTCTCGTCGTTCAGCATCCGCAGGGACCACAGCTTCCGCGCCAGCTGCGCTGCTGTCTCCTTGGTGTCCTCGTGCGTCACCCCGACCAGGACGCACAGGCCCTCGCCCTCGATCGCCCCGACCGTCTCACCGTCCACGACGACGCTCGCGCCGTCGACCCTCTGCACCACCGCACGCATGCCGACCATCATCCCGCCGCCGTCCATCAGCCGTGCGTGAGGGGGTCCTCCTTACGGGCGGTTTGTGATCACAGGCGTTTGAGGAGCGCTTTGCCCGGTCTTTCTTATTGATCCATTACCGACCGTCTGGGGGTGGATCGCGGGGACTCGGTCACATAGCGGCCACCGAGAGTGGCACGATGCTCACACACACCGGTCGAGGGGACGGTTGAGGCGCATGAGCACATCGAGTACCGGGCAGCCCCCGGTCACTGTCACGTTTGCCCGAACGGGGACCGGGCCCGCACCCGGGATCCGCCGGCCGCCGGTCCAGCGCACGGACAGCGGCCCGCTGCCGCCGTCGGACACACCGGAGCGCGAGCTGTCACGGCTGCGGCTGCCGGAGCTGCGCACCCTGCGCCGGGACGCCCAGCGGGACGAGGCCGACCTCAGCTATGTGCGGCGGCTGCTGCAGGGCCGCATCGACATCCTGCGGGCCGAGTTGGCGCGCCGCGGGGGCGCGGGGGAGCCGTCCGCCTCCGACGGGCGGCCCACGGCGCTGGTCGACCGGCTCTCCGAGATCCTCACCGACGCCCCGGCGCGACACCGCTCCTCGGCCCGGCATGTGACCGTGCGGACGCCGCACGGCGAGGAGTACCGGCTGCTGGCGGCCGAGATGCTCGCCGAGGTCGAGCTGTCCGACCTCGCGGCCCGCACCGACGAGGAACTCACCGCCGGGCTCGCCCGCCTCACCCGCTACGAGCAGCGGGTGTCCGGCCGCCGCCGGCGGCTCCAGCGCACGGCGGACGAGTGCAGCGCCGAGATCGCGCGCCGCTACCGGGAGGGCGAGGCGCAGGTGGACGACCTGCTCCGCTGAGACGCCGGGCAGGGCCGTCACGGCCCCGGCTCGGCCCCGGCTCCGTCGACCACCGGAGCCGAGGGACCGGGCATGGTGTGCCGGGTGGCCGGTGTTGGGTACCGGAGTGAGACGCCGCCGCTCCCGTACCGGAAGGTGACCGCCGATGTCCGCGAACCCCACAGAGCCGGAGACGGCACCCGCCGGGTCCGATGAACCGGAGACGACCTCCGGGTCCGATGAACCGGAGACGACCTCCGGGTCCGGTGATTCCCCCGTCCCGCGCGTTCTCGCTGAGGTCGTGCGGTCGGGGTTCGTCGAGGGGCGGCACCGGGGGAGTCTCGTGGTGCTGGGGGCGGACGGGGCCGTGGAGTGGGCGTGGGGGGAGGTGACGACGCCGGTCTTCCCACGGTCCGCGAACAAGCCGATGCAGGCCGCCGGTGTGCTGCGCGCGGGGCTCGATCTCACGGGGGAGCGGCTGGCGTTGGCCGCCGCGAGCCACTCGGGTGAGGGCTTCCACCGGGATCTCGTCCGGAAGATGCTGGCGGAGTGGGGGCTGGGCGCGGAGGCGCTGGGGTGTCCGGCGGATCTGCCGTTGGACCGGGTGGAGGCGGAGGCGTATCTGGCCGCCGGCGGTGTCCGCGACCGGGTCGCCATGAACTGCTCCGGCAAGCACGCGGCGATGCTCGCGGCGGCGGCGCTGCGGGGGTGGCCCGTCGAGTCGTACCTGGACCCGGACCACCCCCTCCAGCGGCTCATCCGCACGGTGGTCGAGGAGGCGGCGGGGGAGCCGGTGGCGGCGGTGGGCGTGGACGGCTGCGGTGCTCCCCTGATGGCGATCAGCCTCACGGGGCTGGCCCGTGCGTTCCGCTCGTTCGTGCTCGCGCCGGACGGTTCCGCGGAGCGCCGGGTGGCCGACGCGATGCGGGCCCATCCCGAGTACGTCGCCGGTACGCGCCGCCACGACACGTGGCTCATGCGGGAGGTTCCCGGCACCCTGTCCAAGATGGGCGCGGAGGCGGTCCAGGCGGTGGCGCTCCCCGACGGCCGTGCGCTGGCGTTCAAGGTCGACGACGGAGGGGGACGGGCGCTGGGGCCGGTGCTCGGGCGGGCCTTGACCCTGATGGGGGTCGAGGGACCGGTGATCTCCCGTATCGGCCGGCAGCCGTTGCTGGGGGGCGGGCGGGAGGTGGGGGAGGTGCGGGCGGTGTTCTGAGGAGCACGGTTCGGCTGACCGGGGTGCCCCGGAAATCGTCGCGACAGTCCCTCCACGCACCCCCTAGCGTGGGTTCATGAGCCCCTCCCAGGACATAGCCGTGCGTGCCATCACCGAGGACGACAAGGCCGGTTGGATCCGTGCTCTGAACACCGGGTTCCTCCGGCCCCCGGAGACCTGGTCCGAGCAGGAGTTCAAGGACCGGACCGCGCACATCGACCCGGCCCGTACGCTCGGCGCGTTCGACGGGGACCGCTGCGTCGCCACGTTCCGTTCCTTCCCCCAGCGGCTGACGGCGGTGGGCGGTGCGACCGTCCCCGCCGACGCCGTCTCGAACGTCACGGTCAGCCCCACGCATCGCCGCCGGGGCCTGCTCAGCCGGATGATGGCCGAGGACCTCACCGCCGCCAGGGAACGCGGGGACGTCGTCGCCACGCTGATCGCCGCCGAGTACCCGATCTACGGCCGCTACGGCTTCGGCCCCGCCACCTCGACCACCGAGTGGATGATCGACGTGCCCCGCACCGGCCTGGACCCCCGCTGGTCGGGCCCCGAGGACGGCGGCCGTATCGACCTCGTCGACGGCCCGGACGTACGCAGGCTCGGCCCGGAGCTGCACGAGCGGCTGCGCCGCGCCCAGCCGGGCGCCGTGAGCCGCGACGAGCGCTGGTGGCGGCTCAACACCGGTGAGCCGGGCATCGTGTCGTCGTGGACCGAGCCGTTCTACGCGGTGTACCGCTCGGCGTCCGGTGAGGTCGAGGGCCTCGTGTCGTACGAGTCGGACGACAACTGGCACGACAAGCAGCCGCACAACACGGCCGAGGTCAACTGGCTGATCGCGACGACCCCGGCCGCCGAGCGCGCCCTGTGGCACTACCTCTGCTCGATCGACTGGATCACCAGGGTCAAGACGGGCTGGCGGGCCCCCGACGACCTCCTCCCGCACTTCTTCCCCGACCCGCGCGCCGCGCGCGTCACCGCCCAGGCGGACTGGCTGTGGGTGCGGATCCTCGACGTCGTACGGGCGCTGGAGGCGCGGACGTACGCGGGCACCGGGACGCTGGTGCTGGAGATCGCCGACCGATGGGGGTCCCGCCGCGCGAGCGGAGTCGAGGGTGGGGGACGGTTCGGGGCCGGGCGCTACCGGCTGGACGCCGGCCCGGACGGCGCGAGTTGCGTTCCGACGGCCGAGGACGGCGATCTGGTGCTGGACATCGCCGATCTGGCGACGCTGTGGCTGGGTGACGAGTCGGCGGTGCGGCTCGCCGCGCTCGGCCGGGTGCGGGAACAGCGGAAGGGCGCCGCCGCTGTCGCCGACGCCCTGCTGCGGACGTCCAGGCGCCCGTGGTGCCCGGACATCTTCTGATGCCGGGTCCGCCGCCGGGACCCGGGAGTTGTCGTTCGACCTTTCCTCGGTGTGCGGGTGTGCTGCATCCGTAGCTATTCAGTTGTGGTTGTGGCTGCGCATTCAGTTGTGGCTGTGCCATTCAGTTGTGGCTGTGCGGACCGGTCGAACTCCCGGCTCCCCTCCGGAAGGGAGGTCGATCGGTCGGTCTGTGTGAGCGAGGTCACCAACCGGCTGAAGGTTGGACCATGTCAGGAAAGTTGGCGACCAACTCATCCTTACTTATCTCCGCTTGGAGTCATCTCATAACCACCTTCCCATGAACTGCCGCAAGATGGCGCGAAGTTGTAATGTTTGTTCGTGGAGCGGGAACGTACGGCCGTCGATCGACGGAAGTCGTCACAGCGGCCCCGGAGGTCACATCACGAGGTGGCCGACGTGTTGCGCCGCCGGATCAGGTCCGGCGAGCTGCGACCGGGGCAGCGCATGCCCACCCAGGCCAAGCTCGCCGACGAGTTCGGGGTGGAGCGCGGTGCCGTCCGCCAGGCACTGCGCATCCTCCAGTCGGAGCGGCTGCTCACCAACGTTTCCAAGGGGAGCCCCGCGACGGTGGCTCCGGACCCGGCGATGACGTTCACCGGCGGCTCCGGATCGCCGCCACGGCCCACCATGGTGGAACTCGCCCCCCGCATATCCGCCGCCTTCGCCGCCCCGCACGTGGTGATCGACGCCCTGTGTCTCACGGCCGTGTCCCTCACGCTCGCCGTGGGTGAGCCGTTGCGGGAGATTCACGCGGGGCGCATAAAACCGGCCAGGGTCGACGTACGGGTGCTGCTGCCCAGCCGGAACATCCCGCTCGCCTTCCCGGCGCCGGTCGACGCCTCGGTCGACGGCCGGCTGCAACGCCGCTGGCTCGCCCAGCGCAACGCCCAGGGCCAGGTCCTGCGGCACAACCTGCTGGCCCTGCGGTCCACGCACGGCGTCGACGTCCGTGTCACCTTCCGCGCGCTGCCGTTCACCCCGCCGGTGAAGCTGTACCTCCTCAACGGGGCGGAGGCGCTGTTCGCGTACTACACCGTGCAGCGGAAGGAGACGGAAGTGGACAGCGAACAGCTGGAGATGTACGACGCCGAGGGCACCCAGTCGATGCTGTTCGCGTTCGAGGGGGGCGCCGCCTCGGCCACCCGGGACGCGAGCTTCGTGGAGCAGTCCCGGCTGTGGTTCGACGCGCTGTGGGACACCATCAGCTCGGAGCTGGTGCTCACCAGCTGACGGCGGTCGCGGCCGGGTCAGAGGGCGGGGCCCGCGAAGACCAGCGCGAGGATGACGGCGCCTATGGAGCTGCACGTGTGGTTGCGCGCCTTCAGGCCGATGGAGAGGAACAGCAGGCCGACGATTCCCATCGTGCCGTAGCGCCACTCGACCATCTGCTGGAAGGCGACGACGGCGATGGCGGAGAGGAGGGCGATGGCGGGCATGGTGGTACCTCCTTCGAGGCGCTGAGGCGGGGCCGGTAAGAGGAGGCAGAACTTCCGCCAACTTCACCAAGTTGGTCACCAACTCTGATTAGATGGTGCCCACTTGGTTGATACTCATAACCACCTTGCGGTGAACTCCACAAAGATGGATCAGAGTTGTAGCGTTTTGGTCGTGACCCAGGAGAACGTCGCAGTGAACGGCAGCAGAAGGCTCTCGTCCCAGGAGATCGCCGCCACCCTGCGGGAACGCATCCGCAGCGGCGAGCTCAGGCCGGGCGAACGTCTGCCCACCCAGGCCGAGCTGGCCGACGAGTTCGGCGTCGAGCGCGGCACGGTGCGTCAGGCCCTGCGCGTCCTGCACGAGGACGGACTGCTGAGCAATGTGAGCAAGGGCAGCCCGCCCCGGGTCGCCGAGGCCGCCCGCCCCGCCGGCAACGACCCCCAGCCGACGATGGTGGGCCTCGCCTCACGGCTCGCCGAGGCCTTCTCGGCACCGCACGTCCGTGTCGACGCCGCCTGCCTCACCGCGGAGACCCTGATGCTGGCGCTCGGCGAACCGGTCCGCCTCATCCATGAGGGAACCATCCGCCCCGAGTCGATCGACGTCCGTATCCTCCTGCCCTCGCGGAAGATCAACCTGGCCTTCCCGGTGCCCGTCGAGGGCCGCGGCGAGGACGACGAGGAGGACCCCGTCCACAAGCGCTGGCTCGACCAGCGCAACGCCCAGATCCGCGTCCTGCGCCACAACCTCACGGCGCTGCGCACCTCCCACGGCATCGACGTCCGCGTGACCTTCCGGGCCCTGCCCTTCACCCCGCCGGTGAAGCTGTACCTCCTCAACGGCACCGAGGCCCTCATCGCCTACTACATGCTCATGAAGCGCGAGGAGCAACTGGAGGGCGGCCCGCTGGAGATGTACGACGCCTTCGGGACCCAGTCACTGCTGTTCTCCTTCGCGCGGGAGACCGGCCGACGGGACGAGGCGTTCGTGGAGCAGTCCCAGCAGTGGTTCGACGCCCTCTGGGAAACCATCACCACGGACCTGACACTCTCCTAGTGACACCTGATGCGAAGCAGACTGATGCGGTGACCGTGGAGACAGAGATCCTACGAGAGCTGATCGCTCCTGTTCGTTACGTGCTGTTCGACTTCGATGGGCCGATCTGTCGGCTGTTCGCGGGCCATTCCGCGGAGCAGGTGGCGAAGGATCTGGTCGCATGGCTGGAGGGGCAGGGGCTGCACGGCCTGCTCACCGATGAGGAACGGGTCCACCCGGATCCGATGGTCGTGCTGTACGCCATCGACAGGAGGCACCCGCGCAGCGATCTGGTCGCCGAGCTGGAGGAGAGGTTCACCCAGCAGGAGCTGAGGGCGGTCACCTCCGCCATGCCCACCGCGTACGCCGATCCGCTCATCCGCACCTGGTCGGCGCTCGGCGGCCGGCTCGCCGTGGCCACCAACAACTCGCCCCGCACCGTGGCCGATTACCTCGCCGGCCGTGGTCTGACCGGGTGCTTCAGCCCGCACATATACGGCCGGACGAGCGACCTCCATCTGCTGAAGCCCGACCCCCACTGTCTGAACCGGGCGCTGGGCGCCCTGGGCGCCACCCCCTCCGCGGCCCTGATGATCGGCGACGCCCCGACCGACCTCATCGCCGCCGAACGGGCCGGAGTGCCGTTCCTCGGCTACGCCCGTGACGAGGACAAGGGAAGGCAGCTGAGGGACGCCGGTGCCCGCGTCGTCGTCAGGTCACTGGAAACCGTCCTCGGGGTGCTGCGGTCCCGGGCCTGAGCCATGAGCATGAGCAGGACCGTGCCCGCCGCCCGGTGCGCCCCGGACATCACCCGGCGCGTCGGCGACGAGGGCGCCCCGGGGTTCCCCCGGGCCGGCGTTCATCGAGAGCCGGCAGACCCGGTTCGACTCCTGGCGGCGGCTCCCCGGCGGCGGCTCCCTCCCGAACCGCCCGAAACGGGGCGCCCGGACGCGGGAGCCGAACGCGAGCCCTGAACGAGTCGTTGACCGGGTGGCGCGGGGCTCAGCCCATTACAGTGTCCCCACTCTCAACTTTCGTCGCATGCACATCAGAGGCGACGCACGGCTGTTCAGGAGTTCCCCTTGGATGGTCCACCCATGCCTGGCGCCCGGAGGACGGCGTACGACGACTTCGTGCGCCAGGCCAGGACCTTGGGATCGTTCGGCCGGGGCCATCACCACCTCAACTACACGGTGCGGACGCTGACGGAGGCCGACCGGCGGCTCGTGGGCTGTGACGAGGGGCAGTCCGTCACCGTACGGCAGCGCATCCGGTCCGCGCTGCCCGTGGTCATCAGGACGTGGCCGGACGAGGCGGAGGTCCTGCACGCGATCCGCGGTGCCCTGCCGCACGCGCCACGGTGTCTCGTCCAGCGCCGGGGCCTGACCGTCCTGACCCATGTGCCGGGCGTACCCCTGTCCAGCATCTGCCCCGACGGCAAACCGGTGGACACCCGTCTGGTCCAGGGACTCGCCGGGCTGTTGGCGGACCTGACCCGGGTGCGCCGGAAGGACCTGCCGCCGCTGCCGCAGTCGTGGCCCCGGTCGAGCAGGGACAGCCGGGCCTTCCTGCGGACGCTGGCCCGTGCGGCGGAGGAGCAGGTCAGACGGCGCAACTGGGAGAGGTTCGGCGGGCTCTTCGCGACCCTGGGCATCCCCGACGACGCCTTGCCGCGGTTCGCCGAGCGGGTGCCGGCGATGATCAGCCGCCCCTTCAGCCTGCTCCACACCGATCTGCACCGCGACAACGTGATCGTGTCGTACACCGGCGACCCCCCGCTGACCTGCGTCGACTGGGAACTGGCGAGCTACGGCGACCCCCTGCACGACCTCGCCACCCATCTGGTGCGCATGCGGTACCCGGACGGGCAGTGGGAGGAGGTGACGGCCGCGTGGGGCGAGGCGATGGGCCGGCGGCGGAGCGAGGCCGTCAAGGGCCTCGACCGCGACCTGAAGCACTACGTCGCCTTCGAGCGGGCCCAGTCCGTCTACCCGGACGTCATGCGCGCGGTGACCTCGCTCGGTGACTCCTCCGACCAGCGGGACCTGGACGAGGCGACCCGCACGGTGCACCGTGCCCTGGTGGCGGCCGAGGAACCCCTGCGGCTCAGGCGCGTGCCCGACGAGACCGCCGTCGAGCGCGTCCTCTCCCGCTGGAAGGCGTCCCACGGCAAGCGGCACAGCCGTGCGCGGATGGTCGCCGCCATCTCCTGGGAGCGCGACCCGAGGGTGCCCGAGCATCCGGAGTTCCCGGCCTCCGCGGTGCGGGAAGCGCTGTTCGAGGAGGGCGCGGTCTCCGCGGACCGGGTGTTCAGGGGGACGGCTCACATCAGTACGGCCGTACGGGTGTCCGGCTTCCCGCGCCCCGTGATGGTGCGGCGCAAGGTCGGTACGGCCGTGCCCCGGGAGCGGCGCTTCCTCAACGAGCACGCGGTCCTCAGGGCCGTCGAGCTGTCCTGCCCGGGGGTGCGCGCCCCGCGGGTGCTGGCGCTGGGCACGAGTGAACCGGGGGACCGGTTCACCATTCACTCCTACGAGGGGCCGGCGGGAGCGATCCGGCGCCCCGACCACCCGGTGGACGGCCTGCTGCCGCACGAGGCGGACGACCTCGTGGACCAGCTCGCCGAGCTGACCCGGGTCGAGGTCCGGGACCTGGACCGGAGCGCGGCCCTCGACGACTTCTACCCCCGGCTGTGCGACGAGCTGATCCGGATGGTCGCCGAACTCCCCCGGCGGACCGGCGACCTCGCCCGCGAACTCGGGCTGCCCGGCAGCGGCCGCCTGGGCGAACTCCTCCGGCGCCATCTGCTGACCCCGCGCCGCCCCGCCCTCCTGCACGGCGACCTCAACCCGTGGAACCTCGTGCGGCGCGAGGACGGTGCGGGGCTGACCCTCATCGACTGGGAGATGGCGATGGTGGGCGACCCGCTCTACGACCTGGTGCGCCATATGCACCTCACCCCGACCCTCGCGGACATCCGCGAGCGGCTGTTCAACCGCTGGAGCCGGCTCATGCCGGAGGAGTGCACCAAGGGCTGGCGGGACGACTGGCGGGTCTATCGCTGGATCGAGACCGTCCGCTCGGCCTACGTCGACCTCGATCGCCTCGTGACCGGTGACGGCCTGGAGGCGCCCAACGTGCGCCGGGCGGTGGACGGGTACGCCATGACCCTGGCCGCCGCGACCGCGGGCCTCGGGCTCCACGCCCGGGCGAACGCCTTCGACGGCTCCCGGGCCTCCCTGGGCGCCGGGTCCGGCGCCCGCGCGGTCTGCGTAGGCTCGCCCCCATGAGTGAGACCGGCCTGCGGGAGCGCAAGAAGCGGCGGACGTACGAGACGGTGTCGGAGATCGCGATCGAGCTGTTCCTGGAGAAGGGCTTCGACGCGGTGTCCGTGGCCGAGATCGCCGCGGCCGCCGAGATCTCCAAGCCGACCCTCTTCCGCTACTTCCCGGCGAAGGAGGATCTCGTCCTGCACCGCATCGCCGACCACGAGACCGAGTCGGCGCGAGTCGTGGCCGGCCGGGCCGAGGGCGAGTCGGTGGTGGGGGCGCTGCGGGCCCACTTCCTGGCCGGGCTGGCCCGGCGCGACCCGGTCACCGGACTCAACGACCACCCGCGCGTCCTCGCGTTCCACCGGCTCCTCTACGGCACGCCGTCGCTGGTCGCGCGCATGTACGGCCATCTGGAGCGGTCCGAGGAGGCGCTCGCCCAGGTGCTGGGCGGCGGGCTCGACGCGCGGGTCGCCGCCGGGCAGCTCGTCGCCGTACGCCGGGTGCTCGCGATGGAGAACTGGCGGCGGATCGAGCGCGGGGAGCGGGCGGAGGAGATCGAGCCGGAGGCCGTCGCGGCGGCTGAGCGCGTGTTCGGGCGGCTGGAGCGGACGCTGGTCGGGTGAGGGCCCCAAGAGCTGAGTCTCGGTAAAAAATTTAACTCGGTTACGTTATTTCGGTACGCTCGGCGGAATGACGTCCACTCGTGCGCCCGGGAACCCGGCCGACCCCTCCTCCGCCCTGCGTCACGCCCTCGTCCGTGAGCGCGTCCACCACGACGCCTGCCGCGCCGCCCTCGCCGCCATGGTGGAGGGGGCGGGGGAGCAGGTGGTGATCGGGGAGGACGTCTCCGCCTCGGGGGCGGACGCGGAGGTGCTCGGGTACCGGCTCCGCAGTCAGGCCAAGGAGCTGCGTGAACTGCCGGAGGGGCCGCTGTTCTTCGGCCGGCTCGACTTCGAGGGCGGCGGGCAGGGCGGCGGGCAGGGCGGCGGGCAGGGGGGCGAGCACTCCGGGCAGAGCTATCACATCGGGCGGCTGCGGATCACCGAGCATCCGGGGTCGCCGCCGCTGGTCGTGGACTGGCGAGCGCCGGTGGCCCGCGCCTTCTACCAGGCGAGCGCCAGGGACCCGAGGGGCGTGGCCGTCCGGCGGCGCTTCGGCTGGGCTCCCGGCAGCCGGGGCGACTCCGCCGACCTGACCGGGTTCGAGGACGAGCACCTGGGTGGCGGGGGCGCGAGCGACGAGGACCTCACCCCCGGCCGTCTCCTCGCCGCCGAGATCGAGCGGCCCAGGACCGGGCCGATGCGGGACATCGCGGCCACCATCCAGCCGGAGCAGGACGACCTGGTGCGCGCCGGTCTCGCGGCCTCGGTCTGTGTGCAGGGCGCCCCCGGCACCGGCAAGACGGCGGTCGGTCTGCACCGGGCCGCCTACCTCCTCTACACCCACCCCCAGCGCCTCCGCCGCGGCGGCATGCTGATCCTCGGCCCCAACCGGACCTTCCTCTCGTACATCGCGGAGGTCCTCCCGGCCCTCGGCGAGGTGGGCGTGCGCCAGTCGACCGTCACGGACGAGATCGCCCGGCAGCCGGTCACCGCCGAGGACGACGAGCGCGCCGCCGTCCTCAAGCACGACGTCCGGATGGCGGAGGTGCTCCGCCGGGCCCTGTACGCCCGGATCGCGACCGGGGAGCCCGAAGCGCTGGTGGTGCCGGACGGTACGTACCGCTGGCGGGTGCCCGGCGACCGGCTCGGGCGGATCGTGGCGGACGTACGGGAGGAGGAGCCGGAGCCGCCGTACGACACCGGACGGGAGCGGGTCCGGGCGCGGGTCGTGGGGCTGCTGCGGGAGCAGGCGGAGCGGCGGGCCGGGCCCCGGTCGAACGCCTGGGTGTGGCGGATCTCCCGGTCGCGGCCGGTGGGCGCGTTCCTCGACTCGGTGTGGCCGCGGGTCCGGCCGGAGGAGGTCGTGGCGCGGCTGCTGGGTGACCGGGACGCGCTCGCCGCCGCGGCGGAAGGGGTGCTCGACGCGGAGGAGCAGAAGGCCGTGCTGTGGTCGAAGCCGCCGCGTTCGTGGCGGTCGGCGCGCTGGTCGGCCGCCGACCTGATCCTTCTCGACGAGGTCGCGGGGCTCCTTGAGCATCCCGAGGGGTACGGGCATGTCGTCATCGACGAGGCGCAGGACCTCTCGCCGATGGAGTGCCGGGCGATCGCGCGCCGGGCCGTGTTCGGCTCGGTGACGGTCCTGGGCGACCTGGCCCAGGGAACCACCCCCTGGGCGGCCCGCGACTGGCCCCGCCTCCTCGCCCACCTCGGCAGACCCGAGGCGGCCGTCGTCCCCCTGACCACCGGCTTCCGGGTGCCGCGGGCCGTGGTGGACGTGGCCAACCGGTTGGTGGGAAGGCTGGGCGTGGACGTGCCGGCGGCTCGCTCCCTGCGGGGGGACGGGGAAGTCCGGGTACGGAGGGTGGGGGAAGGGGAGCGGGACCATGTCGTGGACGCCCCTGCCGTGGACGCCGGCCCGGCGGCCGGGGTCGTCACGGAGACCGTCGCCGCCGTGCGTGACGCGCTCGCCCGTGAGGGGTCGATCGGGGTGATCGCGGCCGACGCCCATGTCGTACGGCTGCGGGAGGCACTCGACGGGGCGGGGGTCGCGACCGGGGGAGCGGACGACCTGCGGGCGCGGGTCGCGGTGCTGGGGGCGCGGACGGCGAAGGGGCTGGAGTACGACCATGTCGTGGTCGTCGAGCCGGCCGCGATCGTGGCGGCCGAACCGCGGGGCCTGCACCGGCTGTACGTCGTGCTCACCCGGGCGGTGTCCCGCCTGGACGTGGTGCACGCGTGGGCGCTGCCGTGGTGACCGGCGGCCCGGCGCGTCAAAGGCCCGCCGACATCAGGGGTGTTACGCGATGGCGGCGCAGTCATGACAGGACGCGGACCTCGATGCCGGGCCGTGTGACTACGGGCGGGGTGTGCCGGTGAGCGCCGGAACGCGAGCCCGTTCTCCCTCCCCCCAGGGGGCTCGTCCGCCGCTCACCGGCTTGTCCGTGTCCGGGTGGCGGCCCGCTTGCCGCCCGGCGGGTCAGCCCGTGGCCGAGGCGGCGTCCAGGGCGGGGATCAACTGCTCCTCCTCGTAGTCGAGATGGGCCTCCAGCTCGGCTATGAGCCGTTCCACCTCGGCGAGTACGGCCCCCGTGTCCGCGTTCTCCGTGGCCGTCACGGCCCGGCGCAGCTCCTCGACCAGGGCGGCGATCCGCTCGTGCTCCTCATGGAGGCGGGCGAGCGCCGGGGCGAGTTCCGGGTGCCGGCCGGCGACGAACGGGAACAGCATGGTGTCCTCGCCGGTGTGGTGGTTGTGCAGCCCCTGACAGAAGGTGAGGCAGTTGACGCGCAACTGCGCACCGAGAGTGGCCTTGCCGTTGCTAATCAACTCCTGCTTGATCAGCGCGAGTTCGCGGCGGAAGGCGTCGTGCACGACCTTGATGGCCTCGCCCATGGAACCGGCGCTGATGTTCGGGGGTCCGGCCACGGGGACCTCACGGAGGGCGACGACCGGGATCGTACGGTCCGTCTTCGCCTGGTACTCGGCCCATCCCGGGTCGGACTCGACCGCCCGCGCGAAAGCCCGGTCCCGTTCCTCGCCGTCCAGGACGACGGCCTCCGCCTCGTAGGTGAACGCCCCGCTCTCGATGGTCACCCGGGGGTTGGCGAGGACGTTCCGGTACCAGTCGGGGTGCTTGGGCGAACCCCCGGCCGAGGCGATGACCAGGATCGTGCCGTCGCCGTCGGGGAGGTAGCCGAGGGGAGTGGTGTGCGGGTTGCCCGTACGGGCGCCGATGGTGGTCAGGAGGATCAGGCGGGCGCCCTCGAACATGCCGCCGACCTTGCCGTGGTTGGCGCGGAACTCCTCGATGACCGTCTGGTTGAAGGGGTTGGGCATTCTCTGCTTTCTGTCGATGACGATGCCGGCGGCTCACGACGAGGCCGCGGCACCGCTGTTCTGCGCGGCGTCGCTGGTGTCGTGGTGTCGCGGGCATCGCTGGTGTCGTGGTGTGCGGGCAGGGGTGATCGCCCGCGCTGTGCGCGTCACGGTGGGACGGGGCAACAGCGCGGTGCGGTGCGGTGCGTGCGATGTCGCGTGGTGGCGTGCGGGGCGACACCCGTGCCGGCACGCGACGCGACGCGATGCGATGCGACGCGACGCGATGCGATGCGATGGGTGTGTCGGCAGGTGGCGCCATGCACGGGGCGCGAGGCAGGTGGTGCCAGGCATGTGGTGCCAGGCGGTGCCGTGCAGGTGGTGCGAGGCGTGGGTGCCCCGCGGTGCCGTGCATGCGATGCCCCGCGGTGCGATGCACGCGGTGTCATGTGGTGTGCTGCGGCGCGGCACTCCCACGCGCCCCGGCAGGCGGGCCCCTGGCCCGCCCCGACCTCACTCGGAGGCCGGGTAACCCATCCGCTCACGGCCCAAGGCCGACCCGGCAGTCATGAGGGCAACGGTAGTGGGGCGGAGGGCCGTTGGGCAACGAGTTATTCGAGGTGGACCGTGTGTCCGACTTCCCCACGCTCATCTCCCTCCGCCCCCTCCGCCGTGCTCCCGGTCGGCGTCCCGCTCCCGACCGTCCCGCGCCGGCTGCCCCACGCCCACATCGCCGTGGCCACGACGGCCAGGGCGATGGTCGCGAGGCCGGAGGCGGCCAGCACCGGGCGGGGGCCCAGCGCGGCGGTGAGGGGGCCGCCGAGGGCGGTGCCCACGGGGGCGGCGGTGAGCAGGGCGGCGCCCCGGGCCGCCAGGACCGTGGTCAGCCACGCCGGAGGCGTACGGTCCTGGAAGAGCGTGTAGGACAGTGCGGTGAAGGGGCCGTAGATCACACCGCCCAGGGCGAAGCAGGCGAGGGTGACGGCGGCGGGTGCGCCCAGCCCGAACGGCACCAGCACCCCGCCCCACCCGGCGACGATCGCCAGGGTGACGGGCCACAGCGGGAGCCTGCTCAGGGCGCCGACGGTGAGGCCGCCCACGACGGCACCCACCCCGAAGACGGTCCAGTACAGCCCGAGCAGACTGGACTCGGCGTGCAGATCGGCGGTCACGTGCAGCGGGAGCGCGACCTCCACCGGTCCGTAGAGGAAGTTGAAGAACCAGGTCAGGGCAAGGACCCCGAGCAGTTCGGGCTGCCTGCGCAACAGGTGCAGCCCGGCCGCCGACTGGCCCGTGTCGACCGGCGCGGCCGTCTCCGCGGTCGTCGCGGCGCCGCCCAGCCGTCCGACCTGGAAGGCGAGTACGGCGAAGGACACGGCGTCGATCCCGATGATCCAGGCCGGACTCAGCACGGTCGCCAGGAACCCGGCGATCGCGGGGCCGACGATGATCGATGCCGAGGAACTGGAGCTGACCAGGGCGTTCGCGGCCAGCCGCTGCTCCGGCGGCAGGATCCGGGCGAGCAGGGAGTACTTGCCCGCGCTGCCCCAGGCGTGCAGTACCGACGAACCGGCGAGCAGGACGACGTACAGGACCGGGTGCAGCACCCCCAGAAGCCAGGCGAGCGGGACGCAGCCGAGGAGCGTCGCGCGGAGCCGGCTGTCCGCCGCCAGCAGCCGCTGAGCGGGCAGCCGGCGCAGCCACCGCCCGAAGACCAGCGCCCCCACCGCCCCGGGCAGCGCGTACGCGGCGATCGCGGCGCCGACCAGCAGGCCGGACCGGCCGGGTGGCGCGATCTCCACGGCGAGCCAGGCCACGGCCACCACGCTCATCCCGTCCCCGAGATCCGAGGCCGCCAGGGCCGGCAGCAGCCGCCGGAACTCGGTGTGGCCGAACAGGGGCCGGTAGGTGGGCGGCAGCAGGCGGGTCGTCCAAGGCGAAGTCACCCGCAAAGACTCGCGGATCAAGCACGGTCGAGGTCAAGACCTTACGAGTCAACTCCCTTACGGGGATGGGCGGACGGTGATCAACCGGACCCCGGGACGGCGCCGTCGGCGGATGCGGCACCGGCGGTCGCGCCGGTGGGCGCGGTGGTGGGTGCGGTGGCGGAGGAGGCGCCGGCGGGCGCGTTGGCGTCCGGATCGAAGCCGGCCTCGGTCAGGATGTCGGCGGCGACCCCGCGTCCGACCCCGGCGAGCCCGGCCAGCAGGTCGTCGCAGTCGATGAGGTCGGCGCCCCGCTCCCCGGACCGTGCCTCGGCGATGGCGATCGCCTTGCGGGAGTACGGGGTCCAGGCGATCCGCTCGGCCGCCTGCGAGGCTCCCATGCTCAGCCTGTCGCCGACCGACCGGTGAACCGTCTCGGGCGCGATCCCGGCGGCCCGCAGCAGCCGGGTCGCGGCGTTGTCCTCCGCGGTCAGCCCCCACAGCAGGTGCTCGGTGCCGATGTAGTTGTTGCGGTGGTGCACCGCCGCCCGCTTCACGTGGACCATGGCCTGACGCAGCCCGTCGGTCATCGTCTCGGGCCCGTAGCGCTTGTGCGGGGCGTGGAAGCGCTGCTGCACCGCCTGCCGGGTCACTCCGAGGGCCCCGCCGACGTCCGTCCACGACGAGCCGTGCATACGACAGTGCTCGACATAGTCCTCGACCAGGTCGTCCGCCAACGCCTGCAACTCACCCGCGAGTTGCGCGGCCACGGCAAGGAGCGCGAGCCAGTCGGGCTGTTCCTGTCCGCCGGTGCGGTGCGCGGTGTCGCATCTCCGGTCCACTTCCGCGATGAGATCGTCCAGATCAGGGAGAGCCATGAGGCAAGTACGCCTTGACAGTTGGAGATTGTCAAGGCGAACTTGCCTTTTCGGGCCGGGCGTTCAGCATGTGACGGTCCCCGCGGTCCGCGCGGCCGCCTCCTGCGGCGTGAGGCGCGTGGTGTCGATCGCCTTGGCTTCTTCGTGGAGCCGGGTGCGGTGTCCATCAGCGTCTCGCCGGCCTTCTCGGCGTCGAGCACCCGTGAATCTGGAAGGAGTTGTTGCACAAGAGGACTGGTCGTCGACTTGCCCGCGCCATATGCGGCCGGCTCAGTGCGCGGCGAGGCTCGCCAGCAGCTGGGCGGCGGGCTCCGGGTGGACGAGCCAGCGCAGATGGCTCCCTTCGAGTGTCCGGACGTCGAACGGGTTGTCCGGGGTGAGCGCGTTCCCTTCGCGGATCATGCGGTCCTGCGCGGCGGGCGGAATGCCGGCGTCGCCGGCCAGACGGACATAGGTCTTGGGTATCCGCCCCCAGGTCGCGGCCTGTGCCCGGTCGGCGGACGTGCCGACGTCGAGGTTCTCGTCGGGCTGGAAGGTGTTCAGGAAGGTCCGGAACTCGTCATCGGTGAGGTCCGCCGCGAACGCCCCCTTGAACGCCGCGAGCGCCGCCGGGTCGGCGGTGCGGAAGTTCG
Source organism: Streptomyces sp. NPDC042364 (assembly GCF_056437585.1). Lineage (NCBI taxonomy): Bacteria > Bacillati > Actinomycetota > Actinomycetes > Kitasatosporales > Streptomycetaceae > Streptomyces > Streptomyces sp. NPDC042364. The sequence goes on along the minus strand of NZ_JBWKAJ010000005.1, from coordinate 400,317 downwards.
TGCGGAGCAGCCCGAGTTCCGCCGGGTTCCCGACGAGGGCGCCGGCGAAGCCCCCCAGGTCGACGTCCGCCATCTCCGGCTGGGCGTAGTAGTCGTTCACGTCGAGATCGACGGGGCACCAGGCGGAGACGTACACGATCCGGTCGATCAGCTCGGGCCGGGCGTTGGCGGCGGCGGTGGCCGTGATGCCGCCCCGGCTGTGGGAGACGAGGACGGTGGGCCCGTTCCGCTTGGCCCGTTCGAGGACCTCGATGACACGGGCGGCGTTGTCGGCGAGGGTGACGCCCTTGATGCCCCCCGGCTCCGCGGCGAGGGCGTCGAGATCCTGGGGAGCCTGGTAGGCCGCCGGGAACGTCGCCTCGAATCCGTGCCCGGGGAGGTCGACCGCGACCGAGCGGTGCCCGAGCAGGGCGAGCTCGGCCTGTAACGGCGCGAACGAGAAGGAGTTCGCGAACGCCCCGTGGACAAGAACGAATGTCGGCGGAATCAGCATGCCTCACCCTCCACCAGAACGACCGCAGGAACAAGATCGCGAATGCCAGGCGTTGACGTGCTCAGGGGATACGGGTTGCCGGCCGGCTACGGGACACCTCTCAGGGCTGACGGCGTGCGAAGAGGACCGCCCCTGGAACGCTCTCGTCGAGGTCGAGGAGCAGGTGGGCCTCGACCGTGAAGCCGGCGTCGCGAAGCCGGGTTGCCACTTGGTCAGGCTGGCGGCGGTGGACGTGGACGTTCATCGGGAGACCGCCGTAGCCCCGCGTCTTGAGCCTCGACTCGTCGCCGACGTGAAAACCGAGCAGTAGTGGTCCGCCAGGGCGTAGCACGCGGTGGAAGTGGCTGAAGACCGTGGGGACGGCATCGTCGGGGACGTGTATCAGCGACCAGAAGGCGAGCAGGCCGGCGAGCGAAGCGTCGGCGAGGTGGAGGTCGGTCATCGAGCCGACTTCGAACCGCAGGCCGGGGTGGTCGTGCCGAGCGACGTCGATCATCAAGGGTGAGAGATCGATGCCGAACGCGTCCACGCCCAGCTGCTGCAGGTGAGCGGTGACGTGTCCCGGTCCGCAGCCCACGTCCGCCACCGGCCCGCCGCCGGTCGCGTGCACCGACTCGGCGAACAACGCCAGAGCCGCGCGAAGGTAGGGCTCCCCGGCCAGCACCTCGCGCAGCTGGTCGGCATAGCTGGCCGCGACCGTGTCGTAGGAGGTGCGGGTGTCTGCCAACCACTGGCCCGTGTCCATACCCCGACACAGTAGCCCCAGCGATCAGGACGGCGTGCAGGGCCGGAGGACGCGTGATCACCACCGACGAACCTGATTGAAGCTGTCCTGCCTCGGCTGGGACCTGTCGTTTGGATCACGCCTGGGCCGCGGGGCGTGGTGCGCACACCTGCGGCGTTGCCGTCGGTTGCCAACTCCCCCACGCTTGAACAACCTCGCGCGGGGGGTCATCCCGCCCCACGAGCACGAGACCGACCACCACGCTCAACACCAGCCCCAGCCTGCGGCTGGAGTCAACGCACAGAGCCTCCAGCAATCCCGGAGCGGTTCATACCGAGAAAAGTCCCAGGCGTGTACAGGCGAACGTGCTCAGTCGTGGGACCGGGAGGACAACCCTGCGGCCGTGGGGGTGTCCGCGAGCGTCGGTGAAGACCGAGACCCCCCACCAAATGCCCGGGGAATGACCGAGACGTCAGCCCAGATGCCCGGAGATCTCCGAGACTGCCCGCACATCACAGAGACAGGACAGAAGCTCGTCGGCCGACGTGGCGTGGCACACTTTTGCAAGCAGGTGCTTGCAATAGTTAGCAAGGGTGGGGCATGGTGGAGGCATGGCATCGCTCAACGTCGGCAATCTCGGTGAGTACCTGCGTGAACAGCGGCGAAACGCGCAGCTGTCGCTCAGGCAGCTCGCCGACGCCGCCGGGGTGTCCAATCCGTATCTGAGTCAGATCGAGCGCGGGCTGCGCAAGCCGAGCGCGGAGGTGCTCCAGCAGGTCGCCAAGGCACTGCGGATCTCCGCCGAGACGCTGTACGTGCGGGCCGGCATCCTCGACGCCGAGCGGGACCGGGACGAGGTGGAGACGCGCGCCGTCATACTCGCCGATCCCACGCTGAACGAGCGGCAGAAGCAGGTGCTGCTGCAGATCTACGAGTCCTTCCGCAAGGAGAACGGGTTCGAGGTCCTCATAGGCGACGGCGAGGACTCGGACACGGTCCGGGACGCGGCCCGCGCCGAGGCGGAGGCGGAGGCCGGCGAAGGCGCCGGACGGACCCCCGGCCCGGGCCCCGGCGACGCCGGTCCGCGGCTGACGGCGAGATGACCGAGCCATGGACCCGCAGACCGCAGACCGCAGACCGCAGACGCCGACCGCAGACCACGGACCCGCACGAGCACGGACCCGCACGAGCACGGAACCGCACGAGCACGGAACCGCACGAGCACGGACCCGCAGCACCGCGCGACCGCGCATCACACAACCGCAGACCGGAGATCCGGCCTCGTCGAAGAGGTGGAAGCCGTTGAAGACGCCGAACCCGTCACAGACGTCGACCGTGGGCCGGACCCGCACAGAACCCTCAGCTGAACGCCAGACCCGGAGGACCATCACCATGGCCATCACCGACGACATCCGCAAGGCCGTTACCGACCCGACGCCGCTCTACTTCGCCGCCGGCACCGCCGACCTCGCCCTCCAGCAGGCCAAGAAGGTGCCCGGCATCGTCGAGCAGCTGCGCGCCGAGGCGCCGGCCAAGATCGACGCCGTGCGCAACACCGACCCCAAGGCCGTCCAGGAGAAGGCGACCGCCCGGGTCAAGGAGACGCAGGAGACCCTCCAGACCAAGGTCACCGAGCTGCTCGGCACCCTGGACACCGACCTCAAGAAGCTCGGCGAGAGCGCCCAGGACCTCGCGCTGCGCAGTGTCGGCGTGGCCGCCGAATACGCCGTGAAGGCCCGCGAGACCTACGAGCGGGTCGCCGAGCACGGTGAGCAGGCCGTGCGCACCTGGCGCGGCGAGGCCGCGGAGGAGATCGAGGAGCTCGCGATCGCCGTCGAGCCGAACACCGCGCCCAAGGCCGAGCCGGTCGCGGTCAAGGACGAGCCGGCGAAGCCCGCCGAGGCCAAGGCCGCGCCCGCGCCGGCCCCCGCCGCCAAGCCGGCCGCGAAGAAGGCTCCGGTCCGCAAGCCGACGACCGCGAAGAAGACCACGCCGCCCGCCAAGTAGGCGGTAGGCGCCGGCCCGGCGACGGTGCGGCGCCGCAGGACACGGTACGGGGACGGGCCGGGCACCTTTGAGGTGTTCGGCCCGTTCTTACGGGTACGGTGGGCCCGTAGGACTGTTCGGACGACCGTGACCGCGAGAGCGAAGAGAACGGGTGGTGGGCGGCATGCTGATGGACGGCTTCGCCGGGTTCATGGGGCTGCTGCAGCTCGCTGTGATCGCCCTGGCCGCGTTCGCGCTGATCGACGCCACGTTCCGGCGCGAGGACGCGTTCCGGGCGACGGACAAGCAGACCAAGGTGTTCTGGCTGATCATCCTCGGGATCGCGCTCGTCGTGAGCCTGCTGTTCCCGCTCCTGTCGTTCCTGCCGATCATCGGCCTGATCGCCAGCATCGTCTACATCGTCGACGTGCGCCCCGCGGTGCGGCAGATCTCCGGCGGCGGTGGCCGGGGCGGCAGCCGCGGCTCGAGCAGCGACGGACCGTACGGGCCGTACAACGGCGGCCGGTGATCCCGCGGGCGTGAAGCTGCGGCCGGGTGATCCCGCGGGCGTGGTCCCGCGGCCGGTGATCCCGCGGGCGTATTCCGCGGTCTCCACATCGCACCGGGCGACCTGACTCCCGATCCCCGATCCCCGACCCCCGATCCCCGACCCCCGACCCCCGGCAGGGACCGGCTCGGGTCAGCCCTCGCGGTCCAGGAGGAGGACGGCCACGTCGTCGGTGAGTTCGCCGCCGTTGAGGTCGCGGACCTCGTTCACCGCGGCGCGCAGCAGCTCCTCGCCGCGCAGGCCGGCGGCGAGCTGGCGGCGGATCATCGCGACCATGCCGTCCTGGCCGAGGCGCTCCTTGCCCTCGCCGATACGGCCCTCTATCAGCCCGTCCGTGTAGAGCATCAGGCTCCAGGCGGCGCCCAGCTCGATCTGCGTGCGCGGCCAGCGCGCGTTCGGCAGCAGGCCGAGAGCGGGGCCGCCGTTGTCGTACGGCAGCAGTTCGGCCGGCGGGGCGGCGCCGTCCCGGCCGTGGCGGGCGATCAGCGGTGACGGGTGCCCGGCCAGGCACAGACCCGCGCGGCGGCCGTCGGGCGCGATGTCGACCGTGCAGAGCGTCGCGAAGATCTCGTCGTTCTCCCGCTCGTGCTCCAGGACGCGCTGGAGCGTGGAGAGCAGTTCGTCACCGCACAGCCCCGCGAACGTCAGCGCCCGCCAGGCGATGCGCAGCTCCACGCCGAGCGCCGCCTCGTCCGGGCCGTGCCCGCAGACGTCGCCGATCATGACGTGGACCGTGCCGTCGGGGGTGCGGACGGTGTCGTAGAAGTCGCCGCCGAGCAGCGCCCGGGAACGGCCCGGCCGGTAGCGCGCGGCGAACCGCAGGGACGAACCCTCCAGCAGGGGCGTGGGCAGCAGGCCGCGCTCCAGGCGGGCGTTCTCCTGGGCGCGCAGCCGGGACTCCGTGAGCCGGCGCTCGGCCGTGTCCGACCGCTTGCGCTCCACCGCGTAACGGATCGCGCGGCTCAGCAGGCGGTCGTCCAGCTCGTCGCGGAACAGATAGTCCTGCGCGCCGACCCGCACGGCCTCCGCGCCGCGCTCGGCGTCACCGGAGTCGGTGAGGGCGAGGACGGCGTGGCGGGGGGCCAGCTCCAGGACGTGCTTGAGGACGGAGAGTTCGTCGATGCCGGTGACGGTCTCCGTGGCGGTGCCGCCGCCGGAGGCGGCCGGGGCGTCGGGGACGCGGCCCGGGGCCGGCAGCGCCAGGTCCAGGAGGATGCAGTTGACGTCGTCGGTCAGCAGCCGCTGGGCCTCGGTGAGGTTGCGGGCGGTGCGGACGCGGATCGGCTTGCCCGCGGAGTCGAGCAACTCGGGCACGTTGAGCGAACCGGACGGGTCGTCCTCGATCAGCAGCACCGTGAGGTTGGTGGGGCCGGTCGGGGAGACGGCACCGCCGGACGGACCGGCCGGGTGTGTGGACTTGTCGGCAGGGGCCTGGGCCGAGGCGTTCAGGGCCGCCCCCTCTCCGGATGGGCCGCTGGGTGCGGACACGGCGTGCGCCTGACCACTCTCCACGGCCGGGATCGCTCTCTGCCGCGGTACGGGTACGGGCATCGTCTTGGGTTCCTTCCCTCCCCCCGAGGGCACGGGCGGGGCGAGGGACCTCGACCCACCGACGGGGACCTTAGCGCCAGGCCCCGCCGCAACGGAATGCTCGGCGAGGCGCCGAAGGGCAATCGGCCACCGTCATATGCCGCATCCCGTACCGCATTTGGACATGACAGGGCTTTCGTCCGGGATGACGAATGTCACGCGACGGGGGTCGAGGCGGCGGCCGAAGGTGGTGGGAGTCACGTGCGGTCGGTCACTTGGGTGCCGCGCGGCTCGGGCGTTCGGGTGGTTTCGGTGGATTACGGGTGGAATGAGGAGGGGGTGGAGGTGGAAAACCGGCCGCTCACCGGCGAGTTGTGGCCGCTCGCGTGACGGTCGGGCGCCCCGGGGGCGGGGCCCGGCGCGCTGCTCGCCCCGCGTCCGCCGGTCACGCGTCCGGGCGTACGACCCCCAGGATCGGCATCGAACCCGCACCCGCGATCGTCACCGTCCGCCCCGGGCGCGGGGCGTGGACGATCGTGCCGTCGCCGATGTACATGGCGACATGGCTGGCGTCGGCGTTGTAGATGATCAGGTCGCCGGGTCGCATGTTCTCGACGGGGATGTGCTTGAGCTGCCGCCACTGCTCCTGCGAGGTCCGGGGGATGCTCCGGCCGGCCGCGATCCACGCCTGGCTGGTGAGGCCGGAGCAGTCGTACGTCCGGGGGCCCTCGGCGCCCCATTCGTACGGTTTGCCGATCTGGTCCGTCGCGAACTTCACGGCCTTCCGGCCCTGTTCCGACGCCTTGCCGTCGATCTCGTCGAGGATGCCGGAGTCCAGCCAGGCGGCCTGTGACTGCCGTGCGACGTCCTCCTCCAGCTCGGCCAGCCGCTCCCGCTCGTCGTCCTCCAGCTCGGCTTCCAGCTTCTCGGCGGCGGCGATCTGCTTCTTGATCTTCTTCTTGGCCTTCTCCTTGGCCTTGCGGTTCGCCTCGAGCTTCTCCCAGCGCGCGGAGGCGTCCTTGGAGTACTGCTCCAGGTCGTCCTGCGTGCGGTTCATCTCGGCGAGCAGGCCCTTGGTCGCCAACTGCCCCTGCCGCAGCCGGTCCGCGCCCTCCAGGAACTCCTGGGGGTTCTCGCTCAGCCACAGCCGGACCTCCGGCGGCAGACTGCCGCCCCGGTACTGGGCGCGGGCCGCGGCGCCGATCAGGTCCTGCAACTCGTCCAGCTTCTCCTGGCCCTTGACGATCTCGTTCGCCAGGTCGACGAGCTCGGCGGACTGCTTGTCGGCCTTCTCCTCCGCCGCGTTGTACGCGTCGGTGGCGACCGCCGCGTCGTGGTAGAGGTCCTCCAGCTTCGCGCGTACGGCCTCCAACTCCTCGTTGGTGACCGGCCCGGAGTCCGCGTCGGGGGTGCCCGTGCCCGACGGGGCCGGTGTGGGGGTCGGGTCGGTCGGTCGCGTCTGGCTCGCGTACGCGGTGACCGGTGTGCCCAGCACGGTCATCGCGCAGACCACGGCCACGGCCGCCATGGTCAGGCTCCGCTTGCCCATACCCCTTGCCCCCAACCCGTTCCAGCACCGACGGCTCCCGCCGGAGCGAACTGATTAACCGTCAGTAACTTCCGGCGCCTGGGTGATCGTGCCACGGAGCCGCGCAATGCGACAGAGGCGGGCGGAAACTCCCTTCCCCCTGCTCCCGCCCGCATCACCGGGCTCCCGTCTGTGTGACGAACGACTCACCGGGAGCGTTCCCTCGTGCCGCGGGAACGTTGCGGCGTGTCACCGGAATTGCGCCCGGGGGGAGTTAAGGATGTTCCGGTGCCGCTCAGGCCCTGGGCGCCAGCGCCTCCCAGGCGACCGTCACCTCGCCCTGGCGCCAGCGTGCGACCCCGTCCCGCACCGGCCAGTCCGCGCGCAGATCGCGGATCGTGCGGATCCAGCGCTGGCGGGCCCCGTACGAGGCGTACGGGGCCGCGGCGGCCCAGGCGCGGTCGAAGTCGCGGAGGAAGGCGTGGACGGGCTCCCCCGGGACGTTGCGGTGGATCAGTGCCTTGGGGAGGCGCTCGGCGAGGTCGGAGGGGCGTTCCAGCGAGCCGAGCCGGGTGGCGAAGGTGACCGTGCGGGGCCCCTCCGGGCCGAGGGCGACCCACACGTGGCGGCGGCCGATCTCGTCGCAGGTGCCCTCGACGAGCAGTCCGCCCGTCGAGACCGGCAGGCCGCCGGGTGACGGCGGGGCGGCCGGTGCGAGGCGGGCGCACAGCCGCTCCCACACGGCGGCGACCTCCTCCTCGTCGTACTGCCGCAGGACGTTCGCCGCCCGGATGAGGGCCGGGCGCCCCGGCACCGGCACCTCGAAGCCGCCGTGCCGGAAGGTCAGGCCCTCGCACGCGTACGGCCGCGCCGCCGCCACCCTGGCCGGGTCGATCTCGATGCCGACGACCTCGGTGCGGGGCGCCGCCGCGCGCAGGCGCCGCAGCAGCTCCAGCGCGGTCCAGGGGGCGGCGCCGTAGCCGAGGTCCACCGCGAGGGGGGTGGCGGCACGGCGGAGTTCGGCGCCGTGGGTCGCGGCGATCCAGCGGTCCATGCGGCGCAGACGGTTGGGGTTGGTGGTGCCGCGGGTCACCGTGCCGACGGGTCTTGCCATGGGCCGAGCGTATGCGGGGCGGCCGTTCCCCGGGGCTCCGCCCCGGGCCCTCGGGGGGGGCGCCGGCCCGTCGTGCCACCCGTATCGGTCCCCGGGGTCCCGTATCCGGGCAGTCGTCGAACGGTTGAGCGATGGTCGGTAATTGTTTTGCAAAGAGGAAATGGAACCGCCTCGTCCGGCGTTCCCCCTGCCGAGAGGGTCCGCATGCCCTCCGAACGGCATGCCCGCAGCAAGGAGGAACGCCACGTGAGCCACTACGTCAGCAGGCTCGGGCGACGCTCTCCGACCGCCGCGTCCCGGTTGAGACTGCACAGGAAGCCCCGCCGCGTGGCGATGCTGTCCGTGCACACCTCGCCGCTCCACCAGCCGGGCACGGGCGACGCGGGCGGCATGAACGTCTACATCGTGGAGCTCGCGCAGCGGCTCGCGGAGCTCAACATCGAGGTGGAGATCTTCACGCGGGCCACGACGGCGGCCCTCCCGCCGAAGGTCGAGCTGGCGCCCGGTGTCCTCGTCCGGCATGTCGACGCGGGCCCGTACGAGGGGCTGGCGAAGGAGGACCTGCCCGCCCAGCTGTGTGCCTTCACCCACGGGGTGATGCAGGCATGGGCGGGGCACCGCCCCGGCCACTACGACCTCGTCCACTCGCACTACTGGCTCTCCGGCCACGTCGGCTGGCTCGCCGCCGAACGCTGGGGCGTCCCGCTGGTGCACGCGATGCACACGATGGCGAAGGTCAAGAACGCCGCACTCGCCCTGGGCGACACCCCCGAACCCGCGGCCCGCGTCATCGGCGAGACCCAGGTCGTACGGGCCGCCGACCGCCTCATAGCCAACACCGCGGAGGAGGCCGACGAACTCGTACGGCACTACGACGCCGACCCCGCCAAGGTCGCCGTCGTCCATCCCGGCGTGAACCTCGAACGCTTCCGCCCGGCCGACGGCCGAGCCGCGGCCCGGGCCCGCCTCGGCCTCCCCCAGGACGCGCTGATCCCTCTCTTCGCCGGCCGCATCCAGCCCCTCAAGGCCCCCGACGTGCTGCTGCGCGCCGTGGCCGTCCTGCTCGGCGAGCGGCCCGAACTGCGGTCCAGGATCGTCGTGCCGGTCGTCGGCGGACCGAGCGGCAGCGGGCTCGCCAAGCCGGAGGGGCTGCAGAAACTGGCCGCCCGCCTCGGTATCGCCGATGTCGTGCGCTTCCGCCCGCCGGTCGGCCAGGAGCAGCTCGCGGACTGGTTCCGGGCGGCGTCCGTGCTGGTCATGCCGTCCTACAGCGAGTCCTTCGGCCTCGTCGCCATCGAGGCGCAGGCGGCCGGTACGCCGGTGCTGGCCGCCGCGGTCGGCGGCCTCCCGGTCGCGGTGCGCGACGGGCACACCGGCTTCCTGGTCCAGGGGCACGATCCTGCGGCGTACGCGCGCGTGCTGCGTGATTTCGCCGACACCCCCGAACTCACCGCCCGCATGGGCGAGGCCGCCGCCCGCCACGCCGAGTCCTTCGGCTGGGACACCGCCGCGCGGGCCACCGCCGACGTGTACACGGCGGCGACCCACGATCACCGACGGCACGGGCTGCGGGTCCACGGCTGAGGGCCGAGGGCCGAGGGCCGAGGGCTTGCGGGACGAGGGCTTGCGGGACGAGGGCCCACGGCTGACGGCCCACGGCTGACGGCTGACGGCTGACGGCCGCTGGCTGTTGGCTTGCGGCTGAGAGCCCAGAGCCCAGAGCCCAGAGCCCAGAGCCCAGAGCCCAGAGCCCACGGCCGAGGGCTCGCGCCAACGCCGGTACGCGGAGCGGCGGCCGTACGCCCGCCGTGGCCGTACCCAACCCCCTACCGGCGGGTAGGCTCGCCCCATGGCTGACGCAGCGGCGATCATCGAGCAGGTCCTCACCGAGGCCGAGCTGGAGTGGGAGAGTCCCGGTCCCGGCGCCTACGTGGTGAAGCTGCCCGGCACGCGCAAACTCTCCACGACCGTCTCCCTGCTCGTCGGCAGGCACTCCCTCTCCCTCAACGCCTTCGTGATCCGCCACCCCGACGAGAACGAGGCCGGCGTCCACCGCTGGCTCCTGGAGCGCAACCTCAAGCTGTACGGCGTGAGTTACGCCGTCGACCAGCTCGGCGACGTGTACGTCACCGCCAGGCTGCCGCTCGCCGCCGTCACGCCGGAGAGTATCGACGGCCTCCTCGGCCAGGTCCTGGAGGCGGCGGACGGCGCCTTCAACACCCTCCTGGAGCTGGGCTTCGCCACCGCGATCCGCAAGGAGTACGCCTGGCGTGTGTCGCGCGGCGAACCGACACACAACCTGGACGCGTTCAGCCACCTGACACGGGACGAGGGGGGCCGCGGGACCGCCGGCCAGAGCTGATCTCCGGCGGATTACTCCGGCGGACGACTCAGGCGGAACCCAGCCCGGCACCGGCCTCCGGGGTCGCGGCGGCGGCCTGCTCGGCGGGCAGGTCGTCCACCGGTTCGACTCCCTCCGGCCCTTCCGGCGTCCCCCGCATCAGCAGCCAGTAACCGGCGCCCGCCACGGTCCCCACCACCGCGCACAGCCCCCACAGCCACTCCGCGCCCCACCGGTCGATGACCACACCGGACATCACGGGTGCGACGAGGGCGGCGACGGACCAGGACATGGTGTACATGCCCTGGTAGCGGCCCCGGCCGTGGACGGGGGAGAGGCGGACGACGAGGCTCGTCTGGGTGGGGGCGTTGACGATCTCGGCGAGGGTCCACACACAGACGGTGAGGGCGAAGACGCCGATCGAGCCGGCGAAGGCGGTGAGGCCGAAGCCGTACCCCGCGAGCACGGAGGAGATGACGAGCAGCCGCCCGGTGTCGCGGTGCTCGATGAAACGCGTGACCGGGATCTGGAGCGCGACGATCAGCACGCCGTTGACGGCGATCGCGAGGCCGTAGTCGGCGGGGGAGAAGCCCGCCTCGCCCATGGCGACCGGCAGTCCGACCGAGCCCTGCTGGAAGATCACCGCGACGAGGAAGGACAACCCGACGACGCTCATGAACCGCCGGTCGCGCAGCACGGTCCCGAGGCCGACCTCGTCGGCGGCGGCCTTCTCCGCCGTCGTCCGTTCGGGCCGCGACTCCGGCAGCTTCAGGAAGACGACGATCGCGCACACGAGGGTCATGCCCCCCTCGATCAGGAAGCCGGCGAGATAGCTCACCTCGGCGATGAAACCGGCGGCCATGGAGGAGACGGCGAAGCCGAGGTTGATCGCCCAGTAGTTCAGGGAGAACGCGCGCACGCGGTCCTCGGGCCGCACGATGTCCGCCATCATCGCCTGCACCGCCGGCCGGGAGGCGTTGCTGGTGGCGCCGACGAGGAAGGCGACGGCGGCGATGGCGACGGGGTCCTTCACGAAGCCGAGCAGGGCGACGGAGAAGGCCGTGGAGGCCTGGGCGATCAGCAGGGTGGGCCGCCGCCCGAGCCGGTCGGCCATGACGCCGGCGCCGAGCGAGGAGATGACACCGCCGAGGCCGTGGAGAGAGGCGACCAGACCGGCGTACGAGGCGGAGTAGCCGCGGTCGAGCGTCAGATAGAGCGCCATGAACGTGGCGACGAACGCGCCGAGCCGGTTGACCAGCGTGCTCGTCCACAGCCACCAGAACTCACGGGGCAGCCCCGAGACGGACTCCCGGACAGCGCGTCTGGCAGCGGCGAGTGGCATGACGGTCCCCCACGACGTAAGCGGCTGAAGCGGTGAACACAACTTACGAACGGGGGCGCGCGCCGGACCACCCAATTAACAGACACCGTCAACTGACGAGGCGAGCCGAGAGCGCCCGCCGCGAGGCCCCGGCGACCGCCCGCCACGACCGTCCGCCTGCAGGCCGAAACCGCCGGCCGACGGGACCGTCCGCCCGCCGGAACTGTCCGCCTGTCGGCCATATGGGCGACGTCTCCCGCCCGTCTATTACGCTCGGGGCCATGGCCGACGCACCGTACAAGCTGATCCTCCTCCGCCACGGCGAGAGCGAGTGGAACGAGAAGAACCTGTTCACCGGCTGGGTGGACGTCAACCTCACGTCGAAGGGCGAGAAGGAGGCGATGCGCGGCGGTGAGCTGCTGAAGGACGCCGGCCTGCTGCCCGACGTGCTCCACACCTCCCTCCAGAAGCGCGCGATCCGCACCGCCCAGCTGGCCCTCGAGGCCGCGGACCGCCACTGGATCCCCGTCCACCGTTCCTGGCGCCTCAACGAGCGCCACTACGGTGCCCTCCAGGGCAAGGACAAGGCGCAGACGCTCGCCGAGTACGGCGAGGAGCAGTTCATGCTGTGGCGCCGCTCGTACGACACCCCGCCGCCCCCGCTGGAGGACGGCACCGAGTACTCCCAGTCGGGCGACGCCCGCTACGCGTCGATCCCGCCGGAGCTGCGCCCCCGCACGGAGTGCCTGAAGGACGTCGTCGTCCGCATGCTCCCGTACTGGTACGACGGCATCGTCCCGGACCTCCTCGCGGGCCGCACGGTCCTCGTCGCCGCCCACGGCAACAGCCTCCGCGCCCTCGTCAAGCACCTCGACGGCATCTCCGACGCCGACATCGCGGGCCTGAACATCCCCACGGGCATCCCCCTCTACTACGAACTCGACGCCGCCTTCACCCCGGTCACCCCCGGCGGCAGGTACCTCGACCCCGAGGCGGCCGCCGCGGCGATCGAGGCGGTCAAGAACCAGGGCAAGAAGAAGTAACTAGAGCTGATTAAGCCCCCTACCTGCGGATTGTCCGCTGGTAGGGGGCTTCTTGGTGGGGCTGGGCCCTCTCTGGGCCGTCAGTTGCCTGGCCGGGCCGTCAGGCGTTTCCGGCACACCGCCACTCGTAGGCACCAGGTGATGTCTCGACGACCTCGCTAGGGAAGACCTCGCGCACTCGGGCGAGTAGGGCACGCTGCTCGCTGGCCCATGTTCCCGATGGTGCGAACAGCGGCACGGTGACAGTGACCCCTGACGACGGCCCGTCGTGAACAGACACCCAGAGACCGCGGCTCTCGTCAGGCTTGAACTTCATTGAGGGAGTCCGCCCGGAGTTGAGCCACATGGCGAACTGACCGGACTCCAGGATTGCCAAGGCGTCCTCCCAGTCCTCCAGGTCCTCAGGGAGGAGAGTCACCGAGAAGGTGGCGTTGACGGATTCCGCCACGATGGCGATCTCGCAGTCGAGGAAGTCGTGGCCGGTCAGGATTCCGGGTTGATATCGGCCCAGGACGCGCACGGAGACACTGTGACCGCTGGTGCCGGGCTTGTCGGCCAGGTGGATCAGATCGACGACGCCATCCGTGGAGTCCATGGATTCCCTCCCGAAGTAACCAGGTCCGAGCATCCTGCCGCACCGCCCGCAGACCTCACGCTCCGGGGATCAGGCCCCTCGGGCCGTGGAGCACCTGCGAGAGCAGTCGGCGTTGGTCTGAAGGCAGTTGCAGGAGCACCCAGCCCAGGCTCTCCATCATCTTTACCGCGGAGTCGGGAGCCACTTCCTCGTCCCCGCAGCTCTCCAGCCACCACACGATGTCGGCGAGCAGGCCGGTGAGTGCCGGCACAAGCGGATCACTGTCAGTCATGCAGGCAACTTGGCCAAGCCCGACGACACGCCCCGTGCACGTGTACCGAGGAGGATTCCTCCGGAAGCCGCCCTCGGCCCGTGCATGGCCGACTGGGGAGGGGTTCCTCCACCGCGAGCCTCATGGCGATCGCCGGGATCCCGGGCACCGTACCGGCCTCTCGCCTCGCGCAAGGCGGGGACCGTCTGATGCCCCATTGTGATTCGCGGGTGTACAACCCCGTGCGGATGCCGGCCGTCTGTAAGGCGCTGGAGGGATGAGCCTTCGGTGCCTTTCCGTAAGGAGATTGGGGATCAGGTGGGGAAGCAGCTCTGGAGAGTCGTCGTAGCCGGTGGTGCGGCGGCGGTGTTCACGGCCGTGGCTGCGGCGCCGGCCGGGGCGGCCGAGGGCGGGGTCTCGTTCACCCGTGTCCAGGTGAACGGCGGCAAGCCGATTGTGATCGGGGTGTCGAAGGAGGTCGCGGTGCCCGCGTCCTTCCGGATGGCGACCACTCACAAGTGGAAGTGGCCGGCGGTGTTCCTGTACCGGGGTGGTGCGGGTGACCGGCTGTGGCACGCCGTCGAGACGAGCGACTGCATCAAGGTGAGCCCGGGCGTCTGCGACTTCAAGGAGACGATGTACTTCGACCCGAGCGTGTGGGACATGCGTAACAGCGAGGCCGGGGTCTGGAAGGTCGGGGCCGAGGCGTACTTCGAGGGTGGCGGTGGTGACACCGACGGCATGGATCTGACGGTCCGCGTCAAGCGCAACTCCCGCCTGTCCGTGAACGCCTCGCCCGAACCGGTGTCCAAGGACGGGACCATCACCGTGACCGGGAAGGTCACTCGGGCCAACTGGGAGACCAGGAAGTACGCCTCCTACGGAGGCCGCCTGGTGAGCCTGCAGTTCAAGCCTGCCGGCACCGCCTCCTACACCACGGTGAAGAAGGTGTACGCGAACGGCTCGGGTGATCTGAGGACGACCGTGAAGGCCTCCAGGACGGGTACGTGGCGCTGGGTGTACTACGGGAACACCACCACCGGGCCGTCGACGTCGTCCGGGGACAGCATCGTGGTGAAGTGATGTCCGCGGTGCTGGCGGACCGGTGGGGACGGAGCCGGCGGTAACGGATGTCCGGGGAACCAAAGGCCCCGGAGGAGACTCCGGGGCCATGTGTGGGGCGGTGGTCATGCGCGGCCCGCCTACCGGTCGCTCACACCCCCAGGGCTCTGGCAAGAGGTCGGACGTTCGGAAGCGGGTCCCGTGCACTGGCCGCTCTGCCCTGCTCCGTTGCCCCCGTTGGTGGGAGGCTTCGGATCGGCGAAGGCATGGGCCGAGGCGCCGAAGATGCCGGCCGCGGCGAGCAGCGCGGCCGCCACTACCCGTCCCATGTGCTTCATCATTGCTATGCCCCTTTCTCGCCTTTGGGGGTGCAAGAGGCCTGTCCGGGGGCGAAGCCTGCGGCCAGGTCGTGTACCACCACATCGGTGAGGCGGACGTAGCCGAGGCGCTGGTAGAGGGCGTTGCTGGTGGGGTTGGCCGCGTTGGTGTAGAGGACGACGTCCGTGGCGCCCGCGGTCAGGGCGGCCCGGCTCACCTCGGTCGTCACCGCGGCCGCGTAGCCCCGGCCGCGGAGGTGGGCCGGGGTGTAGACGGGGTCCACCCGGGCCATGCCGGCGACCATCGGGTTCACGCCCGCCATGGAGACGGGGGTGCCGTCCGGGGTCTCCCAGTACGTGTAGCGCTTCTCGGCGAAGCGGGTGTGCGCCCACGACGCGGCGTCGATCGTGACGTCCTCCTCGACGTCCGCTGCGAACTCACGGCACCACTGCATGAGGTGCTCCTGGTCCCCCTCGCCCACGAGTCGGCCCCGGCCCTCCGGGTGCGGGTCCGGCGGGGTGAGCGTGCCGAGGCGGTACAGACGCAGCCGGACACGGGGCGTCGCCGTCGCGCCCGTGTGCCGGTGCCAGGCCTCCGTGAAGGCCGTCGCCGTGTCCTCGTCGGCGGTGACGGACGGCAGGGCCCACCCCAGGGCCACCAGGCGGGCCGCGAGGGTGTCGGCCTGCTCCGGGGTGAGCGGGGTGACGTTCATCCCGCGGGACGGGAAGCGGAAGAACGTGGCCTCGACCTCGCCCCCTCGCTCCAGCCTGCCGAGCACGGGGAACCGGCCCTCGTACGCGTCCGCCCCTAGCGTGCGGAGCTTCTCCGTGACCGAGAGCGGCGTGGTGTGCAGGGCGGGGCGCGAGCGCAGGAACCGCCCGGCTCGGGCGAGGAACTCGTCGACGTCGTCAGTGAGGTGCCAGTCATCCGGACGCATGCCTCATGATCCCGGACGGCCTCCGCCGGGAGGAGGCGGATGCATGGAATCCGGCCGCGGGGAGACACCCACGTCCGCGGGGCCACGGCACAGCGGCGGGCGGGGGACCCCTGGCCGTTCCGGGGGCGGCGCCCACACCGTGCCCGAGCCGTGTCCGGGGCCGCGCGCCCACGCCGAGCCGTGTCCGGGGGCGCGCCCACGCCGAGCCGTGTCCGGGGGCGCGCCTACGCCGAGCCGTGTCCGGGGGCGCGCCCACGCCGTGCCCGGCCCGTGCCCGGGGCCGTCCAGGCCGTGAACAGTGGCCGGGAATCGCCGCAAGGCGACCTCGGCGCAGCCGCCGGGCGCCGCGCCGACGGGGTGTCCGGCGGGGTGGGCCGGCCCGGCGGGAGGCACTCCCGCGTTCCCGGCGGCGGGTGGGGTCAGACCGTCAGCGGGACGGGGTGGACTTCGTCCGCCTTGTGGCCGGTGCGTTCGTGGATGCGCTGGACCGCTTCGGCGGACGGGGCCTCGGAGAGGCAGTAGACCGTGCCGGACTCGGGATCGGCCCAGGCGCGCTCGAAGTGGACCCGCTCGTCCTTCTCTATGGCGAGATCGGCATTGTGCGCCTCTCGCAGCTGCTCGGCGGTGATGCCCTTCATCCCGTGGTGGACGTCCATGAACTTCGCCATGGCCTCGCACCTCCTTCTTTCCTGGCCGTACCACCATGCTGCGCCCATTCGCGTACTGCCGCGCGGGCTGACCGCGCCGGTGGGCGTGGCGGGCCCTGCCACGCGGGCGCGCGACCCGAACGCCGGGCGTGGCGGGCCCCGCGGTGCAGGCGCGACCCGAACCCCGGGCATCGCAACACGGCGAAGGGAGAAGGGGCCCGTCCTGGGACAGGCCCCTTCTCCAGCGTCCGCGGGAGGGATCGGTGCGTCCCTCACCCGGACAGGCGCGACCGCGTGCCGCTCAGCCGCACTGGCACGGATTGCCGGACTGGCACCCGCACGCGCAGCCGGAACCGCAGCCGCAGGCGCCGAACAGGGGCAGGGACTTGATGTCGGCTGGCTGCTGGGTGTCCCGGGTCTGCGTCGGGTCGGGCGTGCTGGGGCTGGCGGGGGATTCGGCCATGGTCCCTCCTCGAAGGCTGGTGCCTGTGCCCATTGGATGCCCCATTGCATGCCGGTTCAGCCGGGCGCATCAACGGCGCACGGAGGCGTCCGTACACCCGGCGTAGGCTCCACGCGCCCGCCCTTCCACCAGGACCGCACGCCCTCCGGAGCACCCACGGGAGGCGCCACCCAGCCGCCGGCACCCCACCCCCGGAGCCCTCCGTCACGCTGCCGCGGAAACCGCCTCGCCCGCTCCCCCGGGAGCCCTACGCCCCCTCGACCCCGGTCACCGGCTGGATTTCGGCCTGGAGCTCGTCCGCGTGCTCGCCGGTCACCAGGTACACCACGCGCTTGGCGACGGAGACCGCGTGGTCGGCGAAGCGCTCGTAGTAGCGGCCGAGGAGGGTGACGTCGACCGCCGTCTCGATGCCGTGCTTCCAGCGGTCGTCCATCAGGTGCTGGAAGAGCGTGCGGTGGAGGAGGTCCATCGCGTCGTCGTCCTGCTCCAGCTGGAGCGCCAGGTCGACGTCCTTGGTGATGATGACCTCGGCCGCCTTGGCCATGAGCCGCTGCGCGAGCTGGCCCATCTCCAGGATCGTGGCGTGCAGGTCGCGCGGGACCGCCCGCTCGGGGAAGCGCAGCCGGGTGAGCTTGGCGACGTGCTGGGCGAGGTCGCCGGAGCGCTCCAGATCGGCGGACATACGCAGGGAGGTCACGACGATACGAAGGTCCGTCGCCACCGGCTGCTGGCGGGCCAGCAGGGCTATCGCGCGGGCCTCCAGGTCGTGCTGAAGGTCGTCGACCTTCTGGTCGGCCTCGATCACGCTCTCCGCCAGCTTCAGGTCGGCGTCGAGGATCGCCGTCGTGGCGCGTCCGATCGCCGACCCCACCAGTCGGGCCATCTCGACCAGGCCCTCACCGATCGAGTCAAGTTCCTCGTGGTACGCGTCCCGCATCAGGGTGTCCCTCTCTTACGTGCGTCTGCTCGTGGGTTTCCGAAAAGGCCGTGCCCGAAAGCCGTGCCGCCACACCGACGGCCGTGCCCCCATTCTCCGGAAGCCCTGCCGCCACCCGGCGGTAGCCGTCCTCCGTTGCGGGAGCCGTACCGCCCTGTCGACGACGGTCGTGTTCCGTTTTCGGAAGCCGTACCGTCACATCGACGGCAGCCGTGCCCGTGCGAAGGCGCGACCGCCGTTCCGCCGGACCTAGCGGATGCCGGCCCGGGGGGCCCGGATGAACCCCACGCTCCCACGTTCCGGCCTGTACGCGTCCGTTTCCGCCACCCCAAATGAACCATCACTGGCTCCAAGGTGAACTCTGGGCGACGAGTGTTCGAGGTCGCCCCTCGGGAGCTGTGGGGATGTCCGACCTCGTGCCTAACCTGGATGCATGGACGTGAACGCGGCGGTCGCCGCAGCGGCTGCGATCGCCGGTGTGCTCACCGGCGTCATCGCCATGCTGGCGTTCCGCTTCAGCGAGCGCGAGCAGACGCGTCCGACCAGGACCTCCCTGCACACGGACGCGGTGCTGCCGCCCGGCGTGGACACCGTGCTCTCCGTGCTCCGCTCCTCCGCCGTGGTGCTCGACGAGGGCGACTCCGTCGTCAAGGCCAGCTCCGCCGCGTACGCCCTCGGGCTGGTGCGTGGCGGGAAGCTCGCCGTCGAGCCGATGCTCCAGATGGCGCGCGACACCCGCCGCGACGGCGAGATACGCCAGGTCGAGCTGGACCTGCCCCGGCGCGGCACCGGGCGCGGCGAGGCCCTGGCGGTCTCGGCGCGCGTCGCTCCGCTGGGCTCCCGGCTCGTGCTGCTGCTCGTGGAGGACCTCACCGAGGCCCGTCGCATCGAAGCGGTACGGCGCGACTTCGTGGCGAACGTGAGCCACGAGCTCAAGACCCCGGTCGGTGCCCTGTCCCTCCTCTCGGAGGCCGTCATGGGCGCCAGCGACGACCCGGAAGCGGTGGAGCGCTTCGCGGGGCGGATGCAGATCGAGGCCACCCGGCTCACCAACCTGGTGCAGGAGCTGATCGACCTCTCCCGGGTGCAGAACGACGACCCGCTGGAGGACGCCGAGCCCGTCCGGGTGGACGAGCTGGTCGCCGAGGCCGTCGACCGGTGCCGCCACCAGGCCGGCGCCAAACAGATCACCATCGCCGCCGGCGGCACCGCCGAGCTGAAGGTGTGGGGCAACCGCGGCCAGCTCGCCGCCGCCCTCGGCAATCTCGTCGAGAACGCCGTCAACTACTCCCCGGCCCGCACTCGTGTCGGCGTAGCCGCCCGCACGGTGACCGCACCCGGTGGGGACTTCATCGAGATCGCCGTGACCGACCAGGGCATCGGCATCTCCGAGAAGGACAAGGAGCGCATCTTCGAGCGCTTCTACCGCGTCGACCCGGCCCGTTCCCGCCAGACCGGCGGCACGGGTCTCGGACTCGCGATCGTCAAACACGTGGCGGCCTCGCACGGCGGGGAGGTCACGGTGTGGAGCTCGGAGGGCCAGGGCTCCACGTTCACCCTCAGGCTGCCGGAGGCGGGCGCCTCCCGCGACCGCGCAACGCACCACCCGGACCTCGTCGACGAGGACGGGCAACCGCACACCGAGTCATCCCCGTACGAACCGCATCCCGCCCCGGAGGTCCTTCCGTGACCCGAGTGCTCGTCGTCGAGGACGAGGAGTCCTTCTCCGACGCCCTGTCCTACATGCTCCGCAAGGAGGGCTTCGAGGTCGCCATCGCGACCACCGGCCCCGACGGACTCGACGAGTTCGAGCGCAACGGCGCCGACCTCGTGCTCCTCGACCTGATGCTGCCCGGCCTGCCCGGCACCGAGGTCTGCCGTCAGCTGCGCAGCCGCTCCAATGTCCCGGTGATCATGGTCACGGCCAAGGACAGCGAGATCGACAAGGTCGTGGGCCTGGAAATAGGAGCCGACGACTATGTCACCAAGCCCTTCTCCTCGCGCGAGCTCGTCGCCCGTATCCGGGCCGTACTGCGCCGCCGCGGCGAGCCCGAGGAGGTCACCCCGGCCGCGCTGGAGGCCGGTCCCGTCCGTATGGACGTCGACCGTCACGTGGTCACCGTCTCCGGCTCCAAGGTCGACCTCCCCCTCAAGGAGTTCGACCTGCTCGAAATGCTGCTGCGCAACGCGGGCCGCGTGCTGACGCGCATGCAGCTCATCGACCGTGTCTGGGGAGCCGACTACGTGGGCGACACCAAGACCCTCGATGTTCACGTCAAGCGCCTGCGCGCCAAGATCGAGCCGGACCCCGGCGCGCCGAGATACCTGGTCACGGTGCGGGGCCTCGGCTACAAGTTCGAGCCGTAGGCCGGCGACTTCCGTCGGCGACCCCAGGCCGTCGGCATCCGGCCGTCTGCGTCCGTCCGTGTGCATCCGTCCGCCGGCGTCCGTCCGTCGGCCGGAGGGGGCCATGGCCTGCCGGCTCCGCCGTACGACGAAGGGCGGCACCCCGCGTGGGGGTGCCGCCCTTCGTGATGCGTCGGGTGTACGGCGCTCAGTTGCCGGAGGCAGCCTCGGACTCGGAGGCGGACGGGGAGCCGGACGAGCCGGCGGCGGTGCCCTCCTCCTCGGCGGCGCCCTCCTCGTCCGGCGAGCCGGAGGCGGACGGCGAGCCGGAGGCCTCGTCGGACGGGGTGGCGCTCGTGGCCGGGGCCTCGGGGATCTCGGTCGGCCCCCACTTCTCGAAGTAGTGCTCGGCGGGGACGACGAAGGCGCGCAGGCTCACGTCACCGGTCTCGCTGAAGGTGAAGGTGACCTTCTGGGCGTTGCCGTTCTGGACGGAGGAGCCGATGGCCGACAGGACGGCGGAGGCGTTGCCCTCGCCGCCCAGGATGACGGAGCCGCCGGCCGGGACGACGACCTTGCCGCCCTTGCCCTCGCCCTTGACCGGGGTGATCTCGGCGGTGCCGGCGCCTTCCACGGTGACGGAGTCCAGCGTCTGGTCGCTCGTGGAGCCGTTGAACAGGGTCGCGGAGACGACCGCCGGGCCCTTGGCCGCGGCGTCCGGCTGGGTCACCACGATCGCGTTCTGGATCTTGATGTCCCCCACGGTCGTCGCCGCGTTGTCCGGCTTGATCTGGAGCGTCTGGGCGTTGCTGCCGGCGCTGCACGCGGCGAGCGAGGCGATCGAGAACGCGAGGGCGGCGGCGGCGAGTGCGCCGCGTCGAAGGCTGCTGCTCACGGCGGCGGCAACTCCTTGAACGTGGGCGATACGTGATCGGTAGCGGGCTTAGGTTACCGAGCCGCCCCATCACGGCCGCACCCGACCCTCCCCAAGTGCCCGGCGAGTCACCGGAAGCAATTGGCGGACGGGTCACCCGCGGCCTCGTCCGGCATTCACATAACCCCCACCGATCCCTTCCCGCCGCCGCTCGATTTCCGGCAAGGAATGCCGGCCGGCACGGAAAATCGATCAGCCGCCAGAACCTCCGCAGAACCCCGCCGGAACGGCCCCGGAACCCCTCCCGAACACGATCCGGTAACGGCGGAACATCTCCCGGAGATCTAACTCCTTGATCAATTCCGGATTCGTCTCGTACCCGACTCCGCCCACCGAACGGAGTAACGGAAGTCGCACACTTGGAGTCGGACAAAGTAGGACGTTCGGACAGTCGAGGAGTCCTCCGGATGCGTGTAGCGTACGCGTTTCACTCCGCCCGGAGAGCCGCTCCGACCTGCGGATACCCACTTCCGTTCGCCCCTCGCAGCACGTTCCTGTCGCTGTTGTCAAGCCCCGAGATATGCCCTGACCTGCGAAAACGCCATTCAGAACGCGTCGTATCCGTGTTACCCTGGATAGCCACGGAAGGGGTACCTGTCACATGACGTTCAAGGTTGGCGACACCGTGGTCTATCCCCATCACGGGGCCGCGCTGATCGAGGCCATCGAAACTCGCCAGATCAAAGGCGTGGACAAGACCTACTTGGTGCTCAAGGTCGCCCAGGGTGACCTGACGGTGCGCGTACCGGCGGACAATGCGGAGTTCGTGGGTGTGCGTGACGTGGTCGGTCAGGACGGCCTGGACCGGGTCTTCGAGGTGCTGCGCGCACCGTACGCCGAAGAGCCCACTAACTGGTCGCGCCGCTACAAGGCAAACCTGGAGAAGCTCGCCTCCGGCGACGTCATCAAGGTCGCGGAAGTAGTCCGTGACCTGTGGCGTCGTGAGCGCGAGCGCGGACTGTCCGCCGGTGAGAAGCGCATGCTCGCCAAGGCCCGCCAGATCCTGGTGAGCGAGCTCGCCCTCGCGGAGAACACCAACGAGGACAAGGCCGAGGCCCTGCTGGACGAGGTCCTCGCGTCCTGAACTGACTGAGGCAGGCAGCCAGCCCGCTCAGCCGCTCAGCGCAGCAAACGAAATGCCGCGGTGCCCGATGACAGACGATGTGTCGCCGGGCGCTGCGGCATGTTCGTACCCGGTCGCCGAACCGGATGCCGTACGACGGGGTGGGGTCCCCGATACTGGGCGTGCCGGGCCCGGGCAGCTGGCTCGACCAGATGTCACGGAAGGGTCCGGTCAAGATGTCGCGCCCGGCACGCTGTGGCCATACCCACGTAGGCCGAGCACACAAACCTGACAGGAACCGATGTCTGACGATTCGCGTCCTTCGCCCTCCGGGACCGGCGCGGGAGCCCGTACGGCGGCCGTGATCCCGGCCGCCGGCCGGGGCGTACGCCTCGGTCCGGGCGCCCCCAAGGCACTACGGGCACTGAACGGCACCCCCATGCTCATCCACGCGGTACGGGCCATGGCCGCGTCCCGCGCCGTCTCCCTCGTCGTCGTCGTGGCGCCGCCCGACGGTGCCGCCGAGGTCAAGTCCCTGCTCGACGCGCACGCGTTGCCCGAGCGGACCGACTTCCTCGTCGTACCCGGCGGTGAGTCACGGCAGGAGTCCGTGCGCCTCGGCCTCGACGCGCTGCCGCCCGGCTACGACATCGTGCTGGTGCACGACGCGGCGCGCCCGCTCGTCCCGGTCGACACGGTCGACTCCGTCATCGAGGCCGTACGGGACGGGGCGCCGGCCGTGGTGCCCGCGCTGCCGCTCGCCGACACGGTCAAGGAGGTCGCGCCGGCGGCCGCGCCCGGCGCGCCGGAGCCGGTCGTCGCCACGCCGGAACGGGCGCGGCTGCGGGCGGTGCAGACGCCGCAGGGGTTCGACCGGCAGACCCTGGTCCGGGCGCACCAGACGGTCACCGGAGAGGTCACCGACGACGCGAGCATGGTGGAGCGGCTCGGGGCGCGGGTCGTGGTCGTGCCCGGGCACGAGGAGGCGTTCAAGGTGACCCGCCCGCTCGACCTGGTCCTCGCCGAGGCGGTCCTGGCCCGCAGGAGGCTGAACGATGGCTTCTGAGACGCCCGCTGTGGTGCTCCCGCAGGTCGGCATCGGCACCGACATCCACGCCTTCGAGGAAGGGCGGGAGTTGTGGTGCGCAGGGCTGAAGTGGGAGGGGGAGGGGCCGGGACTCGCCGGGCACTCCGACGCGGACGTCGTGGCGCACGCCGCGTGCAACGCGCTGTTCTCCGCGGCGGGCCTCGGTGACCTGGGACAGCACTTCGGCACGGGCCGGCCCGAGTGGTCCGGGGCGTCCGGGGTGACCCTCCTCGCGGAGGCCGCGCGCATCGTGCGGGACGCGGGGTTCGTGATCGGCAACGTGGCGGTGCAGGTGGTGGGGCCGCGGCCGAAGATCGGCAAGCGGAGGGACGAGGCCCAGAAGGTGCTGTCGGAGGTGGTCGGGGCGCCGGTCTCCGTCTCCGGCGCCACGACGGACGGGCTCGGGTTCCCCGGGCGCGGCGAGGGGTTGATGGCGGTCGCCACGGCGCTGGTCGCGCGGGTCTGAGTCGCCGGGCGCCCGGCGGGGTGGGGGTGCCGCTCTCGCCGGCGGGTGCGCGTGAGTGGAGGCCCCACGACCCACCCGCACCCGCCGACGAACCCGTGCCCCTCACCCCCATCGGGCGCCCCGGCCCGGCGGCGCGGCCACGTGTCACGAATTCGTGGCCCTTCGTCCCGAGCGGCGCAGCGCACTGCCGGTTGCCCACTACCCTGGAGGCGTGACTATTCGCCTGTACGACACCAGCGCCCGGCAGATCCGTGACTTCGACCCCATCACGCCGGGTTGTGTCTCGATCTACCTGTGCGGTGCCACCGTGCAGGCGGCCCCGCACATCGGGCACATCCGGTCGGGGCTCAACTTCGACATCATGCGCCGGTGGTTCGAGTACCGCGGGTACGCCGTGACGTTCATCCGGAACGTCACGGACATCGACGACAAGATCATCGCGAAGGCGGCCGACCAGGGCCGCCCGTGGTGGTCGATCGGCTACGAGAACGAGCGCGCCTTCAACGACGGCTACCACGTGCTCGGTTGCCTGCCGCCGACCTACGAGCCGCGTGCCACCGGGCATGTGACCGAGATGGTCGAGATGATGCGCGGGCTGATCGAGCGCGGCCACGCCTACGAGGCCGACGGCAACGTGTACTTCGACGTGCGGTCGTTCCCCGAGTACCTGCGGTTGTCCAACCAGGAGCTGGACAACCTGCTGCAGCCGTCCGGCGAGGGCGAGACCGGCAAGCGCGATCCGCGTGACTTCGCCATGTGGAAGTCGGCGAAGCCGGGCGAACCCACCTGGGAGACGCCCTGGGGGCGGGGCCGGCCGGGCTGGCACCTGGAGTGCTCCGCCATGGCGCACAAGTACCTGGGCAGCGAGTTCGACATCCACGGCGGCGGGCTGGACCTGATCTTCCCGCACCACGAGAACGAGATCGCCCAGGCCAAGGCCTTCGGTGACACCTTCGCCCGGTACTGGGTGCACAACGCCTGGGTCACCATGAGCGGCGAGAAGATGTCCAAGTCGCTGGGCAACTCGGTGCTCGTGAGCGAGATGGTCAAGCACTGGCGGCCCATCGTGCTCCGCTACTACCTGGGCACCCCGCACTACCGGTCGATGATCGAGTACAGCGAGGAGGCCCTGCGCGAGGCCGAGTCGGCGTTCGCCCGTATCGAGGGCTTCGTGCAGCGCGTCGTCGAGAAGGCGGGCGGGATCGTCGAGCCCGCGGCCGACGTGCCGCCGGCGTTCGCCGACGCGATGGACGACGACCTGGGCGTGCCGCAGGCGCTGGCCGTCGTGCACACCACGGTCCGCCAGGGCAACAGCGCGCTGGCCGCCGACGACAAGGAGGCCGCCGTGGCGCGCCTCGCCGAGGTGCGGGCCATGCTCGGCGTCCTGGGCCTGGACCCCCTCGAACCCCACTGGGCCGGAGAGGGCGGCGACCGGGGCGAGACCGTGCTCAGCAAGAGCGTGCACGGCGTCGTCGACAGCCTTGTCGGTCTGGTCCTCCAGCAGCGCGAGGCCGCCCGGGCCCGCAAGGACTGGGCCACCGCGGACGCCATCCGCGACCAGCTCAACCAGTCCGGCCTGGTCATCGAGGACAGCCCCGACGGTCCGCGCTGGACGCTCGGTCCGCGCTGACCCGCGATCACCTTGATCGATTGTGCCGCCCGGCCTTCCGGGCGGCACACTGCATAGACGAGACTTCAATGCCGTACACGTGCACGTGTACGCAAGCTTCCAGGAGACGGGTAGGTCATGGCCGCTAACAACCGCCGCATGTCCGGCAAGAAGGGCGCGCAGGTCGGCAGTGGCGGCCAGCGACGCAAGGGTCTTGAGGGCAGGGGCCCGACGCCCCCCGCCGAGATGCGCAAGGGGCACAAGAAGAACCGCATCGCCAACGCCAAGGCCAAGCAGACGGCCCGCCGCCCGGTGGCGCGCGGCCGCGGCGGCCGGGGCACCTCGGAGATGGTCGTCGGCCGCAACCCGGTCGTCGAGGCGCTGCGTGAGGGCGTGCCCGCCACCATGCTCTACGTCCAGCAGTTCATCGACAACGACGAGCGGGTGCGCGAGGCGCTCCAGCTCGCCGGTGAGCGCGGCGGCATCCACCTCATGGAGGCGCCCCGCCCGGAGCTGGACCGCATGACCAACGGGCTCAACCACCAGGGCCTCGTCCTCCAGGTCCCGCCGTACGAGTACGCGCACCCCGAGGACCTGGTGGCGGCGGCGTTCGACGAGGGCGAGGACCCGCTGATCGTCGCTCTCGACGGGGTGACCGACCCGCGCAACCTCGGTGCCGTCGTCCGGTCCGTCTCCGCGTTCGGCGGCCACGGTGTCGTCGTACCCGAGCGGCGCGCGGCCGGGATGACCGCCGGTGCGTGGAAGACGTCCGCGGGCACGGCCGCCCGTACGCCCGTCGCCCGCGCCACCAACCTCACGCGCGCGCTGGAGGCCTACAAGAAGGCCGGCGTCGTCGTGGTCGGACTGGCCGCGGACGGCGAGGTCGAGGTGGGCGAGCTGGAGGCCCTCGAGGGGCCCGTCGTGATCGTCGTCGGAAGCGAGGGCAAGGGCCTGTCCCGGCTCGTCGGTGAGACGTGCGACTTCCGGGTACGGATTCCGATGCCCGGTGGGGCGGAGTCACTGAACGCGGGTGTCGCGGCCGGGGTCGTGCTCTACGAGGCGGCGCGGCGCAGGGGCTGAAAAGCGCCCCACCCTGGGGTTCGGGGCGTTCTGGATCACCTTGACGCGGTCCGGACAGATCCATGGCGGTCAAGACAGTGTCCTAACGTCACGTCACTCGGTTAGATGAGCGTGGACACCAGAACACCCCGCACACCCACGGGGGACCGCTCGTCGGGATTCGACGACGCTCCCGCGCTGAGCATGGTGAAGGTGCCGAGCGATCCGGCGCAGGTCATCGTCAACAACGTGAGTTTTCGCGTGCAGTTGGCCACCTCCACGCGGCCCTCCCCGCGCATCGCACGGCACCTGAGCGCCACCGAGAACACCGCGCGCTTCCCCGTCGTGGGGACGGCGGGGCGGGTCGGTGGGGCCGGCGCCGGGCGCCGTCGCGCCCCCGTCGTCTGGAGCGGGAAGTCCGCGCCGGACGACACCGGAGCGCACCGCCTCCTCCAGGCGGTGCGTCAGGCGGGCGCCACCCGGGTCATCCCGCGCGTCGGCGTCACGCGGACCGGCGCCAGCGCCGGCGGGCAGGACACCCGAAGCGGGACCTACGGCGGCGACCTGACCGTCGACACCGTGGAGACACCCACCGTCGGCGGCCAGCGGACGCACGGCGATCACGCCGCCGCGGAGGGCACCCGGCTGCTCCCCGCCATGCGCCCGGCCGGCAGCGTGTACGACGAACCGGGATACGCGCGCGACGACGCCTACGCCGACGGCGAGTTCGAGGACCCGTACGCCGACGAGGACGAGGACGGGACCGACGAGCGGTCCGATCGGCGGAGCGGCAACGAGCCCGTCCGGCACGGCTATTACCCCGGGCGCCGGATGAACCTCGGAGTGGTGCTGCTGCCGCTGCGCGTCATCCTCGGGTTCATCTCCGCTTACGCCGGTATGGGCAAGCTCTGCGACCCGCACTACTTCGACGGCGGCCGGCGCGGCTCCATGGTGAAGTGGCTGAACACGCTGCACCCGTGGGAAGTCGCCGAGCCGCTGCGGCAGTTCGCGCTGGAGCACCCCGTCGGTTCAGGTCTCGTCATCGCCTTCGCCCAGGTCATCGTGGGCGTGGTGACGATTCTCGGCCTCTGGCAGCGGCTCGCCGCCGCGTTCGGGGTGCTGCTGTCGGCGGCGCTGCTCGTGACCGTCAGCTGGAAGACCGCCCCCGTCTACGAGACGCCCGACATCATCTACCTCGCCGCCTGGTCCCCGCTCGTCATCGCGGGCGCGCCGGTGTACTCCATCGACGGCAGGCTCGCGGGCGGCGCCTGGCGCCGGCTCGGACCGCGGGCCGACATCTGGCAGCTGCGCCGGTACGTGCTGCGCCGGGGCGTGCTCGTGGCCACCGTCGTCGTCGGGCTCACGCTGCTCGCCGGGTCGCTGCTCGGCGGTGCGGTGCGCGACGCCGACCGCATCGTCGTGCCCGGCCCCGGGGAGGCGCCTCGCAACGAGCTGCCGGGTTCGCCGTTGCCGGGAGAGCCCAGCAGGAGCCGTGAGGCCGGGGGCAGCCCCTCCGCGTCAGGCTCGCCCACCGCGGGCGCCACGTCCGCGAGCCCCACACAGGGGGCGACCACGACCCCGAGCGCGACCGAGGACGCCGCGACGGTCACCGGGGGGCAGCCGAGCGAGAGCCAGGGGACGGCCGGGCAGGTGCCGCCGCAGCAGTCCGTCCCGGTCGAGCAGGCACCGAGTACGACCGCCGGGCCCAGCTCCAGCGGAGGCGCCGGAGGCTCCGGCGGTACGACCGCGGGTCCCAGCGGCTCCTCCGGGGGCTCCGGTGGCAGCACCTCGGGCGGAGGACGGCCGGGGCTGGTGGGCGGACTGCTCGGGTAGGCCCCTCCCGCTGCGCCGAGGGGCCCCGCACGGAATCCGCGGATTCCGTGCGGGGCCCCTCAGCTGTGTGCCCGCTCTCGCGCGCCGGGACAGACCCGTGTGGCGGCCCCCTAGCGCCCCATGGCCGCCAGTTCCTTCGCCGCCTCCGTCAGGTCCTTCGCCGTGTCGATGGCGCGCCAGTAGGCGCCCTGGGGGATCGGGAAACCCGCCAGTCGGCGTTCGCGGGCCAGCCGGGGGAAGGTGGTGCGCTCGTGGTCGCCGCGCTCCGGGAGCAGACCGGCGAACTCGGGGGAGAAGACATACACGCCGGCGTTGACCTCGTACGTCGTGGGCGGCGCCTCGATGAAGTCGGTCACCCGGCCGAAGCCGTCGGTCTTGACGGCGCCCCAGGGGATACGGGGGCGGGCCAGGGCGAGCGTGGCGGTGGCGTCCCGCTCGGTGTGGAAGTCCGCCATGTCCCGCAGCGAGAAGCGGGTCCAGATGTCGCCGTTGGTGGCGTACCAGGGGCGGTCCGGGTGGGGCAGATGGGCGGCGGCGTACTTGAGGCCTCCGCCGCGGCCCAGGGGTTCCGTCTCGACGACCGTGGTGACGCGGACGGAGAGGTCGGCCGTGTCCAGCCACTTCTGGAGGACATCGGCGAGGTGGCCGCAGGAGACGACGACGTCGGTGACGCCCTCCTCGGCGAGCCATGCGAGCTGATGACCGATGATCGGGGTGCCCGTGCCGGGGATCTCGACCATGGGCTTCGGCCGGTCATCGGTGTACGGGCGCAGCCGGGAGCCCTGGCCGCCGGCCAGGATCACGGCTTGAACGGGGCGCAACGCGGCGTTCGGATCGGTCATGCCCGAACTGTACGTGGCGCCCCGTTCGCGGGAGCACGCCCTGGGTGGTCGGCGGCGGGAGCGGGGGTGCGAGCGCCCTGGGCAGGCCCTGTGAGCCTGCGGTGGGTCCTCAGCCGTGCTGGGCGGCGACTCCGCTGGCGAAGGACGTGTCGCAGACGGGGCGGGCGTACGACTGGGCCTGGGTGGGGCCGTAGGCGCGGACGGCGGCACGGCCGAGGGTGCGGGCGATGGAGGCGCAGTGCTTCGCCAGCGACGGACGGCCGTTCACGGCCTGCTGCAGATGGGTGAGGGCCACGCCGGGGTCGCGCTCCTGAAGCTCCATCAGCAGCCTGTCGCGCAGCACCTCGTGCGGGGCGCGGGGCTTGGCGCGGGGGGCGGTCTCCGGACGGGAGACGTCCGAGGCGGCGAGAACCGACTGGGAGGCGCCGGACCCCGACCAGTTGACGCTGGTGACCGCGAGCGTGCCGGAGAGGACCAGGACGACGGGCAGGACGAGGGCGAGGGAGCGGCCGATCCGGCGGGCGGGGCCGCGGCCGTGCCGCGTCCGTTGGGTGTAGGTGTGGGAGTGCTTCACGCGAGTGAGGGTAGCGCGGGGTAATGATCCAGCGACATTGGGTCACCGGTTCGGGGGATGCGGCCGCCCCGTTCTCGGGGCGCCAGATTGACGAACGCAGGTCGAAATAGGTGATTTCGCCGGGGCGTTCGGCGGTAGCGAAGAGGGCCCCGCGGTCGACCGCGGGGCCCTCTTCGTCAACCTGGGTGATTTATCCCGGGTCGGTGGTTTCGCGTACGGCGCGTCCGGGTCAGTCGGAGAGACGCTCGCCCGTGGAGGTCGAGAACACGTGGGTCTCGCCCGGACGCGGCACGACGTGCAGCTGGGCGCCCTTCTCCGGGACCTGGCGGCCGTTGACGCGGACCACGAGGTCCTTGGTCTCGCCGCCGACCTCGGCGGTGCCGTAGACGTAACCGTCGGCGCCGAGCTCCTCCACGACGTTGACGGAGACGGCGAGGCCGGCCGGGGCGTCCTCGGAGTCCTTCGACAGGGCGGAGGCGGCGGCGCCGTTGTGCTCGACGACGTCGAAGTGCTCGGGGCGGACACCGACGGTGACCGTGCGGTCGCCCTTGTCGGAGGCGGCCTTCAGGGCGTCACGGTTGACCGGGACGACGCTGTTGCCGAACTTCACACCGCCGTCGGTGATCGGGACCTCGACCAGGTTCATGGCAGGGGAGCCGATGAAGCCGGCGACGAAGAGGTTGGCCGGGCGGTCGTACATGTTGCGCGGGGTGTCGACCTGCTGGAGCAGACCGTCCTTGAGGACCGCCACGCGGTCGCCCATCGTCATGGCCTCGACCTGGTCGTGGGTGACGTAGACGGTGGTGATGCCGAGGCGGCGCTGGAGCGACGCGATCTGCGTACGGGTCGAGACGCGGAGCTTGGCGTCGAGGTTCGACAGCGGCTCGTCCATGAGGAAGACCTGGGGCTCACGCACGATGGCGCGGCCCATCGCGACACGCTGGCGCTGACCGCCGGAGAGAGCCTTCGGCTTGCGGTCCAGGTACTCGGTGAGGTCGAGGATCTTCGCAGCCTCCTCGACCTTCTGCCGGATCTCCGCCTTGTTGACGCCGGCGATCTTGAGCGCGAAGCCCATGTTGTCGGCGACGGTCATGTGCGGGTAGAGCGCGTAGTTCTGGAACACCATGGCGATGTCCCGGTCCTTCGGCGGCAGGTGCGTGACGTCGCGGTCACCGATGCGGATGGCGCCGCCGTTGACGTCCTCCAGGCCCGCGAGCATGCGGAGGGAGGTGGACTTGCCGCAACCGGACGGTCCGACCAGGACGAGGAACTCGCCGTCCTCGATCGCGATGTCGAGCTGGTCGACGGCGGGCTTGGTGGAACCCGGGTAGATCCGGGTCGCCTTGTCGAACGTGACAGTGGCCATGGGTCGTAGACCCCCTTCACCGGCAGGAACGTGCCGGACGATCCGAGTAAAGGTGGTGATCCACCGGGGACGGTTCCACGGTGGTGTAGTCCATGCGAGGGACTGGCTCAGTGACGGTACCTGGCGTTCACCTCGTCTGTCAGTACCTCGACCTCTGTGAACTTCGCGGAAATTTTCGACGGAAGCGCGCCCTGACGTGGGTACACTGCACGGGCGCCCCCGCGCGGGGCCACGCCTCCTTAGCTCAGCTGGCCAGAGCAACGCACTTGTAATGCGTAGGTCGTCGGTTCGAATCCGACAGGGGGCTCTGGTGGGAACCCCAGGTCGGGCAGTGGCTGACCTGGGGTTTTCCGTTCAGGGGGTCCGGCGGTGGCGGGGGCCGCGCGGGTGTTCGACCGGTTGGTGTGCGGTCGGAATGCGAAGCCGGGGGCTAGGTGGTTCGACCGGTCGGGGGAGTTCGCGGTCGCCCTGGTCCAGGGGAACTGGCTCTGACGCGCTGAAGGCCCGTCAGTCTCCGATGTGCGGCTCACGCTGCGCAACTGACGGCCGGGCGCCCCGGGCCGGAGTCGGCTCCGGCCCGGGGGCCGTTCGACGGTGCGGGGGTGGTCAGAAGTCGTCCGGGGTCCTGATGCGGTCGCGGATCCAGGTGCCCGCCGGCTTGAGGGAGGCCGTGCCGGTCCAGGGGCCGTCGGCGTCGCAGGTGCCCGGCTTGAAGGCGGCGCCGGTGCGGTGGTCGTCGGAGAAGTTCCAGTTGACCCAGCTGATCTTCTTGGCGGCGAGGAGGTCGAGGTAGCGCTGCGACATGGCGAAGTCGTTCGCGCCCTCGCCCGCATAGTTCTGGGTGCCGAACTCGGTGACGAAGACGGGGATGCGGTCGGCGGCGCGGGAGAGGGTCTGGAGGTACTCGTCCCGGTGCGAGTACGCGTAGAAGTGGAACGTGTACATGATGTTGGACGCGTTCACCGGGTTGTTGACCACCTCGGACTCGTTCGCGCCGTCCGAGACGCCGAGTGAGGACCAGGCGCGGGTGCCGACGAGGATCGGGGTGTCCGGGTCCTTGGCCCGGATGACGGGGATGAGCTGTTCGGCGTAGCTCTTGATGCGGGACCAGCTCACTCCGCTGGGCTCGTTGGCTATCTCGTACAGCAGGTTGTTCTTGTCGCGGTGGCGCTGGGCCATCTCGGAGAAGAAGGTCTTGGCGCGGGCGAGGTTCTGGTGCGGGTCGCCGGGGTCGAGCATGTGCCAGTCGACGATGGCGTACATGCCGCGGGCCGTGGCCTGCTCTATGGCGGAGTGGACCAGGTCGGTGAAGCGGCGGGGGTCGGTCTCGTAGCCGCCCTCCTGGATGTACATCGAGATGCGCAGGACGTCGGCCTTCCAGTCCGTGGCGAGCGCGTTCAGGGAACCGCTCGTGACGCACTGGCTGTACCACTGCAGACCGTGGGTGCTCATGCCGCGCAGCTGGATCGTTTTTCCTCGTGCGTTGCAGAGCTTGGTGCCGCAGACCTTCAGCTGCCCGTTCGCGGCCACGGGGGTGACGGCGGCCGGGGTGGCCTGGACGGCGTCGGGTCGGGGGGAGTCGGCCGGGGGGTGCGTGGCCTGCGCCGACGCGGGGGTGAGGACGAGGCCGAGCAGGAGGAGCGCGGCGGTGAGCAGGACGGATCGTGCCGGTCTCATGGGGGGCTCCTGGCGGTCGAGGGGTCGAGGGGTCGACGGAGGCGGGGCACTTCGTGCCGGTGGTGCCGGTCGTGCCAGTGGTGCCGGTGTTGCCGGTCGGGCCGGTCAACTAGAAGGAAACCTTCCTAACAGATATGGGTAGCGGTTGGTCCGGACCTTTGCAAGAGGTGCGGCAGGACCAACCGGGGGCGTTCAGCGCAGTCGGCGGGCGATCTCCAGGTCGTCCGGCTGGAGGGAGCGGCCCTCGTCGAGGTCCCAGAGGGCGTTCTGGAGGACGCGGGCGAGGGTCCAGGCGGCGGCCCGCCGCCGGTCCAGGCCCAGGACGTCGGTCATCGCGTCGAAGCGCCAGCCGACCTCGTCGGGGTCGAAGCGGTTGTCCAGGGCGGGCCAGAGGTCGAAGCCGGGGTCGCCGGCGAGGGGCTTGGGGTCGATGGCGAGCCAGGGGGCGCGGTCGGCGGCCAGCACGTTGTCGAAGTGCAGGTCCCAGTGGAGGAGCCGGTCGCCGGGCTCGTCGAGCACCTCGCGCAGGGCGGAGGCGCAGTCGGCGATCAGCCGGCGGTCCCCCGGGTCCGCGATCCGGTCCAGCGCGGCCGGGGTCCGCTTCAGCATGCCGGCCCCGATGTCGGACAGCCGCCGCAGGCCCTCGGGTGCGGGTGTCGCGGTCAGGTGGGCCAGCAGCCGGGCGATGACCAGGACGCCCTTGCGGGAGTCCGGCTCGTGGGACAGCATCCGGGCGGGGTCGAGGCGTTCGAGGAGCATGGCGCCCGTCTCGCCGTCGTACCGCAGGAGCCGTACGGCCCCGTCGCCGTCCCAGACGCGCAGGGCGACCGGTTCGCCCTCGCTCTCCTCGTCCAGGATCTGCAGCTTGAGGACGGCCGGAGTGCCGTCGGCCGTGTCGACCACGGGGACGACCAGGGCGCACATGCCGTGCATGGGCCGGCCGTCGAGGCGCAGCCCCCAGCGGTCCAGGAACTCGGCGGTCAGCCGGGGGAGCCCGGCGACGAACCTCCGGCCCGCCGCTCCGTTGATCTCCGACTGCGTCTCGGCCAGTGCCTCCGGAACATCGATCACGTGGGCGACCCTACGCGCGCGGCGGGGCGGAATCCCTTGAATTTCCGGGCCTCCGAGGGGTCGGGAACGACGGAATCCGAAGGAGACAAGGCCCGTCGGCAGGGGTTAGCGTCCGGCCATGAGCAGCACGGACGCGACCGCCTCCACCGTCAACGGCGGGATCTCCTTCTGGTACGCGCAGGCCGGAATTCCCGGCCCCAGGGAGCCGCTCACCGGGGACGCGACCGCCGACGTCGTGATCGTCGGCGGCGGGTACACGGGACTGTGGACGGCGTACTACCTGAAGAAGGCCGCGCCGTCGCTGCGGATCGTCGTCCTGGAGCAGAGGTTCTGCGGATACGGGGCGTCGGGGCGCAACGGCGGCTGGCTCTACAACGGGATCGCCGGGCGGGACCGGTACGCCCGGCTGCACGGGCGGGAGGCCGCCGTCCGGTTGCAGCGGGCCATGAACGACACGGTCGCAGAAGTGGTCCGGGTGACGGCTCAGGAGGGCGTCGACGCGGGTGTCCACCAGGGCGGTGTCCTCGAAGTCGCCCACACCCCCGCCCAGTTGGCGCGGCTCAAGGCCTATCACGAGCACGAGGTCGCGTACGGGGAGGACGACCGGGAGCTGTACGGGGCCCGGGAGACCGCCGAGCGGATCCGGGTCGCCGGTGCCGTCGGGTCGACGTGGACGCCGCACGGGGCGCGGCTGAACCCGGTGCGGCTGGTGACCGGGCTCGCGGACCTCGTCGAGGGGCTGGGGGTGACCGTGCACGAGCTGACGCCGGTCACGGAGATCCGGCCGCGCCACGCGGTGACCCCGTACGGCACGGTCCGGGCGCCCTATGTGCTGCGCTGCACCGAGGGCTTCACGGCCAACCTCAAGGGCCAGCGGCGGACCTGGCTGCCCATGAACTCGTCGATGATCGCCACCGAGCCGCTGACCGCCGAACAGTGGGCGACGATCGGCTGGGAGGGGCGGGAGACACTCGGCGACATGGCCCACGCCTACATGTACGCCCAGCGCACCGACGACGACCGGATCGCGCTCGGCGGGCGCGGGGTGCCGTACCGCTTCGGTTCCCGGACGGACAACGACGGGCGTACGCAGCCGGCGACGATCGAGGCGCTGCACGAGATCCTCGTCCGGTTCTTCCCCTCGCTGGCCGGGGTGAAGGTCGCCCACGCCTGGTCCGGTGTCCTCGGAGTGCCGCGCGACTGGTGTGCCACGGTCACCCTGGACCGGTCGACGGGTCTCGGCTGGGCCGGCGGTTATGTCGGCTCCGGTGTGGCCACCGCCAACCTCGCCGCCCGCACCCTGCGCGACCTCGTCCGGCGGGACTCGGGGCAGGGCGGTGAGACGGAGCTGACGTCGCTGCCGTGGGTGAACCACCGGGTGCGCAAGTGGGAGCCGGAACCGTTGCGTTGGGCGGGCGTGCAGGGGATGTACGCGACGTACCGCACCGCCGACCGGCGGGAGACGGCCTCGCAGCGCGCGCAGTCGTCGCGGCTGGCGCGCTGGGCGGACCGGGTCGCGGGGCGGCACTGAGGGACGCCGCCGGAATTCGTGGGTGCTGTGTCACACGTCTGTGCGACCATCGGCTCACTGACCACTTGAGCCCCGGACCTGACCGCTCCGCCGGCTCTCGTCTTTCCGGGGGGAAACCCATGTACGGCTCATGCCTGCCCGCGAGACGCAGACGCGGGCGGTTCGTCGTGCCGCTGCTCGCGCTGACCGTTCTCATCTCCCTGCTCACCGGATCCCTGACCCTGGCCGGGGCGGGGCCGGCCCGCGCGGACGACCCGGTGGAGTGCGCCCCGCTCACGCTCGCGCCCTTCGGGGACCCCGGCGATGCCGTCGCACGCGGCACGCTCGCGGCCGGTGCCAGGACCTGCCGCACGGTGACCGCCGAGGCGGGCCGCCACCAGGTGTCGCTCGCCGACCCCCGGCACGAGGCATGGCTGGACGTCCGCCGCGCCGACGGCACGCAGGTGGAGTGCACCGAGCCCAGCCGCCATGTCCGCTGGTGCGACTTCCCGGCCTCCGGTGCCTACACCGTGGTGGTGGACAACGCGCGCGGCTTCGACCCCACCGACTTCCAGCTCAGCGTCGTACCGCTGGCCGGGTCCGAGGGCTGTGCGCCGGCCGTGGGCACGTCGTGGGACCTGCCGCCGGCGACGGTGCGGGCCGTCAGCCCGGTGCAGGTCGACTGCCTGCCGTTCCACGGGGAGCCGGGTGAGCGCGTCACCGTGTACGGGGACGAGGTCCGGCAGTGGATCACCGATGAGACCGGCACGGACATCTGCGCGCGCGAGGAGGGTGACCAGCACGGCTGCGTGCTGCCCGGTGACGGGCCGTACCGGGTGCTGGCGTACCGCTTCCAGGGCGGCGGGCTGCCCGCCGACGAGCGGGTCCAGATCCGCCGGCTGTCCGCCGCCGAGGGCTGCCCGGCCCTGACGCCCGGCGCGTACGGCACTGTGCCCGCGCCCGGCACCCTGCGCTGCCGCTCGCTGACCGTGCCCGGGGCGGGCCGGTTCCTGGTGGACCCGCTGAACCCCGAGCAGAACGAGACCCTGTGGTCGTACGTCTACGACGGCGAGGGCAAGCGGGTCTGCCAGGCGGGCGGTTGGTGCGCCTTCCCCGCCGCCGGGCGCTACGTCCTGGTGGTGGGCGATCCCGACCGTGTCACGGACCCGGAGTACGCCACGGTCTTCCTCGACCGCACGGGCACCGAGGGCTGTCGCTCCGTCGGATGGGGGCGGTACGAGGGTGAGTTCGGCGGCGCGGGCGAGTACGACTGCCTGCTGCTGCCGGGCGGTGAGGGCGTGCGGTTCGCCGCGCTCACCAAGCTCGGCGGCCCGGGGCCACGGCCGGCGGTCGAGGTCGTCGACGCCGAGGGCGACACCCAGTGCACCGACGACGCGCTGGACGCGGGCACCTGCGAACCGAAGGGCACGGCACCCCACCGGCTGCTCGTGCACGCGGACTCCGGCACCACCGGAGCCTACGCACTCGACCTGATCCGCACCGACGCCCCCGAGGGCTGCGCCGAACTGCCGAGCGGGAGCTTCACCGACGACGGCGCCGTGGCGACGATCCGTACCGGCGGCGGGGTCTTCTCGCGTTGCCTGACCGTTCCTGCGGGCACGCACACCCGGAGCGAGGTCTTCCAGCTGATCGCCACGTCCGGCGGTGTCTCCGCCCGGTTCTCCGTGGTCGACGCCGACGGCAGGAAGGTCTGCGACCGCAGCGCCACCACCGATGGCTGGGTGCTGTGCGCGCTGACGCCGGGCAAGGCGCACACCGTGCTCGTCAACGGCCGCGACCAGGTGGCGGCGTACACACTCGCACGACGTGACGTCACCTCGTCCGCCGCCTCGGCGGGCTGTGTCACGAGCGCCGCGACCAAGGTGGGAGGGGCCTCCCACCAGGGGGTCTACGGCGTTCCGGGCAGCCTGCGCTGCCACCGCGTCACCACCGGCGCCGCCACCGATGTCGTCCACATCGACGTACGGGACAAGCTGGGCACCGGCAACATCGCGGTGTTCGGCGACGACGGCGACATGGAGTGCTCGTTCCGCAACCGGCCCTGCGCGGTGAGCGGTTCCACCAGCCACCAGGTCCTTGTACAGGTCCCGGCCCGCCTCAAGACCGCGCCCGACTACCGTCTGGACACCCTGCGCATCGCCACCGCCGAGGGACCGGCCGCCGAGTGCGAGAAGGTGCCCACGGTGGCGTACGGATACGGGCCGGTCACCGGCCGGCTCGACGAGTCGCGGACAGCGGTGTGCGCGGTGCTGCCGACCGCGGGCTTCGACACGCTGGACACCGAGATCAGCGACACCACCGGCGCCACGACGACGGCGGTGCCCGCGCTCTACACCATGTCCTCGTGGTCCAACGGCTGCGTGAACTCCTCGGACGGCTACCGCTGCAACGTGGACGGCTCACCCGGACAGAGCGCCCCGAGCCTGTTCCTGCTCGGCCTGCCGGAGAAGGCGTCCACCACCTCATACCGGGCGAGGCTCGTCTGCTCGCCGTCGATGTGCGGGACCGACGAGGTCGGCGTCACGTCCGTCGGCCCGGACACGGGCGCCGCCGGCGGCAAGGTCACGCTCACGGTGACCGGCACCGCGCTGCCCTCGGACACCGAGGTCCGGCTGTACGAGGGCGGCAGGACCATCACGGCGAAGACGGAGTCGGTGTCCGCGGACCACCGGACGCTCACGGCCACCCTCGACCTGACCGGGGTGTCCCCGGGCACCTGGAGCGTCAGCGTCATCGCACGCGGCTGGGAGTTCCCGCGCGGCACCTTCACCGTCACGCGGGCGCAGCTGAGGAGCACCGCCGCGCCCAAGGTGACCGGCACCGTCGCCGTCGGAGCCAGGGTAAGGGCGGCGCCCGGCAGTTGGTCCGCGGCACCGTCGTCGTACACCTACCAGTGGAACGCGGACGGTGCGGCGATCAAGGGGGCCACGGCCTCGGCCTACACGGTCCCGGCGGCGCTGTCGGGCAGGAAACTGACCGTGACGGTCACCGCCGCCAGGTCCGGCTGGGACGGCGGCACCGCTACCTCGGCCGCCGTGACCGTCGCCAAGGGGGCCGCGCCCAAGGCGAAGGAGCTCCCGGTGATCAGCGGGAAGGCCAAGGTCGGAAAGACGCTGACGGCGGGTGAGGGTGCCTGGAGTCCGGCCGCCGCCTCGTACGCCTACCAGTGGTACGCGAGCGGGAAGGCGATCAAGGGGGCGACCGCGTCGTCCCTGAAGCTGAAGACCGCGCAGAAGGGCAAGAAGATCACGGTGAAGGTGACCGCGCGGCGGCCCGGGCACCAGGATGGGGCGGCGGTGAGCAAGGCGACCGGAGCGGTCGTCAGATGAGCTGACAGCCGTACCGCGACGGCCCCCGCCCTGCCCGGGCGGGGGCCGTCCGTCTGCCGGGGCCCGTGTCAGGCGGTGGCCGGTCGGGGCGCCTTCGCCGTGACCAGCGTCGCCGCGAGGGCGCCGGCGAGGAGGAGGATGGCGGTGGCCCACCACAGGGCGGTCGTGTAGCCGTGGACCATGCCTTCGCGGGCGGTGGCGGCGGTGTGGCCGTGGGCGGTGACGTACGCCGTGGCGCTGCTGGTGGCGATGGTGTTGAGCAGCGCCGTGCCCAGTGAACCGCCCACTTGCTGGGCGGTGTTGACGGCCGCGGAGGTGACGCCCGAATCGTGCGGGGCGACCCCGGCGGTGGCGGTGGAGAAGACCGGCATGAAGGTCATCCCCATGCCGAGCCCCATCAGGACGAGCGCCGGGAGCACACCGGTGGCGTACGCCGAGTCGACCGTGAGCCGGGTCAGGGTGGCCATGCCGGTCGCGGCCAGCAGCATGCCGGGGACCATGAGGCGGCGGGGCGGCACCCGGTGCATCAGGCGGGCCGAGACCTGCGTCGAGCCGGTGATGATCGCGGCGGTGAGCGGCAGGAAGGCAAGCCCCGTCTCGACCGGCGAGTAGCCCAGAACGACCTGGAGGTAGTACGTCATGAAGAGGAACATCCCGAACATGCCGACCGTCGCCAGGGAGATCGTCAGGAAGCAGCCCGCCCGGTCGCGGTCCGCGAGGATGCGGAGCGGGAGCAGGGGGTGGGGGGTCCTGCGCTGCCGGAGGACGAAGGCCGTGAGCAGCGCGACCCCGGTCGTGAGGAGGGTGAGGACCGCGGGGTCCGACCAGCCGCGTGATTCCGCCTCGCCGACGGCGTGGACGATCGCGACCAGGCCGCCGGAGCCGAGGAGCGCGCCGGGTACGTCGAGCCGGGTGCCCTCGCCGCCGGGCCGGTCGCGGAGCAGGACGAGCGCGCCGGTGAGGGCGGCGACGGCGATGGGGACGTTGACGTACAGGCACCAGCGCCAGTCCAGGTACTCGGTGAGCAGACCGCCCGAGATCAGGCCGAGCGCCGAACCGCCGCCCGCGATGGCCCCGTAGATGCCGAACGCCCTTCCGCGTTCCCTCGGGTCGCTGAAGGTGGTGGTCAGAATGCTGAGCGCGGCCGGGGCCAGTACGGCGGCGAAGACGCCCTGGAGGGCGCGGGCGCCGAACAGCGTCCCGGGCGCGGTGGCCGCGCCGCCGAGCGCCGAGGCCGCCGCGAAGCCGACCAGACCGGTGACGAAGGCCCGCCTGCGGCCGGCCAGGTCCGCGATCCGGCCGCCGAGCAGCAGCAGGCCGCCGAAGGCCAGGGTGTAGGAGGTGATCACCCACTGCCGGTCGCCGTCGGGGATGCCCAGGTCCCGCTGGGCGGACGGGAGCGCGATGTTCACGATCGTCGCGTCCAGGATGACCATCAGCTGGGCCAGCGCGACGACGACCAGGGACCACCAGCGGCGGGGGTCGGGTGAGTCCCCCTCGGGGGGCGCCGGTCCGGGCAGCGCCCGGCGTGGGGGCCCTTCGGGCGCGGGATCGGCGGTCGTGGCGGTGTGCCCGTGCCCGGCGCTCCTCCCGGGCTCGGGGGGTGCCGACGGAGGGAGCCGGCGGCTGTGGCTGCCGCTCGCCGTCATGGCTCCAGCACCACCTTGCCGGTCGTGCCCCGGTTCTCCAGGGCCCGGTGGGCCGCGGCCGCCTCGGAGAGGGGGAAGCGGTGGACGGCAGGGGTGAGACGGCCGGCGGCGGCTTCCGCCAGGGCTCGCACCTCAAGGGTGCGGATGGGGTCGGGACCGCCCGCCCGGCGCCGCATCTCCTCGCCGAGGACCGACTCGGTGACGCCTTCGACGACATACGGCCCGCCGTCCTTGATGCCGTCCGCGGACCAGCCGAAGACGAGGTGCCTGCCGCCGGGCGCGAGGAGCGCGACCGACTCGCGGGCCACCTCGCCGCCCACGCCGTCGAAGACGATCGTGGCCTTCCCCCGGTACGCGGCGGCCCGCTCCGGCCAGGCGGGGTCGGTGTAGTCGAGGGCCAGGTCGGCGCCGTTCGCCGCGACCCGGGCCACCTTCTCGGGGCCGCCGGCGAGGCCGATGACCGTGGCGCCCGCGTTCCTGGCGTACTGCACGAGGAGGGTGCCGATACCGCCGGCGGCGGCCGGGACCAGGACCACGTCGTCGGGGCCGGGGTCGGCGAAGAGGAGGATTCCCATCGTCGTCCGGCCGGTGCCGATCATCGCGACGGCCTCGGCGAAGTCGAGGTTCCCCGGTATTTCGTGCAGGCGTTCGACTTCCGTGACGGCCAGCTCGGCGTAGCCGCCGGGTGCCCAGCCGAGGTGGGCGGTGACCCGCTTGCCGAGCCAGGACTCCGGGGCGCCCTCGCCGAGGGACTCGACGACCCCGGCGACCTCGCGGCCGGGGATCGTGGGCAGTTCCGGTGCCGGTCCCGGCCCCGGGTGGCCCTCGCGCAGGGCCGCGTCCAGCAGGTGTACGCCGGACGCGGCGACGGCGATACGGACCTGGCCGGGCCCGGGTTCGGGGTCCTCGGTCTTCTCGTAGGCGAGGTTCTCGGCCGGGCCGAAGGTGTGCAGGCGGATCGCGTGCATGAAGGGCTCCCCCTCGGGTCTTCGTTTCGCGTGCGACCCCAGCCTTCAACCTCAAGCATGCTTGAGGTCAAGGGAGTTCGCCGACCGCCGGCCGAGGGCGAGCGAGACGGCCGCGAGGGCGCTGTTGAAGGACACCTCCGACAGCACACCCGGTGCCGCGACCTGGTCGCCCGCCAGGTACACGTCGTCGCCCCGGTCCACGGCCGGCCGGTCGCGCCAGCTGGTGCCGGGCAGGTCGACCGCGCCCGTACGGCCGTGGGAGGTCGCCTCGCGCCGCCAGGTGACCCGGTCGCGCCAGCCCGGGAACCCCAGGTCGAGCAGGTGCTCGGCGCGGGCCACCCCGTCCGCCCGCGACTCGTGCGGCGCGATCGGGAACTGGCCCTGGAGCAGCTGCTCACCGGCCGGGGCGAGGGTGTGGTCCTGCGCGGTGAACCGCTCGATCCAGCCGGGCGCGTCCAGGTCGGAGACCGCGAACGCGTCGCCCCGGCGCGTCCGCACGGCGAGGTCGAGCAACGCGGTCCGGCCGCTGGGCCAGGTCAGCGAGTCGTCGCGCAGGAGGCGGCGGGCGGCGTCGAGGGAGGTGGCGACGATCACCGGGCCGGGGCGGGGGCCACCGGAACCGCGGCCACCGGAGCCGTGGGCGTGCCGCCCGTCGCCGTGCCCGGGTGCCGGGCCCCGTCCCGTGCCGCGTACGTCGTCCAGGCTGTCGACCCGGCTGAGGGTCTCCATGCGCACGCCGAGGTTCCAGGCGCGGGCCGCCATGCGGTCGATGACGCTCGCCCAGCCGCCGCGCGGGTAGTGCGCCTCCGGGGGCAGCTTCGTGGCCCGGCGCAGCCGTTCCTGCACGAACGCGGCCGAGAGGGAGCCCGGGTCGTGGTGGAACAGCGCGACCGCCGCGTAGTGGGCGGCGGCCCGCGCGGCCTCCTCACCCGCCTGTGCGGTCGCCCAGGTGAGGAAGTCGACGTCGACCGGGGCGCGCCCGCCGGTACGGCGCGGGCGCAGCAGCCTCAGCATCCCGAACGGCGGGGTGCGGCGGAGGGCGCCCTTGTGGTGCAGCCGCAGCCGGGACGCCTCCAGCGGCGGGAGGGGAGCGAGCGGGCCGATGAGGTCGCGCCGGCCGAGCCAGGTCCAGTGCGGGCCGCCACTGTAGAGGGCGTGCGGTCCCTCGTTCGTCCGGTACGGCCCTTCGGCGGTCCGGGCCCGGCCGCCGAGCGTGTGGTGCGCCTCGTACACGGTGACGCGGGCGCCCGACTCGGCGGCGCTGATCGCCGCGGTGAGGCCGGCGAAACCGCCGCCGATGACGGTGAGGTGGGTGGGCGTGCGCTGCATGGTTCGGGGCTCCCTCGCGTCGGTGCGGGCCTGCTGCGCGTGTGTCTGCGCGGCTGTCTGCGCGTACGACCGGCCGAGGGGGCCGGAATGTGACATCGGGACGGGACGACTCGTTCCCGGAGAGGTTTTCGCAGGTCGGCGCCGTTGTCAGTGGTGGGGTGCAGGATGAGGGCATGGTGCGGGCGAAGTCGGTGGTGAAGGGGGCGCGGCGGCCGGAGGTGCGGTTGCCCGCGCTGGAGGCGTACGACGGCGGAGGGCTGGAGCCGGACGGGGACTACGACGGGCTGGACTTCCGCGAGCGGGACCTCGCCGGGCAGGACGGCGGGGGCGCCCGCTTCATGGACTGCGCGCTCACGGGCTGCGCGCTGGACGAGACCCGGCTGCACCGGGCCCGGCTGCTCGACTCCGTCCTCACCGGCGTACGGGGTGTCGGCACGGACCTCGCCGAGGCGGCCTTCCGTGACGTGGAGCTGGTGGACGCGCGGCTCGGGGGTGTCCAGGCGCACGGGGCCGTGCTGGAGCGGGTGCTGGTCCGGGGCGGCAAGATCGACTATCTGAATCTGCGTGACGCCCGGCTCAAGGACGTCGTCTTCGAGGACTGCGTCCTCGTCGAGCCCGACTTCGGGGGAGCGCGACTGGAACGGGTCGAGTTCCCCGGCTGCGTGCTGAAGGGCGCCGACCTGAGCGGGGCGACCCTGAAGGACGTCGACCTGCGCGCGGCCGCCTCGGTGGAGCTCGCCCGCGGGGTGGAGCGGTTGTCGGGGGCGGTGGTCACCGCGACGCAACTGATGGATCTGGCGCCGTTGCTGGCGGCGGAGATGGGCATCAGGGTGGAGGGCTGAGCGGCCTCGGCCGACCGTGGTGGTGGGGCGGTCGGGGGCGGTGGCCCCGGTGCCGTCGGGGGGATGCGAGAAGGCCGAGGCGGTGGACCCCGGGCGTCAGCGCAGTCGGGGGAAGCGGGCCTGGAGGGTCCAGATCGCCGGGTTGTCGGCGAGGTCCTCGTGCAGGTCGCACAGGTCGGCGACGAGGTCGTGCAGGAAGTCCCGCGCCTCCCTGCGGAGTTCGGCGTGGGAGAAGGTGAGCGGGGGTTCCTCGGCCGGCATCCAGTCGGCCTCGATGTCCACCCAGCCGAAGCGGCGCTCGAAGAGCATGCGGTCGGTCGACTCGGTGAAGTCCAGCTCCGCGTGCTGCGGCCGTGAGGCGCGGGAGCCCGCCGGGTCCCGGTCCAGCCGCTCGACGATGTCGCAGAGCGCCCACGCGAAGTCCAGCACCGGCA
The DNA here is from genome assembly GCF_056437585.1 of Streptomyces sp. NPDC042364. Taxonomy (NCBI): domain Bacteria; kingdom Bacillati; phylum Actinomycetota; class Actinomycetes; order Kitasatosporales; family Streptomycetaceae; genus Streptomyces; species Streptomyces sp. NPDC042364. The sequence goes on along the minus strand of NZ_JBWKAJ010000005.1, from coordinate 356,451 downwards.
CCCATCCCCAGGCTGTGGACAGCTCCCGGTCCTCCTTGGTGTCCGCGAGGTAGACATCACCGCAGAAGAGGTCGTGCCGCAGCGCGTGGACGTCGACGCGGCGGTAGTCCGTCTGCGGCGGGTCCGGGAAGCGGTTGGAGAGGGCGTAGCCGATGTCGAGCACGTAGGCGATGGTGTCATGTCCCCATAGGATCTTGGACATGTCCCGATCCTTACCGGTTGTCCCTGCCGCGCTGCTCGCCGCAGCGCTGACGTTCACCCTCAGCTCCTGCACGGACGAGGGGGCGGGACCAGGCACCGGCGGCACGCGCGGTACGGCCGGCCTGGGGGACCCGTACTTCCCGAAGCTCGGCAACGGCGGCTACGACGTCACGCACTACGCCCTGACCCTCGACGTGGACATTGAGCGGGGCAAGGACCGCGACGACCACGAGGACCATGTCGACGGGAAGGCCGTCGTCACGGCCCGGGCGAAGCAGGACCTCAGCGCCTTCGACCTGGACCTGAGGGGCATGGACGTCGAGTCCGTGACCGTCGACGGCGCCGAGGCCCGGTGGAAACGGAAGGGCCAGGAGCTGATCGTCCGGCCGGCGCACGCCCTGGAGAAGGGGAGGACGTTCCGTACGACGGTGCGTTACTCGGGCGAGCCGCGCACGATCACCGACCCCGACGGCTCCCACGAGGGCTGGCTTCCGACCGCCGACGGGGCGCTCGCGCTCGGCGAACCGACAGGCTCGATGGCCTGGTTCCCCGGCAACCACCACCCCTCGGACAAGGCGACGTACGACATCACCGTCACCGTCCCGCAGCGCCTCCAGGCCGTCTCCAACGGGGAGTTGCGGCGCGAGTCGACGAAGGACGGCCGTACGACGTTCGCGTGGCGCTCGGCCGAGCCGATGGCGAGCTACCTCGCCACGGTCGCGATCGGCGCGTACGAGATCCGGCGCCCCACGGTCGGCGAGAAGAAGCCGCCGGTCTACATAGCCGTGGACCCGGAGGAAGCTGAGGGCAGCCGCGAGGTCCTCGACGAGATCCCGGACATCATCGACTGGGCGGAGATCAACTTCGGCCGGTACCCCTTCTCCTCCACCGGCGCGATCGTCGAGCGGGAGGAGGACGTGGAGTACGCGCTGGAGACCCAGAACCGCCCGGTCGTCCCCGGCGCCCCCGACACCAGCCTGCTCGTCCACGAACTGGCCCACCAGTGGTACGGCAACTCCGTCACGCCGAAGAGCTGGCGGGACATGTGGCTCAACGAGGGCTTCGCCACGTACGCGGAGTGGCTGTGGCAGGAGGACCACGGGGGCGAGACCGCCCAGGACATGTTCGACGCGCTCTACAAGGGCGAGTACTTCGACGACGCCGAGGACGACGAGGCGGTGTGGGCGTTCCCGCCGGCGAAGCCGCCGAGTGCCGCGAACATCTCCGACAGCCCCGTCTACGAGCGCGCCGCCATGGTCCTCCACAAGATCCGCGAGGCCATCGGCGACGACTCCTTCTTCGACCTCCTCAAGGGCTGGGCAACGGCCCGGCGCCACGGCAACGCGAGCACGGCGGACTTCACCGCGTACGCCGGGAAGCACGCGGAGAGGACGGCCCCGGACGCCGATCTGGAGCCGATCTGGGAGGAGTGGCTGTACGGGGAGGGCAGGCCGGAGGAGGCGTGAGGGCCCGGGGCGTCCCCGGCGCGTCGCACAGCCGGTACGCGCGGGAGCGGCGGGTAGGACGCCGAAGGCCCGGCTCGACGCTGCGGTCGGGCCGGGCCTTCGGCGGTCGGGCTCTCGGGCGTGGATCAGACGTTGACGCCGAAGTCCTGGGCGATGCCGACCAGGCCGGAGGCGTAGCCCTGGCCGACGGCGCGGAACTTCCACTCGGCGCCGTTGCGGTAGAGCTCGCCGAAGACCATGGCGGTTTCGGTGGCGGCGTCCTCGGAGAGGTCGTAACGGGCGATCTCGCTGCCGCCGGCCTGGTTGATGATGCGGATGTAGGCGTTGCGGACCTGGCCGAAGTTCTGCGAGCGGTTCTCCGCGTCGTAGATCGAGACCGGGAAGACGATCTTGTCGACGTCGGCGGGGAGGCCCGCCAGGTTGACGTTGATCGCCTCGTCGTCGCCCGCGCCCTCACCCGTGCGGTTGTCACCGGTGTGGACGATGGTCTGGTCCGGGGTCTGCTTGTTGTTGAAGAAGACGAAGTGGGCGTCCGAGTACACCTTGCCCTGGGTGTTCACCGCGATGGCGGAGGCGTCCAGGTCGAAGTCGGTGCCCGTGGTGGTGCGGACGTCCCAGCCGAGGCCCACGGTGACGGCGGTCAGGCCCGGAGCCTCCTTGGTGAGCGAGACGTTGCCACCCTTGGACAGGCTTACAGCCATGGTTGGGAGTCCTTCCCTCGTTGCTTACGTGCCTTACGGGCTTCGTGCCGGGGACGAAGCTACCTGTACCCCTATGAACGCGGGGAGGGGCGCCAGAGGTTCCAGGGGTTTTACTTTCTTTACCCGGGTGGCCGAGTGCGGCCGGGAGCCGGAAAAGCGGGTGACTTCCGTCGGGGCGCCGGGTGACCATGGAGGTATGTCCGGTCCTTCCCGGGGGCCTGGGGGCCAGCCCTCCAGAGGCCTCACCATCCGCGGCTCCGTCTCCGTCCCCGAGGCCGAGCTGATGTGGCGTTTCTCCCGGTCCTCCGGCCCCGGCGGACAGCACGTCAACACCAGTGACTCGCAGGTCGAGCTGCGCTTCGACCTCGCCCGCACCGAGGCGCTTCCCGAGGTGTGGAAGCGGCGGGCCCTGGAGCGGCTCGCCGGGCGGCTGGTCGACGGGGTCGTCAGCGTCCGGTCGTCCGACCACCGTTCACAGTGGCGAAACCGGGAGACCGCCGCCGTACGCCTGGCCGCGCTCCTCGCGGAGGCCACCGCCCCGCCGCCCAAGGCGCGTCGGCCGACCCGTATCCCGAAGGGGATCAACGAGCGGCGGCTGCGGGAGAAGAAGCAGCGGTCCGAGACCAAGCGGGGCCGGACCGGGCGGGATTGGGGCTGAGGGGGCCTTTCCTGAGTCCGCTTTTCGGGCACGGCCGGTCCGCGCGGTGTTTGCGGGTGCCGTCCTGGCCGGTCGCCTTTTCACGTCCGGATTCGTGATTCGGCGTTGTCGGACGGCGTGACGTGATCGGCATGGCCGCGGTGGCGGAATGGCGGTGATCACGGTGACACCGGGAAGTCGCCGCTGAGCTTCCGCGAATTCCCTGTCCGGCGGGCCGAGTCACACCGGCGCATTCGCGGGGCATCACCAACCGAATGCTCGGTTGATTCGCGGGTGGGAGATGCCGTGGACGACGCCGTGGGAGGCGTGGCCGAAACCCAGCGGTGGGTGCGGGGGCGTGGAGGTCCGCCGGCCGCGGGGCCGATGTGGCCCGGCGCGTGGTTCCCCGCCCCCGCCCCCTGTGAGTCTCTTTGCCGTCTGCGGCGGGGAATGATCCACCTCACCCCAACTGCCGGTACCTTCCACGGAAGTACGTCAGCGGGCCGCCCTCCGCGCCCCGCACCCTCGTCTCCAGGACCCGGCCGATCACCAGCGTGTGGTCCCCGGCGGGCACGCGTTGCTCGGTGCGGCATTCGAGGGTGACCAGGGCGTCCGTGATCAGGGGCGCCGCGGTGAGGGGGCCGTGTGTGTGGGGGATGGACTCGAAGAGCAGGCGGTCGCTCACCCGACCCCTCATGGCGAAGCGGCCGGCGATGACGCGTTGGTGCTCGGAGAGGACGGAGACGGCCCAGAGGGGCTGTTCGGCGAGGAGGTCGTCCATCCGGGAGCCCTCGCGGAGGCTGACCAGGACGAGGGGCGGGTCGAGGGACACGGACATGAACGACGTGGCCGTCATGCCGACGTCCTCGCCGCGCGGTCCCTCGGGGTCCGGCTGCGCCTCGTGCGCGGTCACCAGGACCACACCCGCCGCCAGCCGGGACATCGCGGCACGGAACTCGTCTTCGCTCACCCCCTCAGCATGCCCGCCGGGGCGGGAAAGGTGATCTCCAGGGGGTGTGAGGGCGGACCGGTCCTCCGGGGACCCCGGAGGCGCGGGGGACGTGGTGGACGCCGGGGGCGTGGCGGGCACGGCCCGCGCGGGCGCCGGCGGCGCGGACGGGAGCGGGACGGAGGAGGCGGAGCGCTTCGGCACGTCGGCACGCTAGTCCGCGTCCACGGGCCGCCGCATCCGGCCGGAGATCCACCTTCATGCCGGTCCCGGGACCTAGGTCCCGGCCGCCGCGCGACGTCCGGCGGCTCGCCCTCCGGTGGGCTCGGGCGGGACGGGATCGGGCGCCGTGGGTCCCGACCGCGGCACGACCGAGGTCGGGGCGGCGCGTGCCGGTTCCGGGGCCGCCCCGCTGCCTCCGCTGGCTCAAAAGAGGCCGTCCGGCCCGTCTGCGTACTCGGTCATCGCCGCTCACAGGCTCTGCACAGAGCCCTGAATTCTGTTCAGGAAGCGCATGAGGGAAACGCATAAACTCCACTCAATTGCTCATGTTTTGTTGTGACTTGAGTCACAGGAGCCATATTTTGTTGACCCTGTGTACCGAGTGGGCTTCGCGCTGTGATTCAGTGGCGGGGACGCTGCAAGCTGTAAGCAGGAACTGTAAGCGGTAGTAAGCCCATGAGTTACGCCGGATAGCAACCCTGGAGCCTGGAGCTGCCACAAGATCTCGGGGGGAGGGCGAATGGAAACCGAGTCGGAGCCTTACGTCCGTCTGGGGACGCTGCGGCAGCTGCACCAGGTGATGGCGGACATGAACACCGCACGCAGCCTGGCCGACACGCTGCAGACCGTCGCCGACGGTGTGGTCAACGGCCTGGGGTACGAGCTGGCGTGCGTCAATCTCGTCCGCCCCGACGGAGACCTCGTCGTCGCCGCCCTCTCCGGGAACTCCGCAGCCGAGGCCCTGATCACCGGCCGCGTCGGCTCCCGCGCCTCCTGGGACCGCCGGCTGACCATGGGGGAGGCCTGGGGCGACCTGCGGTTCATACCCCACACCGAGGGCTGGGTCCTCGACGAGGACGACGTACCGCAGTGGTACACCGACGGGCCCGCGCCCCGCTTCGAGGACGAGTGGCACCCCTCCGACCGCCTCTTCGCGCCGATGTACACCCCCGGCGCCGGCGGTGCCTCCTGCGGTGAACTGCTCGGGGTCATCTCCGTCGACCGGCCGCGCAACGGCCGCCGGCCGGGCGCCTGGGGCCGCGAGGCGCTCCAGATGTACGCCTTCCAGGCCGCCATCGCGATCAGCAACGCGCGTCTACGCGCGAATATGCAGCGCGCACTGGTCAGGCTCGAAAGGGAGCAGCAGGCGCTGCGGGCCAGTGAGGAATCCTTCCGGCAGGCGTTCGAGTACGCCCCGAGCGGGATGGCCATCGCCGAGATGGGCGGCGACCAGCACGGCCGGATCCTGCGGACCAACGACGCGCTGTGCCGGCTCCTGGGCCGGCCCGCCTCCGCCATGCGCCGGTACTCGTTCTCCGACCTCGTGCACCCCGAGGACATCGGCACGCTGCTGCGCACCTCCGCCGAGGGCGGCCGCGCCGAGCTGCGGCTCGGGCGCCGCGACGGCACATACGTCTGGGTCAGCCTGCGCAACTCCGTGGTGGCCGACGCCGCCGACGGGCCACGCTTCCTGCTCACCCACGTCGAGGACATCGAGGAGCGCAAGCGCCGCGAGCTCCAGCTCGCCCACCGCGCCTCGCACGACGCGCTGACCGGCCTGCCGAACTCCGCGGAGCTGCGCTCCCGGCTCTCCGCCCGGCTCTGCCAGCGCCCCCAGGCGCTCCCGGCCGGCGCCGCGGCCGACTCGATGGACGCCACCTTCGGGGACGGCTTCGGGCAGTACGGCGACTTCGGGATCGCCCAGCACCCGGCCGCCCAGCCGCCGCACCCGTCGTTCGACGCGTACGAGGCCGCCGGGAACGGCGGGTACGCCTTCGACTTCCACACGGTCGGCGGGCGGTACGACGCCTTCGACCACCATGTGCACACCGTCGCGCCCGAGAGCGAACGGGACGACGGCACCAAGGGGCTCGCGGTGCTCTTCTGCGACCTCGACGGATTCAAGTCGATCAACGACCGGTTCGGGCACAACGCGGGCGACGCCGTCCTCATCGAGGTGGCCCGCCGTCTCACCCGGGGGGTGCGCGACGGCGACACCGTCGCCCGGCTCGGCGGTGACGAGTTCGTCGTCCTCGCCGACGGGCTCGGCCGCGCCGACGCCCAGGACCTCGCCGTCCGCCTGCGCAACGAGATCATCCAGCCGATCCGGGTCGACGGCCGCGCGATGCGCGTCGGCGCGAGTTTCGGCATCGGGTGGGCACACTGCGGGATGACGGCGGACGAGGTGTTGAAATCGGCTGACGAGCGGATGTACGTCGAGAAACGATCTCGTCCCAAACAGCATCGGCGGGCCGGATGAGCAGAGCCGGGCGGTAGCCCGTGACCCGGGAAAAGCGCTGGTGAGACTGCTTGGGAAGGTCCGCCCGGCGCGATCGTGACTCAGGCCACGAGGTCTGAGTCACCCGTTTGGCTCAGCCTGAGCGGGTAGGCTCGCTCTCCTACATCCTTCTTGCAGGAACCGCCACCCGTACGCCGCACGTACCGCACCGCTGAGGAGACCTAGGGATGACGCCCGGCAACAACGGCGCGAGCACGCCCGAGGACGACGACCCGTTCGGCTACCTCTACGCCGACGGCCAGGCCCGTGGCGCCCAGCCGCCCACGGGGAGCTACGGCTACCCCAACGCCGTCAACCGGGTGCGGCCGGTCGGCGAACGCCAGTACGGGCAGCAGACCCAGCAGCCGCCCCAGGCCCAGCAGGCGCCCACGGCGGCGTACGGCCAGGTCTCCCAGCAGGGCGCCTACGGCCAGCCGAACGCGCACTACCAGGCCCCGGAGTCCTTCTCCGGCGGCGCCCCGACGACTCGTCAGCAGCCGTACGGCAACGGCGGGGGCGGCGGGCGCGGACGCGGCCCCAACACCAAGGGCCTGCTGATCGGCGCGATCGCCGTCGTGGCCGCGGTGGTGATCGGCATCGGCGTCGCCATGATCGGCGGCGACGACAGCAAGGACGACAACGCCGGCGGCGGCCCCTCGACCGCGCCGACGGCCGACCAGAACACCGAGCCCAGCCCGTCGACGAGCAAGCAGGCCGAGAAGGAGCCCGGCGAACTCCCGAAGGCCGAGGCCAAGACGCTTCAGCTGGGCGGCAGCGCCACGGTCTCCTCCGACATCCCCGGCGCCAAGTCGGAGGGCGGCTTCTACGTCACGAACTTCAACTCGGTCGGGTCCTCGGTGACGTGGAAGATGGAGGACGTCCCGAAGAAGGGCTCGTACAAGCTGTACGTGGTCTACGGCGTTCCCGGAAAGGACGCCAACGCCACGCTCACGGTCAACGGCACGGTCCAGAGCCGCCCGCTCAACCTCAAGAACTTCGCGGAGGCGCCCGAAGGCGACTACAAGAAGGGCTGGACCTATACCTGGGCGGCCGTACAGCTCAACGAGGGCACGAATGAAGTCAAGGTCTCTTGCGAGCAGGGCAATGCCTGCGACGTGAACATCGACCAGCTCTACCTTCAGAAGCCGTGATCGGGAGCCCCCTCAGGCCGCGCTGACCTCCCCCGTCACCGCCACCCGCGCCCGCAGTTCGTCGTACGTCCGCTGGTCGAACTCGCCCGCCGCCGGGGCCAGTACGGTCGCCGCCGACAGGGCCGTCGCCCGGGTGAGGCGGTCGGGCCACGGCAGGTGTTCGACCAGGCCTGAGAGGAGGCCCGCGACCACCGCGTCGCCGGCGCCCGTCGGGTTGCCGCGGAGGCGGCGGGGCGGGACGGCCCGCCAGTGGCCCTCGGGGGTGTGGGCGAGGAGGCCGTCGGGGCCGAGGGAGGCGACGACCGCCTGGGCACCGCGGCGGCGGGCGTCGCGGGCGGCCCGGGACGGCTCGTGGGAGCCCGTCAGTTCGGCCAGTTCCTCCGCGTTCGGCTTCACCACGTCGGGGCGGGCCGCCACCCCGCGCCGCAGCGGCTCACCGCTGGTGTCCAGCAGGACGGGTACGGCCAGGGTGCGCGCCGTGCGGATCAGGCCCGCGTACGCGCCCACCGGCACCCCCGGCGGCAGGCTGCCGCACAGGGCCACCGCCGAGGCGGAGCGCAGCAGGACCTCGTACGTCTCCTGGAACGCGGACCACTCGGCCGGGGTGATGAGCGGGCCGGGCTCGTTGAGCTGAGTCGTGTCACCGGTGGCGTCGACCACGGCGATCGTCCGGCGCGTCGCGCCTTTCACCGGCACCAGCGCGTCCACGATGCCAGGCGTCCGGGTGAGCCCCTCCCGGACGGCGCGTCCGGTGCCGCCGCCGACGAAGCCGGTGACCGTCACCTCATGGCCGAGGGCCGCGAGCACCCGGGCCACGTTCAGGCCCTTGCCGCCGGGGCGTTCGCTCACCTCGGTCACCCGGTGCGTGGCGTGGGGCCTGAGGGCCCGCACCTGATGGGTGATGTCGAGAGCGGTGTTCAGCGTGACCGTGAGGATCACCTGGGGCTACCCCCTCGGGTTCGACGGCGCGACGCGTTCGGTCTTCGTTGACATCAGAATGCGCTCGGCGACAGCTGTTGCGGAGGCTCGATCATGCCAAAAGAGCGGCGGTCGGCCCAGTCCCCGGGGCCAACCGCCGCACTCCGCACCACAGGTCAACAAAGGGGCGCATCGGTTCGGTTGGGGATCGATCGGCCCCGCCGCCCGCCGCCCGCCGCCCGCCGCCGTCCGCCGCGTCCCGGGGCTCAGCTCGCGAACGGGTCGACCACCCATGCGCCCTTCCGCAGCACGCCCTTGAGCGTGAAGTCCGCGTCGAGGAGGACGACGTCGGCGTCCTTGCCCGGTTCCAGGGAGCCGATCCGGTCGTACAGGCCGAGGAGCCTGGCCGGGTTGGCGGAGAGGGCGGCCACGACGGACTCGACGGGGAGGCGGTCGAGGGTGACCGCCCGTTTGAAGGCGCGGTCCAGGGTGAGGGTCGAGCCGGCGATGGAGCCGCCCTCCACCAGGCGGGCCACACCGTCCGCCACCTCCACCTCCAGCGGGCCGAGCATGTAGCGGCCGTCGCCGAAGCCGGCCGCGTCCATCGCGTCGGTGATGAACGCCACCCGCTCGGCGCCCGCGTGACGGAACGCCAGCTGGAGGGCGGCCGGATGCAGATGCGTGCCGTCGTTGATCAACTCGACCGTGATCCGCTCGTCCTCCAGGAGCGCCGCGACCGGGCCGGGGTCACGGTGGCCCAGCGGGGGCATCGCGTTGAACAGGTGCGTGGCCACGGTCGCGCCCGCCTCGATGGCCTGAACGGTCTGCTCGTACGTCGCGTCCGTGTGCCCGATCGCCGCGAGGACGCCGTGCTCGGCGAGCAGCCGCACGGAGTCCAGGCCGCCGGGGAGTTCGGTGGCGAGGGTGACCATGCTCGCCCTGCCGCGCGCCGCGTCGATCAGCTTGCGGACCTCCGCCGGGTCCGGGTCGCGCAGCAGCTCCTCCGAGTGGGCGCCCTTGCGGCAGGGGGAGATGAACGGGCCCTCGAAGTGGATGCCCGCGATGTCGCCCTGCTCGGCGAGTTCGGAGAGGAGGCCGGCGCGGTGGGCGAGGCCGTCCATGTCGCCGGTGACGGTGGAGGCGACGAGGGTGGTGGTGCCGTGCAGGCGGTGGGTGTGGATGCCCCTCAGGACGTCCTCGACCGTGCCCGAGGTGAAGGAGGCCCCGCCGCCGCCGTGGTTGTGGAGGTCGACGAAACCGGGGACGGCCCAGAGGCCGTGGGCCGCGAGGGCGGGGGCGTCCTCCGGCGCTTCACCGGCGATGGTGCTGCCGTTGATGGTGAGGCGTCCGTTGGTGACGGTGCCGGTGGGGAGGACGAGGTTGACGCCCTCGAGGGTGTAGGGGCCGTGGAACGGCGGCCGCGGGTGGGCGGGGGCCGGTCGCGCGGTTCCCCGCGCCCCTTCGGGCCGGGTGCTCGGGCCGGAAGCGGAAAAGTCCTGCTGGGTCGGCATCAGGGGGTTGCCTCCGAAGCGTCCGTCGGGGTCGTGGGGGTGGTGTCCGTGAGGAGGTCCCAGGCCAGGAGGCCGGCGCCGAGGCAGCCCGCCGCGTCGCCGAGGGTGGCCGGGACGAGTGTGGGGACCTTCTGGAAGGTCACCCGATGTTCGATGGCGGCCCGCAGCGGGGTGAACAGGGTCTCCCCGGCCTCGGCGAGGCCGCCGCCGATGATCAGGGTGCGGGGGTCCAGCAGGGTGATGGCGGTGACGAGGCCGTCGGCGAGGGCGTCGACCGCCTCCTGCCAGACGCCGCGCGCCCGCGGGTCGCCGTACTCCACGGCCCGCGCGCAGTCCGCCGCGTCCGCGCCGGGATCGCCGGTGGTCTCGGCCCACGCCTGGCCGACCGCCGCCGCGGAGGCGTAGCGCTCAAGACAGCCGTGCTGACCGCAGGGGCAAGGGGTCCCCCCGGGGCGTACGACGATGTGGCCGATCTCGCCCGCGAAGCCGTGGGCGCCCGCCTCGACCCGGCCCTCGACGCCGATCGCGCCGGCGATGCCGGTGCCGAGCGCCACGAAGAGATAGCGGTCGGCGCCGAGGCCCGCGCCCACCCGGCCCTCGGCGAGGCCGCCGGTGCGCACGTCGTGGCCGAGGGCGACCGGTATGCCGCCGAGGCGCTCGGCGAGGAGCGCGCGCAGCGGTACGTCGTGCCAGCCGAGGTTGGCCGCGTAGACGGCGACGCCCCGCTCGGCGTCGACGATGCCGGGCACGGCGACCCCGGCGGCCGACGCGGGCTCGCCGAAGTGCCGCTCGCCGTGGGCGCGCAGCTCGGCGGCGAAGTCGAGGACGGACGCGACGACGGCGTCCGGCCCGCGGTCGCGGCCGGTGGCGAGGCGCGCCTGGTGCAGCAGCTCGCCGCCCGCCCCGACCAGCGCGGCCTTCATCCCGGTGCCGCCCACATCGAGGGCGATGACATGTCTCACGGGTGACAGTGTGGCCCGTGTACCCTCAAGAGGTCTAGTCCACTCACGTGGTGTAGACCTTATGGAGAAGTTCAAGAAGTTGAAGGATTAACGGGCTTGGGCGCAAGTCTGTGATCCAGGCTGTTTTGTTCGAAGCCCGTTCGACAGGCGCGACACGTTTGGGGCAGTACGAGTGCGACAGCGGCGGAGGAAGACCCATGTCAGGACCACCTGGATCGCGGCACTGTCCGCGCTTGGGCTGATGTCCACGCTTGCGGGCTGCGGTTCCGGGGACGCGGGGTCGGGGGTCACCCTGAAACTGGTCGCCGCGGACTACGGCGACTCCGAGGCCAACAGCTCGCAGGAGTACTGGGACGAGCTCGTCGAGGCGTACGAGAAGGACCACCCGGACGTCGAGGTCGACGTCACCGTCCTCTCCTGGAACGACATCGACCGCGAGGTCAAGGAGATGGTCGACGCGGGCGAGGCCCCCGACCTCGCGCAGACCGGCACGTACGCCGACTACGCGGCCGCCGGAAAGCTCTACGACGTGGACGACCTGCTCTCCATACCCGTCCAGGCGAACTTCCTCGGCCAGCTCGCCGACGCGGGCAAGGTGCGGCGCGTCCCGTACGGGATGCCCTTCGCCGCGTCCACCCGCGTGCTCTTCTACAACGAGAAGCTCTTCGCCAAGGCCGGGATCGACGACGCCCCGCGCACATGGAGCGAGCTGGCCGCCGACGCGGAGGCCCTCCGCGCGGCCGGGGTCAAGACCCCGTACGCGCTGCCGCTCGGGCCCGAGGAGGCCCAGGCCGAGACCCTGCAGTGGCTGCTCAGCGGCGGGGCCGGATACGTGGACAACGTCGGCGCGTACCAGCTCAACTCCGACGACAACGTCAGGACCTTCACCTGGCTGAAGAACGAACTGGTCGACAAGGGCCTCACCGGGCCGACCGCGCCCGCGAAGCTCAACCGCGCCGACGCGTTCGAGGCGTTCGCGCGCGGGGAGGTCGGGATGCTCAACGGGCACCCCAGCCTGATGAGGATGGCGGCGGACAAGGGCGTCGACTACGGCACCGCCGCGCTGCCCGGACGTGAGGGGCGGTCGCGTTCGGCCCTCGGGGTCACCGACTGGATGATGGCGTTCAAGCAGAACGGCCACCAGGAGGAGGTCGGCGACTTCCTGGACTACGTCTACGCCGACAAGAACGTCCTCGCGTTCTCCCGTCGGTATGACCTGCTGCCGGTGACGACCTCGGCGTCGCAGGCGATGGCGGGGGACAAGGACGCCGCCGGGCTCACACCGTTCCTGACGGAACTCCCCTCGGCGGAGCTGTATCCCGCCGGGAAGACGTCGTGGGCGCGGGTCAGTGCGGCGGTCAAGCGGGAGATCGGGGCGGCGGTGTCGTCGAACGCGAAGCCGCGGGCTGTGCTGGAGAGGTTGCAGGAGACGGCGGCGATGGCGGAGAGGGAGGAATAGGGGCGCGGGTGGCTGGGGCCGAGGGCGCCTCATGGCTCGGGGGTGCGGGTTCTTCGGCGGGTGCGGGTGGTGTGTGGTTTCTCGCGCAGTTCCCCGCGCCCCTGAAGGGTTGGGCCTGCGGCCCGCCCTTCAGCCTGGAAGCGCCCACCCACACCCGGCACTCCACCCCCACCCCACTGTCGGTCCCGTCCGTTACCGTCGTTGTATGGACAGGCTCGACGCGCGTGAGCAGGCCATCCTCGCGTTGGAGCGGCAGGGGTGGGGGAGCCCGGGGGCCAAGGAGCGGGCCATCCGGGAGCGGCTGGGGCTCGCCCCCGTGCGGTACTACCAACTGCTGAACGCGCTGCTGGACGACGAACGGGCCCTGGCCCACGACCCCGTCACCGTCAACCGGCTGCGGAGGGTGCGGGAGGCCCGCCGCGCCGAGCGGTGACGGATAGGGTCGGAGCATGGGCAGCCACAAGGATTCCGAGAACCCCAAGGCCACCTTGCCGACCCCCGTGACCCCGGCCGGCCGGGACGCGCTCGACGCGATCCTCGCCGACCCCGGCCGTACGGTGATCGCGCTCGACTTCGACGGCACACTCGCACCGATCGTCCCCGACCCCGAACAGGCCCGCGCCCACCCCGACGCGGTCCCCGCCCTCGCCGCACTCGCCCCGCAGGTCCAGTCCGTCGCCGTGGTGACCGGCCGCCCCGCCGCCGTCGCCGTCCGCCACGGAGGCTTCGCCGGCGTCCCCGGTCTGGAACACCTCACCGTGCTCGGCCACTACGGCGCCGAACGCTGGGACGCCGCCACCGACACGGTCACCGCCCCGCCCCCGCACCCCGGCGTCGCCGCCGTCCGCGCGGAACTCCCAGCGGTGCTGGAGCGGGCGGGCGCCGCAGAGGGCACGTGGATCGAGGAGAAGGGGCGGGCCGTCGCGGTCCACACCCGCCGCGCGGCCGATCCCCAGGCCACGTTCGAGGTCCTGCGCGCGCCCCTGACCGACCTCGCCACCCGCCACGGCCTCATCGTCGAACCGGGCCGGATGGTCCTCGAACTCCGGCCCCCCGGCATGGACAAGGGGGTCGCCCTCCGCCGGCACGTCGTCGACTCCGCCGCGACCGCCGTCCTCTACGCCGGCGACGACCTGGGCGACCTGCCCGCGTTCGCCGCGGTGGAGAAGTTGCGGGGTGAGGGCGTCCCCGGGCTGCTGGTGTGCAGCGGCAGCACGGAGGTGACGGAGCTGTCGGAGCGGGCGGATCTGGTGGTGGACGGGCCGGAGGGAGTCGTGCGGTTGCTTGCGCGGATCGCCGAGGGGGTGGGAGTGGGGGGCGCCCAGTAGCCCGGGGCGCGCTGTTTGTTCGGCGGGTGCGGGTGCGGGTGCGGGTGCGGGTGCGGGTGCGTGGGGGCTGTTCGCGCAGTTCCCCGCGCCCCTGAAAAGCGGCCGGGGCCGCGCCCCGTGCTTCTCAACGGTGCCGCCTGACGAGGCCGGGCCGTCAGGCCCGCGCCTCCAGGGGCGCGGGGAACTGCGCGAGAAACCACGAACCACCCGCAGCCGCCCACGCACCACCGGCCCCGAGCTATGTCGCCCTCAGCTCTCCCAACTGATCCAGGAACCACCGGGCCGGTGGCAGAGCCGTCGCCGCAGCCGCCAGCCGTTTCACCCGCTCCGCCCGCTCATCCGCCCCCATCGACAGCGCCTCGTGCAACGCCTCGGCCGTCCCCCCGATGTCGTACGGGTTGACCACCACCGCGTCCTCGCCCAGCTCCTCGAACGCCCCCGCCTCCCGCGACAGCACCAGCACGCACCCCGCGTCCGAGACGACCGGCACCTCCTTGGCGACCAGGTTCATCCCGTCGCGGATCGGGTTCACCAGGGCGACGTCGGCCAGGCGGTACGCCGCCAGGGAGCGGGCGAAGTCGTCCTTGACGTGGAGCACGACCGGGGTCCAGCCCGGCGTCCCGTACCGCTCGTTTATCTCGGCGGCCACCCGCTGGACCTCGGCGGTGTACTCCCGGTACACGGCGAGGTCCTGCCGGGACGGGTACGCGAAGGCCACGTGCACCACGCGTTCGCGCCACTCCGGCCGGTCGTCGAGGAGCTGTCGGTACGCCAGCAGGCCCCGCACGATGTTCTTGGACAGTTCCGTGCGGTCGACACGGACGATCGTGCGGCGCGGGGTGCCGTCGGGGGCCGTCCCGATCTGCTCCCGCAGCGCGGCCATCCGCTCGTCCACGTCCGCCTCGTGCGCGCGGGCCCGCAGGAAGTCCGCGTCCGCGCCGAGCCCGTGCACGCCGATCCGCGTGCCGGAGGTGGCTCCGGCGCCCAGTACGGCCTCGCAGCAGTCGGAGAACGCGTCCGCCCACCGCCGGGTGAGGAACGCGGCCCGGTCGGCGCCGAGGATGCCGCGCAGCACCTCCGCCGCGATGTCGTCGGGCAGCAGCCGGAAGTAGTCCACGGGCGCCCACGGTGTGTGCGAGAAATGGCCGATCCGCAGGTCGGGGCGCAGCTCGCGCAGCATCCTCGGCACGAGCGTCAGGTGGTAGTCCTGCACGAGCACGGCCGCGCCGTCCGCCGCCTCCTGCGCCAGTGCCTCGGCGAAGGAGCGGTTGTACGACTCGTACGCGGCCCACTGGGACCGGAACTCCGCGTCGAAGACGGGCTCCAGCGGGGTTTGGTAGAGCATGTGGTGGACGAACCACAGCGTGGAGTTGGCGACGCCGTTGTACGCGGCGTGGTGGACGTCGGCCGGGATGTCCAGCATGCGTACGCCGGGCTCGCCCACCCCGCGGCGGACGGCCTCGCGGTCGCCGTCGCCGAGCGCGGAGCAGACCCACAGGGCACCGGCGTCGGGGCCGATCGCCGACAGGCCGGACACGAGTCCGCCACCGCCGCGCTTCGCGGTGAGACCTCCGGAGTCGTCCTGGGTGTACGAGACGGGGCCGCGGTTGGAGGCGACCAGCACCTGGGCTGCAGCGTGCGTTGATGCCATACGGCTCAACCTAGCCCGCGGTCGAACCGCTCAAACGTGCGGTTCGGCCGTATACAGGAGCGCCCAGGGGGTGGGGGGTGACCTGTGTGTCGGCGGGTGCGGGTGCGTGGGGGCCGTTCGCGCAGTTCCCCGCGCCCCTGGAAAAGCAGGGGCCTGCGGCCCCGTGCCTTTCCGATGAAGGGCGGGCCGAAGGCCCGTTCCCTTCAGGGGCGCGGGGAACTGCGCGACCAGCCACGCACCCGCCCGCACCCGGCAGCGAACCCGCACCCCCGCCCTCTACGCCGCCTTCCGTTCCACATACTCCGCGATCTCCGCCATCGGCGGCCTCTCCTCCAGGTCCACCGAGTACGTGCGTGGCTCGAAGCCCTCCGCGCCGCGTTCGAACTGGGTCAGGACGGGACGGATCAGATGGCCGCGGGCCAGGCGGAGCTGGGCCGTGCGGTAGATCGCCGCGGACATGCGGCCCAGGGCCTGCCCGTCCTGGTGGCGGTGTTTGCGGACCCCGACGTCGACCTGGGCCAGGGCGTCGAGCCCGACGAGGTGGAGCGCGTCGACGAGCATGCCCAGCTCGATGCCGTAGCCGACGGGGAACGGAAGCCGTTCCAGAAGGGAGCGGCGGGCCGCGTACTCGCCGCCCAGCGGCTGCACGAAGCCCGCCAGCTGCGGCCAGTGCATGTTGAGCAGGGGGCGGGCCATGAGTTCCGTCACACGGCCGCCCTGGCCGGCCGCCGCGCCGAGCGGGCGGTCGTACATCGCTTTGACCAGGTCGACACCGGGGTCGGTGAGCAGCGGCCCGACGATCCCGGAGACGAAGTCGGACGAGAACTCCTTGAGGTCCGCGTCGACGAAGCAGACGATGTCGCCGGTCGTGACCAGCAGCGACCGCCACAGCACCTCGCCCTTGCCGGGCACGGCCGGCAGGCGCGGGAGTATGTCGTCACGGTGGACCACCCGCGCCCCGGCCGCCGCCGCGACCTCGGAGGTGCGGTCGGTCGATCCGGAGTCGACGACGACGACCTCGTCGACGAGCGGGACCTGTTCCACGAGGTCATGGCGGATGACGGCGACGATGTCGCCGACCGTCTCCTCCTCGTTCAGCGCGGGCAGGACCACACTGACGGTCTGGCCCGAGGCCCGTTTCGCGGCAAGGATCCCGTGGAGCGGGCGATCGGTCACGGACCAGGAGCGGGTGCTCAGCCAGCGCTCGACTTCCTTCAGCACAGTGCGCGGCTCCTCTGCGTTCATCTCGCGGTTCGGACGGCTCTCTCAACTGTCCTGGCCTTCGGTTACAGTCTTGAACAACGCTGATGACCATCGCATGTCGGTGCTCGTGTGCGTATACAACCAAATACCGCTCATCCAGAGGGGCAGAGGGATACGGCCCGATGAAGCCCCGGCAACCCTCCAGCTGTCTTGTCACGTCGCCGTGGCGAGGTCCGGCTAGGGAAGGTGCCAAATCCGTCTCACGGCGAGATGCGTCGTGAGGAAGATGAGGAGAAAGGGCCTCGCCTCACATGGCTGCGCAGACAGTTGCAACCGAATCCACGACCACCGACGGTGCCGCCAAGAGCGTCGACCTCGGCCCCGCCGCCGCCCTGAGCTGTCGCGAGTGCGGTCACCGCGTCCCCCTCGGACCGGTCTTCGCCTGCGAGGAGTGTTTCGGCCCCCTGGAGATCGCGTACGACTACTCCGCGTACGACACGGAGGAGCTGCGCAAGCGGATCGAGGCCGGTCCCGCGAACATCTGGCGGTACGCGCCCCTGCTGCCCGTCCCCGCCGACGTGGCCGGCAAGCCGAACCTGAACCCCGGCTGGACCCACCTCGTCAAGGCCGACAACCTCGCCCGTGAGCTGGGCGTCACTGGCGGGCTCTACATCAAGGACGACTCCGGCAACCCGACGCACTCCTTCAAGGACCGCGTCGTCGCCCAGGCCCTGGAGGCCGCGCGCGCCTTCGGTTTCACCACCCTGTCCTGCTCCTCCACCGGCAACCTCGCCGGCGCCGTGGGGGCCGCCGCCGCCCGTGCCGGCTTCCGCTCCTGCGTGTTCATCCCGCACGACCTGGAACAGGGCAAGGTCGTCATGGCCGCCGTCTACGGCGGTGAGCTGGTCGGCATCGAGGGCAACTACGACGACGTGAACCGCTTCTGCTCCGAGCTGATCGGCGACCCGGCCGGCGAGGGCTGGGGCTTCGTGAACGTCAACCTCCGGCCGTACTACGCCGAGGGCTCCAAGACCCTCGCGTACGAGATCTGCGAGCAGCTCGGCTGGAAGCTGCCGGACCAGCTGGTCGTGCCGATCGCCTCCGGCTCGCAGCTCACGAAGATCGACAAGGGCCTCCAGGAGCTGATCAAGCTCGGTCTCGTCGAGGACAGGCCGTACAAGATCTTCGGTGCGCAGGCCGAGGGCTGCTCGCCGGTGTCCGTCGCGTACAAGACCGGCCATGACGTCGTCCGGCCGCAGAAGCCGGACACGATCGCCAAGTCGCTGGCGATCGGCAACCCCGCGGACGGTCCGTACGTCCTGGACATCGCCCGGCGGACCGGCGGTGCCGTGGAGGACGTGACCGACGAGCAGATCGTCGACGCGATCAAGCTGCTCGCGCGGACCGAGGGGATCTTCGCGGAGACCGCGGGCGGCGTGACCGTCGGCGTCACGAGGAAGCTGATCGAGAACGGGCTGCTGGACCCCGCGCTCACGACGGTCGTCCTCAACACGGGCGACGGTCTGAAGACGCTGGACGCGGTGGCCGGGACGGGGCTCACGGCCACCATTCGGCCCAACCTCGACTCGTTCCGTGAAGCCGGGCTCGTGTAAGGCCTGTCAGTCGTTCGTCCGCGGGCCTGCGGGGGCCGGTCGCGCCCACGCCGGCGGCGGCCGCAGATCCCCCACAGCCCCGCGCCCCCAGCTCTCCCGCACATACCCGGAGGTCACAAGTCATGAGCGTCAGCGTCCGCATCCCCACCATCCTTCGCACCTACACCGGCGGCCAGGCCGAGGTGCAGGCCGAAGGCGCCACCCTCGCCGAGGTCATCGCGGACCTGGAGAAGAACCACACCGGGATCGCCGCGCGCGTCCTCGACGACCAGGGGAAGCTGCGGCGGTTCGTGAACGTGTACGTGAACGACGACGACGTGCGGTTCGAGCAGGGCCTGGAGACGGCCACGCCGGACGGAGCGGGCGTGTCGATCATCCCCGCCGTCGCCGGCGGCTGATCCCCGTTCCGTACCCGCCGGTAGTAACCGTCGGTAACGTTGATTACGGATTGTTCATCGAATTGCCTCCTCCGCGAGAGAAGCGGAGGGGGCAATTCTCTATGGTTGAGCACGGTACAGTTGGGGAACCCGGTCCGATCGCCGTTCTGATTTCATGCCGGACGCATATCCAATCGCGCCGCACGCCCTATATGAAGTAGCCAAAGTCTGTAGGGCTTTTGCGCGTTTTGTGGCCTTTATGGGGCCCGACTTGCCCTGAAGTCAGCGGAATTGTTCGTACATTCCCGACCGGGCGTGTCCAGATTTTCTCGTCCGATTGACCTGTTGCAGACGGCAGTTGGGCAGATACATTCAGCCGCGGTCGACGCGTTCCGGCGCACACCCCCAACCGTTGGGGGGTGAGGTCTGACCCGGATCCGCGAAGTGTGGATCTGTGCAAGGGCCAGTAATAGGGGAGTTAGGCATGGCTCAGGGCACCGTCAAGTGGTTCAACGCGGAGAAGGGGTACGGCTTCATCGCGGTCGACGGTGGTGCGGATGTATTCGTCCACTACAGCGCGATCCAGATGGACGGTTACCGCACCCTGGAAGAGGGCCAGCGGGTCGAGTTCGAGATCTCGCAGGGTCAGAAGGGCCCGCAGGCGGACATGGTCCGTCTCGCAGGCTGAAGCAACGCGCCGGTTAGCAGCGACGTTCTTCGTTCTTCTCGGAGGGTCCGCGCCCCGTACTCGGGGTGCGGACCCTTCCGCGTGTCCGGATCGCCCGTCGAGCCGCCGGCCGGGTCGCCCGCCGGCGGTCGCACGGGCGGGGCGCCGACCCGGCGCGTAGGGGCGCGTTCACCTGCGGATCATCCGGAGGCGCTTGCACTCGACCATGCCGAGTGCTAATCATTGGCGTTAGCACTCTGAAGGTGAGAGTGACAACGAAGGACCGGGTCGGTGAGGCCCGCAGGCCAGGTGGGGCAAGGAACCACGGGGCAGGCGAGCCGTCCGTCGCGGGCGCGGGCGCGGTCCGAAGGAATCACCCCCAGTCCTGGAGGGACCACTTCACATGGCCAAGATCATCGCGTTCGACGAGGAGGCGCGGCGCGGCCTCGAGCGCGGCATGAACCAGCTCGCGGACGCCGTCAAGGTGACGCTCGGCCCCAAGGGTCGCAACGTCGTCCTCGAGAAGAAGTGGGGCGCCCCCACGATCACCAACGATGGTGTGTCCATCGCCAAGGAGATCGAGCTCGAGGACCCGTACGAGAAGATCGGCGCCGAGCTGGTCAAGGAAGTCGCCAAGAAGACGGACGACGTCGCCGGTGACGGTACGACCACCGCGACCGTCCTCGCCCAGGCGCTCGTACGCGAGGGCCTGCGCAACGTCGCCGCCGGTGCCAACCCGATGGCCCTGAAGCGCGGTATCGAGAAGGCCGTCGAGGCCGTCTCCGGTGCGCTGCTCGACCAGGCCAAGGAGGTCGAGACCAAGGAGCAGATCGCCTCCACGGCCTCCATCTCCGCCGCCGACACCCAGATCGGCGAGCTGATCGCCGAGGCCATGGACAAGGTCGGCAAGGAAGGCGTCATCACCGTCGAGGAGTCGCAGACCTTCGGTCTGGAGCTCGAGCTCACCGAGGGCATGCGCTTCGACAAGGGCTACATCTCGGCGTACTTCGCCACCGACATGGAGCGCATGGAGGCGGTGCTCGAGGACCCCTACATCCTCATCGCCAACTCCAAGGTCTCCAACGTCAAGGACCTGCTCCCGCTCCTGGAGAAGGTCATGCAGTCGGGCAAGCCGCTGCTGATCATCGCCGAGGACGTCGAGGGCGAGGCCCTGTCGACCCTGGTCGTCAACAAGATCCGCGGCACCTTCAAGTCCGTCGCCGTCAAGGCCCCGGGCTTCGGTGACCGCCGCAAGGCCATGCTCGGCGACATCGCCATCCTCACGGGCGGCGAGGTCATCTCCGAGGAGGTCGGCCTCAAGCTGGAGAACGCGACCCTGGACCTCCTGGGCCGCGCCCGCAAGGTCGTCATCACCAAGGACGAGACCACGATCGTCGACGGCGCCGGCTCCGCCGACCAGGTCGCCGGCCGCGTGAACCAGATCCGCGCCGAGATCGAGAACAGCGACTCCGACTACGACCGCGAGAAGCTCCAGGAGCGCCTGGCGAAGCTCGCGGGCGGCGTGGCCGTCATCAAGGCCGGTGCCGCGACCGAGGTCGAGCTCAAGGAGCGCAAGCACCGCATCGAGGACGCCGTCCGCAACGCGAAGGCGGCCGTCGAGGAGGGCATCGTCGCCGGTGGTGGCGTGGCCCTGCTCCAGGCCTCCCAGGTCTTCGAGAAGCTGGAGCTGGAGGGTGACGAGGCGACCGGCGCCAACGCCGTGAAGCTCGCCCTGGAGGCCCCGCTCAAGCAGATCGCCGTCAACGGTGGTCTCGAGGGCGGCGTCGTCGTGGAGAAGGTCCGCAACCTCCAGGTCGGCCACGGCCTGAACGCCGCGACCGGTGAGTACGTCGACATGATCGCCTCCGGCATCATCGACCCGGCGAAGGTGACGCGTTCCGCCCTGCAGAACGCCGCGTCCATCGCCGCGCTGTTCCTCACCACCGAGGCCGTCATCGCCGACAAGCCGGAGAAGGCCGCCGCGCCCGCCGGTGGCGGCATGCCGGGCGGTGACATGGACTTCTGAGCCTCCTCGTAGTTCGTAGCGAGAAGGTTCGGACCCGGTCCGTCAGTACCGAGGGCGGCACTCCCTGTTCCGACAGGGGGTGCCGCCCTCGGGCGTGTCCGGGGTCACACAAGCCGCCGGTCCTCAGTGGAATGCCGTGGCGAGCGGGGAGGTTGACGAGTACAGCGATCCATGCACATGCATATAGCGCCCCGATCTCTCCGAGGAGTCCCCACGTGACCACCGCGTCCACCTCCCGCGCCGCCGACGTTCTGTCCCGGCCCGTCAAGATCAACGGTCTGACCGTTCCGAACCGGATCGCCATGGCGCCCATGACGCGGGTCTTCTCGCCCGGCGGTGTGCCGGGTGCGGACGTGGCCTCGTACTACGGCCGGCGGGCCGCCGCGGGTGTCGGCCTGATCGTGACCGAGGGCACCTACGTCGGGCACGAGACCGCCGGTGACCTGGACGGCGTGCCGCGCTTCGCCGGTGAGGAGCAGCTCGCCGGGTGGGCGAAGGTCGCCGAGGCCGTGCACGCCGGCGGCGGCACGATCGTGCCGCAGCTGTGGCACATCGGCACCGTCCGCCAGCAGGGCAAGCTCTTCCCCGACGCCCCGATTCTCGGCCCCTCCGGTCTGCGGGTCGACGGCACGCCCGCCGAGGGTGGCCGCGCCATGACGCAGGCCGACATCGACGAGGTCGTGGCGGCGTTCGCCAAGTCCGCCGCCGACGCCGAGCGCGTCGGCATGGACGGCGTCGAGATCCACGGCGCCCACGGTTACCTCGTCGACCAGTTCCTCTGGGAGCGCACCAACCGCCGCACCGACGCCTACGGCGGTGACCTCGTCGCCCGCACCAAGTTCGCGGCCGAGATCGTGGCGGCCGTACGGGCCTCCGTGTCCCCCGACTTCCCCGTCATCTTCCGCTACTCCCAGTGGAAGCAGGAGGCGTACGACGCGCGCCTCGCCGAGACGCCGCAGGAGCTGGAGGCGCTGCTGAGCCCGCTCGTCGCGGCCGGTGTCGACGCGTTCCACGCCTCCACGCGCCGCTACTGGCAGGCGGAGTTCGAGGGCTCCGAGCTGAACCTCGCGGGCTGGACGAAGAAGCTCACCGGCAAGCCCACCATCACCGTCGGCTCGGTCGGTCTCGACGGCGAGTTCATCGCCTCGTTCGCCGGTGAGGGGTCCTCGACCAAGGCGATCGACGACCTGCTCGACGGTCTGGAGGCCGAGGAGTTCGACCTCGTCGCCGTGGGCCGCGCGCTGCTCCAGGACCCGGAGTGGGCGGCGAAGGTGCTGAGTGGCCGCTTCGACGAGCTGAAGGCGTTCGAGGCGTCCGCCCTGGGTTCGCTGAGCTGAGCATGCCATGGGGTGGCCCATGGAGGGCCCGGACTTTTCGCCAAGTCTCCCCAGTACCCGGCGGTAGTGATCCAATTCCGTCGAATCCGCCGCTGTAGTGTCGTGTGCGCAGCGTCGCCCGGGCACCTCAACTGCCAGCTGATGAGCGGCAGTTGGGGTGCCTTTTTGTGGTGCGACCGCTCCCCTTCACCCCCCACGAACGGGACTGGACAAGCTCATGGCACGACACAAGCTCACCCTGAAGCACAAGCGGCTCATCGCGGCCGTCGCCGCCGTCGGCGCGGTCGCCGGCGGTCTCGGCATCGCGGCCGGCGCGAACGCCAGCGAGACCACGTCCGCGAACAGCCCCGCGCCTTCGCCCGCCGCGGCGGCCGACACGCCGTCGAAGAAACAGCCCGTGGTCAAGGTCGTCGTGAAGTCGGTCCTCGCTCCGGCGGCCACCGCGGACGTGGCACCGGCGGTCACCTACGACACCGCGCTCGCGCCGCTCGGCGCCCGCGTCCAGGTCAAGGAGGAACTGCGGCGCGACGGCGGTACGCGCATCGAGCTGCGGCTGCGGGACCTGGTCGCGAACCGCGCGTACGGCGCCCACGTCCACACCAAGCCGTGCGGCAGGCTGCCCGCTGACGCCGGGCCGCACTACCAGGACCAGGCCGACCCGGTGCAGCCGTCCGTCGACCCGAAGTTCGCCAACCCCGACAACGAGGTGTGGCTGGACGTGAACACCAACAAGGACGGCTCGGCGCGCGCGATCGCCACGGTGGACTGGAGGTTCCGGGAGGGCGGGGCGCGCTCGGTGGTGCTGCACGAGAAGAGCACGGCCACACACGCGGGGCACGCGGGGACGGCCGGGCTGCGGCTGGCCTGCGTGAACGTGCCGTTCAAGTAGGCGGCTGAGGGGCCTGGCCGGTCAGTCCGCGTAGTCCTTGAGCTTCTCGGTGTCCAGTGTGATGCCGACGGGAGCGGGGATCTCCACGGTCGCGCCCCACGGGTAGGGGGCGGTCTGCTGGTAGCGACCGTCCTTCGGCTCGCTGAACACGATGACCGTGTGGTGGTCCCGGTCGATGAGGAGGTAGACGGGGATCTCGGCCGCCGCGTAGCCGACGGGCTTGTCGACGCGGTCGCGGCGGTCGGTGTCCCGGTCGTGGGAGGTGATCTCCACGGCCATGAGGGCGCCGTCGGGGTCGGACCAGTTTCCGTCGCCCCTGAAGTGGCCCTCCGGCGCCAGGAAGCCGTCCGTGAGGGCGCGGCCCTTGCGGTATGCCTCGGCCTTGACGCCCCGCTCAGGCATGAGGTTCAGCTCGGGGCGCTGCTGCATGCACTGGCGCAGCAGCCACATGAAGATCTCGCCGCGGTTGCCGTCCGGCATGGCCTTGACTACTACCTTTCCGCTGATGTACTCGAGCCGTACGGTTTCCGGGGCCGCGGCGGCCAGCTCCTCGAACTCGTCGACGTCGAGCGGGCCGTGCCGGACGCACAGCCTCCCGCCGAGGAACTCCAGCCGGTTCCGCAGCTCCCTGGGGGCCCTGCGGACGAGTTCCTCGAAGTCCTCGACGGACATCTGCGGGTGCTCAGCGGTCTCAGGGGTCATGGTGTCGCCTCCTTCCTCCCATCGTGCCCCGGCAGGGTGGCGGCGGACCGTAGGAGCGGTCATACGGGTGCCCTCTCTCGTGGCTTCAGGGACATCGCCGCACGGATCTCCGCCGCGCGGGCGTGGACCGAGGCAGCCGGGAGGGGCGCCTTGTGGCGGGTGGGGGCGCGTTCGCCCCGGCAGGCGCCGCAGGTGCCGCCCGGCAGGGCGTCCGGGCGGCCCGGGGTGCGGCAGGTGGCGCACTCCAGCATGCGCAGGGACGGCCGTACGGGTTCCGGTTCCGGCGGGAGCTTGCTGGTGAGGCGGGTGCGGAGGAGGGCCGCCGCGCTGTGCACCGGGGTGGGGAGCCCCGTGGTGAGCGCCTGGCGGATCATCTCGTCCGTGGCGCCGCGCTCGAACCAGGGCACCAGGAGCGGGGCCAGCGCCGCGCAGTCCGCCTGGGAGAGGGACAGGGACGGGGTCGTACGGCCGAGGGCCGCGAGGAGGATGTGGGCCCGGGACCGGGTCGGGCGGGCCCGCTCGGGGTCCTCCCTCTGTGACTCCGGTACGTCGCCGCGTGTGAAGCTCGCCCACCAGTCGTCGTCCCGCGCGGTTCGGGAGAACCACGATCGGGTGATCCACCGGGCACTGCCCGACTCGGCGGTCAGATGTTCGCGCCCCCGGCGCAAGTGACCGGCCTGCTGAAGCCTGTTGAGGGCCGTACGCAGCGCGCACTGGCCGTACGGGAGCGTCTTGGCCAGCGTCTTCACGGAGATGTCGGCGCCGTCGGGGAGCCGGTCGATGTACGCGGCGATCGCTGCTTCGCGGGGTGGGAGGTGCGCGAAGTCGTGCGCGGAGCGGGGGTGTTGGTCGGGGGTGGTGCGTTTGCCGTAGCCCGGGTTGGCCATCGGGTGGGGGAGGGAGGAGTGCGGGGACACGTGCGCGGGGAGGGGAGCGCTACTAAGCTTGGCCTCAGCCATGGGATCGAACTTTCTCTTCGATCTTGTAGGTCAGGCCCCCGCAGGTGTTGGTAGCGCCTGACGGGGGCTGTTTCGTCTGCGCGCACGCTATCAGCACGATCACCGTGCGTGGCAACTTGAACGCGGGACGTCAACATGCCGGGTGGGAGGGTGGGTTGAGGCCCACCTCCCATTCCTTGAAAAGAGGGCTCGGAGCTGGGGGCTTGAGCCTCGGGGCGGCCTGGTGGGCTGTCAATTCGCTCGCCGGCTGGGGTGGCTCCCGCGTACGGTGGGCGCACTCTGACGAACACGCTCCCCAGAAGTACGCCGCAGAACGGGAGCAACCGCGCGAGACGGCGCGGGTCATGGAGGGGCGGCAGTGACTTTGCTCTGCCCTTCTATCGTTCAGGAGTGCTCTGCCATGAGCCCCGTTTCCGTCCCCGCGTCCGTGCCCACGCCCGCTTCCGCGTCCGTGCCCGTCGGGCTCGGGCTGCCCGTCGACGACCCCGCCGGGCTGCTGACCTGGGCCCGGCTCGCCGACGACTCGCCCTTCTCCACAGTCGGACTGCTGGACCGTCTCGTCTACGACAACCCCGACCCGCTGGTCGCCCTGTCCGCCCTCGCCGGGGCGACGAGCCGCATCCGCGTCCAGACCGAGGTGCTCCTCGCCCCGCACTACAACACCGCGATCCTCGCCAAGCAGACCGCCACGCTCGACCGGATGTCCGGCGGGCGCTTCACGCTCGGCATCGGGATCGGCGGGCGCGAGGACGACTGCCGGGTCGCGGGCATCGACATCCGGCGGCGCGGACGCCGACTCGACGAGCAGATGGAGCAGTTGAGGTGGGCGTGGGCCGGCCGACCGTACGCCGAGGGCGTCGGCGCGGTCGGGCCGCTGCCCGCCACCCCCGGCGGCCCCGAGGTCCTCTTCGGCGGCTTCGCCCCCGCCGCGCTCGAACGCGTCGCCCGCTGGGGCGACGGCTTCCTCGGGGCGGCGCTGCCCCCGGCGTACATGGACCGGATGTTCCGCGACGTCGAGACGGCGTGGGAGAAGTACGGCAGGGAAGGGCGCCCGAAGCTCGTGGCCCAGGCGAGCGTCGCGCTGGGGGCGCCGTCCGTGGTGGCCGACGCCCGCGCGAACCTGCTGCGCTACTACGCGTTCACGGGGCGCGCCGCGTACATGGCGGAGGGGCTCCTCACCACACCGGACGCGATCCGGGCGGCGGTCGCCGGGTACGCCGGGATCGGGGCGGACGAGGTGATCCTCTACTGCTGGGCGGCCGACCCCGGCCAGGTGGCACGGCTGGCGGAGGTCGTTTTCGCCTAGCGCCGCTTCAGGTCTTCGACGAACAGGGACCATGCCTCGGCCCGGAACACGAGCGCCGGGCCGAGGGGGGTCTTGCTGTCGCGGACGGGCACGACAGGGATGGGCAGGGTGGCTGTCTCAAGGCAGTTGCCGCCGCTGCCGTCGCTGTAGCTGGACCTGTGCCAAGTGGCCGAGCTGAAGTCGTACTCAGGGCTGATCTTCATGGGCGTAATCCTCCGCCACCGATTCGATCAATGCCAGAGATTCGTGGGGCGAGAGCGCGGTGGCCCCCAGCAAATCGTAGGCCAGTTCGTAACGGGTGACGGTTGCCGGGTCGTCTTCCAGCTTGCCGGTTCCGGGGCCCTCGAAGTACACCAGGGGTGGCGCGTCGTCGAAGGCCATCAGCTTGAGCGCCCCGCCCATCAGCGTGTGGGCTCCCGCATTGAACGGCAGCACTTGTGCGATGACTCGGCGCCGGTGGACCAGCCCGGCGACATGGCGGAGGGCCTCGACCATGACGGCCGGACTGCCCGTCACGCGACGCAGGGCCGCCTCGTCAAGTACGACCCTCAACAACGGCCTTGTTGGATCGTCGAGGAGCCTGGCCCGTTCCAGCCGTGCCGAGACCAGCTTGTCGATCTCTTTGTCCGGAGCCGTGGGCTGATGCGCGATGCACACCGCTTGCGCGTAGGCGCGGGTCTGGAGCAGGCCAGGGATCAGCATGGGCGCGTACTCCCGGATCCTCGTGGCAACTGCCTCCGCCTCGGCGGCCTCCGCGAAGTGCTCCGGATACTTCGACTTGGCCGCCGCCTTGCAGTTGCGGGAGAAGAAGTCGTCCGTGTCGAGGGCGATGTCGATGAGGCGGGCCAAGTCGGGCTGCATACGCCGCATGCCGGCTTCCAACTGGCTGACGAACGACCCGCTCACGAAAAGCTGTTGGCCGAGGTCCTCCTGACTCAGACCGGCTTTCTCCCGTGCGTGACGCAACTCTGCCCCCAGCAGGGCGCGGGGTGATGACGACGGGTCGAGGTCCCTTGGTCCTGGCATGGCCACAACTCCCAGTTGGACAGTCGGCGCTGTAAAGGCGTCGTATCTGGCCAGGCTAGACACCCCTCGACCACGCTGTGTGGTGAATCTGCAACCCAGCGTGGAGGAACTGGCCATGAAGAACAGAACAGCGGCGGCGAACGCGCGGCGGCGCCCCGAGCGGCTGCTCGCCCTGACGACCGAGGAGGCCGTCGAACAGCTCGACCAGGCGTTGCGCGCCGTCGGGATCATCCTGCCGTCGCTGGGCATCGACCCGGTGACCGGCGCGAGCGACCAGCCGTTCCCCCTCGTGCGGCTGGGGTGCTGCAACATGACCGTCGCCGCCCGGCTCGCCGCCGTCCTGCGCAAGGCGGCGGAGGCGTGACCGCGCGGCGGTCGTACGCCGTGGACGTACGGGACGGGCGGCTCGGCGAGGTGATGGGGGAGGAAGGCGGCTACGTTCAGCTGAGACCCGTCGGGGGCGGCCGGGAGTGGGACTGCCCTCCCGGCTCGCTGCGGGAGGCGGCGCCGGGAGACGTGCTGCGTGCTCGGGTGCGGCAGGTCAACGCGCAGGGGCGGCTGCCGTGTTGAGTGCTTGGTGGCACTTGGTGCAAGGCTGCCCCGTTGCGGTTCTTCGTGCCACGATGGGCGGTCGTGGAGCGTCGGGACATGGGGGACGGGATGGCGTTGCGCAGGGTGCTCGGGGTGGCGTGTCTGGTCGCGCTGGTGTGCGGGTGCAGTGGGTCGGGTGACTCGGGTGACTCGGACGGGCGTCGGTCGGGGAAGCCGGGGAAGCCGGCGTCCACGTCGGCCTCCGGGAAGGCCGGAGGTGGGCGGGCCGACGTGACGTTCAAGGCGCAGGAGCCCGTGAGCGTACGGACGTTGGAGCGGACCGCCGAGCTGATCCGGGACCGGGCGGCGAAGGCCGGGCTGGGTGGCGTGCAGGTGACCGTCGAGGACGAGAACCAGATCACGGTGTCCGGTCCGGCCGCCCGGCAGGACACGTTGGAGGCGCTCGGGCAGCCGGCGGAGCTGGCGTTCCGGCCGGTGCTGAGCACGGCCGCCGAGCCTGGTGTGGAGAAGTGCCCGGACGCGGTGGAGGGGTCCCCGTCGGAGCCGCTCACCGCGTGCGGGGAGACCCAGGGCACCGTCTCCACGTACCAGCTCGGACCGGTCGCCGTGGCCGGCTCGGACGTGTCCGAGGCGGAGGCGGCGCACGACGCGGAGCGCGGCATCGGCTGGTACGTGAAGCTGGACTTCACCAGCGCGGGCGGGGTGAAGTTCGGCGACATCACGGGGCGGTTGGCGATGCGGCAGGCGCCCCAGAACCAGTTCGCCATCGTCCTCGACGGTGTCGTGGTGTCCGCACCTGAGGTGAACGGCCCGATCACCGGCGGCAAGGCCGAGATCTCCGGCAGCTTCACCAAGCAGGAGGCCCGGCAACTGGCCGCACAGCTGAACACGGGCGTCCTGCCCGTCCACCTGTCGGTGTCGAGCGTGACGAAGCTGCGCGTGGACTAAGGGTTGTCCCGTAATTTCCGGTGGATCAGCGCGCGGCGTCGGATGCGGTGCATCGCAAGGCGGAGGAGCGTCCGCATACTGGATGTATGCGGACGTTCCGACAACGCGGCGAGGTGCCGTAGCCGGCGTCGCACGCCCGCCGGGAATTACGGGACAACCCTTAGGCGGTTGGTTCCGGCTCGGGCAGGGGCTCCGTGTTGCGGCTGCTGAGGCCGTCCAGGGAGATGCGCAGGAGGCGGCGCCACTGGCCGGGGTGGGTGTCGCCCGTGGTCAGGACGGCCTGGCTGAGGGAGCCGCTGAGCAGGACGAGGTCCGTGGTGGTGATGCCGGGGCGCAGGAGGCCGGCGTCCATGCAGCGGGCGCGCAGGTCGTCGATGAAGGAGTAGCAGCGCTGGGCGCATGAGCTGGTGGGGCCGCCGGTGGCGGAGTAGCTCTCGACGACCGCGCGGTTGTGGGACTGCGTGGTGAGCATCTGCTCGAAGAACCCGGTGAGGGCCTGCCAGGGGTCGTCGGTGGCGGACGCCCGCTCATGGGCGTCGGTCAGCCATGCGTCGAACTGCTGTCCGAGGACGGTGGCGAGCAGGTCGTCCTTGGTCGGGAAGTGGCGGTAGAGCGTGCCCATGCCGACGCCGCTGCGCCGGGCGATCTCGCGGACGTCGACGGCGCCGCCCTGCTCGGCGAAGACCGCGCCCGCCGCCTCCAGGATCGCGGCGCGGTTGCGCTCGGCGTCGGCCCGGCGACCGCGCTTGGCGGGCTGCGCCGGAGCGGGCGCGGACGCGGGCGCGGGCGCGGGTGTGGACGCGGACGCGGGTGCTGGGGCCGGGGCCGGGTGCTTCGGCGCGGGGGTCGGCTGGTCGGCGAGGGTCACGGGACTCAGGGTACCTGGCACTCCCTCTTTACGGAGCGCCCGCTCCGGTTGTGCTACGTTCAAGGGGAGCGCTTGCTCCGTTTTCGTGTCGGGCGGGGCCCCGGCTTTCGTCCGCCCAGGTCCGAACGACCTCGCCGACCCCGTCCCACCACCGCTGGTCCCTGTACCACCACCGCTGGACCCCACGGTCCGCGAGAGATGAGGAGACCCCTTCCATGGCAACACTCGGCATCATCGGCAGCGGCAAGATCGGCACGGCCGTGGCCCGGCGCGCGATCGCGGCCGGTATCGACGTCGTCCTGTCCAACTCCCGCGGCCCCGAGAGCCTCACGGAGCTGGTCGTGGAGCTCGGTGGCCGGGCCCGTGCCGCGACCCCGGAGGAGGCGGCCCGCGCGGGCGACTGGGTGGTGGTGAGCGTCCCGCTGTCCGCCTACCGGGACCTGCCCGCCGACGCGCTGGCGGGCAAGGTCGTGCTCGACACGAGCAACTACTACCCGATGCGCGACGGCACCATCGAGGTCCTCGACTCGGGCAGGACCACGACCAGCGAACTCGTCCAGGAGCACCTGGCCGGCGCGAAGCTCATCAAGGCGTTCAACAACATCAGCGACGTCCACATCTCCTCCCTCGCCCGCCCCGTGGGCGCCGCCGACCGCACCGCCCTGCCCATAGCGGGTGACGCCCCGGAGGCCAGGGCGAGCGCGACCGAGCTGATCAGCCGGCTCGGGTTCGACACCGTCGACGTGGGGACGCTGGCCGACAGTTGGCGGTTCGAGCCGGAGACCGACGCCTACGCGGCGCCCTACTTCACCGACCCCGACGCCACGAGGGCCGCCTGGGCGCGGCTGGCCGAGGCCATCCGCGCCGGTGCCCCGCTCGAGGTGCCGCCCGTCGACGACCCCGGCACGCCGCTGACCGCGGCACGGCTGCGCGCGCTCCTCGCGGACACGCCGCGCAAGCTCACCGCCGACCGCGTGCTCGCCTGACGAGGGCGCAGACCGCAGGAAACCCCCCGCCGGGGTGTCGGTACCAGGACCTCACGGCGTCAGGGCCTCAGAGGTTTCCCATCGGCTCGATGTCCCTGCGGACCGGCTCGCCCCAGATGCGCAGGACGTCGTAGTCGGTGAACTCGTGCACCAGGCGGTACGCGATGGCGGGGCGCGGACCCCGGCGCTGGGCGGTGAGATACAGCTCGGCCTCGCGGCGGTCGCGGCGCGGTGTGCCGCACAGCTGCCACACCTGGCCGTTCCACGCCTCCGGGAGCCAGCGCTGCTGGGGCTGGGGGCGGTCGTCCCGGACGCCGTAGCGGGACGGGGACGGGTTCGCGGGGGCCGTGGGGCGGGGCCCGCCGTAGCTGTCGTTCAGCTCCGTGCGGCGGGCGGTGCGGCGGCGGGTCTCGCAGAGGAGACAGCGGTCGGGGGCCTCCTCGTCCACCGGGCCGTTCGGGTGCTCGGGGCAGCGTGTGGTGGGGGCGGCCGTCGTGACCGTGTCGTCCAGCAGCTCCAGGGCGCGCTTGAGGTCCGCCCGCACCTCGTGCAGGCGGGCGTCGGGGGTGTCGGCGGTCAGGGTGTCGCCGTGTTCCCCGAGGACGCGTAGGGCTCGGCCGAGGGCGGTGAGCTGGGCGTGGTTCACGAGGCTCGGGCCTTTCCTGTGGGGGCGGCTGTGGGCAGACCTCACCACGGTGCCACACCGCACTGACAACGGGGCGCGGCGCCCGGCGGCGGACCGAGCGCCACCCTGGCACGCGCCGCGCCGTGCCCCGCCGCCCACCCTGGCGGGACGTCAGTGCCGGATCTGTCCGCCCTCCGCCCTCGTGAGACCTCGTCCGGGCAGTGCGCGGCGGCCTACGGTGGCCCGGTGAACGAGCAGAGGAACGGCTGCACCGGGCGGGTTCTGGTCCTGGTGCTGCCCGAGGTGAACCTGCTGGACCTCGGCGGTCCTGTGCAGGTCTTCGACGCCGCGGCGCATCTCGGCGCCGGCTACCGGCTGGAGTACGTGGCCGAGACGGACGGTCTGCGCTCCGCCCAGGGGCTGCGCCTGGCGGGGCTGGCGCCGCTGGCGACGAGCCGGGCGGCAGCCGGTGATCTGGTGCTCGTACCGGGCCCCCGGCTGACCGCATCCGACCGGCTGGTGGCACCCGCCGTGGTGCGCTGGGTGCGCCAGGCCCACGACGCGGGTGCCCGGGTGGCGTCCGTGTGCACCGGTGCGGTCGTTCTGGGCGAGGCGGGGCTGCTGGACGGCAGGGCCTGCACGACCCACTGGTCGCTCACCTCCGCGATGCGCGACCGGTACCCGCGGGCCCGGGTGCGCGAGGCCGCGCTCTACGTGCACGACGGGCGGATCAGCACCAGTGCGGGCATCTCGGCGGGGATCGATCTCGCGCTGTCCCTGGTCGAGCGGGAACACGGACCGGAACTGGCCGCGGGAGTGGCGCGGGAACTGGTGCTGTACCTGCGGCGGGACGGGGACGCTGCCCAGATCAGTCCCTTCCTGCGGCACCGTGACCATGTCCAGCCCGCGGTGCACCGGGTGCAGGATCATCTGGCGCAGCATCTGGACGCCGCCTTCACCCTGCGTGAACTCGCCCGCGTCGCCGGACTGTCCCCGCGCGGTCTCACCCGCGCCTTCACCACGGCCACCGGCATCACCCCGTTCGCCTACCAGCGGCAACTGCGCCTGGAGCGGGCCCGCACCCTGCTGTCCGCCACCGACCTGACGGTGGAGGCGATCGCGCTCCGCTGCGGGTTCCGTGACGCCCGCCAGTTGCGCCGCGTGGTCGCCGACGCCTTCGGAGTCCCGCCCTCGCTGCTGCGCGCACCGCTGCGGCCGACTGCCTGACGGAGCCGCCCCCCGTGAGGGCCTCCCAGCCGAAGGGCCCCCACGGAGAGGGCCTGCCCGGCGACGGGCCTCTTCACGACGGCTTCCAGGCGATGGGCCTCTTCACCGACGGCTCCCCGCGCTTCTTCCGTTTTTCCCGTGTCCGCGAGGGCCGACGGCACCGCGCTGCCGACCCGCGCCCGTATTGTTGAGGTATGTCATGTCCGAGATGAGTTCAAGGGTCCGCAAAGGGCGCCGGATGCTGCGCCGTGCCGGCTGGGTGCTGTTGGGCATCGTGCCGGCGGCCGCGTCCTTCGCGGGGATCGCCTTCGCGGGGGTGAGCGCGTCGATGGCCGGCAGTTTCGCGGCCGCCCCCCGTGGATCCGACGGCCGGGTGTGGCCGGCCGCCCGGCAGGTGCCGGACGACCGGATCACGGTGGCGGTCGCGGTCAGCAACGAGGGCTCCGTGGCCACCGACGTCCTCGCGCCCTACCAGGTGTTCGCCGAGTCGCGGCACATGTTCGTCTACACGGTGGCCGCCGAACGCCGTGTCTCCCCGCTGTCCGGCGGGGCCCACGTACTGCCCGACCACACGCTGGACGAGGTGGCGGACGGTTCGCTGCCGGAACCCGACGTGGTGGTCGTGCCCGCCGTGATCGACCCCACCGGCGCGGGCGAGGAGCGCCTGCGCCGGTGGATCGTCGAACGACACCGCGAGGGCGCCCGGATCCTCGGGGTGTGCGCGGGCTCCGAGCTGCTGGCCGCCTCGGGTCTGCTCGACGGCCGCGACGCCACGTCCTTCTGGTCCGACATCGACTCCCTGGAACGCGGCTACCCGCGGGTCGACTGGGAGCGCGGGCGGCGCTACGTCGAGGACGGGCGGGTGACCACCACCGCGGGCGTCACCTCCGGCACCGTCGGTGCGCTGCGGTTGGTCGAGGAACTGGCGGGCAAGGCGGAGGCGACCCGTGTCGGCACCGGTCTGTCCTACCCCGGCTGGGCTCCGGACGGACCGACCACGATTCCGGCCAACCATCTCGCCCCGGCAGACCTCCCGTACGCTCTCAACGCCGCGTTCCCGTGGCTGCGCCCCACGACGGCCATCGGCCTGGTCGACGGCGTCCAGGAGATCGACGCCGCCGCCGCGTTCGAGGGATACGGCGGAGTCTCCTTCGCCGCCCGGACGCTGGTGATCGGCGCCGGGGACACCGTCACCACGCGCCACGGTCTGGTCCTCGTCACCCGGCCGGCGAAGGGAGGCGCCCACGGCGCGGACCGTTTCGTGGTGCCCGGCGTCAGGAGCACCGCCGCTGTGGGCAGTGCGCTGCGCGGCTGGGCCCGCCGCAACGGGCTCGCCGCCGAACTGCCAGGCGGGGGAAGGCGGTCGGGGGAGTTCGGCTTCGATCCGGTGCTGCGGGACCTCGCCGAACACAGCGACCGCCGTACGGCACTGGCCACCGCGAAGTTCTCCGAGTACCCGTCGGCCCATCTGGAGCTGGCCGGTGCGCCCTGGCCCTGGCGCTCGACCCTGCTGGCCGCGGCGGCGCTCCTGGTGAGCGTGGGGGTGGGGTTGGCACCGACGATGATCCGGCGGATGGTCCGTCGGCGGCGGCGCCCGACGCCGTAGCCGCCCCGGGGCCATGGGCGCGCCGGCACGGGCCCGGGAGCCGCCGCCCACGGGCCCCGGCCGGACAGCGGCGGTGGTCGTCCCGTCCCCGTTCCCCTCCTCTCAGGTCGTCGTCGACGGTGTCGCCGCTGCCAGGGCTGCTCGGAGGTGGCCCTGGTTTTGTTGGAGGAGGCGGGTTGCCGTGGGGGCGTCGGTGTTGCTGAGGAGGGTGAGGATGGCGGTCTTGACCTCGCCGTTCGCGGCTGTCAGGGCCGTGTCGATCTCTTCGTCGGTCGCGCCGGTGGCGAGGGCGACGATGCGGTGGGAGCGGGCCCGGAGTTTGTCGTTGGTGGCGCGGACGTCGACCATGAGGTTTCCGTAGGTCTTGCCCAGGCGGATCATGGTGATCGTCGAGAGCATGTTGAGGACCAGCTTCTGGGCGGTGCCGGCCTTGAGGCGGGTGGAGCCCGTGACCAGTTCGGGGCCCACGACGACTTCGATGCCGTGGTCGGCGGCCGAGGCGAGCGCGCTGGACGCGTTGCAGGAGAGGCCCACCGTCAGGGCGCCGCGGGCGCGGGCGTACTCGACGGCGCCGATCGCGTACGGCGTGCGTCCGGACGCGGAGACGCCCACCACCGTGTCGTCGGGGGTGAGCGCCAGCGCGCCGAGATCCGCGTGGGCCAGGTCCGCGGAGTCCTCCGCGCCCTCGATCGACGTGATCACCGCCTCCCGGCCGCCGGCGATCAGACCCAGCACCTGGGAGGGCGCCGTGTTGAAGGTCGGCGGGCACTCGGACGCGTCCAGGACACCGAGCCGCCCGGCCGTGCCCGCGCCCGCGTAGATCATGCGGCCGCCCCGTGACATCCGCTCCGCGATCGCGTCGATCGCCGCCGCGATCAGCGGCAGCTGCGCGGACACCGCGCTCGGCACGGTCGCGTCCTCGCCGTTCATCAGCTTCGCGATGTCGAGCGTCGGCAGCTGGTCGATGTCCGCCAGATCGGGCCGGAACGCCTCGGTCGTCAGCGACTCCAGCTCCGCTCGTACGGCGAGGTCGTTCGGGGTGGAGCCGAAGGGGAGGGAAGGCAGGGAAGACATGGGGCGACTCATTTCCGTACGGTGCGATCAGCGTCCCAGGGGAGGGGGAGGACTGCGGTACTGGCACCGGGCCTACCGCGAGGGCCCTCCGCTCCTGTGCCGATGCGCCAACGCCTCGTACGACGCCGACAGCGCGGGCGCCGCGGACTCGTACGTCCGCTGGGCCACCCCGATGAACAGGCAGTCCACCACCAGCAGCTGACTCGTCCGGGACGACATCGCCGCCGGCCGCAGCTCGCTCTCCCGCGCCGTCGACGTCGTCAGGACGTGGTCGGCGTACTGGGAGACCGGCCCGTCGGGCCGCCCGGTGATCGCGATCGTCGTCGCGCCGTGGTCGAAGGCGACCCGCAGCGGCTCGATCACGTCGCCCGTCGAACCGGAGTGGGTGATCGCGATCGCCACGTCCTTCGCGCGGAGCTGCACCGCGTTGGTGACGGCGAGGTGCGGGTCGCTGTGCGCCTGGGCTATCAGCCCGATGCGCAGCAGCTTCTGCGCGAGGTCCTGCGCGACGAGCCCCGACGCCCCGACCCCGTAGACGTCTATGCGGCGGGCCCCGGCCAGCGCTCCGACCGCCGCGCCCAGCTGGACCATGTCGAGTCCGGCCGCCGTGTCCGCGAGGGTCTGCTGCTCGTCGTACGCGAGCTTGGCGACGACGTCGGGGAGCGGGTCGTCCACCGCGATGTCGGCCGTGACCGAGGGCGCGCGCCCCGACTGCTGGTGGGCGGCGAGCCCGGCCAGGGCGAGGCGCAGGTCGCGGTAGCCGGGGTAGCCGAGGAGACGGGCCGTGCGGACGACGGTGGCCTCGCTGGTGCCGGTGAGCGCGGCGAGGCCGGTGACCGTGAGCGCGGCGCACCCGGCCGGGTCGTTCGCGACCGCCTCCGCGACCCGCTGCATGGACCGGGTCATGGACGGCGCGAGCGTACGCACCTTCGCGGCGAGGGCGGCGGGAGCCGGCGGAGCGGCACCACCGCCACCGCTGGTGCCGCCGCTGCTGCCACGGCCTTCGGCGTGGGCAGCAGAGGTCCGGCCTTCGGCAGCCGGCGTCCGGCCCTCCGGCGGTTTGCGTCCTTTCCTTCGTGCGAAAATTTCCTTCACCTCATCACTCACCCTATGAAAGATATTTTCCGTTCGGGTGTGCGGTCAAGGGTGCGCACAATGGAGGCATGAGTCCCGGCAGTGATCCCGTGAGCCCCCTTGAGCAGGCGTTGCACGCGGCCCGTGCGCTCGTGCTCGCCGACCTGGTCGCCGGGGAGGTCGCCGAGGCCGATGTCGTCTCGATGGTCGAGGACTCCGTCGTGCAGCGCCGCTGGTGGGTCGAGCAGTGGCCGGACGGCGCGGAGTACGTCGCCGGGCTGATCGCGCAGGACGTCCAGGACGCCCTGCTGGATCGGTACGGGCGCTGGCCGCTCTGCCCGGTCTGCGGCACCGGCGATCCGCACGCCCTCGACGTGGAGCCGGAGCTCGGCCCCGATCCGCAGTGGGTGTGCCACAAGGCGGGGGTCCGGGTCGCGGCGGTCGGGGCGCTGGGGACCGCCGCCGGGGGGTCGTCGCCTTCGTGACCCTCTACATCGATCCGCCCACCTGGCCGGGGCACGGCCGGATGTGGTCCCACCTGGTCAGCGACGTCTCCTTCGACGAGTTGCACGACTTCGCCCGCCGGGTGGGCGTTCCCGAGCGTGCCTTCGAACGCGACCACTACGACATCCCGTCCCACCGTTACGAGCAGGTCGTGGCCGCGGGCGCGGTGGAGGTGGGCTCGAAGGAGCTGCTCCGCCGGCTCACGGGGGCGGGACTGCGGCGGCCCAAGCGGCGTGGCGCCGGCCGGTAGGAGTGGGCCGGTGAGGAGTGGGGCGCTGAGCGGAAGGGCGCTGAGGGGCCGGCCGGTGGGGGGCGGGTCGGGCGTCAGTCCGTGAAGACCGGTTCCAGGCCGTGCCACCACAGGGTGAGCGCCGCGGAGTCGGGGCCCGTGACCGCGAACAGGGCGGGCCGGTCGTAGTACGTGCAGGCGATCACGTACTGGTACGTGGTGTCCAGGTAGCAGGCCGCGTCCCCGGCCGGGGTGTCGGAGCCGTTCTCCGCCCAGACGCTGCGGACGTTCTGCTGCTGGTCGCAGTTGCCCTCGGGCAGGCCGGACGTGTAGGTCCTGAAGACCTTCTGGGCCTCGCTCTTGGAGCCGTACAGCGCGATGCTCGCCTTGGCGGTGAGCGCGCCGTACGTGGGGTCCTGTGTCGTCACCGTGCAGCGCAGCGACGCCTCGGCGCCGGGCGCCGTGTCCGGTTCGCAGCTCTCGCGGCGCCACTGCACCGGGTTCAGCGAGTCGCGCAACTCCCGCTCGGCGGTGGTGAGTCCGTCGTCGTCGGCGTCGTCGGCGTCATCGGCGTCGTCGGCGTCGTCGGGCGGGGACGCGGGGGGATCCGGGGCCGGGGTGGGGGTCGGGGACGGGTTCGGCGTCGTCTTCCCGGATTCGGGTGTGGGGTCGTCCTGCGCCGGGGCGGAGGGGGCGTCCTGGAACGGGCGTGCACTCGACGGGTCGCCGCCGTCGGCACCGGACGAGTCGTCCCTGTCGGCCACCACCACGCTCACCACGATGCCGATGATGGTGAGCACGCTGGTGACGATCAGGCTGATGACGGCGATGCGGGCGTTCCGGTGGTCGGGGCCCGGGTCCGGCCGGGGGGCGCCCGGCGGCTGCGGTGAGGGCTGCGGCGTGGGCGGACCGTACTGACTCATCGCGTGCTCCCCCGTTTTCCCGTACGTACGTGTACGCCCCAGTACGCACATGTGCGCCCTTGTCAGTACGTGTACGCACCTGTCCGTACGCGTGTACACCCGTACGTTCCCGCACGTCACCGAATTATCGGGACCGTGTGGGGGCCGGGGCAGGGGAAGACGGGAGGAAACCGGAAGGGTTGGGCCCGGCGTACGTCAGGCGCGCAGACGGAGTTCGTACGCGAACTGCTCGCCGTCCTCCCCGTCTCCCCAGTCGTCGCTCACCTGCTCGAACCCGGCACGGGTGACCACGCCCTGGGACGGGGTGTTGACCTTGTCGACGACGGCGAAGAGGGACTGGACGTCGCCCTGTTCGCGGGCCCGCTCGCGCGCCCAGTCGGCCAGCGCGCGCAGCGCCTCGGTGGCGTAGCCGCGCCCGCGCGCCCCCTCCACGAGGTCGTAGCCGATCTCGACGCGGCCCTCCTCGTCCGGGGCGCCGTGGTAGCCGAGCGCGCCGAGGGCGAGCCCGTCCTCCTTGCGGACGAGGATGTACATGCCCCACTCGGGGCGGTGCACCCCGGCCTCGTACGCCTGGAACACCAGGCCGGCGCCGACCCGGGTGCCCTCGACGGGTCCGCCCACGATCCAGTCGAAGCCGCCGGTGCCGCCCTCGGCGAGGTCGGCTGCCGCCGCCGGGTGGACGCCCTTGAGGACGATACGGTCGGCGTCGATGTGCAGCGGGTTGCTCCACTTCCATCCGGTGACCGGGGCCCGGCCCGGCAGCTCGGCGCGGCCGGTGGCCCACAGCAGCGTCGCCCAGGGGTCGTCACCGGGCCTGACGTGCGGGAAAAGCCGTGCGAGCACGGACTCGCACAGCTCCCGAGGGGCCTCGTACGGGGTGAGCCCGAGGCCCTCGACGATGTCGTGCGTGTGGAGGAGCACCTCGGTGATGCCCATCGCCGCGAAGCCCTCGCGGTCGGCGAAGCGGAACGGGTACGGATGGAAGGCGCGCACGTCGCCGGGGGTGGTGTTCACGGTGGCGGCGAGGAGCGCGCCCGTCGTCTCGATGACGTGCAGCAGATCGGCGTTGTCCGCGCACTCCTCGGTGTTGATGCGGAACGGCACGTACGCGCGCTGAGCCCGGCCCGCCAGCTGACCCGCGTACGCGATCAGGTCCGAGGAGATGTGGTCCGCGGTCTTACGGCAGCTCCACTCCAGCCGCCCCGCCCTGGTCCCCGCCCAGTCGCGGTCCACGGCCCCCCGCAACACGGCCACGCTGTGCCCGACGGCTTCCAGTACCTGTTCCCCACCCATTGGTCGCATGGCGGTGAGGATAGAGCGGGGGCGGGCGCGGGACGAACGGATTTACGGCCGAGATGGTGCGTCGTGGCCGGTGAGGGCGGGGGTGGTTCAGGCCGGTGGCGTGACGTCGGTCGGCGTCGGCGGTGCAGTCGGCGGTGGTGGTCGGCGGCGCGGGCGTGGGGCGCGGGCGCCGCTCAGCTCCGCGCCGCGTCGTACTCCTCGCGTGCCTTCTCGATCGCGGCCATGCGCCGGTCCGTCCAGGCGGCGAGGGCGCGGACCTGTTCGGCGGCCTCGCGGCCGAGAGGGGTGAGGGAGTAGTCGACGTGGGGCGGGATGACGGGTTTGGCGTCGCGGTGGACGATGCCGTCGCGTTCCAGGGTCTGCAAGGTCTGGGTGAGCATCTTCTCGCTGACCTTGCCGATCTCCCGGCGCAGTTCCCCGAAGCGGTAGGAACGGTCGAGCAGGGCGATCAGGACGAGGGTGCCCCAGCGGCTGGTGATGTGCTCCAGGGCCGCGCGCTGCGGGCACATCGTGGCGGCGCCGGCCGTCGCGCGGACCCGGTCGACGAGGCTGACCTCACTCACTGCCATGCTCGTACCCTACCTCGCGGTCGGTACTTTCGCCGAGTTAGTGCCCATTTCCACGATGCGCGACGGCCCCGTACGCCGGTGCATCCGCAGCGACACCGCCGTGATCCCGATGGCGGCGGCCGTGAGCGCCCCGCCCGCCCAGGCCGTGGACGTGAACCCGAACCCCGCGTCGATGACCGCACCGCCCAGCCAGGGCCCGCCGGTGTTGCCGAGGTTGAACGCGGCGGTGGTCGTGGCACCGGCGAGCGTGGGGGCCGCACCGGCGACGTTGAACATCCGGGCGTTGAGCGCGGGCGCCGTGTAGAAGCAGGAGACGCCGAGGAGGAAGGAGAGGAGGACGGCGGCGACGGCGTACGAGGCGAGGAGCGCGAGCGCGACGAGGAGCACGGTGGAGGCCGCGATGCCGGTGAGCAGCACTCCGAAGAGGTGCGCGTCGGCGATCCGCCCGCCGGCCGCCGTGCCGATCAGCGCC
Organism: Streptomyces sp. NPDC042364; assembly: GCF_056437585.1. NCBI lineage: Bacteria > Bacillati > Actinomycetota > Actinomycetes > Kitasatosporales > Streptomycetaceae > Streptomyces > Streptomyces sp. NPDC042364. The sequence continues at coordinate 315,953 of NZ_JBWKAJ010000005.1, read as the reverse complement.
CCGACCCCGAACAGCGCGAGGACCGTGGGCACCCATCCGCCGTCGAGCCCGGCGACATCCGTGAGCAGCGGCGCGAGATAGCTGAAGGCGCAGAACACACCGCCGGCGGCGAGCGCCACGACGGCGACGGAGAGCCAGACCTGCGGTTCGCGGTAGATCCGGGCCTCGGCGCCGAGCCGGGGCCGCTCGGCGGGGAGCGGAATGGCCGGGACGAGCGCGGCGACCCCGGCCAGGGCTATCGCGGACGCCGCGGCGACCGCCCAGAACGCCGACCGCCATCCGAAGTGCTCCCCGAGGAACGCCCCCGCCGGGACGCCCAGCACGTTGGCGATCGACAAACCGCCGATCATGATCGCGAGGGCGCGGGCCCGCGCGGTGACGGGCACCATGGCGACGGCCACGGCCGCCCCCACCGCCCAGAACCCGGCGCACGCGAGCGCGCTCACGATGCGCGAGGCGAAGAGCACGGCGTAGTCGGGTGCGAGGGCGCCCGCGACCTGCCCGACGCCGAACACCGTGATCAGTGTGATGAGCGTCGTCCGGCGCGGCAACCGCAGCGTCGCCACGGCCAGCAGCGGCGCCCCGACGACCATGCCGATCGCGAACGCCGAGATGAGCAGCCCGGCCCGGGGGATCGACACGTCCATGTCCTCGGCGATCGGCGGCAGCAGCCCCGACAGCATGAACTCACTCGTACCGAGCGCGAAGACGGCGAGCCCGAGGACGTAGACGGAGAGCGGGACGCGACTACGGGGGTGGGGCTGGGGACGGGAGCGGTCTGCGGCGGCGTCGGAAGGCATATCCATGGGCAACCGGCGGCCGGGTGACGTCATTCCCAGGGGTGGATCGCCAGGTGGGCGCATTGTCGCAGGCGGCTGCGCCTCACTCGCCCCGTTCGGTCAGCCCGGCCAGTTCCTCCTGCACGTTCCGGCGGGCCCGTTCCTCCCACTCCCGCTGCCCGTACGGTGTCCTGAACAGGCGGGGCAGGGTGAGGAGGTGGCGGAGTACGGCCGCTCGGCCCTCGCGGAAGGCGTCGTCGGGGACGAAGCCGTACTCCTCGCGGACGGCGGCGGCGTACGCGGCGTACGTGTCCGGGGGCGAGGCGAGGATCGCCAGGTCGGCGTCGCAGAGGACCTGGCCGTTGGGGTCGTCGTCCGCCGGGTCGTGGGTGACGGTGAGCCGCACCAGCCGGGCCACCTCGGCGACCTTCTCCGCCGGCACCCCGGCCTCCGGCAGCGCCCGCTCGGCGAGCCGCGCCGACCGCTCCTCGTTCGTCGACCGCTCCGGCAGATAGACCGCGTCGTGGAACCACGCGGCCAGCCGCACGAGGTCCGGGTCCGCCGCGTACTCCTCCAGCACGTCGACACGGTCCAGCACCGCCGTGAGGTGATCCAGGGTGTGGTACTTCCGCTGGGGCTCGGACCACCGCTTGATCAGATTCGCCGCGTACGGCAGCGGATTCGGGTGACACGCACCGTCACGGGCGGAGAGCAGGGCCTGGAGCCAGCGGTCTTCCAGCGGGTCGAGGGGCATGGGGGCATTCTGCCGTGGCGCCGACCAGTCCTTGTGGCTCGCTGACGAACGTGCTCGGGCGAGGGGCTGACCCGGCGGACGGGTTTGTTGGTAAATTGGACTAGACCTGTTGTCGGATCTGTTGCCGCCCGCTGTCGTCCTCGACGCGCCCGAACCGAAAGGGGCCCCATGGCCACGCCCGTCCTCCTCGAGGTCATCGCCCTGGACGCCCGGGACGCGATCGCCGCCCGGGCCGGTGGAGCCGACCGGCTGGAGCTGGTCGCCGACATGCGCGCCGACGGGCTGTCGCCGGCGGTCCGGACGTTTCTGGACGTGCGGGCGGCGGTGGACATCCCGGCGCGCGTGATGCTGCGGCTCGCCGACGGGTTCGCGGCGGGGGACGCGGACGCGCTCGTACGGGTCGCGTGCGACCTGCGGGCGGCCGGGGCCGAGGAGTTCGTGCTCGGGTTCCTCGACCCGCTCGGCGAGCCCGACCTGCCCGTCCTCGAACGGCTGGTCGCCGAACTCGACGGCTGCCGCTGGACCTTCCACCGCGCCATCGACCGCGCCGCCGACCGCGACGCCCTGCGCAAGCGGCTCGCGGACCTGCCGGGGCTGGACACGTATCTCACGGCGGGCTCGGCGGACGGTGTCGACGACGGTATGCCGACCCTGCTCGCGGAGGCAGCCCGGCGCGGCGAGCCCGGCTACGCCCCGCGGCTCATGGTCGGCGGTGGTCTCCGCCTCGACCACCTGCCCCGCCTGCGCGCCGCCGGCCTCGACGCCTTCCACATCGGCGGCGCCGCCCGCCCCGGCGGCTGGGACGCGCCGGTCGACGCCGACGCCGTACGGGAGTGGCGGACCGTGCTGGACGCCGGTGTCGGCAGCCCCGTCGCGCACTGAGAACGGTGCCCGGGGCCGGGCGCCCGTCCGTCAGCGGGTGTCCGCCGGCGGCGCGGCCGTCCGGGCCCGGCCGCCCGGGCTCCCGCCGATGCCCTCGTGCAACCGCGCCGGCAGCGGCGCCGGTTGCGTGCGGGTCAGCCTGCGGACGCGGCCCTCGGGGAGGCGGCGCCGGAGGGGCGCGGGAGGCGGGTGGGCGGGCATGAGAACAGCCGAACGGAGGTCTTCGCCAACCCGCAGTCCAACAGCGCGGGTTGCGGGCGAAGCGGCACCGGATTCGCTCTTTCGAGGCACGGGCGGGCCGCACCGGTCCGCCCGTGGCGGCGCGGCGGCATGCTGAGCCCATGGCAGACCTCCACCACTCACTGTGGAACTCCGACGTCGCCCCCGACAGCTACACCCCCGCCAACACCCCGTACCTGGGCATGCTCTTCGAGCAGTACAAGCTCTGCGTCGAGACCGCCGACCGCGTCAGCGCGCGGCGGGGCGCTGCCAACACCTTCTTCCTGTCGCTGAACAGCGCGATCGCCACGGCCATGGTCGCCGGGCTGGGGCCGCGTCCGGGCGGGTGTCCGTCTGGCTGCTGCTGGCCGGACTGCTGATCCTCGTCGGGCAGTGCGCCGCGTGGTACCTGATGGTCCGCTCCTACCGTCAGCTGAACGCGGCGAAGTGGGCGGTGATCGGCGCGTTCGAGAACCGGCTCCCCGCGTACGCGTACTCCCGCGCCGAGTGGACCGAACTGGGGGAGGGCGAGGACTGGCGCCGGTACATGCCGCTCACCCGCCTGGAACAGTGCGTTCCGCCTCTCTTCGTCGCCGCCTACGGGGTGGGGTTCCTCGCGCTGGCGCTGTAGCCGCCGGGCCCTTCCGGTCGACCGGACCGCGGCACGCGATCCACGGATTCCCGCGGGCCGAGCGGGTGGCGCCCGTGCCCGTCCCGGGGGCGTGAAGTCGCCCTCACGCCCCCGAGCGGGGGGCCGGGCCGCCTCCTGGGACGCGGCCGGGCGCCCGTCCGGTTACGCGTAGGGGTCGAAGGCGATCCCCGCCGGCTTGGCCTTCGCCAGGTTGGACTCGAAACTGCCGTCCTTCAGGCCGAAGTTGGCGCTGCCGAAGTCGTGGGCGACCAGCTTGTCGCGGATGCCTGGCGGGTAGCCGTTCCAGCCGACGAGCGGTGGGTACTGCCAGGTGCCCTTGTGGTTCTCCGGGGGTTCGTCGCCGGAGCCCGCGAGCCGGAAGCAGTGCGTGCGGATGCCGTCCTTGTGGTAGACGATCTTGGCGTGGGTGCCGTCCCAGCGGACCGACGACGCCGGGTGGACGCTGAAGCCGCCGTGCGCGGACGTCGACACGTACTGCGCGGTGCCGTTCTGGACCCAGACCGCCACGTGCTCCCAGTCGTGGCGGTGGCCGCCGATGCTGCTGCCGGGGAGCGCCTGGTCCTTCTCGAAGTAGAGGTCGTACAGGATCGCGCACCAGCCGTTGTTGCACTTGGAGCGCGCGTAGCCGTTGGTGTTGTCCAGGTCGGACGCGTCGCGGCAGTTCCCGTTGAGTGCGCCGGTGGGCTTGAGACCGCCGTTGACCGTGCCGGTGGGGCCGATCGCCGGGGTCGAGTAGCAGCCGTCGGTGTCGTAGTCGTAGGCCGGCTGCCACGTCGACTCCAGGGCCTCCGCGTTGGCGGGCAGGGCCCCGGGCGGCGCCGCGTACGCGCTGCCGGCCACACCGATGACCAGGGCGAGGGCACCGCCCACGGTGAGCACGGATCTGCGCAGACGGGAGCTGCCTGAGCGTGGACTTGTCTTCACTGCGACCTCCTGATGGACCGCGGCGCGGGGACGCCCGGGGGCCGGGGTGGGGCACGCCGAGAGCGGGGATGGCATGCGCAGGTCAGACTCGCCCTACCGGCCGGTAGTGCACAAGAGGTGGGAGGCGTCGAAGTGATGAAAATTCAAACGGTGTGCAGAGCACGTCACTTGGCGCCCGGAGGGGGCTGGAGGTGTCCCGGACGCCGAGGTGATGACACATCACGGATAGATATCCGCCACGTAGTTGTTGTGTGCGAAGTCGTCACGGGAGCCGTCCCGGCGATCATTCGGCCCGGTCCCGCGTGCATAGTTGTGTCCGCCCCAGCCAAGCCGGGGCATGACAAGTTTCAGTCACAGGGGGAACGGCTCCATGCCATTCATACGTCGCCGCGGGCTCACGGCCGCCGCCGCCGTGATCGCCGCGGTCATGGTCACCACCACCGCATGCAGCAAGTCCGACGAGGGCGGTGCGAAGGCCGCCGGTGAGACGACCGCCCGGGCGGGCGCCGGCTCGGACGTCGACACCGGCGAGAACGAGGGCGGGGGCGACACGACCATCGGCGGCTTCAAGCTGCCCGAGGGCGTGCCCACCGAACTCTCCGGTGACGCGCTGCGGAAGTGGAAGAACGGCGGCTGGCAGGACTACAGCGACTGGGCCTCCAAGGCGGAGGACTTCGCCAACCCCTACATCGCGGACTTCTGGACCCCCGAGCGCATCGCCGACGCCAAGGCGCGGATGCCCACACGGCTGCCGGAGATCGCCGACGCGGGCAACGTCTCCAAGGGGTCGGGCAAGACCACCAAGGTCTGGCTGCCCGACGGCTCCGTGAAGCGGCAGAACGCCACCAAGGTCAAGGCGACGTACCACAGGAACGCCGCCCCGGTCGGCAAGCTCTTCTTCACCACCCCCCAGGGCTCCAGCGTCTGCTCGGCCGCCGTGGTGAAGGACCCGGCCCACCCCGGCAAGTCCAACCTGGTGTGGACCGCCGGCCACTGTGTGCACGCGGGCAAGGGCGGCGGCTGGTACCGCAACATCGCCTTCGTCCCGTCGTTCAACAACACCGCCAAGCTGACCATGAGCCAGGCGGCCGGCAACTACCGCGCGAGCAACGTCTCCCCGTACGGCCTCTTCTGGGCCGACTGGGCCACCACCTCGGGCAGCTGGATCAAGGGCGGCGACGCCGGCCAGGGCACCGTGGCCGCCGCGTACGACTACGCCGTCCTCCACGTGAAGCCCGAGAAGGGCGCCAAGTCGCTGGAGGAGCGCGTCGGTTCGGCGCTCCCGGTGTGGTTCGGCGCCCCCGCCGCCAACAAGGTCAAGAACATGAAGGTGCGCGGCTACCCGGCCGAGGCGCCGTACGACGGCTCGAAGATGTACCACTGCCAGGGCGCCACCAAGCGCTTCGTCCTCGGCTACAGCTACCCGAGCGACTACCCGGCCCAGTACATGGTCGGCTGCACCATGAACGGCGGCGCCTCCGGCGGCCCCTGGTTCATGAGCCACAAGGGCCGTACGTACCTGGTCTCCAACAACTCGCTGAGCGACCGCTCCTCGTTCATCACCGGCCCGCGGCTCGGGAAGAACGCCAAGCAGGTCTACCTGGCCACCAGCAACAAGTTCAAGTAGGCAGCCCCAGGCGTGAAACGGCCCCAGGTGACCTCGGTCGTCCGGGGGCCGCTCCCTGTTTCAGGAGCTCAGGAGCTCAGGAGGTCAGGGGGTCAGGGGTCAGGGATCAGGTCAGCTGCGGCGGCAGCGGGGCCGCGTGCGTCACGATCAGGCCCGACACCGCACGGGTGAGCGCCACGTACAGGCGGCGCAGGCCCGTCCGCTCGTCCGGCTCCCCGTCGACGACCGCCCGCGGCTCGTCCAGCACCACGTAGTCGTACTCCAGACCCTTCGCGAGCGACGCCGGCACGAGGGTGAGGCGGGTCTCGTACGTCGTCTCCTCACCCGGCGCGAGGTAGCCGATCCCCGCCGCCGTGAGAGCCCCGGCCAGCGCCGGGACGCGCGCGTCGGCGGCGATCAGACCGGTCGACCCCTCGTTGCGCAGCAGTTCCTCGCAGGCCGCGATCACCTGGTCGTCGCCCTCGGTGGCCCGCACCTCGAAGAACCCCGGGTTCTCACGGACGGAGGCCACGGGCGTCAGGCCGGGCGCGATGTGGGGCAGCAGGCGCGAGGCGTACGTGATGACGTCGGTCGGCACCCGGAAACCGGCGGTCAGCTCCTCGATGTGCGCCTCCGCCTTGCCCAGGTGGGACAGGGCCTCCTGCCAGCTCCTGGTCGCCCAGGGGGTGGTGCCCTGCGCCAGGTCGCCGAGGACGGTCGCCGAACCGGTGGTGCAGCGGCGGCCGACCGCCCGGTACTGCATGGGGGAGAGGTCCTGCGCCTCGTCGAGGACGACATGGCCCAGGGAGTGCGTGCGCTGCACCAGGTCGGTCGCCTCGTCGATCAGCACGGCGTCCGCGGCGGACCACTTGGCGGACTTCACACTCCGCGCCGGCTTGGACCAGAGGATCGTCTTCTGCTCGTCGTCGGTCAGGACGCCCTCCGCGTGCTCGGCGAGGAAGTCTGCGTCGGTGAGCAGCCGCAGGACGAGCTTGGCGGGGTCGACGGGCGGCCAGATCGCCTTCACGGCCGCCTTCACGGCGGTGTTGCGGGCCACCGCGTCCTGCACCCGGTCGTCGGGCGCCTCGCCGGAGCGTTCCATCTGGACCAGCACCGCGTGCGCGATCCGCTGCGGCAGGGCGTCGCGGGCCGCGCCGTAGCGGATGTCCCGGTCGAGCAACTCCTTGACGATGACCTCCAGTTCGTACGCCGGAACGCGCCAGCGACGCGATCCCCTTACGACCACGACGGGCTCGGTGGGCAGGGTGACGTGCGAGCGGACGGCCCGGCGGAGCACCTCGGCCATCCGGGCGTCGCCCTTGACGACGGCGGCGGCCGCCTCGTCCGTCCCCCGCACCTCCACATGGGCCACCAGGTCGTCGACGGTGGCCTGCTTGACCTCCAGCTCGCCCAGCGCCGGGAGCACCTGCTCGATGTAGTGCAGGAAGGACCGGTTCGGGCCGATGACGAGGGTGCCGGTGCGGGAGAGGCGCTCGCGGTGGGCGTACAGCAGGTAGGCGACCCGGTGGAGGCCGACGGCGGTCTTCCCGGTGCCGGGGCCGCCCTGGACGCAGAGGCTGCCGGACAGGTCCGAGCGGACGATCTCGTCCTGCTCGGGCTGGATCGTGGCGACGATGTCCCGCATCGGGCCGACGCGGGGACGCTCGATCTCCTGCTGGAGCAGCTTGCTCGTGGCCGCCGCCTCGGCCGGATCGGAGAGGTGCTCGTCCTCGTACGCGGTGAGGTCGCCGCCGGTGTAGCCGAAGCGGCGGCGCAGCCCGACGTCCATCGGGTCCTTCTTGGACGCCCGGTAGAAGGGCTGCGAGACGGGGGCGCGCCAGTCGATCACCATCGGGTCGCCGTCCGCGTCGTGCACATGCCGGCGCCCGATGTAGAACTTCTCACCCTCCGCGCCCTCGGCCACGTCGGCGCCGGGGGCGTGCAGATAGTCGAGGCGGCCGAAGAAGAGCGGGGTGTCGCTCAGATCGGCCAGCGCCTTGATCCGCTCGTCGATCTGGCGGGCGAGCACCTCCGCGTTCACCCAGTTCGCGGTCACGTCCCGGATGTCCAGCGCCTCCACGTCCTCCCGCATGGCGCGCAGCGCGGCACGTGAGGCGGCCAGGTGGTCGCGTTCGCGGGTGAGGGGGTTCAGCTCTTCGTCGGCGGGCGCGGACAAGGAAGTGCCTCCGGTGGCCTACGGGATCCAGGGGACCCGGTGGGGGTGGGGTGAACCGGCCGGTTTCCGTCCGGGCGGCGGCGCTCCACGACGGGAGGCTGGCAAGGGCGGAGAGTTTAGGGGAGACGAGGGGGTGAGGGCCAATGGATTTGCCGTGGCCCGCCGTACTGCGGTCAGCCGGTACCGCAGCCCTCCGGTACCGCGGTCCGCCGGTACCGCGGTCCGGCCCGCGCGGTACCCCTAGGGGGTGGGTACGCCGGGGGTACTACGGGGCGGCACGACCTGAGGGTGAGCGGGGGGCTCAGCTAGTTCCATCCATAGACCGACGCCATTCACAGCCGGGCGTTCCACCATGGAGACATGAGTGCAGCGACCTTCATCCCAGCCTCGGCCGCCGGTCGGCCCGGTCCGCCGTCCGGTGCGACCGGCCTCGACGACCGCCACCACCGCCACCGCCTCGCGGACGCCCTCCGGGCCGTCAAGGTCTTCGCGGGCGCAGCCTTCGGAGTGATCGTGCTCGGGGAGTTCGCGGAGGAAGCGGGCGTTCGCCGCCCCACCTGACGCGCCCCGGCCCACGGAACAGGCCCCGACGCGCCCGTCGCGTCGGAGCACGGCCCCTCCCGGCCCTCCGCAGGCACCGCGACGAATCCACGCCCGGCATCCAGTCCGCACGCCACTTCATCTCCCGGCCCGACGACCCGGCTCCCGCTGTTCCGCACTCAAGGCGGCGGCCATCCGTCGTCGGCCCGTCGGCCCCTGGCGCTCCCCCCGCCTCTCGACCATCCCTCCACCCCCCTCGCATGGCCGGAGCCCGCCCCCCCGGCTCCGGCCATGCGCACCTCGTCCACGGGCCGGCGGGGCGGCTGGGCGGTCCTCGTCAGCGCCCTGTCAGCTCTCCGCCAGGAGTTCGTCCGCGTCCATGATCCGGTAGGCGTAGCCCTGTTCGGCGAGGAAGCGCTGGCGATGGGCGGCGAAGTCCTGGTCGATGGTGTCGCGGGCGACGACCGAGTAGAAGTGCGCCTGGTGGCCGTCGGCCTTGGGGCGCAGGACCCGGCCCAGCCGCTGGGCCTCCTCCTGCCGGGAGCCGAAGGTGCCGGAGACCTGGATGGCGACGGTCGCCTCCGGCAGGTCGATGGAGAAGTTGGCGACCTTGGAGACGACCAGGACGCTGATCTCGCCCTCGCGGAAGGCGTCGAACAGCTTCTCGCGCTGGGCGTTCGACGTCTCGCCCTTGATCACCGGCGCGTCCAGGTGGGCGCCCAGCTCGTCGAGCTGGTCGATGTACTGGCCGATGACGAGGATCTGCTGCCCCGCGAAGCGGCGGACGATCGCCTCGGTCACCTTGCGCTTGGTCGCGGTCGTCGAGCAGTAGCGGTACTTCTCCTCCTGCTCCGCGGTGGCATAGGCGAGCCGCTCGGAGTCCGTGAGGTTCACCCGGACCTCGACGCAGTCGGCGGGCGCGATATAGCCCTGCGCCTCGATCTCCTTCCACGGCGCGTCGAACCGCTTGGGTCCGATCAGGGAGAACACGTCCGACTCCCGGCCGTCCTCGCGGACGAGTGTCGCCGTCAGACCGAGCCGCCGCCGCGCCTGGAGGTCCGCGGTGAACTTGAAGACCGGCGCGGGCAGCAGATGCACCTCGTCGTAGACGATGAGCCCCCAGTCACGGGAGTCGAACAGCTCCAGGTGCGGATAGACACCCTTCCGCCGCGTCGTCAGCACCTGGTACGTGGCGATGGTGACCGGACGGATCTCTTTGCGCGTGCCGCTGTACTCGCCGATCTCGTCCTCGGTCAGCGAGGTCCGCTTCACCAGCTCGTGCTTCCACTGCCGCGCGGAGACGGTGTTGGTGACGAGGATCAGGGTGGTCGACTTCGCCTGGGCCATGGAACCGGCACCGACCAGCGTCTTCCCGGCGCCGCAGGGGAGGACGACGACACCGCTGCCGCCGTGCCAGAAGTTCTCCACCGCCTGCTTCTGGTAGGGCCGCAGCGCCCAGCCGTCCTCGTCCAGCTCGATCGGGTGCGCCTCGCCGTCGACGTACCCGGCGAGATCCTCGGCCGGCCAGCCCAGCTTCAGCAGCGTCTGCTTGATCTGCCCCCGCTCCGACGGGTGCACGACCACGGTGTCCGGGTCGATCCGGGCGCCGACGAGCGGGGCGATCCGCTTCGACCGCAGGATCTCCTCCAGGACCGGGCGGTCGGTGGTGGTGAGGACGAGGCCGTGCGCGGGGTGCTTGCTCAGGGTGAGACGGCCGTAGCGGTCCATCGTCTCGGCGATGTCGACGAGCAGCGCGTGCGGCACCGGATATCTGCTGTACTCGACCAGCGCGTCCACGACCTGCTCCGCGTCGTGCCCGGCGGCCCGTGCGTTCCACAGCCCGAGCGGCGTCACCCGGTAGGTGTGGATGTGCTCCGGAGCCCGCTCCAGCTCGGCGAACGGCGCGATGGCCCGACGACAGTCGTCCGCCCGCTCGTGGTCGACCTCCAGGAGCAGGGTCTTGTCGGACTGGACGATGAGTGGACCATTCACGCGCGACACCCTTTCGTTTCGGCCAAACGTCCAGTGTGCCTGATCGTTCCGCCTTTTCGGGGGGTCCGTTCTCCCCGGCCCCTCCCTCATATCAGTCTTATTGGATGTCTATTCATTCCGATGAGTGGAGGGAATTCAGATATGAGGCAATGGCTCCCCAAGAATGTTGAACCGTGCAGCCATCCTCCCCGCCCGACCCGGTCACCCCGTCCGTCTCCCCGCAGGGCACCACGCTCGGCTACGCCCTGTTCGCCACCCGCTGGCTCCAGGCACCGCTGTACTTCGGTCTGGTCGCCGCCCAGGGGGTGTACGTCTACAAGTTCTTCAACGAGCTGTGGACGTTAATCGTCAGCTGCGTCAGCGGCAGCGCCACCGAGACCTACGTCATGCTCGCGGTGCTCAAGCTGGTCGACGTCGTCATGATCGCCAATCTGCTGATCATGACCATCGTGGGCGGCTACGAGACCTTCGTCTCGCGCATCGGCCTCCAGGGCCACCGCGACCAGCCCGAATGGCTCTCCCACGTCAACTCCAACGTCCTGAAGGTCAAGCTCGCCACCGCCATCGTGGGCATCTCCTCCGTCCATCTGCTCCAGATGTTCGTGGACGTCCACCACACCTCCCACCACGCGCTGCTCTGGGGCACGGTGATCCACATGGCGTTCATCGCCTCGGCGGTGCTCCTGGCGTACATGTCGGGGCCCATGCTGCGGGAGACGAAGGGCCACGGCCCGCACCACGGCCCGCACCACGACCGGCACGACGTCCTCCACGGCGACCCGCGGAGCCCGGCGGCCCCGGCGGCCCCGGCGGCCCCGGCGGCCCCGGCGGCCCCGGCGGCCCCGGCGGCCCCGGCGGCCCCGGCGGCCCCGGCGGCCCCGGCCGACCCGCCGCAGGAGCCGGAGCCCCTGACCGCCGGGCCGTCCCTCCCCCCGGCACCGGTCCTGCGCCCCGCCCAGCTGCCGATCCCGGCACAGACCACGTCCGCCCCGTCAGCCCCGTCGGCCACCTCCGCCCCGTCGGCCCCGGTGTACGGGAACCACGGAGTGCGCGAGTGCGAGGCCCGCGGGCACGGGACGGGGCTCGCACGGGGCGGGGCCCGCGTCGTGCCGTACGAGACGGAGGGCGAGGGCCGGATGCGGGCCGCCGGGTTCCCCGCCCGGAAGCTGCTGGAGGAGTTCGACCCGGACCATCCGCGCGCCTTCGACCGACACCTGCTGGCCCGCCTCGGAACGCTGGACTTCATGGCCGCCCGGCGCAACGTGGTCTTCGTCGGCGCCCCCGGAACCGGCAAGACCCACCTCGCGACCGGCCTCGGCGTACGGGCCTGCCAGGCGGGGCACCAGGTGCTGTTCGCCACCGCCGAGGAGTGGGCCGCGCGACTGGCCGGGGCGCGGGCCGGGGGCAGGCTCGCCGAGGAACTGTCCGCGCTCGACGCCTGCCCCCTGCTGATCGTCGACGAGGTCGGCTATCTGCCCTTCGACGCCGACACCGCCCGGCTCCTCTTCCAACTGGTAGCCCACCGCTACGAGCGGGGCTCCCTGATCGTCACCAGCGACCGCCCCCTCGGCCGCTGGGACGAGATCTTCGGCGGGGCCGCCCCGGCCGTCGTGGACCGCCTCGCGCACCACGCGGACGTCGTCCGCCTCGAAGGGGACAGCTACCGGCTGCGCCGGGTCCCTTCGGCGGGCTGAGTCACTTCAGCAGCCCGATGTTCTGGACGAGCGGTCCTTCCACGGTGAGGCCCTCGCCCACGAGGGTGCCGAGTTCGGGGAGGGGCAGGGGGTTCGCCGCGGCGGGTGAGGCCAGCACACCGACCAGCGCGACGGCGGCCAGGGCGGAGAACAGCGTGGTGATGGGGCGCATGCGGTCCTGTGCACCTTTCGAGCGTGGGAGTCGATCTCGACCGGACACAGGGTGGCTGCCCGGCGGCCCCCAGCCGGATGCGGGCGCCCCTTCACGACCCCTCGTCGGAGGTAAAAGCGGGGGCGGCCTGCATGAACGTCCCCGTACGCCCGAACGGGTGATGCCGGAGAAGCGGCTTGATCGCGGGACCGGACCCGAGGGTGCGGCTCGGGGTCAGGCGTCGTCGTCCGCCAGTTCCGCGACACCCGTGATGCGGTGCAGGGGGAACGTCCTGACCTCGTCCGCCGTGTGGTCGTACGCCGTCACGAAGCCGCCCTCGACCCGCACCGGGGCGATGACCCGCTGGCTGGCGGAGCCCTCGGCGTTGACGTAGCCGATCCACAGGGCCTCGCCGGTCAGGACGGCCGCCTGCATGGTGGCGAGGGTCTCGGCGGAGCCGGTACGCGGCAGCGCGCCGGACGGGACCGGGGCACCGCCCGTCCGCCGGGGCGCCGTCGAGGCCAGATCACCGGCGCGGATGGCGCGGATCGCGGCGGCCAGCAGCGTGTCGTCGGGGGCCGGCGGGCCGTCCGGGACGGGCTCCGGAGCCGTACGGGGCGGGGTGCGGTGGGCGAGGGCCCGGGTGATCAGGACGTCGCCCTCCGCCGACTCGGCGGCCGGCGCGTAGCCCATCGCCCGCAGCCCCTCCAGCAGCGCCGCCGGGTCCGCCTGCGCGGCGAGCACCGTCGGCGCGAGACGGCGCAGCCCGAGCCCCTGCGACCGCTTGTCGGCGAGGATCTCGCTGAGCATCGCGTCGTCGTCGCACCGCACATACGCCGACGCCGCGCCGATCCGCAGATGCCCGTGGCGCCGGGCCACGTCGTCGATCAGATACGCCAACGGCTGCGGGACCGGTGTACGCGAGTGGGCCGTCAGGAAGTCATGCAGGTCGGAGGCGGTCTGACCGGCGTCCAGCGCCCGGCGCACCGACCCGGGCGTGAACCGGTAGACCGTCGCGCCACCCTTCGACTCCACGTCCGCGACCACGCCCAGCATGTCGGCGAGCGGACGCCGCAACGGGCCCGGTGCCACCGCCGTCAGATCCGCCTGGAGCAGTACGTGGTCGAGCGGCTCGGGCAGCAGCGGCGCGAGGAGCTCGGCCGCACGGGCGGCCGTCGCGGCCTGTTCGAGGACCGGCTCGGGGGCGGGGAACGGGGCCGCCGGGAGGGGGACGTGGTGGGCGGGGAGCTTGTCGCCGGGGGTCTCCGGCAGGTCGGCGGTGGCGTGGGCCTCCGGGGACAGGCCGAGCAGGGCCCGCCCGTGGGAGGACAGCGCCCCCCGCCCGGTGACACCGAGTGACTCGGCCTCGGAGAGCGTCCAGCGCGCGAGCCGGGCCCGCAGATCGTCGGGCTGCGCGGCCTGCCGGGCCCGCTGCGCCGACGCGGCCTGCTCGCCCCTGCCCTGCGGCGGCTGAGCTGCCTGCTGGGGCTGGCCGGCTCTGGTGGGGCGTTCCCAGTGGAGGCGGGCCAGAACGGAGTCGGAGGTGGCCGAGGTGCCCTCGGGGAGCCCGGCGAGCAGGGTGAGCACCCGGTGCCGCACCTCGGGCGCGGCCGAGCGGTCCAGGCCGGGGCCCAGCACCGACAACGTGCGCTCCTTGGCGTCCCGCTCGCCGACCACACCCGGCGTACGGGTCGCCGTCAGCCAGGCCGACGCGAGCCGCGCCCAGCGCTCCGCCGGGGGCAGCTCCAGCCACTCGTCGTACGCGGGGGTGGCGGCGTACCGTTCGTCGGCCTCGCCGTCCGAGGCCAGCAGCCCCGCGGCGTAGGCCAGTTCCACCCAGAAGGCGGCGACCGGCTCGGGAACGTCGAGGGCGACCGCCGTCCGCTTCAGGTCCCGGACGCTGAGGCCGCCGGCCCGCAGCACCGCCGGGCCGCCCTCGTCCCAGTCCTTCAGCAGCTCCTCGACGGTCGCGAGCGCGGTGTACGCCTGCCCGGCCGCCGTCGCGTCCACAACCTGTGGACGGTGGGCGCTCGCCGCCTCGACGGCCGGCGGAACCGGCTCGACCCGCCGGTGCGCCCGCCCCGCCCGCAGATGCAGGGCGACCTCACGGGGGATGACGACCGTGCCGGGGGCGGTGGGCAGCAGCAGACCGCGGTCGAGGAGCCAGCGCAGGTGGGGCGCCGGGTTGGCGGTGACCTGGCCGTACGGCGGCCCCCACATCAGCCGCGTCAGGACGTCGAGGGCCTCGGCGGGCGCGGTGCCGAGGAGGGCGGCCATCCGGCGCCGGTCGGTGAACAGGCCGGTGAGGGAGGCGACGGCGGACACCGAGTCGTGGGTGCCGGGCAGCCCCACCGCCGTGACGATCTCCTGGACCCGGCCCGGCGACATACCCGCCGTCGCCTCGGCGACGGTCGGCCCGAGACCGGTGGGGGAGGGGTGCTGCGGCGACGGCGCGAGCAGCTCACGGGCCGTGCGGACGAGGCGCAGCCGGGTGTCGGGGCCCCACACCAGGGCCTGCTCGCGCAGGGTGCGGACCGCGCGGGGGAGGGCGGCGGTGACGGCCGGGTCGGCCTCGTCGCCCGCCATGAGCCCGAGCAGTTCGTCGTACGGGGCCGGGTCCGCGGCCACCGCCAGGGCCTGGGCGGTCTGGAGGGCGAACCGGTCCAGGCGTTCCAGGGCGCGGACCACCGAGGCACGGGTACCGGCGCGGGTCGCCAGCTGCGTCAGGTCCGTCGGCACGGGGGTGATCAGGTCCGGGCGGGCCCGGAGCAGCGCGGCGAGCGACCGGTCGTCCCGGCCGCGGAGCGCTTCCGCGAGCGAGCGGGGGGCTCCGCCGGGTTCGGCTCGGCGGGCTTCGGCTTGGCCGGGGGCCGGGTCAGCTCCGCCGGGGGAGGCCGGCTGTGCGGGGCTGTGCTCCTCGGTGCTCATCCGGTCAACGGTAGCGGAGGGGGGTGTCGGATCGGGGTGTGGTGGGGCGGGGGGCCGCACGGTTGGGGGCGGTTGCCGACTGGGGCGGGGGTGCGCGGGCGGGTGCGGGTGGTTCGTGGTTTCTCGCGCGGTTCCCCGTGCCGATGGGAAACACGGCCGCGCCCCTGCCTTTCCCCGGGGCGGCGGCTCGGCCTCGGGTGCGGGACCGACTCGTTCGGAAGCGATACCGTCGGGCGAGCACGCGTCAACCCCGGAGGGGCATCGTGGGGATTGAGAGCGACAAGGTCGTCTACGAGTACCTGAGCCGGGTCGGTGATCTGGCCCAGCAGCGGCAGTTGCCGTCCGCGACCCGTATGCGCCTGGTGGCGGAGCTGCGGGACGAGATCGACCGGCGCCGGGCGAAGGCGCCGGTGGACAGCCCGGCCGCCGTCCGCCGCATCATCGCCCGCCTCGGCACCCCCGACGAGATCGTCACCGCGGCGGGTGGCCCCGGCGACGTGCCGGACGAGCGGGCCGCCGTACCCGTGCAGCGGGCGACCGGCGATGACCGCGCCGTGGCGGAGCGCGGCGAGCGGGCCAAGGGGCTCGCCGGCGGCTTCCGCAAGATCGTGCCCCGGCCCCGTCCCGCCGAACCGGCGCCCAGGGCGTCCCTGGAGGGCGCCGCCCCACCACATCTCGCCCCGCTGAACGAACTGGGCGGCGGCGACGGGCAGCCCGACTGGTGGCGGGTCGGCGGCGGTGGCCCCGGCGGCGCCGACATCGGTTTCGGGATCGGGGACGCGGTGCCGGGGTTCGTCGGCGGCGTGGAGATCCCCGAACTGCTGAAGCCGCCGCCCCCGAAGGACGACGGGAAGGCGGCGGCCACCCCGGCGGTGGACAAGGGGGCGGAGGCCGGTGGTGCGGGCGCGGAGACGGCCACCGGGGACGCCCCGGCGGGCCGCCGCCGGCCCCGGCTGCCCCGGCTGCGACCGGCCGGGGGCGGATGGAGCAATCCGCTACTGCTGCTGGCCGCCGCGCTGCTGGTCGCGGGAGCGGTCATGGGGAGCCTCGTGCCCCTGGGTCTCGGCTGGCTGATCGCCTACCTGTCGCGGAGGTTGACGCCCGCGGAGTCCAAGTGGGCGGTCCTGGGCCTGCCGGGAGTGGCGGCAGCCGGGGGCATCGTGTGGCTGTGGGGGCGCAGCGACGGGCGGTGGGGGGACCCGATCGCCCGCGGCGAGATGAACATCGCCCTCGCGGAGACGTGGCCGTGGGTACTGCGCGTCGCGGCCGTCTCCTCCGCCCTGTATCTGCTCTGGCGCTCCCAACGGCCCCGCGGCGCCTAGAGTCTGTTGCGGCACTAGGGGCCACGGTGGTCCGGCGGCGTGACGCATGCGGCTCCGCCGTGTGGGCGCGAGAACCCACGAACCACCCGCCCCCGCCACCGAACCCGGCCCACCCCCACAATGGGCGACATGGCTTCCCTGACCGTCGGCTTCGACCTGGACATGACGCTGATCGACTCGCGGCCCGGTATCCACGCCTGCTACGAGGCGCTCGCGGCGCGGACCGGGACGTACATCGACGCGGATCTGGCGATCACCCGCCTGGGCCCCCCGCTCGTGGAGGAACTGGCGCACTGGTTCCCCGCGGAGGACGTCCCGGCGGTGGCGACGCTCTACCGGGAGATGTACGCGGCGACAGGCATCGCCGCGGCGCCCGCGATGCCGGGCGCCCGCGAGGCGATCGCGGCGGTCCGGGCGGCCGGCGGGCGGGCCGTCGTGGTCACCGCGAAGTACGAGCCGAACGCCAGGCTGCACATCGAGCACCTCGGCATGGAACCGGACGCGGTCATCGGCGACCTGTGGGCGGAGGCCAAGGCGGGGGCGCTGCGCGAGCACGGCGCGAGCGTGTACGTCGGCGACCACGTCGGAGACGTTCGCGGCGCGCGCACCGCCCAGGCGTACTCCGTCGCCGTGGCCACCGGCCCGTGCGACGAGCGGGAACTGCGCGAGGCGGGCGCGGACGTCGTCCTCCCGGACCTCACGGCCTTCCCCGAGTGGCTGGCGACCCACACGCTCCGGTGACCGCCGCCTTCGACCGGGCCCGCTCGGCGTCCTACTGACGCGCTGCCCGCGCCCTCCGGCGGCCCGCCGCGACCGACTGGAGCACTCCCGCGCCGGCGATGAGGAAGCCGACGCCCATGAGCATGCTCAAACCGAACATGTAGGTGGGAAACGGGTCCGTGCCGAGGAACAGCGGGGCGACGGTGACCAGTGTGGCCACGGCGCCGACGAAGAACACGATGACGCCGGCACGGATCAGCCGGTCACCGGGTTCTGCGGAATTCGGTTGGGTTTTGTCACGCACCGGACCAGGGTAGTTCCCAGCGCGAGGGAACAGTCGGGCGACGTCTTGTCACCCGCCCCCGGACCACTAGCCTTGGTACCGGCGGGTCCCGACGGCCCGCTGCAGTGCTATCCAGAGCAGTTTCCGCACACCGACAACACCTTTCAGACGCAGTTTCCGACGAGTACGAGGACGAGGACAGACGTGCCTACCGGCAAAGTCAAATGGTTCAACAGTGAGAAGGGCTTCGGCTTTCTCTCCCGTGACGACGGCGGTGACGTCTTCGTCCACTCCTCCGTACTGCCGACCGGTGTGGACAGCCTGAAGCCGGGCCAGCGCGTCGAGTTCGGAGTCGTCGCCGGTCAGCGCGGCGACCAGGCGCTCTCCGTGACGATCCTGGAGCCGGCCCCCTCGGTCGCCGCCGCCCAGCGCAAGAAGCCGGACGAACTGGCCTCGATCGTGCAGGACCTGACGACCCTCCTGGAGAACATCACGCCGATGCTGGAGCGGGGCCGCTACCCCGAC
Source organism: Streptomyces sp. NPDC042364 (assembly GCF_056437585.1). Lineage (NCBI taxonomy): Bacteria > Bacillati > Actinomycetota > Actinomycetes > Kitasatosporales > Streptomycetaceae > Streptomyces > Streptomyces sp. NPDC042364. Next base: position 297,806 of record NZ_JBWKAJ010000005.1, on the reverse strand, counting down.
CGCGCGGCCGGCAACAAGATCGCCGGCCTGCTGCGGGCGGTGGCCGACCAGTTGGACGTGTAGAGCCTGTCGCCGCCCGCGGGGCGGCTACGGGAAGTCGAGTGCGTGCGGGCCGAGGGGCGGTACCAGTCCCTCGGCCGCCGCGCGTGTGAGCAGCCCGCGGATCGCCGCGTAGCCGTCCTCGCCCAGTTCCGCGGTGAACTCGTTGACGTACAGGCCGATGTGCTGGTCGGCGACGGCGGGGTCCATCTCCTGGGCGTGTTCGAGGACATACGGGCGGGACGCCTCGGGGTCGTCCCAGGCGGCGCGGACGGACGCCCGGATCGTGTCCGCGAGCCCGCGCAGCGTCTCCTCGCCCAACGAGCGCTTCGCGATGATCGCGCCGAGGGGGATGGGCAGGCCCGTCGTCGACTCCCAGTGCTCGCCCATGTCGGCGAGCTTGTGCAGACCGTAGCCGCGGTAGGTGAAGCGGGCCTCGTGGATCACGAGTCCGGCGTCGACCTTCCCGTCCCGCACCGCCGGCATGATCTCGTGGAACGGCATGACGACGATCTCGCCGACCCCGCCGGGCAGCGTGTCCGCCGCCCAGAGGCGGAACAGGAGATACGCCGTCGACCGCTCGCTCGGCACGGCCACCGTACGGCCGGTCAGTCCCCCACCGCCGAAAGCGTGGGAGGTGCCCCCAGTGCCCGGCTCCCGCGTCAGCACCAGTGGACCGCAGCCCCGGCCCAGCGCGCCGCCGCACGGCAGGAGGGCGTAGTCGTCGAGGACGTACGGCAGGACCGCGTACGACACCTTCAGTACGTCCGGGCCGTCGCCTCGCTCGGCCATGCCGTTGGTGATGTCGATGTCCGCGAACGTCACGTCCACCGGTGGGGCGCCGGCGATCCGGCCGTGGGCCCAGGCGTCGAAGACGAAGGTGTCGTTGGGGCAGGGGGAGTAGGCGATCCGCACGGGGTCGGCCGCCCGCTCAGTGCCCGTGTCGCTCGTACCGTTCATGTGGCTCATCCGGCTCATGTGGGTTCCAACTCTCCAGTACGGGCGTCAGCTTCCCGAAGGCCTCGGCGAGGGCGGTCAGCGCGTCGCCGATGCGCCAGGCCGCGCGGTCGCGGGGGCCGACGGGGTTGGAGACGGCGCGCAGTTCCAGAACGGGGGCCGCGTGCACGGCGGCCGCCTCGGCGACCCCGAAGCCCTCCATCGCCTCCGCCAGCGCGTCCGGGTGCCGGGTGCGCAGGTCGGCGGCGCGCTCCGCGCTGCCGGTGACCGTGGAGACGGTGAGCACGGTGCCGGTACGCGCCCCGGTCGCCGCGGCGACCGCGTGCACCAGCGCCCTCGGGGGGAGATGGGTGACCGTCCCGAACCCGAGGTCGGTGACCGGGACGAAGCCGGTGGGGGTCTCGGCGCCCAGGTCGGCCGCGGTGATCGCCTCGGCCAGCACCAGGGAGCCGGGCGGGGCCTCCGGCTGGAACCCGCCCGCGATCCCGGCCGACACCACCAGGTCGTACGGTGCCCCGCCGAGGACCCCGGCGGTCAGCGCCGTAGCGGTGGAAGCCGCGGCGAGCGCGGGCCCCACGCCGACGGCGAGGAGGTCGAGGACGGCACCCGCGCCGGCGTGGCGGTGCAGGACCCCCGCCGGGAGAGGGACCGCGGTGAACGGGCCGGGGAACGCGCGCGCCACCGCGTCCCGCTCTGCGGGGACCGCGGTGGCTACGAGGATGCGCATGGGCGGCGTACGCGGATCAGGCGTCCGGGTTCTCGAACTTGAAGTTCCAGACGCCCTTGTACTCCGTGGCGCCCTTCTTCTGCTCCACGACGCTGATCGTCAGCGACTTCTGGGCGGTCTGGCCGGGCTGGGTGGCGAAGAGAGAGGCGTCCTGGAAGGCCCAGTACGTCTCCTTGAAGGTGTCGGTGGCGGGCTCGCCGTTGATCCACAGGGCCCAGCCGGTCTCCGCGACCTCCGGGTCGACACCGATGCGCAGGGTCTCGCCCAGGGGCACCTCGATCGACTTCGAGGGCTTCTCCTTGGCGCACTTCGTGGCCTGCTCGGCAGTGAGGGTCTCGTAGCACTCGGCCTCGGTGCTCACCGAGTCGGTGCCGAACGTGACGGTCGCCATCGGCGTCGGCTTCTCGCAGGCCGACAGCACGAGGAGTCCGGCGGAAACAGCGCCGAGAGTGGCTGCGGCGCGACGGGAACGCTGGGAGGTCATGGGCGAAGGCTATCTGGCATGTCCAGGGGTGCCCCTACGTGGGGTACGGCGTGCCGGGCCGGGCGGCGTCTCCGGGCTCCCGTTCCGCCCCGGTCAGGCCACCTCGGCCCGGGGGGCGCCGCCGCGCCGGGCGGAGGAGAGGAGGCCGCGGACGGTGGTGAGCCAGCCGAGCGCGACGATCCCGGCGGCCACGGCCATGCCGAGCGTGCCGACGAGGGGCAGCGCGATACCGACCCCGCCGCCCACCACCCACGCCATCTGCAGCACCGTCTCGGAGCGGGCGAAGGCGGAGGCCCGGACGGCCTCGGGGACGTCCCGCTGGATCAGGGCGTCCAGGGCCAGCTTCGACAGGGCCTGCGACAGACCGGCGAACGCGGCGAGGCAGGCGATGAAGAACGCGCTGAAGAACACGACCGCCAGCACGGCGACGGCCAGTTCCACGGCCACCACGGTCACGATGATCAGCTCGGGCGCCCGCGACTTCAGCCAGGCCCCCACGGCGGTGCCGAGCGCGTTCCCCGCACCCGCCGCGACGGCCACCATGCCGAGGGAGACGGCCGCGCTCTGTCCGGGGAGCGGGTGCACCCGCAGCAGGAACGCCAGGAAGAAGATCAGGAAGCCGGAGAGGCAGCGCAGCGACGCGTTGGCCGCGAGGGCGTGGGTGACGGCGGGGCCGACCGTCCGCAGGTTCGGCCGCTTCAGCGTCTTCGCGCGGTGCGGGCCGTGCAGATGGTCCGGGTCGGCGGCGAGCAGTGCGATGCCCTCGCCCTTCGCGGAGTCGACCTTGTGCGGCAGCGTGAAGGACAGGAACGTCCCCGCGAGGAAGATCACGCACGCGCCGTACAGCGGGAAGCGCGGGCCGAGGGCCTGGAGGCCGGCCCCGATCGGCGCGGCGACACCGGTGGCGAGCAGACCGCTGAGCGTGACCCGCGAGTTCGCCTTGACCAGGGAGAACGTGGGAGGGAGGAGACGGGGGACGACCGCGCTTCTGACCACCCCGTACGCCTTCGACGCGACGAGGACGCCGAGCGCGGCGGGGTAGAGCTCGATGCCGCCGGTCTCCACGGCGCCGACCAGGACGAGCGCGAGGAACGCCCGCGCCAGCATCGCGCCGGCCATCGCGGCGCGGCGGCCGTGCGGGAGGCGGTCGAGGAGGGGGCCGACCACGGGGGCGAGGAGGGCGAAGGGGGCGAGGGTGATGGCGAGGTAGAGGGCGACCCGGCCGCGGGCCTCGTCGGTGGGGACGGAGAAGAAGACGGTGGAGGCGAGCGAGACGGTGATCATCACGTCGCCGGCGCCGTTCACCCCGTGCAGTTCGATGAGTTTGCCGAGGCCGGACTCGCCGGCGCCCTGGGCGTGGGTGGCCTTGCGGATGCCGCGCGCCGGGGCGGTCACCGGGCGGTGCAGGGCGCGGGTCAGTGAGCGGACGGCTCCGGTCAGTCGACCCGAACCGCCGCGGGCTCCGCTCCGCTCGGCGCCGGTCACCTCGTCATAGTGCCCCGAGAAGGGGGGCGGTAGTGCGGTTACCGCTCGTATGGCGGTGAACGGGGTGGGGGCGGGGGTGAGTGCGCCCAGTGCCTCGGGGGGTGCGGGGGGTGTTGGCGGGTGCGGGTTCGTCGGGGTTTCTCGCGCAGTTCCCCGCGCCCCTGAAGGCGTCCGGGTCCGCGCCGCGTGCTTTTCGACGGCGACACCCGGTGGAGGGCGGGCCGCAGGCCCGTTCCCTTCAGGGGCGCGACCAGCCCCCACCAGCCCGCACGTGCCCGGTTCACGCCAGCCCCGATCCCTCTGATCCAACCCCCGGAACCCGCCCCGGCCCGAGCCGAGTGCGGCGGAACCGTAACGTCGGTGTGGGCGCCGGGCGCTGGAGAAGGTAGCGTGCATAGCGCGCCCGCGGCGGTTGTTCTCGGCCGCGCGCCTGAAGTTCATCCCGCAGAATGGATGACATAGGTGCGCCCGAGTGCGATCGGGCGCGGACGTCGACGCGGCCCTCCGGTCCGCTCCGTCCGCACCCCCTGCCGAGGGAGGCGCACTCGTGAGACGGCGTAGGAGAGAAGCGATACCTGTGAGCGCAGCGACAACGCGAAGCCGCACCCCCGACCGCTTGTGCGCCGAGGCCGTCGACCTCGCCCGCGCCGCCGCCGAGGAGGCGGCCGCGCCCGGCGTGGTGGGGGAGCACGCGGGGCTCGTTTCCGAGGGCGACCGTGTTGTCACGCACTTTTTCGAGTGCAAGGAGATGGGCTACCGCGGCTGGCGCTGGGCCGTCACCGTCGCCCGTGCCTCCCGCGCGAAGATCGTCACACTGGACGAGGTCGTACTGCTGCCCGGCCCCGACGCGCTGCTCGCGCCGGAGTGGGTGCCGTGGAGCGAGCGGCTCCGGCCCGGCGACATGGGCCCCGGCGATCTGCTGCCCACCGACGCGGAGGACCTGCGGCTGGAGCCCGGGTACTCCGGCGAGGACGAGCCGCTGCCGAACTCCCCGGTCTCCGAGGACATGGCCGAGCTGGTGGAGGCGGAGGACGCGGAGGTCGCGGGCGGTGTCCCGGCGAACCTGCCGATCGCGCCGAGCCGGGGCTCCATCGCGGCCGTCGCCGAGGAACTGGGCCTGCGGCGGGCCCGGGTGCTGTCCCGCTACGGGCTGCACACGGCCGCGGACCGCTGGGAGGAGGGGTTCGGGGCGAAGACCGCGATGGCCCAGGCCGCGCCCGCGTCCTGTGTCAGCTGCGGGTTCCTCGTGCCGATCGGGGGGTCGCTCGGCCAGGCCTTCGGGGTGTGCGCGAACGAGTTCGCGCCGGCGGACGGGCGGGTCGTGTCGCTGACGTACGGGTGCGGGGGGCACTCCGAGGCGGCGGTCATGCCGAAGCCGCCGCGGCCGGCTCCGCCGCGGCTCGACGAGACGAGGGTGGACCCCTTCCCGCTGCGGCCGTCGCCCGACTCCGGTTCGGTACCGGTGGATGCGGACGCCGAGGCGGATCTGGGTCACTCGTGACCTTGGCTGCGGTGTGAGGGGCGCCCGGTAGCTCGGGGGTGCGGGTTCGTCGGCGGGTGCGGGTGGTGTGTGGTTTCTCGCGCGGTTCCCCGCGCCCCTGAAGGAACGGCCCCCACGCACCTGCACACGCCGAACCCACACGCGCCCCCCACCCTCCGAGGCGCCCGGCGTCCCCCGCACGCGGTACGTTCGTGCTCACCGGCGACATGGAAGGTGAACCGTGAGCAAGTTCGTGCGGCCGGCGGCCGAGGGCGCGGATCCGTTCGGGACGGCGCGGCTGCGGCGTGGCGTGCTGGACGCGTGGGCGACCAGCCCGGCGAGATTCCGTGAGGACGCCAACGCCGAGGAGGACCTCGCCCTCGGCGGGTACCGGGACCGGCTCGTCGTCGAGCTGGCGCAGAACGCCGCCGACGCGGCGGCCAGGGCGAAGGTACCGGGACGGCTGCGGCTCACCCTCCGGGACAACGTCCTCGTCGCCGCCAACACCGGCGCCCCCCTCGACGCGGCCGGCGTCGAGTCGCTGTCCACGCTGCGCGCGTCCGCGAAGCGGGAGGGCCACGACCGGGCGGTCGGCCGGTTCGGCGTCGGGTTCGCCGCCGTCCTCGCCGTCACCGACGAGCCCGCCGTCGTCGGCCGGCACGGCGGTATCCGCTGGTCGCTGGCCGAGGCCCGGCTGCTCGCCGCCGAGACCGCCCGGCACAGCCCCGGGCTCGGCGACGAGATCCGCCGCCGGGAAGGGCACGTACCGCTGCTGCGGCTGCCGTTCGCGGCCGAGGGGTCCGCGCCGGAGACGTACGACACCGTCGTCATCCTGCCGCTGCGCGACGCCGCCGCCGGAGATCTCGCCGAGCGGCTGCTGCACGCCGTCGACGACGCCCTCCTCCTCGCCCTGCCCGGCCTGGAGGAGGTCGTCATCGAGAACGGTGACGCCCCGGCGCGCACCGTGCGGCGGCGCGAGGAGGGGGCGTACGTCGTCATCGAGGACTCGCGGGACGGTGTCACGCGCTGGCGCACGGTCGCCGAGCACGGCGGGATCGAGGCCGCGCTGCTCGCCGACCGGCCCGTGGAGGAGCGGCTGCGGCCCCACTGGTCCGTGACGTGGGCGGTGCCGACCGGGCCCGACGGGGCGCCGGTCCGGCCCCGTACCAGCCCCGTGGTGCACGCGCCGACGCCCAGCGACGAGGCGCTCGGCGTCCCCGCGCTGCTGATCGCGTCGTTCCCGCTGGACACGACCCGGCGGCACGCCGCGCCCGGGCCGCTCACCGATTTCCTCGTCCAGCGCGCGGCCGACGCGTACACCGGGCTTCTCGCCGCCTGGCAGCCGGTGACCGAGCAGGTCATCGACCTCGTGCCCGGCCCGCTCGGCAAGGGCGAGCTGGACGGGGCGCTGCGCCAGGCGATCCTGGAGCGGCTGCCGCGCACCGCGTTCCTGCCGCGCGCGCTGCCGCCCGCGGAGGACGACGACCTGCCCGAGGCGCTCCGGCCGCGGGACGCGGAGGTCGTCGAGGGCGCCGGCGCGGAGACCGTACGGGTCCTCGCCGAGGTCCTGCCCAGTCTGCTGCCCGCCGGGCTCGAACGGCGCGCGGAGCTGCGCACGCTGGGCGTCGCGCGCCTGCCGCTCGGCGACACGATCGACCGGCTCGCGGGCCTGGAGAAGGCGCCCGACTGGTGGCGGCGGCTCTACGACAGCCTCGCGGGCGTCGACCCGGACCGGCTCTCGGGTCTTCCGGTGCCGCTCGCGGACGGCCGTACGACGATCGGCCCGCGCCAGGTGCTGCTGCCCACCCCCGACGGTGTGCGGACGGCCCCGGAGACCCTCGCCCGGCTCGGCCTGAAGGTCGCCCATCCGGATGCCGCGCACCCGCTCCTGGAGAAGCTGGGTGCCCTGCCCGCGACCCCGCGCGCCGTGCTCACGACCCCGCAGGTGCGGGCCGCCGTGGCCGCCTCGCTGGACGACGAGGGCCTGGCGTGGGACGACGAGGACGGCCGCCCGGACGCCGACGAACTCGCGGAGCTGGTCCTGACCCTCGTCCGCGACGCGGCCCTCGACCCCGGCGACGAGCCCTGGCTGGGCGCCCTCGCCCTCCCCGACGAGGACGGCGAGCTGTCACCCGCAGGTGAACTCGTCCTCCCGGGCAGCCCGTTCGCGCGGGTCATGCGCGAGGACGAACTGGCCTTCGTGGATGCCGAGCTGGCCGAACGCTGGGGGGAGCAGCCGCTGGCCGCGTGCGGGGTCCTCGCCGACTTCGCCCTCGTCCGCGCCACCGACGTCGTCCTCGACCCCGACGAACTGGAGCCGCGCGACGGCGACTTCGCCGAGCCGGACGACGCCGGGCTGCTGGACGCCGTCGACGTGTGGTGCGAGGACATCCTCGACCGGTTCCCGGACAGCCCCGTCCCGCCGGTCGCCACCGAGATCGTCGCCGTACGCGACCTGGACCTCGTCGACGAGGACCGCTGGCCAGAGGCGCTCGCCCTGCTGGCTCGGCCCCCGCTGCGGGACGCCCTGGTGCAGCCGGTGCGGATCCTGCTGCCCGACGGCACGCACGAGGTCGTACGCCCGTACACGGCCTGGTGGCTGCGCGGCCATCCCGTCCTCGACGGCCGCCGCCCCGCCGGTCTCCTCGCGTCGGGTGGCGACCCGCTGCTCCGGGGCCTGTACGACGAGGCCGACGCCACCGGCTTCGACGACGAGCAGGTCCTGCGGGCGCTGGGCGTGCGCACGTCGGTCGCCGCGCTGCTCGACGAGCCGGGCGGCGCCGCCGAACTGCTGGACCGGCTGGCGGATCCCGAGCGGCAGGTGACGGCGGCGCAGCTTCACGGCCTGTACGGCGCCTTGGCCGACCTGGACCCCGAACAGGTCACCCTGCCGGACGAGTTGCGGGCCGTGGTGGACGGCGAGGTGACGGTCGTGGACGCCGCCGACGCGGTCGTGGTCGACTCGCCCGACCTGCTGCCGTTCACCTCCGGTGTGCCCCTGCTGCCCGTACGGCCGTCCCGGGCGGCCGAGTTGGCCGAACTGTTCCAGGTGCGGCGGCTGAGCGAGTCGGTGACGGGCGAGGTGGACTCGGAGGGTGCGGAGCACGACGTGCCGGAGCCGGTGCGGGTGCTGCTGGGGCCGGCCACGCCCGCGACCTATGTCGAGCACGAGGAACTCGTGCTCGACGGGGTCGAGTTGGACTGGCGCCGGGCGGGGGACGGTGTCCTGCACGCCGCGACCCTGGAGGGCGTGGCGGCGGGCCTGGCGTGGGCGGCGGGTCAGTGGCCGCGCCGCTTCGAGGTCGCGGCGCTGCTGGAAGACCCGTCCAGGACGGAGGAGTTGGCCCGGGACCGCTGGTTCGACTGACCGGGCCGCGTCAGTCGCCCACGGGCTGCCTGCTGTCACCCCGTGGGGCCCCTGTGGCTACGGGTGCGGATGTGACGTGCGCAACATCTCCGAAACTCGTTCGCATCTCGTACAACCATTCGCCACACTCGTGGATCTGATCACACGAGCCGACCGGCTTCTCCCGAGCTCCGGGGGTCCCCTGACCCTCCGGAGCCACCCGAAGTCCACGCGCTCGCAGACCAACAACCGGATCTCGCGCGACATCGACCTGCCGCGAGGTCCCTTCCACGTGGGGAATACATTGCACAAGCGTGCCACCCTGGGTGTCATCACCGGCGCCCTGGCCCTGACCGCCTTCGTCGCCCCGGCGGCCCAGGCCGCCCCGACCGCCGGCGACACGAAGATCTCCAACGTCGTCGTCAACGGCGGCAAGGCCGTGGTCGTCGGCTCCGGCAAGAAGACCGTCCCGGTCACCTTCACCGCCACGGACGACTCGGGCATCAACCTCAAGCAGGTCACCGTCGTCCTGTACCACGGGGCGACGCTCGACTCCGCCGACAGCGGCGCCGTGGCCAACGGCAACGACGACAGCCTGGCTACCTGCACCAAGGTCAACGCCACGACGGCGAGCTGCAAGGCGAACTTCACCGTCGAGACCCAGAAGAACCTGATCAACTCCGTGGCCGGCACCTGGAAGGTCTGGGCGCTCGCCGTCGCGAAGGACTCCGACTTCGCCAAGGCGGACCCCGCCAAGACCTTCAAGATCCAGCGTCAGACGAAGCTCCAGGGTGCGAACGCCTCCCCCGAGCCGGTCAAGAAGGGCGCGACGATCACGGTCACCAGCAAGCTGACCCGCGCCAACTGGAACGCCGAGACCTTCCCGGGCTACGGCGGCCAGTCGGTGAAGCTCCAGTTCAAGAAGCAGGGCGCGTCCGCGTACACGGATGTCAAGACCGTCAAGACGTCCTCCACGGGTGCGCTCAAGACCACGGTCAAGGCGACTGCCGACGGCGCGTACCGCTTCGTGTTCGCGGGCAGCTCCGGCACCGCGGCCGCGACGTCCGCCGCCGACGCGATCGACGTGAAGTAAGACACGTGAAGCAAGAACGGTCACCGCTGCACCATCAGCGGTGAAAGGCCCCTGGAACGGAGCCCCCGGACGGCCGGCGAACCGCCGGCCGCGGGAAGGCACCGTTCCGGGGGCCTCGTTTCTGCCACCCCCTACGCGGGGAAGCGGCGGTCCACCCACCTCCACAGGAACTCCAGGGCCGCCGCCGCGCCCGCCGCGATCGCGACCGCCGTCCACGGCATCGTCGTCCCCACCAGGCGCAGCGCGAAGAAGTCCTGGAGCCAGGGGACGACGAGGACCAGGAGGAAGGCGCCGCCCATCGCCGCCACCAGGCCCAGGCGCCACCAGGTGTACGGACGGGCGATGATCGCCAGGACCCACAGGGAGATCAGGAAGAGGGTCAGCGTCGCCGCGCTGGTCTCCGCCTCCAGCGCCTGCTCGCCGGCGTAGTAGTGGCGGGCGATCAGATACGTGGCGAAGGTGGCCAGCGCCGCCAGGACGCCGCCGGGGATCGCGTACCGCATGACGCGGCGGACGAAGTGCGGTTTCGCCCGCTCCCTGTTGGGGGCCAGGGCCAGGAAGAACGCCGGGACGCCGATCGTCAGGGTGGACAGCAGGGTGAGGTGGCGGGGCAGGAAGGGGTACTCCACCTGCCAGCACACCACCAGGACGGCCAGGAGCACCGAGTAGACCGTCTTCACCAGGAAGAGGGTCGCGACCCGGGTGATGTTGCCGATCACCCGGCGGCCCTCCGCCACCACGGACGGCAGCGTCGCGAAGCTGTTGTTCAGCAGCACGATCTGGGCCACCGCCCGCGTCGCCTCCGAGCCCGACCCCATCGAGACCCCGATGTCGGCGTCCTTGAGGGCGAGGACGTCGTTCACCCCGTCGCCGGTCATCGCGACCGTGTGGCCGCGGGACTGGAGGGCGCCCACCATGTCCCGTTTCTGCTGCGGGGTGACCCGGCCGAAGACGGTGCCCCCGTCCAGGGCCTCGCCCATCTCCTCCCGCTCGGCGGGCAGGCGGCGCGCGTCGACCACCTCTCCGGTCAGGCCCAGTTTCCCGGCCACCGCGCCGACCGAGACCGCGTTGTCACCGGAGATGACCTTCGCCCGGACGTTCTGCTCGTCGAAGTAGCGCAGGGTGTCGGCGGCGTCGGGGCGCAGCCGCTGTTCGAGGACGACGAGGGCCGTGGGGCGGGCGCCCCGCGCCACCTCCGGGTCGTCGAGCTCGCGGGTCACCCGGGCCAGCAGCAGGACCCGCAGCCCCTGCTCGTTCAGCCGTTCGGTCTCGGTGAGCGCCGGGTCGTCGTCGGGGAGGAGGACGTCGGGCGCGCCGAGCAGCCAGGTGCTGGACCGGCCGTCGCCCTCGCTGAAGCACGCGCCGCTGTACTTGCGGGCGGAGGAAAAGGGCAACGCCTCGGTGCAGCGCCAGCCGTCGCTGCCGGGGTAGGCGTCGATGACGGCCTGGAGGGACGCGTTCGGGCGGGGATCGGACTCGCCGAGCGCGCCGAGCACCGTGCGGACGTACGCCTCGTCGCTGCCGCTCAGCGGGCGCAGCTCGGTGACGTCCATGCCGCCCTCGGTGAGCGTGCCCGTCTTGTCCAGACACACGGTGTCGACGCGGGCGAGGCCCTCGATGGCCGGCAGTTCCTGGACCAGGCACTGCTTGCGGCCGAGGCGGATCACCCCGATCGCGAAGGCGACGGACGTGAGGAGGACCAGTCCCTCGGGGACCATCGGGACGATGCCGCCGACCGTGCGGGCGACGGAGTCCTTGAAGTCGTTCTCCTTCACGATCAGCTGGCTGATGATCAGTCCGATCGCGGTCGGGACCATCATCCACGTCACGTACTTGAGGATCGTGGAGATACCGGAGCGCAGCTCCGAGTGGACCAGGGTGAAGCGGCTCGCCTCCTCCGCCAGCTGCGCCGCGTACGCCTCCCGGCCCACCTTGGTCGCGGTGAACGCTCCGCCGCCCGCGACCACGAAGCTGCCCGACATCACCTGGTCACCGGGGTGTTTGACGACCGCGTCGGCCTCGCCGGTGAGCAGCGACTCGTCGATCTCCAGGCCGTCCGTCTCGACGCACTCGCCGTCCACGACGATCTTGTCGCCGGGGCCGATCTCGATCAGGTCCCCGAGGACGATCTCCGAGGTGCCGACCACCGCCGCCACCCCGTCCCGGCGCACCGTCGGCTTCGCCTCGCCGATCACCGCGAGCGAGTCCAGGGTCTTCTTCGCCCGCCACTCCTGGACGATGCCGATGCCCGTGTTGGCCAGGATCACGAAGCCGAACAGGCCGTCCTGGATCGGCGCGACGAACAGCATGATCAGCCAGAGCACGCCGATGATCGCGTTGAACCGGGTGAAGACGTTCGCGCGGACGATGTCCACCAGGGAGCGGCTGCTCCGCACGGGGACGTCGTTCACCTCGCCGCGGGCCACTCGCTCGGCGACCTCGGCGGCGGTCAGACCGCCGGCCCGCCCCCTGACCGGGACGGGGGTGGGGTGCACAGGATCGAGGTCGGTGCCCGCGTCGATGTGCGTCATGCCTTCGACGGTACGTGCGGACTTGGGAGTTCACCCGCCGAGTGCGTCAAAGTCCGACCAGGGGAGGGGGCGGGGTGGGAGAGGTGGAGGGGGGCGAGTCACGGGTGCCCCGCGGGGCTCAGGGAGTCTCCGACTCCACGGGCTTGACGGGCTCCACGGGCGTCTCCTCGGCGCGAGCCCCGGCGGCGGCCTCCTCCGCCGCGTCGGCCTCGGCCTTGCGGGCCGCGTCCCGCTTGATCGCCGTGTCCCTCTTCCTGACGTACCAGATGCCGATCAGGCCGAGCCCGGCTCCGGCCAGGCAGGTCCACACCCACCAGGTGTGGCCGTGGTCCTCGTACCACCCGTAGAACGGGACCTGGACGACGAAGAGGACGAACCACAGGATCGTGCCGCCGATGATGGTCGGCACCACGGGGCCCTCCAGGGGCTCCGGCGCCTCGTGCTTGGGGGTCCACTTCGCCATGGGCACAGCTTACGAGCACACCCGGGGTGGCCCTTCCGGGCCTCGGGGAACCGCGGCGCCCCAAGGGTCTACGCGCGGAGATGGAGTTTGCCGCATCATATGTTCATACTGAAACGGTTTCTGGTTGACCACTTCTGTTCGTAGAAAACTCCAACAGCCGGGGGGACCTGTTGGGGATGAGGTTCCGCATGTCCCCGCAGGGCACCCTCGACCGCTACTTCAGGATCTCGGAGCGCGGCAGCACGCTGTCGCGGGAGATCCGCGGCGGTTTCGCCACGTTCTTCGCGATGGCCTACATCATCGTGCTGAACCCGATCATCCTGAGCAGCGCGAAGGACATGTACGGGCATCAGCTGGACTACGGCCAGCTGGTCACCGCGACCGCGATCACCGCCGCGTTCACCACCCTCCTCATGGGTGTCGTCGGCAATGTCCCGATCGCGCTGGCCGCGGGCCTCGGCGTGAACACGGTCGTCGCGCTCCAGCTCGCGCCGCGCATGTCGTGGCCGGACGCGATGGGCATGGTCGTCCTCGCCGGCTTCGTGGTGATGCTGCTGGTGGCGACCGGGCTGCGGGAACGGGTCATGAACGCCGTGCCGCTCGGTCTGCGCAAGGGCATCTCCATCGGTATCGGCCTGTTCATCATGCTGATCGGGCTCGTGGACTCCGGCTTCGTCACCCGTATCCCGGATGTCGCCAAGACCACCGTGCCGCTGCAGCTGGGCGCGACCGGGCACCTCGACGGCTGGCCCGTCCTCGTCTTCGTGCTCGGCGCGCTGCTCACCCTGGCGCTGATCGTGCGCAGGGTGCCGGGCGCGATCCTGATCTCGATCGTCGCCATGACCCTGCTCGCCGTGGTCATCGAGGCGATCGCCAAGCTGCCCGCCGGCTCCTGGGGGCTCACCACCCCCAAGTGGCCCGGTAACCCCGTCGCCGGCCCGGACTTCGGGCTGCTCGGCGAGGTCAGCCTGTTCGGCGGCTTCGGCAAGGTCGGCCTGCTGACCGGCATCCTCTTCGTCTTCACCGTGCTGCTGTCGTGCTTCTTCGACGCCATGGGCACGATCATGGGCGTAGGCGACGAGGCCAAGCTGACCGACGCCGACGGTCAGATGCCCGGCATCAACAAGGTCCTCTTCGTCGACGGCATCGCGGTCGCCGCCGGCGGCGCCGGCTCCTCCTCGGCCACGACCTGCTTCGTGGAGTCCACGGCCGGCGTGGGCGAGGGCGCGCGCACCGGTTTCGCGAACGTGGTCACCGGCGGCCTCTTCGGGCTCGCGCTGTTCCTGACGCCGGTCGCCACGATGGTGCCGTCCCAGGCGGCGACCCCCGCGCTGCTCGCGGTCGGCTTCCTGATCCTCGCCAACTCGGTCCGGGAGATCGACTGGGCCGACTACACCATCGCGGTCCCGGCCTTCGTGACGATGGTGATGATGCCGTTCACCTACTCGATCACCAACGGCATCGGCATGGGCTTCATCACCTTCGTCGTGCTGCGGCTCGCCGTCGGCCGCGGACGGGACGTCCCGGTCCCGATGTACGCGGTGGCGGCGGTCTTCGGCTTCTACTACCTGATGCCGGCGCTGGGGCTCACGTGACGCCGTAGAACTTCTCGGTCTCCTCGACGGCGGTCCGGAACCGCTGGTCGAAGTCGTCCCGCATGAGCGTCCCGATGACATAGTCCTGGACGCTCATTCCCCTTTTCGCCGCGTGGTCCCTTAGCCGGTCGAGCAGCTCCCGGTCTATCCGCAGGCTGAGCACAGTGGTCCCCATGGGTACGAGGGTCGGGCGCGGTCCGGGGTGCCGTGTGGCGTTCTGCGTATTAGTCACTCGTATGAGTGAGGTGGGTGGCCGGAGTGGGGTGGGGTGTGCTGGGGGCCGGGTCCGGGGCTCGTGTCCCGGCCGGCCGGGAGCGGGCGCCCGGTGAGTGGTCGGGCTCACGGCGGCGGTCGTGGAGTTCCGGTGGTCTTTAGCTAGGGTAATGAGTTAAGCTAAAGAACATGTCTGACCTGACCCATGGCGACGACGAGGCCGCCGTGAACGCGCTGCGGTCCGCCGTGATGCGCCTGTCCCGCCGGCTGAAGCACCAGCGGGTCGACGAGTCGCTGAGTCCGACCGAGATGTCGGTGCTCGGGACGCTCGCCCGCTGCGGCACCGCCACCCCCGGTGAACTGGCCCGCAAGGAGCATGTGCAGCCGCCGTCGATGACCCGCATCGTCGCGCTGCTGGAGAGCAAGGGGCTGGTGAAGCTGGAGCCGCACCCCGAGGACCGGCGCCAGAAGGTGGTCACCCAGACCGAGCGGGCCGAGGCGATGCTCGAGGAGAGCCGCCGCAAGCGCAACGCGTTCCTCGCGACCCTCGTGGAGGGGCTCGACGAGGACGAGTGGGAGACGCTCCGCGCGGCCGCGCCGGTGCTGGAGAAGCTCGCGCATCTCTGAGCCGGCGGACGGCCGCCGGGCCGGTCGGGGACCGGCCCGCCGAGCGCCGACGGGCGGCCCCCGGGGCCGTCCGCCGCGTCGGCCGACCGCCCCACGCCGGTGGGACCACCGCACTCCGCTGGGACCACCGCACTCCGCTGGGACCTCCGAGCTCCGGTGAGACCACCGCACGCCGGTGTGACCACCGGTGCGCCCCCGCCGGTCAGCCCGTACGCCGCCGTCGGCCCGGCATGGGAGGACCCGGAATCCAGCAGACAGAACAGGAGCAGTGAGGCTCACGCAACCGCAGGACGTCCACGTGTTCAGCGCAAGGAGGCGAACCCCTTTGAGTACGGGAACCGGAGCAGCTTCCGCCCCCGCACCGACGACCGCCCACGAGTCCCCGCCGGCCCACGGCGCCCCCGAGGCCCCGCCGGATACCACCGGCTCCCGGTCCCTCGACGCCACCACGGCCCCGGCCCCCCTCGTGCTCCCCGGCTCGCCGACGACCCCCCGGCCCCGGCCCCGGCCCACGGCCGTATCCGCCCAGGCGGCACCCGCGCCCCTGGCCACACCCCCGGGCGCCTCCGAGAATCCGGCCCCGGCCCCGGCCGTCGCCGCCGCTGCCGCCCCGGAGCCCGTGGTGACCCCCGATCCTTCGGCCGTCGCCGCACCTTCCCCGGCGAGTGCTCCGGATTCCCCGTCCGCCCCCGGCCCGGCGGACCTCGCCCCCGAACCCCCCGCCCCCCGTGAGCGCGTGTCCATGTTCCGGTCCCTGCGGGTGCGGAACTACCGGCTCTTCTTCATCGGCCAGGTGGTGTCGAACATCGGCACCTGGATGCAGCGGATCGCGCAGGACTGGCTGGTGCTGAGCCTGACCGGGTCGTCGACCGCGGTGGGGGTGACGATGGCGTTGCAGTTCCTGCCGATGCTGCTGTTCGGGCTCTACGGCGGGGTCCTCGTCGACCGGTTCCCGAAGCGGCGGCTGCTGTTCGTGACCCAGACGGCGATGGCGGTGACGGGGCTCGCGCTCGCCGCGCTGACGCTTTCCGACCAGGTCGAGGTGTGGCACGTGTACGTGGCCGCCTTCGCGGTCGGCATGGCCACCGTCGTCGACAACCCGGCCCGGCAGTCGTTCGTGTCCGAGATGGTCGGCCCCGACCAGCTGCAGAACGCGGTCAGCCTCAACTCCGCGAACTTCCAGTCGGCCCGGCTGGTCGGCCCCGCCGTCGCGGGCGTCCTGATCACCACCGTCGGCACCGGCTGGGCGTTCCTCTACAACGGTCTCTCCTTCATCGCCCCCATCACCGGCCTGCTGCTGATGCGGTCCCGCGAGCTGCACCCGGCCCGGCGCGCGCCCCGCAAGAAGGGCCAGCTCCGTGAGGGCCTGCGCTATGTCGCCGGGCGCCCGGAACTGCTGTGGCCGATCGTGCTGGTCGGCTTCATCGGGACCTTCGGCTTCAACTTCCCGGTGTGGCTTTCGGCGTACGCGGACGACGTGTTCCACACCGGTGCCGGCTCGTACAGCCTCTTCAACACGCTCATGGCGGTCGGCTCCCTCGCGGGCGCCCTCCTCGCGGCCCGGCGCGGCACGGCCCGGCTGCGGGTGCTGGTCGCGGGCGCCCTCGCCTTCGGCCTCCTGGAGATCGTGGCCGCGCTGGCACCGACGTACTGGATCTTCGCGCTGTTCATGGTCCCGCTGGGGATGTTCGGCCTCACGGTGAACGTCACCGCCAACACGGCCATCCAGATGGCCACCGACCCCGTCATGCGGGGCCGGGTCATGGCCCTCTACATGATGGTCTTCCTCGGCGGCACACCGCTGGGCGCGCCGATCGCCGGCTGGGTCACCGACGCGTACGGCCCCCGGATCGGCTTCGTCGCCGGCGGTGTCGTCTCCACGGCCGCCGCCGTCACGGTGGGCCTGGTGCTCGTCAGGTCCGGCGGGATGCGGCTGTCGGTGGGCTGGCGGGGCGGGCAGCCGAGGGTGCGGTTCGTGCCGAAGCGGCCGACGGCGCAGGAGCGGCTGGTCGAGAGGTAGGGGCCCCGGAGCGCTCGCCAGGTGATCCTTTCCCTGGAATGGTGGCGGGCATGAGTGCCATGAGACTGTTCGCGGCGGTGCTGCCGCCGGCCGACGTGGTGGACGAACTCGGTCTGGCCGTGGCCCGGTTGAAACGGCTGGCCGGTGCCGACCGGTTGCGGTGGACCGAGCCGCCCGGCTGGCACTTCACGCTCGCCTTCTACGGGGAGGTCGACCCGTCGACCGTCCCGGAGCTGGCGGAGCGGCTCGCACGGGCCGCGCACCGGAGCGAGCCGTTCCCGCTGGCCGTGGCGGGCGGCGGGCAGTTCGGTCACGGGCGGGCGCTGTGGGCGGGGGCCCAGGGCGATCTGCGCACCCTGCGGCTGCTGGCCGACCGGGCGGAGGCGGCGGGACGCAAGGCCGGCGTCGACATGGGGCAGCACCGCCGCTACACCCCGCATCTGACGGTGGCCCGCAGCCGGGAGGCGTTCGAGGTACGGCCGTACGTCGAGGTGCTGGAGGCGTTCGCCGGGCGCACCTGGACCGTCGCCGACCTGGCCCTGGTGCGGAGCAACCTGCCGACGTCGGGGGTGCCGGGGGAGCAGCCGCGGTACGAGGCCGTGGAGCGGTGGGAGCTGGGACCCTGACCCAGGGGCCCGGCTGACGGTTCGCGGGGGCCGTCTCGGGTGGTCCGGGGCCGGGCGGTTAGGCTCGGTGGCGTGGACCCGAAGACCCGAAACCGGATCATGGCCGGTGTGCTCGTGCTGATGTTCGCGGTGGTCGCCCTCGCGGCGGCCCTCGGCAAGTGACCGCGGCGGCGTTCGGGCGCTGACGGAGAACCGGGCGCCGGGGAACCGGGCGCCGGGCAACCGCAGGGACCGGGGAACCACGGACCGTCGTGGTGACCGTGGCCCGTGCGGGCCGGTCGCGTGGTTCCCCCGCGTCCCTCGGGGGTGGCCCGGCGGTTACCAGGCGAAGGCCTCCGGGGACGGGCCCGGGCCCGGGAAGATCTCGTCCAGGGAGGCGAGCAGTTCCTCGCCCAGCTCCAGCTCGGACGCCCGGATCGCGGACTCCAGCTGCTCGGCCGTACGCGGCCCCACGATCGGCCCGGTGACACCGGGACGCGTCAGCAGCCAGGCCAGCGCGGCCTCGCCCGGCTCGATGCCGTGCTTGTCGAGGAGGTCCTCGTACGCCTGGATCCGCCCGCGCGCGGCCGGGTCGGCGAGGGTGTCGGCGGCGCGGCCGGAGGCCCGTCGGCCGCCCTCGGCCTCCTTCTTGAGGACACCGCCGAGCAGACCGCCGTGCAGCGGCGACCAGGGGATCACTCCGAGCCCGTACTCCTGGGCGGCCGGGATGACCTCCATCTCGGCACGGCGTTCGGCGAGGTTGTAGAGGCACTGCTCGCTGACCAGGCCGATGGTCCCCGACCGCCGGGCGGCGATCTCGTTGGCCTGGGCGATCTTGTAGCCGGGGAAGTTGGACGACCCGGCGTAGAGGATCTTGCCCTGCTGGACCAGGACGTCGACCGCCTGCCAGATCTCCTCGAAGGGGGTGGCCCGGTCGACGTGGTGGAACTGGTAGACGTCGATGTGGTCCGTCCGCAGCCGCTGCAGGCTCGCGTCGACCGCCCGCCGGATGTTCAGCGCGGACAGCTTGTCGTGGTTGGGCCAGGCGACACCGTCCGCCGCCATGTTGCCGTACACCTTGGTGGCGAGGACGACCTTGTCGCGGCGGTCCCCGCCGCGCGCGAACCAGTCGCCGATGATCCGTTCCGTGCGGCCCTTGTTCTCGCCCCAGCCGTACACATTTGCCGTGTCGAAAAAGTTGATCCCCGCGTCCAGCGCCGCGTCCATGATCGCGTGGCTGGCCGCCTCGTCGGTCTGCGGCCCGAAGTTCATGGTGCCGAGCACCAGCCGGCTGACCTTGAGTCCTGTGCGTCCGAGCTGTGTGTACTCCATGGTTGCCCAGCCAAGGCGGTGGAGTGCGCTCTAGGCAAGGGGACCCCGGGCGGCCGTCGGGCGGGCCCGGCCGCCCTGCCG
Source organism: Streptomyces sp. NPDC042364 (assembly GCF_056437585.1). Classification (NCBI taxonomy): domain Bacteria; kingdom Bacillati; phylum Actinomycetota; class Actinomycetes; order Kitasatosporales; family Streptomycetaceae; genus Streptomyces; species Streptomyces sp. NPDC042364. Next base: position 278,728 of record NZ_JBWKAJ010000005.1, on the reverse strand, counting down.
CCCCGCGGGCCGGTGCCGGGGGAGGAGCAGCGGGGTGGCGAGCATGAGGGCGCCGGCCGCGGCGATCGCCGTGCGGGCGTCGGTGACGGCGGCCAGCAGGCCCCACAGGGCGGTCAGCGCGGCGATGGTGAGCTTGCTGGTCACCGACCACGCCGACAGGGTGCGGGCGACCCGGTCCGGCGGGGTCTCGTCGAGGCGGTACGTGGCCATCACCGGGTTGAAGACGCCCATGCAGGTGATCAGGCCCAGTTCCACGGCCATCACCAGGACGAGCCCGGTGACACCCGGGTGGACGAACGCCAGCCCCACCGGCCAGCACGCCCGCAGGGCGCCCGTCGCCAGCAGGACCCGGCGCTGTCCGTGGCGGGCGACCAGCCGCCGGGCGAGCCGGGAGCCGATCAGCCCGCCCAGGCAGGGCAGGGCGAAGGCCAGCCCGTACTGCCAGGGCGCGAAGCCCAGCTCGCCGACCATCAGGACCAGCAGCGGCGGGGCGGTCGCCATGATCAGGCCGTTGACCAGGATCGTGTTGAGGAACAGGGGGCGCAGTGCCGGGCCGGCGAGGATGTACCGCCAGCCGTCGAGCAGGTCTCGGGCGCGGAGCCGGGGCGCCGGCGCCTCGGCGGGTGTTCCGCCGGAAGGGGTCTCCTCGGGGCGCGCGGGGTGTTTCCGGGTGCGCGCGGCGGGGTGCTCGGTGTCGCCGATCGCCCGGAGGGCCGTCGCGGAGAGCAGATAGCTGATCGCGTCGGTGACGAGGGTGACCACCGGGCCGAACAGGCCGAGCGCGGCGCCGCCCAGCGGGGGACCGAGCATGGTCGCCGTCCAGTTGGTGGCCTCGAAGCGGCCGTTCGCGGCGAGGAGGTGCTCCGGGGGGACCAGGGACTTCAGGAAGGCGCCGCTCGCCGCGCCGAAGGTGATGTCGGCCGCGGCGACGACGACCGAGACCAGCAGGAGCTGCGGGAAGGTCAGCAGGTCGAGGGCGTAGGCCGCGGGGACGGTCAGGAGGGCGCCGGCGCGGAGCAGGTCCGTGGCGATCATCACCGGGCGCTTGCGGCGGAACTCCACCCAGGGGCCGAGCGGCACCGCCACCACCGCGCCCACGGCCAGGCCGGTGGCCGCGAGGGCCGAGACCTGCGCCGGGCCGACGTCCAGGACCAGGACCGCGATCAGGGGGAGCGCGTCGAAGGCGAGCCGTGTACCGCAGGTGCTGACCGCGTACGCCGCCCACAGCCACCGGAACTCCCGGCCCAGGCGCTGTCCGGCCGCCCCCGCCCCCATCCCGGGCCCGCCTCCCGTCGCCGTACGCGACGCAGCCCGTGCTCACGCCGACCGCGCCATCCAAGCGAGCGGGGGCGGCCCGGGCAAGCCCACCCCCGGCCCGTGAACGGGTCTTGGCCATGGCTTGGCGTCCTCTTGGCGGCGCCGGGCCCCGGCTCAGTCGCGGGGGAACTCGTCGGTCTGAGAGTGAGGCCGACGACGGTGTCGGTGAGGTCCAGTTCGTAGCCGAACGGGATGATCGTCTCGATCACGTACTCACCCTGCTTGGGATGCCGGTACAGGTGGCACCTGCCCTGGTACGGGTCCGCGATCAGGTAGACGGGGACCTCAGCGGTCGCGTAGGCGGTCTTCTTGGGGCCGTAGTCATTGGCCGCGGTTCCCTTGGAGATGACCTCGACGACGAACTCGACGTCCTCGCAGCTCCACAGGCCCTTGGAGTCCTTGACGGCATCGCCGGACACCAGGGTCACGTCGGTGGAGAACCCGTTGAGATGGCCCGGATAGTCGATACGGACGTCGGACTTCAGACGCGTGCGGGGGTACGCGGTACGCAGCTGTTCGATGATGTCCAGGATGATCTCCCAGTGCGTGTCCCGCTGCGGCGACATGAAGATGGCCCCCTCGACGATCTCGACCTTGAATCCCTCGGGGACGGGCATCTGCTCAAGCCACTCGAACATGGTGTCGAGCGTGAGTTCGCCGTTGTGCTCGGCCATCTCGATCCTGTCGTCAAGGACGGTCATCGTGGCGCTCTACCCGGCTGCCGCCGGGTAGCGAACAGCCGCGCAGTGCAACGATACGCACGGTGACCAGGACACGTGCGTGCACGGCTGGTCCCGTGGTCTCGCTCGCGGCTACGGCAGCTCGTACGGTCCGCCCAGCCCCCACGCCTCGTGCATCGCGCCCGCGAAGGCCGCCGCGATGCGGTGCTCGCCGGAGGCGTTGGGGTGGGTGCCGTCGTAGGTGTCGAGGTGGATGTCGTACGCCGGGGGCGGGGACGCGAGGAGCAGCGGGGAGCGGGGCTCGTCGAGGTCGGCGGCCGTCTTGGCGAGGAGTTCGTTGAAGCGGGCGACCTGCGCGGCGAAGCCGGCGTCGTCCTCGGCGCGGACGTTCGGGATGACCGGCAGGAGGACCATGCGGATCCGCGGGTCGGCCTCGCGGGCGGCGCCGATGAAGCGGCGGGTGTTCTCGATGGTCTGCTCGGCGTCCGTGTAGAAGCCCAGGTCGATCAGGCCGAGGGAGACGAGGAGGACGTTGGCGCGGTGGGCGCGGACCGCGTCGGCGATCAGCGGGGCCATGTGCATCCAGCCCTCGCCCCACCCGGCGAGGTGGGCGCGGGGGAAGAGGGGGTCGCCGTCGGCGTACTCGTACGAGGTGGGGGCGTCCGTCGCCTTGTCGTAGAGCGTCTCGCGCGGGCCGACGATCCGGAAGGGGCCGTCGTGCGAGGCGCACAGGTGCTGCCAGAGCCGGTAGCGCCACGTGTGTTCGCCCGCGCTCCCGATCGTCATGGAGTCGCCTACGGGCATGAACCTGAGCATGGGCTCATCATGAACGATCGCTACCCATCGGTAGGAGGGACCGGGTCGGGTACCCCTGTGAGCATCACCACGTCCGGCCCCTCCAGGGGCGCGGGGACGGCGCGATCGGCCGCACCGTGGCCCGCACCCGGCCCGGTACGCCCACCCCCACGGCGCACCCCGCCCCACCCGGCCGTCACCCCGCCCCACACCCCACCCCCACGGCGCTCCCCACCCCCGCCCGGCGGAGCGACATGGCAGGGTGGGGGGCATGCGCCGACCACCCCGCCGCCCCCTCCTCGCCGGTCTCGCCGTGCTCGCCGGCGCTCTGCTCGCCGCCGTGCCGGCCGTGCCCGCGGCCGCCGACGACGGCAACTTCACGATGAAGGACACGAGGATCACGGAGTCCAGCGGTCTCGCGGCCTCGCGTCAGCACCCCGGGGTCTACTGGACCCACAACGACAGCGACGACGGGGCCTTCCTGTACGCCGTGGACGGCAGCACGGGGGAGACCGTCGCCACCGTGACCCTGACCGGCGTCGGCACACCGCGGGACGTCGAGGCGATCTCCGTCGGCCCGGACAACCACCTCTACGTCGGCGACATCGGCGACAACCTCGGCGGCACCTGGCAGTACGTGTGGGTCTACGAGCTGCCCGAGCCGAAGCGGCTGAAGGACCAGACGCTCAGGGCCACGCAGTACGTCGTGAAGTACGAGGACGGCGCGCGGGACGCCGAGGCGCTGATGGTGCACCCGAAGACCGGGCGGGTCTTCATCGCCGACAAGAACGAGGCCGGGGGTGCGCTGTACGAGGGCCCGGCCGAACTCTCCGCGTCCGGCACGAACGTCTTCGAGAAGGTCGCCTCCGTGCCCGACCTCGAGGTCACCGACGGGGCGTTCTCGCCCGACGGGAAGCACCTCGCGCTGCGCTCGTACTTCGGCGCGATCCTCTACGACTGGAACGGCGGCAAGATCAAGAAGGCCGACCGGCTGAGCGTGCCCCTGCAACGGCAGGGGGAGTCCCTCACGTACACCACCGACGGCTCGAAGATCATGTACGGCAGTGAGGGCGAGGGCAGCGCGGTCGTCGCCCGCGACGCCCCCGGCGACGGCGCGGGCAACGGCGGCTCCGGCTCGTCCTCCTCCGACGAGGGCGGCTCGGCCACCGCGCAGGACGGCGAGGGCACCGGCTCGGGCCTCAAGGCCGGCGCGATCGCCGTCGCCGGGGCCGTCGTCGTCCTGTGGGGCTTCAAGCGCGTCCGGCGCCGCCGGTCCTGACGGGGTGTCCGTCACCGGCTCGTAGGATCGGCGGCATGGCGCTGCGACCCGTACATGTGATCGTCAAGGCCGTCGACGCCTCGGCGGTCGGCCGGTTCTGGGCGGAGGCGCTCGGGTGGACGGCCTACAGCCCCGGTGGTGCGGCCACCTACGTCGGACCGGCCGGCGGTCTCGTCTGGCCGCATCCGGTCGCCGTCGGGGTCGATGTCGTCCCCGTGCCGGAGCCCGGGACGTCGGCGAAGAACCGGGTGCACCTCGACATCGCCACCACCTCGGCCGCCCGGCAGGCGGAGTTGGTCGCCCGTCTGCGGGCCCTCGGTGCGACGCCCGCCGATGTGGGCCAGGGCGATGTGCCGTGGACGGTCCTCGCCGACCCGGAGGGCAACGAGTTCTGTGTGCTGGAACCCCGGGAGGTCTACCGGGACACCGGGCCGATCGCCGCGGTGGTGGTCGACTGCGCCGACCCGCCGGCCATGGCCCGGTTCTGGGGCGAGGCGATCGACTGGGCCCTGCACGAGGTGACCGACGACCATGCGGTGCTGCGCTCCGCGCAGGGCGTCGGCCCGTACCTTGAGTTCCTGCGCACGCCCGGCGTGAAGACCGCGCCGGACCGCGTCCATCTCGACCTGCTGCCGTACGCCGGTGACGACAAGGCGGCGGAGGTGGACCGGTTGCGGGCCCTCGGCGCCACCGACCTCGACGTCGGCCAGGGCGATGTGCCGTGGACGGTCCTCGCCGACCCGGAGGGCCACGAGTTCTGCGTCCTCGCCCCGCACTGACTCGACGAGCCCCGTCACCGCCTTCGGGGGTGGTCCCGCTCTCGTCTCAGGCTTCGGGGACGCTCGCGGTCTTGTTTCCGGCTTCGGGGACGCTCGCGGTCTTGTTTCCGGCTTCGGAGGTGCTCGCGGTCTTGCTTCCGGCTTCGGGGAGGGCCCGGCTCTCGTCTCCGGCTTCGGGGGCCGTCCCGCTCGCGGCCCCGGCTCCGGGTGTGCTCGCGCCCTCGTCCCCGGCCCCGGCGGTGCTTCCGCCCTCCTCCCCGGCTCCGGTGGCGCTGCCCTCGCCGCGCCGCCGGGTCACCAGTACCTCCAGGCCGTCCAGGAGGCGTTGGAGCCCGAACTCGAAGTGGTCGAAGTCCCGGCCGAACGCGTTCTCGGACAGCCCGGCCAGCATCGGATACCGCCCGGACGCCATGACCTTCTCCAGTACCGGGACCTGCGCCGCCCAGAACTCCGCGTCGGTGAGCCCCGTCCGCCGCTCCACCTCCGCCTCGTAAAGCTGGGTGCGGGCCGCTCCGACCACATAGCCGTCGATCGCGATGACCGCGGAGACCAGCTCGGGATCGGTCAGTCCCATGGACTTGATCCGGGCGAGGACGTTCTCCATGCCGTCGAGCGTGCTGGGTCCGAGGATCGGCCGGGTCTGGTTGACCTGGAGCAGCCAGGGGTGGCGGCGGTAGAGCGCGAGCGTCGCACGGCCCACCGCCTCCAGCGTGGACCGCCATCCGCCGTCACCGGGACTCGCCGGGTCGTCGGAGGGCCGCTGCACCCGGTCCAGCATCAGGTCGAGCAGTTCGGCCTTGCCGGGGACATAGCGGTACAGCGACATCGTGCCGGTCCCCAGCTCCGTGGCGACCCGCCGCATCGACACGGCCTCCAGCCCCTCCGCGTCCGCGACCCGGACCGCCGCCTCGACGATCCGCTCCAGCGTCAGCCCCGGCTTGGGCCCCCGGCTGGGACGCCGCCCGGTGTCCCACAGCAGTTCGAGCGTACGGACGATGTCGCCGCTGCCGCTGGTCTCCGTACCGCTCTCGCCCCTTGTCATGTGCCGAGTTTAAGTCCCCGAAAAAAACTGAGTACGACGTACGCGCATTCGGGTACGGTGTACTCAGTTCTAGCGAAGGGGGACCCATGAGCGAAGGAACAGGCGACGGGTACGCGGTGCGGGCCGAGGGTCTGGAGAAGCGGTACGGCGGGAAACGCGCGCTCGACGGCTTCGACCTGGCCGTCCGCGAGGGCACGGTCCACGGCCTCCTCGGCCCGAACGGCGCGGGCAAGACCACGGCCGTCCGCATCCTGTCCACCCTCGTCCGGCTGGACGGCGGACGGGCGGCGGTCGCCGGTCTCGACGTGGCCCGGCAGCCCCGTGAGGTCCGGGCGCGGATCGGCCTCACCGGCCAGTACGCGGCGGTGGACGAGGTGCTGACGGGGCGGCAGAACCTGGAGATGTTCGGCCGGCTCTTCCATCTCGGCGGGCGGAGGGCGAAGCTGCGCGCCGCCGAGCTGCTCGACCGGTTCGACCTCGCCGACGCCGCCGACAAGGGCGTCGGCGAGTACAGCGGCGGTATGCGGCGCCGGCTGGACCTCGCGGCCTCGATGATCCTCGCCCCGGCCGTCCTCTTCCTCGACGAGCCGACCACCGGCCTCGACCCGCGCAGCCGGGGCGAGGTCTGGGACTCGGTACGGGCGCTGGTCGCGGGCGGCACGACCGTCCTGCTGACCACGCAGTACCTGGAGGAGGCCGACAGGCTGGCCTCCCGTGTCACCGTCATCGACCAGGGCCGGGCCATAGCAGACGACACCCCCGACGGACTGAAGAGCACGGTGGGCGGCGACCGGGTCGAGGTCGTCGTCGCCGACCGCGCCGACATCCCGCGCGCGGCGAAGGTCGTCGCCCGGGTCGCCGACGGCGAACCGGAGTCGGACGAGACCGAACTGCGCGTGCACGCGCCGGTGACCGACCGGGTGAACGCCCTGACCGAGGTGGCCCGCACACTCCAGGACGAGGGCGTCGCCGTCGAGGACATCGGCCTGCGCAGGCCCAGTCTGGACGACGTGTTCCTGCGGCTGACCGGGCACCGCACCGAACCGCCGGGGGAGCAGGGCGCCTCGAAGTCCGTGTCGCAGCCGAAGGGGGTCGCCGCATGAGCACCGGCACCAGCCCCGGTATCCGTCCGACCACCGGCCCCGGTGCCGTCGGCGCCCTGGACCTCACCGACCGCCCCGTCCACGGCCGTACGTACTGGCTGCTCGCCGATGTCTGGAATATCGTCCGCCGCGGCCTCACCCACTACCGGCGCCAGCCGGTCAACATCGCCTGGCAGCTCGGCTTCCCGATTCTCTCCGTCCTCCTCTACGGCTATGTCTTCGGCAGCGCCATGCAGGTGCCCGGCGGCGGGAACTACCGGGACTTCCTGATGCCGGGCATGTTCGTGATGACGATGGTCTTCGGGTTCATCAACACCGCGACGCTCGTGGTGTACGACTCCACCAAGGGCGTGATCGACCGCTTCCGGTCCATGCCGATGGCGCCGTCGGCGGTGGCCGCCGGGCGCGGGGTGACCGATCTGCTGGTCGCCTGCGCGGAGTTGGCCATCATGATGCTGACGGCCCTCGCGATGGGCTGGCGCCCCGACCCGGGTCCCGGCTTCCTGGCCGCGTTCGGTCTGCTGCTGTGGCTGCGGTTCGCGCTGATCTGGCTCGGGGTCTGGCTCGGCCTTCTGGTACCCAACCCGGAGGCGGCCGGCGGCCTCTTCGCGGTCGCCTTCCCGCTGACCATGATCTCCAGCATCCTCGTGGCCCCGCAGCTCATGCCCGACTGGCTGGGCTGGGTCGCCGCCTGGAACCCGATCTCCTCCACGGCCGCCGCGACCCGCGAGCTGTTCGGCATCCCGGTCGGCGGCGGCGACTCCTGGGTCGAGCAGCACGCGCTGCTGATGGCGGGCGTGTGGCCGGTGGTGCTCACGCTGGTCTTCCTGCCCCTGGCGGTGCGGAGGTTCAAGAAGCTGAGCCGCTGACCCACGGCACACGTGTCCCACGGGAGGCGTCCGGCGCACAACGGTGCGCCGGACGCCTTGACGTGTTCATGCGATCTGTCTTCCATGGGGGTGCGGGCGATGGGAGCGCTCCCATCCGTTCCGGGCCCGCCCCTCCCGAGGAGGCAGCAGCGACATGTTCCGCAGCTTACGGAGAACCCTGGGCGCCCTGTGCGCGGCCGCCGCCGTGCTGGTGGTCCCGTTGGCCGGCGGCGCCCCGCCGGCCGCAGCGGCCGAGGCCGCCGCCGGCGCCGGCTACTGGCACACCGACGGGCGCCGGATCCTCGACGCGAACAACCAGTCGGTGCGGATCGCCGGCATCAACTGGTTCGGCTTCGAGACCGCCAACCACGTGCCCCACGGCCTGTGGTCCCGCGACTACAAGAGCATGATCGACCAGATCGGGTCGCTGGGCTACAACACCCTCCGCGTCCCCTACAGCGACGACATCCTCAAGCCCGGCACCATGCCCGACAGCCTCAACTTCTCCGACGGCAAGAACGCCGATCTGCGCGGTCTGACCTCGCTCCAGGTCCTGGACAGGATGGTCGCGCACGCCGGGCGGAGCGGTCTGAAGGTCATCCTCGACCGGCACCGCCCGGACGCGGCGGGCCAGTCGGCGCTCTGGTACACCTCCGCGGTCCCCGAGTCGACGTGGATCGCCAACCTCAAGGCCCTCGCCACCCGTTACAAGGGCGACTCCACCGTCGTCGGCATCGACCTCCACAACGAGCCGCACGACCCGGCCTGCTGGGGCTGCGGCGACACGTCCAGGGACTGGCGGCTCGCCGCCGAACGCGCCGGCAACGCGGTCCTCTCCGCCAACCCCGACCTGCTGGTCCTCGTCGAGGGCGTCCAGTCGTACAACGGCGTCTCGGGCTGGTGGGGCGGCAACCTGATGGGCGTCGCCGACCACCCGGTACGGCTCGACGTGCCGAACCGGCTCGTCTACTCCGCCCATGACTACGCCACCAGCGTGGCCCAGCAGAGCTGGTTCGGCGACCCGGACTTCCCCGCCAACATGCCCGGCGTCTGGGACCGGTACTGGGGCTACATCTTCAAGCAGAACATCGCCCCCGTCTGGGTGGGCGAGTTCGGTACGACCCTCCAGTCCACGATCGACCAGCGCTGGCTGGCCGCGCTGGTGACGTACCTCCGCTCGACCTCGGCGTACGGCAACGACTCCTTCCACTGGACGTTCTGGTCCTGGAACCCCAACTCCGGTGACACCGGCGGCATCCTGAAGGACGACTGGCAGACCGTCGACACGGTGAAGGACGGCTATCTGACGAGCATCAAGGCGCCGGGCTTCCCGCCGGGCGGCGGCTCGGGCGATCCGGGCGACCCCGGTGACCCCGGCGATCCCGGCGGCGGGACGCCCGCCTGCGCCGCCGTCTACACCGTCGGCAGCGACTGGGGCGGCGGATTCAACGCCGAGGTGAAGGTGACCAACACCGGGACGACCGCCCTCAAGTCCTGGAAGGTCACCTGGACCTGGAGCGGCGCCCAGAAGGTCACGAACATGTGGAACGCCTCGTACACCCAGACCGGTTCGACGGTCACCGCCACGAACGCGGCCCACAACGGAGCCCTGGCCGCGGGCGCTTCGGCGAGCCTCGGCTTCGGGGGCGCGCCCGGGGGCGGGGGTGTGCCGAGCGTGAGCTGCACGGCGACATGAGACGGGGGGCGTCCGGTCACGCCGGGCGCCCTGCCGAACGGCCGGTGCGGAGATGTCCCGGATGAGGTCAACTGACCTTGTCTGTCGGGAATTTGACGGGGCCCAATGACTCAATTCAGTCAAGTCTTGGTCGAATCTGTCGATGCGCGGCGTGCTCTTCGGGAACCATGCGGCTCGGGCCGCGTACCTCGCGGACCTGGAACCCCCCTCACTGTTCAGAGAGAACTCCATGAAGAGAAGCGCAGCCGTGTTCAGCGGCGCCACCGTCGTACTGGCCGGGACGCTCGCAGCCGCCCCCGCCAACGCCAGCGCGCCGCAGTCCGTGAACACCGTGCAGGCCGCCGCAGCGAAGGTCTCCTGGAAGAAGTGCGCCACGGACAGCGCACCGACGATGCAGTGCGCGTCGGTCAAGGTGCCGCTGGACTACGCCAAACCGAGCGGGAAGAAGATCACGCTGGCGCTCTCCCGCGTGCCGCACACCGCGAAGAAGTACCAGGGCCCGCTGCTGGTCAACCCCGGCGGCCCCGGCGGCAGCGGTCTGTCGCTGGCCGGGTTCGTCGCCGGCTCCCTGCCCAAGTCCGTCGCGTCCCAGTACGACGTCATCGGCTTCGACCCGCGCGGGGTCGGGGACAGCAAGCCCGCCCTCAACTGCAAGCCGGGCCACTTCAACCCGGTGCGGCCGGACTCCGTGCCCAGCACGCCCACGATCGAGAAGGCCAACCTCGACCGCGCCCAGTCCTTCGCCGCGGCCTGCGCGGCCAAGTACAAGGACGTCCTGCCGCACATCAACACGGCCAACGCCGTGAAGGACATGGACTCGATCCGCAAGGCCCTCGGCGCCAAGAAGATCAACTACTTCGGCTACTCGTACGGCACCTACCTCGGCGCCGTCTACGCCAAGCAGTACCCCGAGCGCGTGCGCCGCCTGGTGCTGGACTCCATCGTCGACCCGACGGGCGTCTGGTACGAGGACAACCTCGACCAGGACTACGCCTTCGACAAGCGTCACAAGGCGCTCATGAAGTGGATCGCCAAGCACAACTCCACCTACAAGCTCGGCACGGACCCGGCCAAGATCGAGGCCAAGTGGTACGCCATGCGGGCCGACCTCGCCAAGAAGCCCGTGGGCGGCAAGGTGAAGGTGGGCGCCTCCGAGCTGGAGGACACCTTCATCCCCGGCGGCTACTACAACGGCTACTGGCCCTTCCTCGCCGAGGCGTTCGCCGCGTACGTGGGGGACAAGAACAGCGACCCGCTGGTCGAGGCGTACCAGAACTTCGCCGCCGTCGATGCCTCCGGTGACAACGGCTACAGCGTCTACACCGCCGTGCAGTGCCGTGACGCGTCCTGGCCGCGCGACTGGAGCAAGTGGCAGAAGGACAACTGGGCCGTCTACAAGAAGGCGCCCTTCATGGCCTGGAACAACGCCTGGTACAATGCGCCGTGCGCGTTCTGGCCGACCAAGACGCTCAAGCCGGTGAACGTCGCCAACTCCAAGCTCCCGCCGGCGCTGCTGTTCCAGGCGACGGACGACGCGGCCACCCCCTACCAGGGCGGCCTGACCATGCACAAGCTGCTCAAGAACTCCAGCCTGGTCGTCGAGCAGGGTGGCGGCAACCACGGCATCTCGCTGAGCGGCAACTCCTGCCTCGACAAGTACCTGGCCACCTACCTGTCCAACGGCAAGGTGCCGAACGGCAAGGGCAAGGTCGACGCGGTCTGCAAGAAGCTGCCCGACCCGAAGCCGCAGGCCGCGCAGGAGATGTCGGCGCAGTCCGCGCAGGGCACGTCGGGCGGGACCGCCGCGAAGGGCGGCGCCGCCCTGCACGGCATCCTCGGCTTCCGCGGCTGATTCCGCACGGCGGGGACGACGCCCCGTAGGACGACACCCCGCAGGACGGACACGAAGGGCGCCCGGTGACCACACCGGGCGCCCTTCGGCGCGTCGTACGGGACTACGGAACCCCGACGGGAGTCCCGGAAGCACTCATGGCCTCCGGGCGACCGGTCAGAGCTTCTCGATCACGTAGTCGACGCACTTCGTCAGCGCCTCGACGTCCGCCGGGTCGATCGCCGGGAACATCGCGACGCGCAGCTGGTTGCGGCCGAGCTTGCGGTAGGGCTCGGTGTCGACGACGCCGTTGGCGCGCAGGGCCTTGGCGACGGCCGCGGCGTCGATCTCGTCGGCGAAGTCGATCGTGCCGATGACCTGGGAGCGCTTGGCCGGGTCCGAGACGAACGGCGTCGCGTACTTGGACTCCTCCGCCCAGCCGTACAGACGGGTCGAGGAGTCCTTCGTGCGGGCCGTGGACCAGGCGAGACCGCCCTGGCCGTTGATCCACTCCAGCTGCTGGTTCAGCAGGAAGAGCGTGGCGAGCGCGGGGGTGTTGTACGTCTGGTTCTTGCGGGAGTTGTCGATCGCCGTGGGCAGCGAGAAGAACTCCGGGACGTGCCGTCCGCTCGCGTGGATCCGCTCGGCGCGCTCGATCGCGGCCGGGGAGAACACACCGATCCACAGGCCGCCGTCGGAGGCGAAGGACTTCTGCGGGGCGAAGTAGTAGACGTCCGTCTCGGTGATGTCCACGGGCAGGCCGCCCGCGCCGGACGTGGCGTCCACCAGGACGAGGGCGCCCTCGTCGGCACCGGCCACCCGCTTGATCGGGGCGGCGACACCGGTGGAGGTCTCGTTGTGGGTGAAGGCGTAGACGTCGACACCCGCCTCGGCGACCGGCTCCGGGTGCGTACCGGGGTCGGAGGAGACGACGGTCGGCTCGGCCAGCCACGGCGCCAGCTTCGCGGCCTTGGCGAACTTCGAGCTGAACTCACCGAAGGTCAGGTGCTGGCTCTTGTTCTCGATCAGGCCGTGCGTCGCGATGTCCCAGAACGCGGTGGAGCCGCCGTTGCCGAGGATCACCTCGTAGCCCTCGGGCAGGGAGAACAGCTCGCTGATGCCCTCACGCACCTGGCCGACCAGGTTCTTCACCGGGGCCTGGCGGTGGGAGGTGCCGAGCAGGGAGGTGCCGGTCGCGGCCAGCGCGTCCAGCGCCTCCGTCCGCACCTTGGAGGGGCCAGCGCCGAAACGTCCGTCGGCGGGCTTGATGTCAGCGGGGATCTGGATATCAGCCACGGGTGCGAGCCTATCGGCTCCGCGAAACTCGGGCGAAACGTCGTCCGTCGGGTGAGACGGGGCCCGTGCCGGGGCCGACGTACCGGGCCGGGCCGCCCGTACAGGCCCGGAAGCGGCGCACGTCCGGTCCCGGGCCGGGCCGCCCGTACAGGCCCGGAAGCGGCGCACGCCCGCGACCGGCACCCCGTTCACCGGCCCGGGCGCCGCGATCCCGCCACCCGACGGCGCGGCACGGGTCAGCGGTCGCCGACCGCGGGCGACGGCGAGAACCGCACCGGCAGCTCCACCAGCCCCCGCAGCCAGGGCGAGGGCCGCCGGACGAGGCTCTCCTCCGGTACGGCCAGGTCGAGGTCGGGCAGCCGGTCCAGGACGACCTCGATGCCCGTCCGCGCGATGACCTCGGCGATCTCCTGCGCCGGGAACGGGCAGCGGTGCTCGCCGTGCCCGAAGGCGAAGTGGGCGTTGTTGCCGCCGGTGAGGGCGGAGCCGGGGGTGCGGACGCGGGGGTCGGAGTTGGCGCCCTGGAGGCCCAGGAGGACGAGGTCGCCGGCGTGCAGGGCACGGCCGCCGAGCCGGGTGTCGCGGGTGGTCCAGCGGCCGGCCGCGTTCTGGACGGGGGCGTCCTCCCACAGCACCTCGTTCATGGCCTCCGCCACGCTGCTGCGGCCCCCGAACAGGGAGGCGGCGAACCGCTCGTCGGTCAGCATCAGCCGCAGGGAGTTGCCGATCCAGTCGGTGGTCGGCTGATGGCCGGCGGCCAGCATGACCATCACGTCGTGCGTGGCCTCCTCGACCGAGAAGCCGTACGCGGGGGCCTTCGCCAGCAGACGGGACACCACGTCGTCCGCCGGACACCGCTGCCGCTCCGCGACCAGCCGCGTCATCGCCGCCGTCACCTCCGCCTCGGCGGCCTGGGCCCGCCCCTGGCCGTCGAGGAGGTCGGTCAACGCCGTGACCAGGTCCGGCCCCTGCTCCTCCGGGAAGCCGAAGAGATACGCCAGCACCCGGACCGGCAGCAGCGCCGCGTACCGCGCCACGAGGTCGGCCCTGCCCGCCCCGCACACCGCGTCGAGCAGCTCGTCCGCGAACCCTTCGGCGTGGCCCCGCAGCGCGAACGGGTCGACCGCCTCCAGCGCCTCGCCGAGCAGCGCCGCACGCCGCCGGTGCCGTTCGCCGACCGAGCCGAGGATCGACGGCTGCTCCCGGCTGATCACGGGCAGCAGCGGCCAGTCGGCGGGGATGTCCGGCCACTGGTTCCACAACCCGGGGTCCCTGCTGAACAGTTCCGGGTCGCTCGTCACCTGGTGCAGCTCGCGATAGCCCAGCACCAGCCACGCCGGTACGTCCCCGTCGAGCAGCACGGGAACGACCTCGCCGTGCTCGCGCCGCAGCTCGCGGTAGAGGGCGGCGGGGGCACCGCGGAAGCGGGCGCCGGGTACGGGCACGGGTACGGGTGCCCGGCCGTCGCCGCCGTTCTCAGAGGTTGCGAAGTCCAACTAGTACCTGCTCCAGGATGTCCAGATCGATCAGCGTGGCCTTGTGCGGGTGCCGGGCACTGACCCGGCCCGCGGCGAGCAGGTCGGACAGCAGCACCTTCGTGATGCTCACCGGCAGCGCCAGCCCGGCGGCGATCTCCACGACCGCAGTGGGCCGTTCCGTCAGCCGGAGGATCGCCACGTGCTCCGACTGCATCCCCGGCACCGGCTGCGACTCGGCCGTGACCAGGGTGACCAGGTCGAAAGGGGTGCCGGACGCGGACCGGCTGCGTCCCCCGGTGAGGGTGTACAGCCGGTCGGGCAGGTCGTCCCTGCCGGGCCGACTCATGACGTACGGGGCGCCAGAGCCGTAGCCGAAGCAGCCGAGACGGCCGCCGTCGTCGCGGTGGAAGCGGTTGCCGTGGGGGCCGAGACCGATGCCGTGGCCGATGCCGTGGCCGATGCCGTGGAGGCCGGCGCGGTCTGCCGGAGGCGCGGCCGGGCGCTCAGGTGCTCGCCCAACTGCTCCACCAGTTCGCTCATGTTGTGTCCGACGAGCCCCGCGTCGGCCTCCTCGTCCGTGACGACGGCCAGATGCGCGCCCTCGCCTGCCTCCACGATGAACAGGACCCCGCCGTGGAACTCCGCCATCGCCGACCGCACGCCGCCGCTGCCGTCGCCGAACTCCACGGAGGCCCCGTGGGACAGCGACTGCATGCCGGCGGCGATCGCGGCGAGCTGGTCGGCCCGGTCCACCGACAGCTCCGGTGTACGGCACAGCTTCAGCCCGTCACGCGAGAGCACGAGCGCGTGCCGGGCGCCCGGAGTGCGTTCCAGTAAACCCTCCATGAGCCAGGTGAGCCTGTCGTCGGCGGTGGTGCCGGTGCCGGTCATGGGGTGGGGTCGCCTTCCAGGTCGGGATGCGGATACGGATGCGGGTCGGGACGTGGCCGGGGGTCCGGCGCCGGGTGGGGGGCGGGGCCGGGTCCGCCGGATGCCGGGTCAGCGGCCGGGTACGAGGGCGGGCGGGTCGACGGCGCCGGGGACGAAGGGGAGTGGGCCGAGGGGGCGTCGGCGGAGGGGGCGTCGGCGGCGGCCGGTTCGGGGCGGGTGTCCCGCACGGACTCCCACGCGAGCTCCCGCAACGCCTCGAACTCCCACCGCGTGTCCCGCGCCGAGGCGGGTTCCGGTGCGGGCTCGGGCCGCGACGACGTCTCAGGCACGGGCTCGGGCTCCCAGGCGGTCTCCCGTACCGGCTCGGGCTCCCACGCCGTGTCCCGTACCGGCTCGGGCTCCCACGCCGTGTCCCGGACCGGCTCGGGACTCCGCAGCGGGATCCGCGCGATCCCGGGCCGCCACGGCGGCGTCTCCCGGACCGGCTCGGGCTCCCGCTTCTCGTCCCGTACCGGTTCGAACTCCCACTGCGTGCCGCGTACGGGCTCGGGCTCCCAGCCGGGGTCCGGTACGGGGGCGGTGGGCTCCCACTCGGGTTCCGGCGCGGGGTACGCCGCCCATGCCGTGCCCTGGGCGGCGCCCCGGACGGGTTCCCGTGCGGGCTCCAGCGCGGGCGGCCCACCGGCGTCCCCCGGCTGCGCCGAGCCGTCCGCCACGGGTTCGCGCACGGCCTCCGCGGGTTCGCCCCCCGGCTCCCTCCGGGGTTCGCCCCCCGGCTGCCGTACGGGCTCCGGAAGGACCTCCCATGCCGGTGCGGGCAGGGCCGCCGGAACGGATTGCGGCCGGACCTCGTCGACGGGTGCCGGCCGGGCCTCCTGGACGGCCTCCCGGATGGGCTCGGTGGCGGCCTCCCGCACGGGGTCCGGGAGGGGCTCGTCCGTGCCGAGCTGTGCGCCGGGGGCGCCCGGTGCCCCCGTGGACGGTTCGTCCCCGGCCGCCGTGCCCTGGACGAAGGCCTGGTCGAGGCCGCTCGTGCCGCGGACGGCGCGGCGGAAGGTGCTGAAGCGGACGGCGCCGGAGCCGGCGTCGTCGGCGGGCCGGGAGTCGCGGGCCGGGCGGGCGTCGGCGGCCTGGGCGCGTGTGCGGGCCTCGGCCTCGGCGAGGGACCGGCCGCGGCGGCGCCGGGGGAGGCCGCCCGGGACCGCCGGCTCCTCCTCGGCGCCGGGGGCGGCGCCGAACGGGGACTCGTGGGTCGGCGTCGGTTCGCCGTCCAGGTCGTGCGGTGCCGGGACGGCGGCGTACGGCGTCGACCGGCCGGCGTACGCGGGCACCTGCTCCCCCGCGGGGGCCGCCGTCTCCGCGGGCGTCCCCGCCGACGGCACCGCACCGGCCAGCGCGTCCTGCGGGATGAGCAGCAGGACGCCCGTGCCGCCGCGGGCGGAGGGGCGGAAGGAGACCTTGAGGCCGTGCTTGCGGGCGAGGCGGCCGACGACGGCGAGGCCGAGGCGGGTGCCGGTCAGGCCGGTGATGTCGGTGTCCTCGCCGGAGACGGCGCGCTCGGCGCGGCGCAGCTGGACGTCGCTCATGACGAGGCCCGAGTCCTCGACGGAGATGATGACGCCGGCCGGGACCTCCTCGACATAGACATGGACCTCGGCGGTGGGCGGTGAGAAGTTCGCCGCGTTGTCGAGGAGTTCGGCGAGCGCGTGCATCACGCCCTCGGCGGCGTGCCCGGCGACGGCCGACTCGCTGGAGGAGTGCAGCCGGACCCGGCGGTAGGCGCCGATCCGGCCCATCGCGCCCCGCAGGATGGACTCCATGGGGATCGGCTTGGCCCAGCGTCGTCCGGATCGGGCGCCGGCGAGGACGGCGACGGAGTCGGCGAGACGGCCCGCCTGGGCGGTGCGGTGGTCGAGGTGCAGCAGGTCGGCGAGGACGTCCTCGTCTGCGTGGCGCTCCTCCATGGCGCGCAGGTCGGCGAGGGTGCCCGTGGCGAGGGCCTGCATCCGGCCGGCCACGCCGGCGGTGACGGCGAGGGCGGCGGTGCGCTCGGCCTCGGCCTGCCGGGCGCGGTCCAGCAGACGCGACCTCTCCTCCTCGGCCTCGGTCTCCAGCCGGGTGCGCTCGTCCGCGAACCTGCCGCGCTCCTGGTCGAGTTCGGCGGTGAGCCGGGTCCGCTCGCGGGCGTAGTCGGCGGCGATCCGGGCGCGGTCCTGGAGGAACTCCTCGGTGAGCCGGGCCCGTTCCTGCCCGAACTCGGCTGTCATCCGGGCCCGTTCCTGGAGGAGCATCCCGGTGTCTCGGGACACGGCGTCGAGGCGGTGCCGCAGCGACCGGGCCGACTGCCGGGCGTGGACGGCGACCGCGACGGCGAGCGTGAGCAGCAGGGCGGCGGCGCCCGCGCCACCCGCCAGGGGGAGCCGTACCGACTCGGGTGCCAGCGCGACCGAACCGCCGGCCGCGGCGGCGGCGAACACGGCGGTGACCAGGGGCAGGGGCAGGACTGAGCGGAGCGCGGGGCGGTCGCCCGGGGGGCGTGGGGGGCTGGGCGCGGTCATGGTCTGCTGTCCTCGGTCGGTTCTGGACTCGGTAACTCAGTCGGTTCCTGGCCTCGGTAACACGGTCGGTTCCTGCGCGAGAAGCGACACCTGGTGCTCAATTGGGCGTCACTATATGGGAGTTCGTGACCGTGGTCGGGCGGTTTCCGGTTAGCTCCCCAGAATCCGGCCACCGTCCGGAGGCCGCTCCGTCGTCACCATGTGGTCACTGTCGGTGGTCGGATGCATGCTGGAGGGATGGAAGGTCCAGGGGAGACGCGAGCGGAAGCGCGGTCCGGGGCGGCGGCCGGAGCGCCCGCGGCCGGGGCACGGCCGACGGCGGAGCAGCGCGCGTCGGAGCGCGCCTCGGAGTCGCGCTCGCCGGAGTCGCGCTCGCCGGTGTCGCGCGCGGCGGCCGGGTTGCGGGCGGCGCTGACGGCGGCCGTGCGCGGCGAGGTCGCTTTCGACGCGACCGCGCGGGCACTGATGACCATGGACGCGTCCAACTACCGGCGCGTGCCGCTCGGTGTGGTCGCGCCACGGGACGCGGACGACGTGGCGGCCGTCCTGTCGGTGTGCCGGGAGCACGGCGTGCCGGTGGTGGCGCGCGGCGGCGGCACGTCGATCGCCGGTCAGGCCACGGGCACGGGCGTCGTCCTGGACTTCACCCGCCATATGAACCGCCTGGTCTCCCTGGACCCCGAGGCACGCACCGCCGTGGTCCAGCCGGGCCTCGTCCTGGACCGCCTCCAGGAGGCCGCCGCCCCGCACGGCCTCCGCTTCGGCCCCGACCCCTCCACCCACGGCCGCTGCACCCTCGGCGGCATGATCGGCAACAACTCCTGCGGCTCCCACTCGGTGGCCTGGGGCACCACCGCCGACAGCGTCCGCGACCTGTCGGTGCTCGACGGGAGGGGCGGCGCCCGTCGGCTCGGACAGGGCTGGTCGGGTGCCCCGGACGGTCTCCGGGCGCTGGTGGAGCGCGAGTTGGCGCTGCTGCGCACCGGCTTCCCCGACCTCCCGCGCCGTATCTCCGGGTACGCCCTCGACGCCCTGCTCCCCGAGCAGCGCGCGAACACCGCTCGCGCCTTCTGCGGCTCCGAGGGCACCCTCGGCGTCCTCACGGAGGCGGTCGTACGACTCGTCGAGGCGCCCCGTGCACGCGCCCTCGCCGTCCTGGCGTACGCCGACGAGAGCGCGGCGGCCGAGGCGGCCCCCGCGCTGCTGCCGCACGGCCCGCTGACCGTGGAGGGCATGGCGGCGGACCTCGTACCGCCGGGCACGCCCGGGCTGCCGGCGGGCGGGGCGTGGCTGTTCGTCGAGACGGGCGGGGACACGGCCGCCGAGGCGCGGGCGCACGCCGCCGCGATCGTGCGCGCGGCGGACGCGGCCGACGCGCTGGTGGTCACCGACCCCGCCGCGCAGCGCGCCCTGTGGCGTGTCCGCGAGGACGCCAGCGGTACGGCGACCCGGATGCCCGACGGCAGCGAGGCATGGCCGGGCTGGGAGGACTGCGCGGTCCCGCCCGCCCGGCTCGGCGCGTACCTCCGGGACTTCCGCGGCCTCCTCCGCGCCCACGCCCTGCGCGGCACGCCCTACGGCCACTTCGGCGACGGCTGCATCCACGTCCGCATCGACTTCGACCTCCTGACCGGCCCCGGCATCGCCCGCTTCCGCCGCTTCTCGGAGGACCTGGCCGAACTGGTCGTCGCCCACGGCGGCTCGCTCTCCGGGGAACACGGCGACGGCCAGGCGCGGGCCGAACTGCTCCCGAGGATGTACGGCCCCGAGATGATCGCGCTGTTCGAGCGCGCCAAGGCCCTCTGGGACCCCGACGACCTCCTCAACCCCGGCATGCTCGTCCGCCCGGCCCCCCTGGACACCAACCTGCGCTTCGCCCCGCTGCCCCGCGAACCGGTGCCGGTCGTGTTCGGATACCCGGAGGACGGCGGTGACTTCACGGCGGCCGTACGGCGCTGCGTGGGCGTCGCCAAATGCCGTACGACGGAGGTGGGTCAGGGCTCCGGCGCGGTCATGTGCCCTTCCTTCCGCGCGACCGGTGAGGAGGAGCACTCCACCCGCGGCCGGGCCCGCCTCCTGCACGAGATGCTGGCCGGCGAGGTGGTCACCGGCGGCTGGCGCTCGCCCGAGGTGCGGGACGCGCTGGACCTCTGCCTCTCCTGCAAGGGCTGCCGTTCGGACTGCCCCGTCGGCGTCGACATGGCCACGTACAAGGCGGAGTTCCTCCACCACCACTACGCGGGCCGCCGCCGCCCGGCCGCCCACTACACCATGGGCCGGCTACCGGTGTGGCTCGGCCTGATCGCCCGCACCCGCACGGCCCGCCTCGTCAACGCCCTGTCCGGGGTGGGCCCTTTGGCTGCCCTGGCGAAACGGGTGGGCGGGATCGCGGGGGAGCGGGAGCTGCCGAGGCCGGCGACGGTGCCGTTCTCCCGGTGGTACCGGGGGTGGGCCAGGGGGCGGGGCGGCGCGGACGGCAGTGGGGGCGGCGACGGCCGGTGCGCGCCGCCGACCACGGTGTTGCTGTGGACCGACACGTTCACGGAGTACCTCTCCCCGTCCGTGGGGCAGGCCGCGCTCCGGGTGCTGGAGGCGGCCGGACTCCGGGTGATCGTGCCGCCGACGCCCAGGACGAGGCGGAAACCGCCCTGGCTGAAACGGACGGAGGCGGGCGAGGAGGCCGCCCTCACCCGGTCCGCCCTCACCCGGTCCGCCCTCACCCGGCGGAGTCCGGCCCGGACCCTGTTCACGATGCGCCGGGGCAGGCTCTGCTGCGGCCTGACGTACATCTCGACGGGCCAGCTCGACCAGGCCCGCGCGGTGCTGCGCCGCACCCTGGACCTGCTGGACCCCTTCCTCGTGCCCGCCTCCGGAGGGCTGCCGGACCCGCCCCTCGTCGTCCTCGAACCGAGCTGCGCGGCGACGCTCCGCTCTGACCTGCCCGAACTCCTCCCCGACGACCCCCGGGCCGCCAGGGTGGCCGCCTCCGTCGTCACGTTCGCCGAGGCCCTGGAGCGGTACGCCCCCGGTTGGACCCCGCCCGTCCTCGACCGCCCGGTGGTCGGCCAGACCCACTGCCACCAGCACGCGGTACTGGGCGACGCCCCCGACCGCCGCCTCCGCGCCGCCGCCGGTCTCACCGGCGACCTCAGCGGCGGCTGCTGCGGACTCGCCGGCAACTTCGGCTTCGAGCGGGGCCACTACGACGTGTCCGTCGCCTGCGCCGAGGAGCAGCTCCTCCCGGCGGTGAGGGGGGCGGCCGACGACGCGGTGGTCCTGGCGGACGGGTTCTCCTGCCGGACACAGCTCGCCCAACTGGCGGGGAGGCGGGGGTCGCATCTGGCGGAGGCCCTGGCGGAAGCACTGACCCGGAACCCGGAACCCGCAGCGGCCCACGACAGCCCAGGAGGGCGCGGAGAAGGGCACGGCGGAGGCGCTGAGCACTGAGCAGGCGCCGCGGCCCTGCCGAGTCCCGCGAGGGCGCGGACGCGCAGCTCACGGTGCGGTCGGGGCGCCGCCGGTACGCGCGGGTGGTGCCGAGTCACGGGTGCGGGCCGGAAGGCGCAGGCGCCCGTCGTGGACTTCGGCGATCCGGTCGACGGCGGTCAGGTGGGTGCGGTCGTGGGTGACCAGGACGGTGGCGGTGGCCTGCTGTCGGGTGAGGCGGGCGATGAGGTCGACGACGGCGGCGCCGCGTTCGTGGTCGAGGGCGCTGGTGGGTTCGTCGACCAGGAGGACCGTGGGGTCGTTCATCAGGGCGCGGGCGATGTTGACGCGCTGGCGCTGGCCGCCGGAGAGCTGGTGGGGGCGACGGTCGGCCTGGTCGGCCAGGCCGACGGCGTCGAGGAACTCCATCGCCCGGTTCCGGGCGGTGCGCGGTCTGCGGCCGTCGATCCGGGCCATGACCTGGAGTTGTTCTGCGGCGGTGAGGGAGGGCACCAGGTTGGGCTGCTGGAAGACGATGCCGATCGTGTGGCGGCGCAGTGCGGTGAGTTCTCCGCGGGTCATGCCGGTGGTGGCGGTGCCGTCGACGGTGACGGTGCCGGCGTCGGGCGTGACGAGGGTGGCGGCGACGGCCAGCAGGCTGGACTTGCCGGAGCCGGAGGGGCCGACGACGGCGGTCAGGCTGCCTCCGGGAACCTCCAGGCTGACCTGGTCGAGGGCGGTCAGGCGGGTGTCACCGTCGGGGTAGGTGAGGGTGATGTCGGTCAGGCGCAGGCTCATCGGGCGCTCCCCAGGGCGGTCAGCGGGTCGACGGAGGTGATGCGGCGGATGGAGAGGGCCGCCCCGAGGGCACCGAGCAGGATCATCACGGCCGCCGGGAGCAGGAGGGTGGACGGAGTGAGCAGGAACGGCACGGCGGAGCCGGAGATCAGGGCGCCCAGGGCGGCGGCGATGCCGGTGCCGAGCAGGGTGCCGCCGGCCAGCAGGACGACGGCCTGGCCGAGGGCGTCCCGGAGAAGGCAGGCGGTGGAGGCGCCCAGGGCCTTCAGCACGGCGACGTCGCCGCCGCGCTGGATGGTCCAGACGGTGAAGAAGGCCCCGACGACGAGGGCGGAGATGGCGAACAGGAAGCCGCGCATCAGCTGCAGGGAGCCGTTCTCGGAGGTGTAGGAGCCGATCGCGGACAGCGAGTCCTCGAGGGACACCGTCCTGGTGCCGGCCCGGAGGTCGGTGGCCCGCACATCGGTCCCGGAGGTGGTGTTCAGGGCGATGACGGTGGCCCTCGGGCCCCGGCCGCCGCCGGTGGGCGGGGCGGTCCGCTGCCATACGTCCAGGCTGGTCCACACGACGGGGGTGTGGCTGAAGGAGGCGTCGCCCTCGACGGCGGCCACCTTGAGCTGCTGTCCCGCCAGGGTGAGTGAGTCGCCGGCCCGCACGCCGAGGTCGTCGGCGGCCGGGGTGGACAGCACCACCGCGCTGTCGCTGATCTTGTCGCCGTCGGGGGCGAGGGGGGAGCCGGGCTCGACGCCGAAGGCCGAGACGGCGGTGTTCCTGTCCCCGGCGGTGGCGCCGGCCGTGCTGATCCCCAGGGGTTCGGCGCTCTCGACGCCGGGCGCGCCGGACCACCGCTGCCACTGCTGCCGGGTGACGGTGGAGTGGGAGTACGACAGGTCCTGACCGCCTCCGGGGGCCTGGAAGGCGATCTTGTCGGCGGGCAGTCCCGTGATCGCGGAGATGTTCTGCCGGCCCAGTCCGGCCGTCAGCCCGGACAGCAGTCCGACCAGCAGGGTGATCAGCACGATCACGGTCCCCATCAGGGCGAAGCGCCCCTTGGCGAACTTCAGGTCTCTCCAGGCGACGAACACGGCCGGGGCCCGTCCTTTCCGACGGCGGAAGCGGTACGACCCCACCGTGGCGGACGGCTCCCCGGGTGCGCGTCCGGCGTGCGACGGCACCTCGCGGGCCGAAGGACGGCGCGGGAGTTGTACCTTTCGATGGAGGCCCCGGGGGTGCCCGCCTCCGTACCCTGGGACGCACTGTGAACGCCGCCGCCCCCGCCCTGACCCCGACCCCCCGCGCCCTGGCCTGGTGCCTGCACCTGCTGGTCATCGGCCTGCTCGCGCTGGCCGCCGGCCGGGCCGTGACCGGCGGCCGGCCCCACGCCGGGTTGATCGTCGCGGCGGCAGCGGCGTGCGGTGCGGTGTACGCGGTCGGGCCCGTGCTGCCGGGCGTGCGCCGCTCGCGGCGGGCCGCCGCGCTGTGGCTGGCCGCCGTGGGCGCCTGCTGGCTGGTGCTGCTGGCCCTGACCCCCGACGCCGTGTGGGTGGCCTTCCCGCTGTACTTCCTCCAGCTGCACCTGCTGCCCCGCCGCGCCGGACGGGCGGCGGTGACCGCCACCGCGGCGGCGGCCGTCGCGGGCTTCGCCGCCCACCAGCACTCCTTCAGCCCGGCCATGGCCATCGGTCCGGCGCTCGGCGCCGCCGTGGCCGTCGCGGTGGTGTGGGGGTACCAGGCGCTGTACCGGGAGAGCGAACACCGCCGCCGCCTGATCGAGGAACTCACGGCCACCCGCGCCGACCTGGCCGCCGCCCAGCACACCGCCGGTGTCCTGGCCGAACGCGACCGCCTGGCCCGCGAGATCCACGACACCCTCGCCCAGGGCCTGTCCAGCATCCAACTGCTGCTGCGCGCCGCCGAACGGGCCCTGCCCCACGCGCCGCAGAACGCCGCCCGCCACGTCGAGCAGGCACGCCAGGCCGCCGTCGACAACCTCGCCGAGGCCCGCCGCTTCGTCGCCGCTCTCACCCCGCCCACACTGGAAGGCACCACCCTGGCCGGTGCCCTGGAACGGCTGTGCGCCACCATCTCCGCCCGGCACCGGCTCACCGCACGCCTCCACCTCACCGGCGCCCCCGCCCCCCTGGCGACCGCGCACGAGGTCGCCCTGCTGCGCATCGCCCAGTCCGCCCTGGCGAACACCGTCCACCACGCCGAGGCCACCACCGCCGACGTCACCCTCGGCTACCAGGGTGACCACGTCGCCCTCGACGTCGTCGACGACGGACGCGGCTTCGACCCCGCCGGCCTGCCCGCTCCCGACCCCGAGGCCGGCGGGTTCGGGCTGGCCGCCATGCGGGCCCGCGCCCACGCCCTCGGCGGCACCCTCACCGTCGTGTCCGCTCCCGGCCACGGCACCGCCCTGACCGCCCGGCTGCCCCTGACTCCGCCGCCCGAGAACGAGCCCGAGAACGAGCCCGAGACCGAGGTCCGCCCATGACCGACGACACCCCCATCCGCCTGCTCCTGGCCGACGACCACCCCGTCGTACGGGCCGGACTGCGCGCCGTGCTGGAAACCGAGCCCGGCGTCGTCGTCATGGCCGAGGCCGCCACCGCCGAGGACGCCGTCACCCGCGCCGCCGAGGGCGACATCGACGTCGTCCTGATGGACCTGCAGTTCGGCGGGGGCATGGGCGGGGCCGAGGCCACCGCCCGGATCACCGCCCGGCCGGGAGCCCCCCGCGTGCTGATCGTCACCACCTACGACTCCGACGCGGACACCCTGCCCGCCATCGAGGCCGGCGCCACCGGCTACCTCCTCAAGGACGCCCCTCCCGAGGACCTGGCCGCCGCCGTACGCACCGCGGCCGCCGGACGCACCACACTGGCGCCCACGGTCGCCCACCGGCTGATGAACCGGCTGCGCACCCCCGGCACCACCCTGACCCGGCGCGAGACCGAGGTCCTCGCCCTGGTCGCCGAGGGGCTGTCCAACCAGGCCGTCGGCGCCCGGCTCCATCTGACCGAGGGCACCGTCAAGTCCCACCTGGCCCGCATCTACGCCAAGCTCGACGTCGACTCACGCACCGCCGCCGTCGCCACCGCCACCGGCCTCGGCCTCATCCGCCGCTGACCGGGCGCCCGGCGTCCCCAGGGGTGAGGAGCTCGCAGGGCGACTCGGTCCCGGCGCCGCCCTACACGTCCCTGAGGCCCGTCGCCCACCCCTCCGCGTCCCACACGACTTCCTGGACGCCCACCACGGCGTCCCGGTTGAGCGGCCCGAACACATGGGGGAACAGGACATCGTCGCCGACACCCGGCGGCGGGGCGGGCGCCGCGGCCTCGAACTCCACGCGGGCGTCGAGCCGTTCCTCGTCGAGCATGAGCACGTGCAACGGCTTGGGCGAGTCCCGGTAGAACGCGTTGACGACGGCCAGGGTCGTCGCCTCGTCGGGCGAACAGTGCACGAACCCCTCCTCGGCGAGCGAGTCGGGAGCGTAGGGCTGATCGGGCCGGGCGTTCCAGGCTTCGAGTGACACGACGTGGTGGATCATCGCCCGGTTATACAACAGGCGGCACGGTCGGCCCCGTCCATCGCCTCAGTGGTTCCACTCGGATACATGGTCCGCACCACGTAGAGGAACGCTCAAGCGTCGCGCCCCGCCCCCGTCTCCCCGACGAAGTCCCTGATCGCCTCGGCGAGCCGTGCCGGCTGGTCCTCCGGTACGAGTGTGGAGGAGTCCTCGATCTCGATCAGCCGGCCCTTCGGGTAGAGCTCGGCCAGCCGGGGGCCGTGCTCGCGCGGCATCAGGCGGTCCTCCGTGGCCCACACGACCAGGACGGGACGGTCGAAGTGCCGCAGTTCCTCGCTCCACTCCAGCAGGACGGCCCGCCCGGGCGCCGATGTGGCGAACCTGGCGAAGTCCCGGCGGATGGCTTTGCTGCGGGTCGCGGGGCCGAACCACTCGGCGATGATCTCGTCCGGGATGCCGCGCAGGCTCATCCCGCCGTACCCGTTGCGGTTGTCGCGGAACGCGGGGACCCGCATCAGCCGGGTGAGCAGCCAGACCCCGCCGGGCACCTTGCACACCTTGGCCACGGCCTTGGCCGGTCCCGGCGGGAAGTTGTCGAACGCCTCGCACGCCACCAGCACCAGCCGCCCGACCCTGTGGCCCTGTTCCTCCGTCACCAGGAACTGGCCGCCACCCCAGTCGTTGAGGACCAGGGTCACGTCTTCCAGTCCCAGCCGCTCCACGAACTCGCCCAGCAGCCGCGCGACGCCCCGGTGGGACAGGTCCGCGTCCGGTCTCATCGGCCGCCGGTGACCACCGAGCGGAAGAGTGGGCAGCACACAGCGGTACCCGTCCAGCAGCGGTACGACCTTGCGCCACTGCGTCCCGTTCATCGGCAGCCCGTGGCCGAACACCAGCACCGGCCCGCCCCCGCCGGTGTCCTGGTAGTCGATCGTCCCGGCCGACAACTCGACCTCCGGCACAACGGCACCCCCGTCCGACGGCTCGTCCCCACGCACCGCGGAGTACGGGGTGGTGGCCACCGTACTCCGCGGGTGTGCGCCAAGGCATCAGGGCATCAGGGCATCAGGGCATCATCTCGTACGCCCCCGAAAGCGCCTCCACGCGCTGCCAGACCCGCTCCGAACGCGCCGCGTCGACGACCGGGCGCCGGACCGCGCCGAGCGCCCAGAGCTGCTGCTGCTCGGTCGCGGAGTCCTTGCCGTGCAGTTCCACGGCATGGGTGGAGAAGTCCCGCACGAGGACGGCGAACAGCTCGTCGAGCACGTCCTCGTCGAGGTCCGACAGGGCTGCCTGCTCCAGGACCAGCTGCCCGTGGACGACGAGCGCGAAGAGCTGCCCGACGGCGAGGAGCAGGTCGAGGTCCCGGCTCTGCTTCTCGTCGGGCGCGGCCTTGAGTACGAACTCGCAGAGCGCGTCCGCCTGTTCGCGGAACCGGGCGACGTTGGGCAGGTGGGCGTACGTGTCGAAGGCCGGCCGCCAGTCGTGGAAGCGCACCGAGCCGAGACCGCGGGCCGGCCCCTGGCGGAAGAGGAAGGTGTCGTCGGCCGCGTCGAGGCGGGTCGGGACGGGCTCGTACGCGACCGGGTCGAGGAGGTGGTTGCGCATGAACTTGAGGATCAGTGCCAGGTTGACGTGGACGGTGCCCTCCAGCTTCGGCAGGCCGCGGATCTCGACGGCGGCCTGGGCGAAGTAGTTGTCCTTTTCGAAGCCCTTGGCGGCGATGACGTCCCACATCAGGTCGATGACCTTCTCGCCCTCGGTGGTCACCTTCATCTTCGTCATCGGGTTGAAGAGGAGGTAGCGGCGGTCGTCCGGGCCTGCGGTGCGGAAGTAGTCGACGGCGCGGTCGCTGAACAGCTTCATCCCGACGAGCCGGACGTAGGCGTCGGTCAACTCCCGCCGCACGTGCGGGAAGGCGGTGACGGGGCGGCCGTACAGAATGCGGTTCTGCGCGTGGGTGACGGCCTCGTACATCGCGTGCTCGCAGATGCCGATCGAGGCGGTGCACAGGTTGAACTTGCCCACGTTGACGGTGTTGAGGGCGGCGTCGAAGGCGGCGCGGCCGGTGTGCAGGACGTCGTCCGGCGCCACGGGGTAGTCCTCGAGGCGGAACTCGCTGACGAACTTCGACGAGTCGACGACGTTCTTCACCAGGTGGTACGCCGGGTGACGGCTGTCCGCGGCGAAGAAGACGTAGCCGTCGGGGCCCTCGACGTCGGTGCGGCGGCCGAAGACCGAGACGAGCCCGGCGGCGTTGCCGTTGCCGATGTAGTACTTGGAGCCGGTGGCCCGGAAACCACCCCTGCCGTCGGGCTCCAGGAGCATGTCGGTGGAGTAGATGTCGGCACCGTGCGCCTTCTCGGACAGGCCGAAGGCGAACACCTCGCCCTGCGAGAGCAGTTCGGCGGCGCGGGCACGGGCGGCGGCGTTGTCGCTCTGCCAGACCGGACCGAGTCCGAGGATGGTGACCTGCCAGGCGTACCAGTAGTCGAGGCCGTAGAAGCCGAGTATCTCGTTGAGGGCGGCGATGCGGGCGGTGTCCCAGCGCTTGTCGCCCTCGCCCTCCGCGGCGACGGAGGCGGGCGTGAGGAACGTCGCGAAGAGCCCTTCCTCGGCGGCGAAGGCGAGGAAGTCACCGAGCCAGGCACGGGTCCGGTAGTCCTCGATCAGCCGGCGCTTGCCCCGCTGCTCGAACCAGTCGACGGTGGCGCGCAGCAGTCTGCGGGTCTCCGGGTCGAAGTGCGCGGGGTCGTAGGTCCGCGGGTTGAAGAGCAGCGCGTCGGCCATGAGTGCCGCCTTTCGGCTGAGAGGTGAGGGTGGGTACGGACGCATGTCCCGGGTCATGTCCTGGGGCCATCTCCTCGGGTCATGTCCTGGGGCCATGTCGGGAGGCGTGACCGGGGGTTACGTCCTGGGGCCGGCTCGGCCGGTCAGTGACCGGGGGAGAAGCCCGCGAGTGTGGCGAGGACGTCGTCGAGCCAGGCGATCATCATGCGCTCGTACGCGATGCCGCCGCGCAGCACGACGTGCTGGAGTTCCCGTTCGGCATCGAGCGGGCCGTCCGCCGGAGGGTCCCCGAAGTCGCGGGCCGCGCCCGCGAGATAGTGCTCCAGGCGGTCCGTGTGCGCCTGCCGGTGTCGCTCCACCTCACGGATCAGGGCGGCCGGGTCGTCGAACGCGGCGCCGCGGATCTTCACCGCGAGGTCGTGCCGGACGCTGTCGGGCTCGGTCGGTTCGTGGAGCCACACGGAGAGCGCGTCCCGTCCGGGCCCCGCGACGGAGTACTCCTTCTTGTCCGGACGCCCGTACTGCGGGACCTCCCGGACGTCGACCCAGCCGTCGCTCTCCATCCGCTTGAGTACGCGGTAGATCTGCTGGTGGGTGGCGGTCCAGAAGTACCCGATGGACCGTTCGAACCGCCGGGCCAGCTCATAGCCGGAGCCCGGCTTCTCCAGCAGGGAGACGAGAATCGCGTGCTCGAGCGCCATGGACACGATCCTGCTATGCACCTCGTTGCATAGCAACGCCGTGGCGTTGAGACACCGCTCACCCCCGCGCTGTTCGCGTTTCCCGTCAGGTTCTGCTGTTCAGTCTCCGAGCTCCAAGACGCACTGCGTGTCCGGACGGCCCGCGGCAGCGCTCACCGCGTAGGCCGCGACTTCCCCCGCCCCACCTGCGTCCGTACCGCCCCCATGCTCGCGCCGATCACCAGCGCGATCGCGAGGGACTCGGGCGCGGACAGCGCCTGGTCGAGGACGAGGAAGCCGGCGGCCGCCGCGAGCGCGGGCTCCAGGCTCATGAGGACGGCGAAGGTGGAGGAGGGCAGCCGGCGCAGCGCGAGGAGTTCGAGGGTGTAGGGGAGGACGGAGGACAGTACGGCGACGGCGGCGCCCAGGGCCAGGGTCGTCGGGTCGAGGAGCCGGGTGCCGGACTCCACCACGCCGAGCGGCAGGAACAGCACCGCGGCGACCACCATGGCCAGCGCCAGCCCGTCGGCCTGCGGGAACCGCCGCCCCGTACGGGCACTGAAGACGATGTACGCCGCCCACATCGCCCCGGCGGACAGGGCGAACGCCACGCCGACCGGGTCGAGGTCGCCGAAGCCGCCGCCCCCGCCGCCGAGCAGGAACACCCCGCACAGGGCGAGCCCGGCCCACACGAGGTTCACCGCACGGCGGGACGCGATGACGGACAGCGCCAGCGGGCCCAGTACCTCCAGCGTGACGGCCGGGCCGAGGGGGATGCGGGCGAGGGACTGGTAGAAGAGGCCGTTCATCGCGGCCATGGTGACGCCGAAGGCCACGACGGTGCCCCAGTCGGCGCGCGAGTGCCCGCGCAGCCGGGGGCGGCACACCACGAGCAGCACGAGCGCGGCCACCGCCAGCCGCAGCGTCACCACCCCGAGTGCCCCGGCGCGGGGCATCAGCGTCACCGCCAGCGCCCCGCCGAACTGCACCGACACGCCACCGGCCAGCACCAGCCCGACGGGCCCGAGCGAACCGAGCCCGCGACGGCTCGCCGAGGGCGCGGCCGGGCCTCCGACCCCGGGCGGGGCCTGCGGCGCCGTCGCCGTGGCGGGAGCGGACGCGGAGGAGGTCGCAGATCCGGGCCGGTCAGCGCTGGGGAGTGTCACGGGAGCCGTCCAGGGAGCGGAGAGGGAGGATGAGCTGCGTTCAGTATGAATGACTGCGCGGTCCAGGCTAATGGACCAAGACAGGGGTGTAAATCATTTTTGGGGCTTACTTATCGTCGGTTCCCTCGGTCCGCGACCGCAACCCGGGACCAAAAATGCAAGCATGCTTGCTTGTTTATGGGGGGCCTGTCATCCTCCCCTCCATGGCCGACCCGACGCCCGTCATCGACGACCTACGCGCCGAGAGCGATGAACTCGACTCCCTCGTCGCCGAGTTGCCCGCGGAACGGTGGGCGCTCGCGACCCCCGCGCCGCGCTGGACGATCGCCCACCAGATCGCCCACCTCACCTGGACCGACCGTGCCGCGGTGCTCGCCGTCACCGACCAGGAGGCATTCGCCCACGAGGTGGAGAACGCGCTGACCCAGCCCGGCGACTTCGTGGACAACGGGGCCGAGGAGGGCGCGGGCAAACCGCCGCACCAGCTGCTCGCGGACTGGCGGGCCGGGCGCGAAGCCCTGGAGGGCGCGCTGCGCGCCGCCCCCGACGGCGCGCGGTACCCGTGGTTCGGGCCGCCCATGGCGACCGCCTCCATGGCGAGCGCGCGGCTGATGGAGACCTGGGCCCACGGCCAGGACGTCGCCGACGCGCTGGGCGTGACCCGTGCCCCCACCGACCGGCTCCGCCATGTCGCCCGGCTCGGCGTCCGCACCCGAGACTTCTCCTTCGGGGTGCACTCACTGACCCCGCCCTTCGAGGAGTTCCGCGTCGAACTCACCGCCCCCTCCGGCGCGTTGTGGGCCTATGGCCCCGAGGACGCCACCGAGCGGGTCACCGGCCCCGCCCTCGACTTCTGCCTCCTCGTCACGCAGCGCGCCCACCGCGCCGACCTCGCGCTGCGCGCCGAGGGCGCCGACGCCGACCGCTGGCTGGACATCGCCCAGGCCTTCGCGGGCCTGCCGGGGCGAGGGCGAGCACCGGGGGAGGTGGCGCGATGACCGTCCTGCGCATCGGCAACGCCTCCGGGTTCTACGGCGACCGCTTCGACGCCCTGCGCGAGATGCTCACCGGCGGCGACCTCGACGTCCTCACCGGCGACTACCTCGCCGAGCTGACCATGCTCATCCTCGGCCGCGACCGGCTGAAGGACCCGACCGCCGGGTACGCCCGGACGTTCCTGCGCCAACTGGAGGAGTGCCTGGGCCTCGCCCACGAGCGCGGCGTCCGCATCGTCACCAACGCCGGTGGCCTCAACCCCGCCGGACTCGCCGACGCCGTACGGGCGTTGGCCGACCGGCTCGGCATCCCCGTCCGGGTCGCGCACGTCGAGGGCGACGACCTCACCGCCCGGCACCCCGGCAGCCTCGCCGCCCACGCCTACCTCGGCGGTTTCGGCATCGCGGCCTGTCTGCGGGAGGGCGCCGACATCGTCGTCACCGGCCGGGTCACCGACGCCGCGCTGGTCACCGGGCCCGCCGCCGCCCACTTCGGCTGGGGGCCCACGGAGTACGACCGCCTCGCGGGCGCCGTCGTCGCCGGGCACGTGCTGGAGTGCGGGACCCAGGCCACCGGCGGCAACTACGCCTTCTTCGCCGACGGCGACATCCGCCGCCCCGGCTTCCCGCTCGCCGAACTCCACGAGGACGGCAGCAGCGTCATCACCAAGCACCCCGGCACCGGCGGCTTCGTCGACACCGGCACCGTCACCGCCCAGCTGCTGTACGAGACGGCCGGCGCCCGCTACGCCGGACCCGATGTCACCGCCCGCCTCGACACCGTGGGGCTCACCCAGGACGGCCCCGACCGGGTCCGCATCCAGGGCGTACGCGGCGAGGCCCCGCCCCCCACCCTCAAGGTCGGCCTCAACCGGCTCGGCGGCTTCCGCAACGAGGTCGCCTTCGTCCTGACCGGCCTCGACATCGAGGCGAAGGCCGCCGTCGTGAAGGCCCAGATGACGGATGCTCTCGCCAAGTCGCCTCCGGAAGAGGTGCGTTGGGAGCTGGCGCGGACCGACCACCCCGACGCCCCCACCGAGGAGACCGCCAGCGCACTGCTCCGGCTCGTCGTACGGGACCCCGACCCCGAGGCCGTCGGCCGCGCCCTCAGCGGTGCCGCCATCGAACTGGCCCTCGCCAGCTATCCCGGCTTCCATGTGCTGCAACCGCCCGGAAAGGGCGCCCCCTACGGGGTCTTCGACGCCGGGTACGTCGACCAGGGGGCGGTGGAGCACACCGCCGTCCTGCACGACGGCCGCCGGGTCCCCGTACCCCCGCCGCACGACACCCTCGTACCGCACCCCGTAGAGGAACCGCCCCTGCCCGAGCCCCTCCCCGCCGGGCTCCCGACCCGTCGCGCGCCCCTCGGGCTGGTCGCCGGGGCCCGCAGCGGCGACAAGGGCGGCAACGCCAACATCGGACTGTGGGCCCGCGGCGACGACGCCTGGCGTTGGCTCGCCCACACCCTCACCACCGACCGGCTGCGCGCGCTCCTCCCGGAGACCGCCGACCTGCCCGTCACCCGCCACCCGCTGCCCGGGCTGCGCGCCCTGAACTTCGTCGTCGAGGGCATCCTCGGCGCGGGCGTCGCCTCCCAGCACCGGTTCGACCCGCAGGCCAAGGCCCTCGGCGAATGGCTTCGCTCCCGCCACCTGGACATCCCGGAGGTACTCCTGTGACCGCCCGCCGCCCCGCCCCGCCGGAGCCCGCCGCCCCGCCGGAGCCCGCCGCCCCGCCGGAGGTCCGCCCCGCCCCGCCGGAGGCGCACCGGTGACCGTCCTCGCCTCCGCCGTCGACCCGAGCGCCTCCGACCACACCGCGAACCGCGAGGCCATGCTCGCCAAGCTCGCCGAACTCGACGCCGAGCACGCCAAGGCCCTCGCGGGCGGCGGCGAGAAGTACGTCGCCCGGCACCGGGGGCGGGGCAAGCTCCTCGCCCGCGAACGCATCGAGCTGCTCCTCGACCCGGACACGCCCTTCCTGGAACTGTCCCCGCTGGCCGCCTGGGGCAGCGACTACGCGGTGGGCGCCTCCCTCGTCACCGGCATCGGCGTCGTCGAGGGCGTGGAGTGCCTGATCACCGCCAACGACCCGACCGTACGCGGCGGCGCCTCCAACCCCTGGTCCCTGAAGAAGGCCCTGCGCGCCAACGACATCGCCCTCGCCAACCGGCTGCCCTGCATCAGCCTCGTCGAGTCCGGCGGCGCCGACCTGCCCTCCCAGAAGGAGATCTTCATCCCGGGCGGCGCCATCTTCCGCGACCTCACGCGGCTGTCCGCCGCCGGCATCCCCACCATCGCCGTCGTCTTCGGCAACTCCACCGCGGGCGGCGCCTACGTCCCCGGCATGTCCGACCACGTGATCATGGTCAAGGAGCGGGCGAAGGTGTTCCTCGGCGGCCCGCCGCTGGTGAAGATGGCCACCGGCGAGGAGAGCGACGACGAGTCCCTCGGCGGTGCCGAGATGCACGCGCGCGTGTCGGGCCTCGCCGACCAGTTCGCCGTCGACGAGCACGACGCCCTGCGCCAGGCCCGCCGCGTCGTCGCCCGCCTCAACCACCGCAAGGCCCACCCCGACCCCGGACCCGCCGAGCCCCCGAAGTACGACGCGGAGGACCTGCTGGGTATCGTCCCGGCCGACCCGAAGGTGCCCTTCGACCCCCGCGAGGTCATCGCCCGGATCGTCGACGCCTCCGACTTCGACGAGTTCAAGCCGCTCTACGGCCCCAGCCTCACCACCGGCTGGGCCACCCTCCACGGCTATCCCGTCGGGATCCTCGCCAACGCCCAAGGGGTCCTGTTCAGCGCGGAGTCGCAGAAGGCCGCCCAGTTCATCCAGCTCGCCAACCAGCGCGACATCCCGCTGCTGTTCCTCCACAACACCACCGGCTACATGGTCGGCAAGGAGTACGAGCAGGGCGGCATCATCAAACACGGCGCCATGATGATCAACGCGGTCAGCAACTCGAAGGTCCCGCACCTGTCGGTCCTCCTCGGCGCCTCCTACGGCGCCGGCCACTACGGCATGTGCGGCCGCGCCTACGACCCCCGCTTCCTCTTCGCCTGGCCCAGCGCCAAGTCCGCCGTCATGGGCCCGCAGCAGCTCGCCGGCGTCCTGTCGATCGTCGCCCGCCAGTCGGCCGCCGCCAAGGGGCACCCCTACGACGAGGACGCCGACGCCGCGCTGCGCGCCATGGTGGAGCAGCAGATCGAGTCCGAGTCGCTGCCCATGTTCCTGTCCGGGCGGCTGTACGACGACGGCGTCATCGACCCGCGCGACACCCGCACCGTCCTCGGCCTCTGCCTGTCGGCCATCCACACCGCCCCCTACGAGGGCGCGCGCGGCGGCTTCGGCGTCTTCCGGATGTGAGGGACCACGTGATCACTTCAGTGCTCGTCGCCAACCGGGGCGAGATCGCCTGCCGGATCTTCCGCACCTGCCGCGGGATGGGCATCCGCACCGTCGCCGTCCACTCCGACGCCGACGCCACCGCCCTCCACACCCGCGACGCCGACGAGGCCGTACGCCTCCCGGGCGCGGCCCCCGCCGACACCTACCTCCGCGGCGACCTCGTGGTGAAGGCCGCCCTCGCCGCCGGCGCCGACGCCGTCCACCCCGGCTACGGCTTCCTCTCGGAGAACGCCGACTTCGCCCGCGCCGTCCTCGACGCCGGCCTCACCTGGATCGGCCCCCCGCCCGAGGCGATCGAGGCCATGGCGTCGAAGACCCGCGCCAAGCAGCTCATGGGCCTCACCCCCCTCACCGAGGTCACGGAGGCCGACCTCCCGGTCCTGGTGAAGGCCGCCGCGGGCGGCGGTGGCCGCGGCATGCGCGTCGTCCGCCGCCTCGACGACCTCGACGCCGCCCTGGAGGCCGCCCGCGCCGAGGCCACCAGCGCCTTCGGCGACGGCGAGGTGTTCATCGAGCCCTACGTCGAGGACGGCCGCCACGTCGAGGTGCAGATCCTCGCCGACACCCACGGCACCGTCTGGGCCCTCGGCACCCGCGACTGCTCCCTCCAGCGCCGCCACCAGAAGGTCATCGAGGAGGCCCCCGCCCCCGGTCTCCCGGCGCACCTCGAAGCCGAGCTGCGCACCCTCGCCGTACGCGCCGCGCACGCCGTCTCCTACGTCGGCGCCGGAACCGTCGAGTTCCTCGTCGCCGACGGCCGCGCCCACTTCCTGGAGATGAACACCCGCCTCCAGGTGGAACACCCGGTGACGGAGGCGGTGTTCGGCCTTGACCTGGTCGCCGAACAGCTCCGCGTCGCCGAGGGCGCCGCCCTGCCCCCCGAACCCCCGGCCGCGCACGGCCACGCGGTCGAGGCCCGCCTCTACGCCGAGGACCCCGCCACCGGCTGGACCCCCCAGACCGGCGCCCTGCACCGGCTGGCCGTCCCGGACGACGTGCGCCTCGACACCGGCTACACCGACGGCGACGAGATCGGCGTCCACTACGACCCGATGATCGCCAAGGTCGTCGCCCACGCCCCCACCCGCGCCGAGGCCGTCCGCAAGCTGGCCGGCGCCCTGGACCGTGCGACCATCCACGGCCCCACCACCAACCGCGCCCTGCTGGTCCACTCCCTGCGGCACGAGGAGTTCACGACGGCCCGCATGACCACGGCCTTCTACGACCGCCATCTGCCCGACCTCACCGCCCCCGCCCCCGACCCGCACGCCCCCCTGGCCGCCGCCCTCGCCGACGCGCGCGCCCACGGAGATCCCCGCTTCGGCGGCTGGCGCAACCTCCCCTCCCGGCCCCACACCAGGCGCTACGAACTGGCCGGACAGGAGCACGAGGTGACGTACCGTCACATCCGTGGGGGCCTGGACGCCGACGGCGTGACGGTCGTCCGTGCCGACGCCGACCAGGTCGTGCTGGAGGCCGACGGCATCCGCAGGACGTTCCAGGTGACCCGCTACGGCGACACCCGCTACGTCAACTCCACCCAGCTCAAGGCCCTGCCCCGCTTCCCCGACCCCACCACGACCCAGGCCGCCGGTTCCCTCCTGGCCCCCATGCCCGGCACGGTCGTCCGCCTCGCGGAGGGCCTGAGCCAGGGCACCCCCGTGGAGGCCGGCCAGCCCCTCCTCTGGCTGGAGGCAATGAAGATGGAACACCGGATCACCGCCCCGGCCACAGGCACTTTGACCAGCCTGAACGTGGCCGTGGGCGACCAGGTGGAACCGGGCACCCTCCTGGCCGTGGTCGAGGACGACCCCAGCTAGGGGCCCGGGGAACTGCGCGACCAGCCCCCACGCACCCGCACACTCCACTCGGCCGACGCACCCACCCCCTTAGGAGCCCTTCATGTCCCCAGTGATCGAATCCGAAGAACACCAAGCCCTACGTGCCGCCGTAGCCGCCCTCGGCAAACGCCACGGCCGCGACTTCGCCCCCGAGGCCCTCTGGTCCGAGGCCGCCAAGCTCGGCTACCTCGGCGTCAACCTGCCGGAGGCACACGGCGGGGGCGGCGGCGGCATCTACGAACTCTCCATCGTCCTGGAGGAACTCGCCGCCGCCGGCTGCCCCCTGCTCATGATGGTCGTGTCCCCCGCCATCTGCGGCACGGTCATCGCCCGCTTCGGCACCGACGCCCAGAAGACCGAATGGCTGCCCGCCCTGGCGGACGGCACCCGCACCATGGCCTTCGGCATCACCGAACCCGACGCCGGTTCCAACAGCCACCGCATCACCACCACGGCCCGCCGCGACGGCGCCGACTGGCTGCTCACCGGCCGCAAGGTCTTCATCTCCGGCGTCGACAAGGCCGACGCCACCCTCATCGTCGGCCGCACCGAGGACGCCCGCACCGGCTCCCTCAAACCCTGCCTGTTCATCGTCCCCCGGGACACCCCCGGCTTCGAGTACCGGCGCATCGACATGGAACTCCGGGCCTCCGAGTGGCAGTTCGAGCTGACCTTCGACGACCTCAGGCTCCCCGGCGACGCCCTCGTCGGCGACGAGAACGCCGGTCTGCTCCAGCTGTTCGCCGGCCTCAACCCCGAACGCATCATGACCGCCGCGTTCGCCATCGGCATGGCCCGGTACGCCCTCGCCCGCGCCGTCGAGTACGCCCGCGAACGCACCGTGTGGAGCCGGCCCATCGGCGCCCACCAGGCCATCGCCCACCCCCTCGCCCAGTCCCACATCGAAGTCGAACTGGCCCGCCTGATGATGCAGAAGGCGGCCCACCTCTACGACAGCGGAGACGACGTGGCCGCGGGCGAGGCCGCCAACATGGCGAAGTACGCCGCCGGCGAGGCCTGTGTGAAGGCCGTCGACCAGTCCGTCCACACCCTCGGCGGCAACGGCCTCACCCGCGAGTTCGGCCTCGCCTCGCTGATCACCGCCTCACGTGTGTCCCGGATCGCCCCCGTCAGCCGGGAGATGATCCTCAACTACGTCTCCCACCAGACCCTCGGCCTGCCCAAGTCCTACTGAGCCGCTCCCCGGAGCCGCCCGCACCCGCACCCGGCCATCGACACGCCCCGAGGTGGTCACCGGCGGACGCCGGACCCCGAGCCGCGCACGCGGCAGCCGACAACAGCCGTACTGCCAGGAGGAACCATGTTCCGCAGCGAGTACGCAGACATCCAGCCCGTCGACCTGCCCATCCACGAAGCCGTCCTCGGCCACGCCGCCGACCACGGCGACACCCCCGCGCTGATCGACGGCGCCGACGGCACCACCCTCACCTACGGGCAGCTCGACCTCTTCCACCGGCGGCTCGCCGCCGCCCTCACCGAGGCCGGCCTGCGCAAGGGCGACGTCCTCGCCCTGCACAGCCCCAACACCATCGCCTACCCGACCGCGTTCTACGCCGCCACCCGCGCCGGGGCCACCGTCACCACCGCGCACCCCCTCGCCACCGCCGACGAACTCGCCAGGCAGCTCCGCGACTCGGGCGCCCGCTGGATCATCACGGTCTCGCCCCTCCTCGACACCGCCCGCACCGCAGCCGAACGCGCCGGCGGCATCCGGGAGATCCTCGTCTGCGACAGCGCCCCCGGCCACCGCTCCCTCATCGACCTGCTCGCCACCGCCGCCCCCGAACCGGCCGTCGACATCGACCCGGTGAGCGACCTCGCCGTGCTGCCGTACTCGTCCGGCACGACCGGTGCCCCCAAGGGCGTCATGCTCACCCACCGGTCCATCGCCACCAACCTCGCCCAGCTCGAACCGGTCATGCCCGCCGCCCCCGGCGACCGCGTCCTCGCCGTGCTGCCGTTCTTCCACATCTACGGCCTCACCGCCCTGATGAACGCCCCGCTCCGCCGCGGCGCCACCGTCGTCGTCCTGACCCGCTTCGACCTGGAGGTCTACCTGGCCGCCATCGAGAAGCACCGCATCACCCACCTCTACGTGGCGCCGCCCATCGTCCTCGCCCTGGCCAAGCACCCCGCCGCCGAGCGGTACGACCTCTCCTCGGTCCGGCACGTGCTCTCCGCCGCCGCGCCCCTCGACGCCCGGCTCGCCGCCGCCTGCTCCGCCCGCCTCGGCCTGCCGCCCGTCGTCCAGGGCTACGGCATGACGGAACTCTCCCCCTGCTCCCACCTGGTCCCTCTCGACCAGGCCGCCGACGCACCCCCCGGCACCGTCGGCAAACTCATCGCCGGCACCGAGATGCGCATCGTCTCCCTCGACGACCCGGCCAAGGACGTCCCCGTCGGCGAACCCGGCGAGGTCCTCATCCGCGGCCCCCAGGTCATGAAGGGCTACCTCGGCCGCCCCGACGCCACCGCCGCCATGATCGACGCCGACGGCTGGCTCGCCACCGGCGACATCGCGTACTGCGACGCCGACGGCTGGCTCCACGTCGTCGACCGCGTCAAGGAACTCATCAAGTACAAGGGCTTCCAGGTCGCCCCCGCCGAACTCGAAGCCCTCCTCATCACCCACCCCGGCATCGCCGACGCCGCCGTCATCGGCCACTACGACGCCGACGGCAACGAGGTCCCGCACGCCTTCGTCGTCCGCCACCCCACCGCCACCGGACTCTCCGAGGGCGAGGTCATGATGTACGTCGCCGAACGCGTCGCCCCCTACAAACGCGTCCGCCGCGTCACCTTCATCGACGGCGTCCCCCGCGCGGCCTCCGGGAAGATCCTCCGCCGAGAACTCAGGGAGCGCCTGTGACGGACACACCCGGACCCCTCGTACGCACCGCCCACCACCGCGGCGTCACCACCCTCACCCTCGACTCCCCGGCCAACCGCAACGCCCTCTCCGCCGACCTCGTGCGCGAACTGTCCGAAGCCCTCGCCCACTGCGGCAAGGACGACGCCACCCGCGCCGTCCTGCTCACCCACACCGGCACCACCTTCTGCGCCGGCGCCGACCTGCGCCGGCCGCCCCGGCCCGAAGCCCTCGTCGGACTGCTCCGCGAGATCCTCGACCTCCCCAAACCGGTCGTGGCCCGCGTCACCGGCCATGTCCGCGCCGGCGGCCTCGGCCTCCTCGGCGCCTGCGACATCACCGCCGCAGGCCCCGACGCCACCTTCGCCTTCACCGAGGTCCGCATCGGCGTCGCCCCCGCCGTCATCTCCCTCACCCTGCGCCCCCGCACCGACCCCCGTGCCCTCGCCCGCCACTACCTCACCGGCGAACGGTTCGGCCCCGCCGAGGCCGCCCGCATCGGCCTGCTCACCGCCACAGGACCCGATGTCGACGCCGTACTCGAACCCGTCCTCGACGGACTGCGCAGAGCCGCCCCGAGGGCCCTGGCGGAGACGAAACGCCTGCTCACGGCTAAGGTGCTGGAGAACTTCGACCTGGACGCGGGCGAACTGACCCGGCTCTCGTCCCGGCTGTTCGACTCCGACGACGCCCGTGAGGGCATGACGGCCTTCCTCGAAAGACGAGAACCGGGATGGGTGCTGTGAGCACGGCGGATACATCGACGGACACGTCCAAGGACACAGCGACGGCGACGGACACCACGGCGGACCCCGCGGACACCACGGCGGACAGGGACCCCACGCCCGCGGACACCACCGCCGTGGCCGACCGCGGCCCCAAGCAGGACCGCAGCCGCGTCACCCGCAAACGGCTCCTCGAAGCCGCCGTCTCCTGCCTCGCCGAACACGGCTGGGCCGGCTCCACCGTCTCCGTCGTCGCCGAACGCGCCGGCGTCTCACGGGGCGCCGCCCAGCACCACTTCCGCACCCGCGAGGACCTCTTCACCGCCGCCGTCGAATACGTCGCCGAGGAACGCTCCCTCGCCCTGCGCGACCTCTTCCCCCACGGCCCCGCCGACCGCCGCGCCGTCGTCGCCGCCCTCGTCGACCTCTACACCGGCCCGCTGTTCCGGGCCGCCCTCCACCTCTGGGTCGCCGCCTCCAACGAGGACCAGCTCCGCCCCCGCGTCACCGAACTCGAAGCCCGCGTCGGCCGCGAGAGCCACCGCATCGCCGTCGACCTCCTGCGCGCCGACGAGACCGTCCCCGGCGTCCGCGAAACCGTCCAAGGCGTGCTCGACATGGCCCGCGGCCTCGGCCTCGCCAACCTCCTCACCGACGACACCGGCCGCCGCGACAAGGTCGTCGCCCAGTGGGCCGCCCTCCTGGACGAGGCCCTGGACTGAGCCACGCCCCTACGGGCTCAGCCCCTTCGGGCCGAGCCGCCCTACGGGCTGAGCCGCTCCACCCGCCACGACCCGTCCGGTCGCGCCACGTACCGCAACCGGTCGTGCAGCCGGTTGTACCGCCCCTGCCAGAACTCGACACTCTGCGGCGCCACCCGGAACCCGCCCCAGTGCGGCGGCACCGGCACCTGCTCGCCCTCCGGATACCGGTCGTTCAGCTCCGCGTACGCCGCGTCCAGCTCGGCCCGCGAGGAGATCACCGAGGACTGCGCGCTCGCCCACGCCCCCAGCTGCGACCCGTGCGGCCGCGACCGGAAGTACGCCGCCGTCTCGTCCCGGCCCGTCCGCCGCGCCGTCCCCGTCACGGTCACCTGCCGGGCGATCGCATGCCACGGGAAGACCAGCGACACATAGGGGTTCTCCGCCAGATCGCGCGCCTTGCGGGAGTCGTAGTTCGTGTAGAAGACGAAGCCCTGCTCGTCGTACGCCTTCAGCAGCACCGTACGAGAACTCGGGCGCCCCTCCGCGTCCGCCGTCGACACCACCATCGCGTTCGGCTCGAACAGCCCGCCCTCCTGCGCGGCCTCCAGGAACCACCGTCCGAACTGCTCCATCGGACCGACGGACAGCTCGCTCTCGTCGAGCCCCTCGGCCCGGTACTGCTTGCGCATCGCAGCGGGATCGGGCACGGGCTCCAGACCGGGATCGTTCACATGGTCATCCTGCCGTATCGCACCGACCCCCCGCCGACCGACAGCCCTCCCGCCCGGTAATGGCACTGAGTGCCGCATGCTCTCCCCAAAGATGGCACTCAGGCGTATCGTGCAGGAACATTTGGATGGACCCCCGAACAGCCGAACCCCTGTCGACCACATCACGAGGAGCCGCCTGATGTCCGACTTCGTACCGGGTCTCGAAGGAGTCGTCGCGTTCGAGACGGAGATCGCCGAACCGGACAAGGAAGGCGGCGCCCTCCGCTACCGCGGCGTCGACATCGAGGACCTCGTCGGCCATGTCTCCTTCGGCAACGTCTGGGGCCTGCTCGTCGACGGAGCCTTCCGCCCCGGCCTGCCCCCCGCCGAACCCTTCCCCATCCCCGTCCACTCCGGCGACATCCGGGTCGACGTCCAGTCCGCCCTCGCCATGCTCGCCCCCGTCTGGGGCCTCAAACCCCTCCTCGACATCGACGAGGAACAGGCCCGCGAGGACCTCGCCCGCGCCGCCGTCATGGCCCTGTCCTACGTCGCCCAGTCGGCCCGCGGCCAGGGCCTGCCCATGGTCCCGCAGCGCGAGATCGACAAGGCCCACTCCGTCGTCGAACGCTTCATGATCCGCTGGCGCGGCGAGCCCGACCCCAAGCACGTCGCCGCCGTCGACGCGTACTGGACGAGCGCGGCCGAGCACGGCATGAACGCGTCCACCTTCACCGCCCGGGTCATCGCGTCCACCGGCGCGGACGTGGCCGCCGCCCTCTCCGGCGCCGTGGGAGCCATGTCCGGCCCCCTCCACGGCGGCGCCCCCTCCCGAGTCCTCGGCATGATCGAGGAGATCGAACGCACCGGCGACGCCGACGCCTACGTCAAGCGCGCCCTCGACAAGGGCGAACGCCTCATGGGCTTCGGCCACCGCGTCTACCGTGCCGAGGACCCCCGCGCCCGGGTCCTGCGCCGCACCGCCCGTGATCTCGGCGCCCCCCGCTTCGAGGTCGCCGAAGCCCTGGAGAAGGCGGCCCTCGCCGAACTCCACGCCCGCCGCCCCGACCGCGTCCTCGCCACCAACGTCGAGTTCTGGGCCGCCATCGTCCTCGACTTCGCCGAGGTCCCGGCGCACATGTTCACCTCGATGTTCACCTGCGCCCGCACGGCCGGCTGGTCCGCCCACATCCTCGAACAGAAGCGCACCGGGCGCCTCGTCCGCCCCTCCGCCCGCTACATCGGCCCCGGCCCCCGCAGCCCCCGGGAGATCGAGGGCTACGAGGACATCGCCCACTGACGCCCTGTCCCGGTCACGCGGGGCTCAGCAGCCCCGCGTGATGCCGCTCCGCGACCAGCGGATGCGCCCGCAGCTTCCCCTTCAGCTCATTGAACCCGTACTCCGCGAACAGCGGATTCGCCGGATCATCCGTGATCCCCGGCGCGGCCGACGCATACGGGAAGACCAGCGGCTCTATCCGCGCGTCCAGCCGGGGGTTGTAGAAGAACGGCACCGAGAACCGCTCGGTCGCCCCCGGCGGGCTCACCACCCGGTGATGGGTCGCCACCAGATACCCGTCGGTGGCCACCTCCAGCAGCTCCCCGAGGTTCACCACGAAAGCCCCCGGGATCGGCGGCACGTCGTGGAACAGCCCGTCCTCCCGCTCCACCTGCAACCCGCCCACCTGGTCCTGGAGCAGCAGGGTCAGGAACCCGTAGTCCTTGTGGGCCCCCACCCCCTGATCGGCCCCGTCCCCGGCACTTCCCGGATACCGCACCAGCTTCAGATGCGGATGCGCCCACTCCCCGAAGACCGGCGCGTAGAAGTCCGCCGGAGCGCCGATCGACACCAGCAGCTCCCGCAGCAACCGGTCGGCGACCCCGCTCAGCCGGTCGATCCACCCGAGCGCGACCTCCCGCAGCTCGGGCAGCGCCGCGGGCCACTGGTTGGGCCCCTGCAACCACCAGTACGCGGGCTCCCCGTCCCCCGGCACCCGAGCCGCCCGCTCGGCCCCCACGTCCAGCTGATCCCGCCAGTCCCGACGCCCGCCGGTCCGCTCGTCCCCGGTCCGGGTGTACCCCCGGAAATGCGGCGACCGCACGTTGTCGATGGCCAGCCGCTCCTGCTCGGGCAACGCGAAGAACTCGCGCATCACCCTGGTCAGCCGCTCGATCTCGCCCTGCCCGACCCCGTGCCCGACGAGCTGGAAGAACCCGACGTCATGTGCCGCACTGTGCAACTGCGCGTGCAACAGCTGCCGCGCCTCGGGCCCGCGATCGGCCGCCGAAAGATCGATGATGGGGAGCTGCTGATACATCATGAGACACGTCCGCAGGGTGTACGGGAGCCCGGGCCACCGCCAAGGGTGGGGCGCGGCCACGGGTGCCAAACGGAGAAGGGCAGAAAAGCGCGGAAGGCAAAGGTCGACGGGGCCGATCTCAGGCGGAACGCCGACAGCCCATGCTCGTGACGCGCACGAAATCCACGTGCCGGCGTCGAACAAGCATCAGAACCATGCCGACAGGATACTCCGCCCCCTGCAAACGCAGACGACCCGCAGGCTCAGGTCCCTCTTCCCAAGGAAGAGAAAGCCGGCCGGACGTACCGGCGAGCCTGCGGGTCGGGTGACTGCTTGAGATTGGGCCGGCTGCGCGTGCGAGCACGCGCTGGTCCGGCACCGCACTGTGGCGTGGTGCCGGGCCGCTAGCCCGCAGCCACCTCACGCGTCCGGTTGTCATACATC
Source organism: Streptomyces sp. NPDC042364 (assembly GCF_056437585.1). Taxonomy (NCBI): domain Bacteria; kingdom Bacillati; phylum Actinomycetota; class Actinomycetes; order Kitasatosporales; family Streptomycetaceae; genus Streptomyces; species Streptomyces sp. NPDC042364. Next base: position 234,702 of record NZ_JBWKAJ010000005.1, on the reverse strand, counting down.
TGCCGAACCACCTCCCTTCTCGTGTACCGCACACCTTAAGAAGGGGCCCGCCGGTGCTCAAGTGATTTTCCGGGAGAAGTTCGCCGGGCTTCCTTCGCCCCTGACCGCCATGCCCCTCCGGCCCGGCGTGGCCGCCCGGTCGGCGGCGCGGTTGCGGGACGTGCGGGCGGAGGAGGGCATCCGGGTGCCGTTGGCGGGCTCGGGGGCGGCCGATGACCCTGTGTTCTTGATGAAATTTGGTGTGCTGATGTGTTGACCTCTGTTTGAAGTCTCTTCTACGTTGCGGGAGCCGGAGAGCCGCCGACCTGCTGTCGAGGTTTCGCGGACGCAACCGCCCAGAAAGGGATGTCGTGTCACGAAAGAACCATCGGGGGACCGCTTGTCTGGGAGCGTTGCTGGCCGGTGCCACGGTGTTCGCCGGGGCCATCGCCGCCCCCGCGTCCGCCGCTTCCGCTTCCGGCTCGTCCACCGCCACGGCCGCCCTTCCGGTGAGTGCCTTCAAGGGCGTCAACTGGGCTGATCCGCGCGACAACTACGCCGACGACGCGGTGGTGCCCTCCGGCCTGTCCACGTCCGACGGCTATGCCACCACCTACGCCAAGTCCAGGGCGATCATCGGCGGGTTCTCGAAGCTCGGCGCCAACACGGTCCGGCTGCCGGTCAACCCGGCCTCCGTGAACGGCCCGTTCTGGAAGTCGTACCGGGGCGCGATCGACGCCGCCACCGCCAAGGGCTTCAAGGTCATCCTCGGGTACTGGGAGGCCGACGACGCCAAGGACGGCAGGATCGACGACCAGGCCGCCTGGGGCCGTATGTGGGCGCGGATCACCGCCTCCTACGCGGGCAACCCGAAGGTGTACTTCGAGCCGATGAACGAGCCGTTCGGCTACACCTCGCAGGAGTGGCGCGACGTCGCCGTCCGCTGGGTGCGGACGCACCGCTCCGTGCCGCGCGACCGCATCCTGATCGGCGGCATCAAGTACAGCGAGGACGTCAAGCCGGTGTGCGCCGACCGCCGGCTGGACGGCACGCGGATCGCGCTGCACAACTACGGCTTCTGGCACACCGACTGGACCGGCGTCGACCGGTGGAAGGCGGACTTCAAGGAGCGCATCGGCACGTGTGCCTCGCGCACGATCCTCGACGAGTTCGGCGCCTCCATGACGACCGGCCTGGACTACAACGGCCCGGTCAACGGCTCCAACGAGGTCGCGTACATCCAGGCCGCGACCGACACCATCCGGGAGCTGGGCCTGGGCTCGGTCTACTGGCCGGGTCTGCGCAACGGTGACACGTACTCCCTGACCACCCTCCAGGGCACGGGCACCCGCCTCGGCCTGAAGGTCAACAACCAGAGCGGGCTGGACCGTCTGCACTGGGCGTGGCGGCGCTGAGGGTTGTCCGGTGATCCCCGGCGGGCGCGCGACGCCGACGCCGCGCGCCGATCCACCTGGAATCACGGGACGACCCTCAGCGGGCTGCCTTCCCCATCGCCTCCAGGTCCAGCGCCGCCGCGATGTGCACGGCGACGTCCTCCGCGTAGAGGGAGTCGGTGCGTTCGAACGGGGTGCGTCCGGCGCCGCGGAGGAAGGTGACGACGCCGAGGGTGCGGCCGCGGCTGCGCAGGACGGCGCAGAGGGCGTGGACGGTCTCCGGCGGCCACTGGCGGGCGGTGGCCCAGTCGCGGGCGGCCTCCGGGGCGGCGGACCCGGCGCTGGCGCGTACCGAACCGGCCCGCTCCACGCATTGCAGGGCGGGGTGGCCCTGGTCGTAGCGGACGGGGATGCCGGCGTGGCCGGCGAGGTGGCTGGGACCGGGCGGGCCGGAGGGGGTGGCGGCGGCGCGGACGAGCCGTACGGGCCCGTCGTCGGCCGGCGGGGGCCCCGCGACCCGGTCGATGAGGGCGTGGTCGGCGAAGCCGGCGAGGGCGTAGTCGAGGTGGACGGTGGCGGCCTCGCCGGGGTCCTCGCACTCGGCGGCGGCGCGTGCGGCCCGGTGGAGCTGGTTGGCGCGGAAGCGGAGGAGGGCGGCCTCCTGTTCGACCTGTTTGGCCTCGGTGACGTCCTGGAAGAGCCAGCCGACGCCGAGGGGGACGGGTTCCTCGGCGAGGGGTGAGGCGAGGCGGAGGAAGCCGCTGCGCCAGCAGCGGCGCTTCTCCCCGTCGGGGGTGCGGACGCCGACCCAGATCTCGGCGGGCGCGGGCGGCGCCCCTTCGGCGAGGACGTGGGTGAGGGCGCTCTCCAGTTCCTCGACGCCCTGGCTGAGGAGTTCGCCCAGCGGCCGCCCGAGGACGGTGGTGCGGCCGATGCCGAGGGAGCGGGCGGCGTGGGCGTTGACGACGGCGGGCCGCAGGTCGGCGTCGACGAGGACGACTCCCCATGAGGCGTCCTCGAAGAGCGCCTCGCTGAGCGCGATGGACCGTTCGAGGTCGATCTGGGCGTGGACCTCGCTGAAGGCGCAGTACAGCCCGGCGGGTTTGCCGTCGGGGCCGCGTACGGCGGCGGACTGGGTCCGGACCAGGACCCGTCCGCCGTCCTTGGTGACGAGGGCGAACTCGTGGACCTGCCGTCCGGAGGCGTCCATGGCGGCCATCAGCCGCGTCTCGACCTCCTCGGCGTCGGCGGTCCGTACGGCCCAGCCGGCGAAGCCGTGCCGTCCGACGGCTTCCTCGGCGCTCCAGCCGAGGATGCGTTCGGCCTCGCGGTTCCAGTGGGTGACGACACCGTCGGCGTCGAAGGCGCACAGGGCCGCGTCCATGCCGTCGAGGAGGGCGGCGAGGAGGTCCGCGCCACCGGGATCCACGGAGTCCATGGCGTCCTCCGTGTCGATGTCGTCCATGTCGTCGAGGTCGCCGCCGTCTTCGCGGTGACCGCTGTGATCCGTGTCGTCGGTCCGGTCGGTCCGTCCGCCCCGGCCGTTGCTGTCGTTCCGGTCGTTCCTCGGACCGTTCCGTTCGGGCTCGTCGGGCCCCAGTGCGTCGGTGGCCCCACCACGCCGGGAAGCACTCACCTGAACCCCCTGCAGGCTGCGTTGCGTCCGCACGTACGGCGCGTCGGTTCGCTCACTCGTCATCATTCAACTCGAACGTGACCCAGCCCACATCTGGTTCACGCAAGATTTGGACGAAATCGTTGTACGCCGGATCTCCTTCTCACCGTTCCCGCGTATCTCCGCCCCACACCCCGGAGGGGGTTCGCCGGTGTCGCCGGGCGGGGCGGTGTCAGCGCAGGTAGAAGATGCGGTCGCCGTACTCCCGGAAGACGTGGTCGTTCCAGTCGAGGCCGCCGTCGACGTTCCCGGACCGCAGCAGCGGGGGCTGCACGCCCCGGTCGGCGAGGTCGGCGGCGGCGGTGGCCATGACCGCCTGGAGGAGGGCCGAGGTGACCACGGTGGAGGCCGGGGCGAAGGGGGCGGGCACGGCGTCGTGGGTGAGTTCCGCGTCGCCGACGGCGATCTTGGAGTCGAGGACGAGGTCGCAGTGGTCCTTGAGGAAGGTGCCCGAGGAGTGGCGTGAAGTCGTCGCCGTGGCGTACGCGACGGAGGTGACGCCGATGACCTTCACGCCGAGTTCGCGGGCGTGCCGGGCCATCTCGACGGGGAGGGCGTTGCGCCCGGACAGGGAGATGACGATCAGGAGGTCGCCGGCGCGCAGGGGGCTGCTGTCGAGGACGGCGGTCGCCAGTCCGTCGACCCGTTCCAGCGCGGAGCCCAGCGTCGCGGGCATCACGTCGACACCGACGGCGCCGGGAACGGCCAGCAGGTTCATCAACGCGAGGCCGCCGGCCCGGTAGACGAGGTCCTGTGCGGCGAGCGAGGAGTGCCCGGCGCCGAACGCGAAGAGGCGGCCGCCGTCGACGACGGTGTCCGCGACGAGTCTCCCGGCGTCCGCGAGGGAGTCGGCCTCCTCGTCCCGTACGCGTTCCACCAGCCCGATGGCCGCGTCCAGAAAACGCCGTGCCGCCGCAGTGCCGTCCGCCATGCCCGCACCCCTCCGCTCCGTCCGACCTGCGGATCACGTTAGAGGTCTGGACCAGTGGGGTGTCAATACGGCGGCACCCGACGCACGAGCCTTTGGTGCCCGGTGCCGGGGTCCGAGCGCGGGCCGCCCCGTGAAGAAACGGCAGCGACGGCACGGTTGTCAGTGGGATGCGTAAGAATTGAGTCCAGGGCCAGCGCAGCGAAGCCGCTGAATCTCATCGAGGGGCACGTATGTCCGGACTGATCGACACGACGGAGATGTATCTCCGCACCATCCTCGAGCTGGAAGAGGAAGGTGTGGTCCCCATGCGTGCCCGGATCGCCGAGCGTCTCGACCAGAGCGGCCCGACGGTCAGCCAGACGGTCGCGCGGATGGAGCGCGACGGCCTGGTCTCGGTCGCGGCGGACCGGCACCTGGAGCTCACCGAGGAGGGTCGTCGTCTCGCGACGCGGGTGATGCGCAAGCACCGCCTCGCGGAGTGTCTGCTCGTCGACGTGATCGGCCTGGAGTGGGAGCAGGTCCACGCGGAGGCCTGCCGCTGGGAGCACGTGATGAGCGAGGCCGTGGAGCGCCGGGTGCTCGAACTGCTCCGGCACCCCACGGAGTCGCCGTACGGCAACCCGATCCCGGGCCTGGAGGAGCTGGGCGAGAAGGACGGCGCGGACCCGTTCCTCGACGAGGGCATGGTGTCCCTCGCGGACCTCGCCCCGGGCATCGAGGGCAAGACGGTCGTCGTGCGCCGGATCGGCGAGCCCATCCAGACGGACGCGCAGCTGATGTACACGCTGCGGCGCGCGGGAGTGCAGCCCGGCTCCGTGGTGAGTGTGACGGAGGCGGCCGGCGGGGTCCTCGTGGGCAGCGGCGGTGAGGCCGCGGAACTCGCGGCGGACGTCGCCTCGCACGTGTTCGTCGCCAAGCGCTGAGCTTTCGCCGTCGCGTCCGCCCGCGCGTCCCGCCCGCCACCTCGACCGTTCTCCGGCCGCTCGCCGAAGTCCGAGAGTCACTGCTCCGAAGTCCGGGATTCACTGCGCCGAATCGCAGCGCGCGGACCGTTCGCGTGCGAGGCTGGCCCGTGAGGCATATGACCTGAGGGGCTCTTGGCCGCCCGAGACGGCGATCTCGCGGTGGCGGAGGAGGGGGCGGGGCGGATGTGCCGTGGACGTGAGGAGGGCCCCGGCGCCATGCGGCGCCGGGGCCTGTCCTCCCCTGTGCTGACCCGGAGCCCCGAGCTCTCAGGGTCATCCCCTTCGGACCGATTTCCCCGAGCGGTCCGCCTCCCGTTGAAGATCTCCCCGCACCGGCGCCGGGCAATCCTCGCGGGAGGTCACTCGAACGAGGGGTGTTGTCGCCAGGAACGACATCTTCGAATGTGTATTCGATAACGTGTACGGCGTGGCGCCGCGTCGAGCCGCCGTCCCGGACCGGCCCACGCATCCCATACGTAACGTGCCGATCGATACGCACGCTGTAACAACAGGTGCGTGCCGTTCGAGCGGCGCGCACCACGGCGCGATCAGCAGGAGCAGCACGACAGCGGTACGACAGCGGTCAGGACGAATGGACCGGCCGGTTCGAAGCGCGGCGAGAGCCGGGAAGCGAGCGGTCCGAGCGGGAGTGTGGGGGGTGCCAATGACGCGGCGCATCGACGTGACCGGAACGGGCGGCGTGAGTCTCGCCGCCTGGGAGTTCGGGGACCCGCCCAAGACCGGGGACATACCCGGGGACATGACCGGGGACATGACCGGGGGACGGACGCGGCCGGGGGCGGAGGAGAAACCCGGGAGCGAGTCGCGGCCCGGGGTGCTGTTACTGCACGGCCTCATGGGCCGCGCCTCGCACTGGGCGCCCACCGCCCGCTGGCTCTCCGAGCGGCACCGCGCCGTCGCCCTGGACCAGCGGGGTCACGGCCGCAGCGAGAAGCCGGAGCAGGCCGCCTACACCCGTGAGGCCTATGTGGAGGACGCCGAGGCGGCGATCGAACAGCTCGGCCTCGCCCCCGTCGTCCTCATCGGCCACGCCATGGGCGCCCTCACCGGCTGGCAACTGGCCGCCAAGCGCCCGGACCTGGTGCGCGGTCTGATCATCTGCGACATGCGGGCGTCGGCTCTGGGCGCCGCCTCGCAGCGCGAGTGGGAGAACTGGTTCAAGGCCTGGCCGCTGCCCTTCGCGACCCTCGCCGACGTCCGCAAGTGGTTCGGTGAGGACGATCCCTGGGTGGAGCGCCCCAACCCCTCGCGCGGCGAGTTCTACGCCGAGGTCATGCGTGAGGGCCCCGACGGCTGGCGGCCGGTCTTCGACCCCGAGCAGATGCTGAAGACCCGTGAGACCTGGGTGTACGACGCCCACTGGGAGGAACTCACCCAGGTCCGGTGCCCCACCCTCGTCGTCCGCGGGCTCGACGGCGAGCTGGGCCGCGCCGAGGCCCAGGAGATGGTCCGCGTCCTGCCCCACGGCCAGTACGCCGAGGTCGCCGACGCCGGCCACCTGGTCCACTACGACCAGCCCGACGCATGGCGCGCGGCGATCGAGCCGTTCCTGGACGGCTTCACCGGCTGAGTGAGCCGTCCCCCGCTCGCATGGGCCCGGAGCGGCTCGCTCCGGGCCCATGCGCGTCGTACGGCCGAGGGCGCCCGCCCGCGGGCCCGCCTCGGCTCGATGGGCCGGGGCCCGGCCGGGGACGCCCCCGTGGTGCCCCGCCCCACCGATGCCCCACCCGCCACGACGACCGCCGCGCTGCGGGCAGCCGGTGTCGGCCGGTGCCGGTGGCGGTGGCGGTGTCGGCGAGGCCGCCGTGTCCGGGCCTGCGGTCGGTTCCCGGCCGCCACCGCGAGTCTCGCTCTGCAGCACCGGCCGGGTCCGTCGCCGGCCGCGCTCGCTCGGCGCGGAGGGAAAACTCCTGGCCCGGCGGACGGGAAGGACGGAGACTCGTCGTATGGGTGACATGGGGGCGTTCCGTGAGGCGGTCATCGGGTGGGCGGCCGGGGGGCCGGGCGATCCGGCCCGGGAACTGGCCGCGACAGTGGGCGTGCGTGCGGTCGTACTGCTCGAAGGGCCGAGCGATGTCGCGGCGGTCGACGCGCTCGCCGGAAGACGTGGGCGGGACCTCGCGGCCGAAGGGGTCTGCGTCCTGCCGATGGGCGGCGCGATGAGCGTCGGCCGCTTCGCCGGGCTCCTCGGCCCGTCCGGCCTCGGCCTCCGCCTCACCGGGCTGTGCGACGAGCGGGAGCGCGGCTACTACGCCCGCGGCTGGGAACGCGCCGGCGCGGCGCCCGAGGGGTTCTTCGTCTGCGCGGCCGACCTGGAGGACGAACTCGTCCGCGCGCTGGGCGTGACCCGCGTCCGCGAACTCGTCCGCGCGGAGGGCGACCTGCGCCCCCTGCAGACCTTCCTCCGCCAGCCGGCCCAGCAGGGCAGGCCCTCCCCGCAGCAACTCCGCCGGTTCTTCGGCACCAAGAAGGGCCGCAAGATCCACTACGGGCGGGTCCTCGTCGAGGCCCTCGACCCCGACCGCGTACCCGAGCCCCTGGACGCCCTGTTCGCCACCCTCTGACGGGCCGGGCGACCGCTACCCCCTGCTCACCGCCGCCAGGATCTCCGGCAGCCGCCGTGCCGTGCGGGGCGCGGCCAGGCGGAGGCCCGCCTCCGCCACGCACGCCCCGTAGACCGCACCCACCGGAAGCGTCACCCAGGCCCAGGCCCCTCCGCCCTCGGCCACATGGAGCCAGACGGTGAGCGCGATGACGGGCAGGCAGAGGAGCGCGGCGCCCACCATGCCGCCGAAGACGGAGATCCACGCGAGGCCCGCCTGACCCGGCGCGACGTTCTTGTAGCCCTCCTGGGGGATGGAGTACGGGAACCGGGCCGAGGACCAGGCGCCCGCGGCGAGCATCGCGCCGAGCAGCGCGAAGGACAGCCCGAGCACCTCCGGCAGAGCATCCCAGTCACCGAGGAGCGCGGTGGTCAGGACGGTCACGACAGTGGCGTACGGGAGGGTGATGACGAGCAACGCCAGTGCCCGGCCCCGGAGTTCGCCGTAGGCGTCCCTCGTGGAGGAGATCGTCACGGCGACCGTCCAGAACGCCGAACCGTCCTGCCCGAACTGGTTGTACATGAGGATCCCGAGCATCCCCGCCGCGAAGCACGCGAGGTAGACCGTGCCGGTGCCCTGGAGCGCGTTGAAGACGGGCACGATCAGCCCGATGGCCAGCGACGTCACCCACGCCGCCTTCGTCTTCGGGTCCCGCCACACATAGCGCAGACTTCGCTCCATGACCGTCCCGGTACGCCCCGGCGGCAGCAGCCGGACCGGCCCGGTGGACCGCGTCCGCCCCGCGGCACCGGCGTCGACGGCCTGGAGGGTCGAGCCGTCCGGCGAGGTCATCAGCCGCGTCAGACTCCTCGACCACCACCGCAGCAGCGCCCCCAAGGCGACCGCGGCAAGCAGCAGTTGGGTCGTCGCGAAGCCGTAGGCGCCCTCGCTCGCCGAGTGCACCGCGCCGATCGCCGACGCCGGCGGCACCCAGGCCAGCACGTCCGCGACCGGTTCGAGCGGCTTCAGTCCAGACGAACTCAGGCGCTGGACACCGAAGTTGACGACCTGGATGCCCACCGCGATCACCAGCCCGCTCAGCACCGCCAGATCACGGCCCCGGCGGCTGGTGAGCAGCCGGATGTTCGCGGCGGCCACCGCCCTGGCGAGCGCCACACAGCCGAGGAGCGCCAGTGGCACGGCGGCCACGGCGACGACGTACGCGGTGGCCCCGCGGGCCACCGCCACCACCGATCCGGCCAGCACACACAGGGTGAACAGCGGCCCGACGCCCACCAGCGAGGCCGCCAGCAGCGCCCGTACGAGTGGTCGTGGCCGTAGCGGCAGCATCACCAGCCGGGTCGCGTCCAGCGTCTCGTCACCGCTCGGGAAGAACAGCGGCATCACCGCCCAGCCGAGCGCCAGCACCGCCACCAGCGGCACGATCACGGCCGCCGCGTCCGCCTCGCCCCGCAACGCGACCAGCCCGATCAGCGTGAGCGCCGTGAACAGCAGGGCGAACACCACCGACGCCAGGTACACGGCCCGCCGCCCGGCCGACTGCCGCAGGCCGTTCCGCAGCAGCGACAGCTTCAGACGGACGACGACGGAGGTCACGGATTCGGTGCGCACCCCGCTCGCCGCGCTCGTCATGACGCCGTCCCGCCGCCCAGCCAGTCCAGATCCGCCCCGGTGTCCCGCCCGCTCGCCCCCACCAGCTCCAGGAACGCCGTCTGCAGCGACGGCGCCGCACCCCGCACCTCGGCCAGCGGTCCGTGCGCGCGGATGCTGCCCGCAACCATGACGGCCACCCAGTCGCACAGCGACTCGACGAGTTCCATGACGTGGGAGGAGAAGACGACGGTCGCGCCGGATGCGGTGTACCGCTCCAGGACGCCCCGGATGGTGTGCGCGGAGACCGGGTCGACGCCCTCGAACGGCTCGTCCAGGAAGAGGACTTCGGGGTTGTGGAGGAGAGCCGCGGCGAGTCCGGTCTTCTTCCGCATGCCGGTCGAGTAGTCGACGACGAGCTTGTGCCGGGCGCCCGCGAGGTCCAGTACGTCCAGGAGCTGGGTGGCCCGCTTGTCCACCTCGGCGCCGGGCAGGCCACGCAACCGGCCGGTGTAGGAGAGGAGTTCGGCGCCCGTGAGCCGGTCGAAGAGCCGCAGCCCCTCCGGCAGCACCCCGATCCGGGCCTTCACCTCCACCGGGTCCCGCCACACGTCGTGCCCCACGACCTCGACGGACCCCTGATCGGGTCGCAGCAGCCCGGTGACCATCGACAGGGTGGTCGTCTTCCCGGCCCCGTTCGGCCCGACGAGCCCGATGAACCGTCCGGCCGGCAACTCCAGGTCGATTCCGGCGACGGCCACTTGGGCCCCGAACCGCTTCCACAGCCCCTGGACACGTACGGCGACGGAATCGCTCACGCCGGTTGCTCCTTCCGGTCGAAGGCGCCCCGGGTTCTTCGGGGGCGCGGGGAACTGCGTGCACCGCCACGTTCAACCCGCCGCCGCGAGATGACGAGCAGCCCCCACCCAGAGCGTTTGCCTACCGGCGTCCGTCCCGCCCGCACGCGTACGCGAGCGGTGAGATCAGCTCCTCCGCGTCCGGCAGCCACCGGTTCGCCGCGGTGGGACGACGCGCCCACTGCACGGCCCCCCGCGACCCGTACCGGGTCGGCGGCGCCGCCACGTACTCGCCCTCGCCCAGCGCCCTGAGGTCCAGGGACAGCGGGGACCACCCCAACTTCCGTACGAGGTCGGGAAGTTTGACCGACGCGCCCGGCAGGACGAAGAAGTGCATCCGACGGTCCGGCGTCCAGGTCACCGGACCGAGCGTGAGATCCATGCGCTCCATCCGGGCGAGCGCCAGCAGGCCGGCCGACTCGGGAACGTCGATCGTGTCGAACGCGCGCCCCGTCGGCAGCAGGATCGACGCGGTCGGCTGCTTGGACCACAGACGGCGCGCGACGGTCGCACTGCCTGTCGCCTGGGTGGCCCAGTCCTCACGCGCCGGGTGCGCGCCGGGGGTCGCGCACACGGCGCTGCCACAAGAGCAGTGCTGCACCCCGTCGACTGCTTCCAGCCACGTACCGGGAACCACGTCCCAGTGGCGTTCTTCGGCGTATCGAACGGCGGCGTCCAGCAGCGTTTCACCACGCTGCGTCGGGATGTGGGCAGCTTCAGGGCCCGCGATGGTCTCTTCCACGATGAACACAACTCTAGCGCTCATCGGTGGTTACGGATGTCACATGCGCGGGGGAGAGCATCGCCAACTGGGCCGGGGCGCATGGGTGCACGTCCGGGGGCGCGCGGGAGGGACGACCGAGTGAGCCGGGTAGCCACGTGTGGGGTACAGCATCCGTGTTTACCCCGGCAATCCTGGCATGTCTCGCATCTTCGGTATGTCGGTGGGGCATTGATCTTCGAGGCCGGATCCCTTCGATATGCGGGTACGCGATCTCGGTACGCGTGTTCGGTGCGCGCACCGGGCCGTGTGACCGCGTGCCCGAAGGGGGCCGGCCGCTGAGGACACGTCAACTCGGTGCGTGGGCAAGCACCACAGCCACAGGGGGTACGCCATGGCCGCAAGGCCGCTCGTCGCCAGGCAGCCGAACGAACGACTGCAGGCGCTCATCCAGGAAGCGGGCTGCTCCAACGCCGGGCTCGCCCGGCGGGTCAACATGTGCGGCGCGGAGCACGGTCTCGATCTCCGCTACGACAAGACGTCCGTCGCGCGCTGGCTGCGCGGACAGCAGCCGCGGGGCCGGGCCCCCGCGATCATCGCCGAGGCGCTGGGCCGCAAGCTGGGCCGTACGGTCACGATCGACGAGATCGGCATGGCCAACGGCAAGAACCTCGCGTCCGGCGTGGGGCTCCAGTTCTCGCCGACGGTCCTCGGGGCCATCGAGCAGGTCTGCGAGCTGTGGCGCAGCGACGTGGGCCGGCGGGACTTCCTGTCGGGGTCGTCCGTCGCCGCCTCGGCGCTCGTCGAGCCCAGCCGTGACTGGCTGATCTCGGCACCGGACTCCCAGGTGGCCCGCTCGGCGGGACCCAGGGTCGGGCCGGCCGACGTGGCGGCCGTGAGCGCGATGACCCAGGCGCTCGTCGACCTCGACCACCAGTACGGCAGCGGGCATGTCCGGCCGGTCGTCGTGCACTACCTGAACAGTGTCGTCTCGGGGCTGCTGGCCGGCTCGTACCGGGAGGCGGTGGGCCGCGAGCTGTTCGCCGCGGTCGCCCGGCTGACCGAACTCGCCGGGTACATGGCCGTCGACACCGGGCAGCCCGGGCTCGCCCAGCGGTACTACATCCAGGCGCTTCGTCTCGCCCAGGCCGCGGGCGACCGCGCGTACGGCGGCTATGTGCTCGCCGCGTCCATGAGCCACCTCGCGGCGCAGCTCGGGAACCCGCGGGAGATCGCGCAGTTGGCGCGCGCGGCGCAGGAAGGGGCGCGCGGGCGGGCCACACCGCGCGCGGAGTGCATGTTCCACGCGGCGGAGGCGCGCGGGCACGCGCTGATGGGTGACGCGCGCGCCGCGCAGGCGGCGGCCGGACGGGCGGTCGAGGCGCTGGAGGCGGCGGACCCGTCCTCCGGGGACGACCCGCCGTGGATCAGGCACTTCGACGAGGCGTATCTCGCCGACGAGCTGGCGCACTGTCACCGGGACCTCGGGCAGGCGGACGCGGCGGCGCGGCGGGCCGAGGAGTCGCTGGCCGGGCATCCCGAGTCGCGGGCCCGGCGGCGGGCGATCGGCTATGTGCTGCTCGCCACGGCGCAGGTGCAGCAGCGGGAGGTCGAGCAGGCGTGCCACACGGGGATGAAAGCCGTGGAACTGCTCGGGTCGCTGCGGTCGAATCGGGGGGCCGAGTATCTGGAGGACCTCCAGCAGCGGCTGGAACCGTTCCGGGAGGAGGCGGTGGTCAGGGAGTTCGGGGCGCGGATGGATCTCCAGGCGGCGTAGTTCCGGCCGAAGGGGGCCGGTCGCGCGCGGTTCCCCGCGCCCCCTCGAAGGGGCGATGCCCCTCAATGGGGCGTCGTCCGCTCGGGAATGGCAGGAATGGGGGAATCCCCGGGGCTTGGCCGCCGGGTGGGATGCGGGTGGTGCTGAGGCGGTTCCCGGGAACCGGTAGCGTGAGGCGACGATTCCGCAAGTCCCCCATTCGTAGGAGTCCCGGTGACGCAGAGTGGACAGGGCGAGGAGCCCTCGGCGCGGCCCGCGCGCGAAGGCATCGTGCTGCCCTCCGACGGTGGGGCACCCCTCCACCCGAGCGAGCTGCCCCCGGCACCGCTGCCCCCCGCTCCGCCGGCCCGGCCGTGGGGGCACGGCGGTCACGGCGTGCGGGACCAGCCGCCTGCCGGCTCCTGGGGCGGCGCCCCCGCCCCCGAATGGGGCGACCAGGGTGCTCAGGGCCACGGCCTGCCGCTGCCGCCCGAGGGGGCGTCGCAGGGCGCGTACGGGGGCCACGGGGCGTCGCAGGGCGCGTACGGACCCCACGGGGCGTCGCAGGCCGCGTACGGGGGCGACGGGTACCCGGGAGGCGGCTCCGGGATGCCCCTGCCGCCGGTCGCGGAAGAGGTCTCCCTCGCCTCGGGCGGGGCGCCGGTGCCGTCGGCCGCGCCGGTCGACGAGGGAGCCACCCAGTACCTTCCGCCGGTGCCGTCGGCCGCGCCGGTCGACGAGGGAGCCACCCAGTACCTTCCGCCGGTGCCGTCGGCCGGCCCCATGCCCGGTGACGAGGCGGCGACGCAGTACATACCGCCGGTGCCCGCGGCACCGGAGGCCGCCACCCAGTACCTGCCTCCCGTGGGTCCGGGCGCGCTGCCGCCGGAGACACCGGCCGACGCGACGACGTATCCGGGACGGGGCCCGGACAACGGCGCGGGCCACGGGGCGCCCCTGGGGAACCCGGACGCCGAGGCCACCCAGTACATTCCGCCGGTGGCCGCTCGGCAGCAGGCGCCGGACCGGACCCAGGCCCAGGGGTACGGCGCGCCGCAGCAGCAGCCGGATGTGTTCGACAGCCTCTTCCGCAGTGAGCCCGCGGGCGCCGGGCCGGCCGGGGCCACGCAGCAGATGCCGAGGATCGAGCAGCCGTACGCCGCGCGGCCGCCGCAGGGCCCCGGCGGTCATGGCGGCCACGGGGGTCACGGCGGCCACGGGGGTCACGGAGGGCGGGCCTCCGCGAGACGCGACGCCGGGGGCTCGGCGGGCCGTACGCGGTCCAAGGTGCCGCTGATCGCCGCCGTGGGCGTGGGGATCGCCGTCCTCGGCATCGGCGCGGGCGCCCTGATGGCCGGGGGCGCCAAGGACGACCAGGGGCAGGGCGACGGCAAGACCGTGTCGGCGTCCGAGCCCTCGGCCGAGAAGTCGGCGTCCGCGCCGGCCGACCCGGCGAAGGAGCAGGCGGTCGCGCTGGACAAGCTGCTCGCGGACAGCGGCGACAGCCGCAACAGCGTGATCAAGGCGGTCGCGAACATCCGGTCCTGCACCAACCTGGGGCAGGCCGCCACGGACCTGCGGAACGCGGCCAAGCAGCGCAACGGCCTCGTCACGCGGCTCGGCGAGCTGTCCGTCGACAAGCTGCCGGACAACGCCGCCCTGACCACCGCGCTCACCAAGGCGTGGCAGGCCTCCGCCTCCGCCGACAACCACTACGCCGCGTGGGCCGACCAGGTCGCCGGCAAGAGGAAGCTCTGCAAGAGGGGCCAGGCCCGCTCCACCGGCGAGACCCAGGCGGGCAACCAGGCCAGCACCACGGCGAGCGCCGAGAAGACCAAGGCCGCCCGGCTGTGGAACGGCATCGCCGCCGAGTACGGCCTGACCCAGCGCCAGGCCGGGCAGCTCTAGGGGGCGGCTCTAGGAGGCAGCTTCGGGGATCGGCTCCGCCGGCGGGTCACAGCTGCGCGTCGACGAGGGTCTGCTCCACGTTCACGAAGTCCTGCCGGGCGGCGACCAGCCGGCCCTTGCGGACGACCTGGAAGGTGACCTCGGGATTGATCAGCCGGGGGAAGCCGGCGGCGGCGATCAGGTCCTCGAAGCGCCAGGTCAGCGGAGGGGTCAGCCCGCCGGTGGTCACCTTCAGACCGTTGTCGAGGGCGTTGCGGATCGCCAGGGAGGTGACCTCGCCGTCGCCGATCTTCTCGATGACGGACCTCAGCACGGTGTACGCGATCCAGGTGGTCTGCACGCCCGGGTCCGCCGGGTCGATCCGGTTGTCGTCGAAGGCGTGCTCCCGGATCACCTTCTTCATCCGGTCCCAGCGCTTGTCGGTCTCGACCGGGTACCAGCCGGTGACGTACGTCCCCTCGTACGGTCCCGACCTGCCGCCGGTCGAGTCGATGAGGGACTGGTCGACGCTGCCGAGCACGGAGGCGGTGCGCACGGCGGGGTAGTCCTTGCGGTCACGCCGGAACGAGTCCATGAACGTGGAGGTGCGGTCGCCGAGCGCGGGCACCACGCACCCCGGCTTCGCCGGGTCGCCGGTGGCCCGCCGCAGCGCCTGCCGGGCGTGGTCCGAGTACTCGCTCGCGTCCTCGACGGCCAGCTGGTCCTCGGCCCCGCGGTGGCCCCCGGAGCGCAGCCCCGAGTTCAGCAGCAGCGGAAGCTGGTCCCCCGCTATGGAGTCGGGGCGTACGAGGGCCACCGGGCCGCAGGTGTTCGCGAGCTGCTCGCCGAGGCCGGCCATGAGCGCGGCCTGGCCGCCGTTGACCGGGTAGGACAGGGAGCTGGAGAACTCGTCGTCGGTGACGCCGTAACCGCCGATGTAGGGGATGCCGGCGGACTCCAGCGGGGAGAGGAAGGAGCGGCCGTGCTGGCTGTAGGAGCCGACGACCGCGACGGCGTCCTCCTTGGCCGCGCGGCGGGCGCACTTCGCGGCGCCCACCGTGTCGTTGTGGTCGTTGCAGGTGAGGATGCGCAGCTCACGCCCGTTGATCCCGCCCTGTGCGTTGACCCAGCGGGCGTATGCCTTGGCCATGGCCGGCATACCGGGCTTGTTGGTGGCGGCGGTCTTCTCCGGCGCCCAGGTCATTACGGTGATGGGGCCGTCCCCGGAACCCCCCGCGACGCCGGAGACGACCCCGCACCCGGTGGCGAGCGACGCACACAGCGCCAGCGCGGCGACTCTCAGGGAACCGGCCCGTTTCGTCCCGACACGGCGGAAACCGCCGGGGCGGATGAGTGGGGGACGGTCTGCTGGGGTGCGTCGCCTGCCGGTCATGGCTCCGCACGATTCCGTCACACGACCAACCCGGGCGTGACGATCGGTCAACGCGAGGTGACCGGGAGGTGAATTACGGGAAGCTACGATCGTATTTTCGAGGGAGTGCAGAGAGGAACGCGGGAGCGATGACCGTCCAAGGTATGGAGAACTCTTCCCGTCGTGGGCGTCGCTCATCCACCATGGGCGGCATGCCACTGAACGACATGCCTTGGTGGCGCTGGCGCAGCAATGTGCGCTCCGCGCTGCACATGCTCTCCGATCCGGTCTTCCAGCGGGACGTCTGGCTGGCCGGCGTCGACGGATACGGCGACGTCACCGACGCCGTGTACCGCCTGGTCGAGGACACCTGGCTGGACAACTGGTCCGCCGAGAAGTACGTGGGCGCGATCTTCCGTGACGCGCAGGAGGCGGCGCTCGTCGACACCGCCGTGCTGCGCGTACTGCGGATCATGCACCAGGTGGGGCCGGACGCACCCGTCTCCGCCTACCTCGACCACCCGGCCTGGCCCGAGGCGGTCCGCGCTGCCCGCGAGGCCCATGTGCGCCTGTCGATGAGCGACGGCGAGGACCCGGACACCCCGCCGCGCACGCTGGAGGTACTGCGGATCATGACGAGGGCCGCCTAGCCGGCAGGGCGGTCCGGTACCCGGGACGATTGCCTACACGGGTACGCCGTATGCGACCCTGTCGGGCATGAACGCGCAGCCCACCCGCACCGCGGCGCCCGCCGACCAGTACGTGCTCACCCTCTCCTGCCCCGACAAGCAGGGAATCGTGCACGCCGTGTCGAGCTACCTCTTCATGACCGGCTGCAACATCGAGGACAGCCAGCAGTTCGGTGACCATGACACGGGTCTGTTCTTCATGCGCGTCCACTTCTCGGCGGAGGCTCCGGTGAGCCTGGACAAGCTCCGGGCGAGCTTCGCGGCGATCGGCGACTCCTTCCACATGGACTGGCAGATCAACCGCGCCGAGGAGAAGATGCGCGTCGTCCTGATGGTCAGCAAGTTCGGGCACTGCCTGAACGACCTGCTGTTCCGGGCGCGGATCGGGGCCCTGCCGGTCGAGATCGCGGCGGTGGTGTCCAACCACACGGACTTCGCCGAGCTGGTGGCCTCGTACGACATCCCCTTCCACCACATCCCGGTCACCAAGGACACCAAGGCCGAGGCCGAGGCGCGGCTGCTGGAGATCGTCCGGCAGGAGAAGGTCGAGCTGGTGGTGCTCGCCCGGTACATGCAGGTGCTCTCGGACGACCTCTGCAAGCAGCTCAGCGGGCGGATCATCAACATCCACCACTCGTTCCTGCCGAGCTTCAAGGGCGCGAAGCCGTACCACCAGGCGCACGCGCGGGGTGTGAAGCTGATCGGGGCGACGGCGCACTATGTCACCGCCGACCTCGACGAAGGGCCGATCATCGAGCAGGAGGTCGAGCGGGTCGGCCACGGGGTGACCCCCGAGGAGCTCGTCGCGGTCGGGCGGGACGTGGAGTGCCAGGCGCTGGCGCGGGCCGTCAAGTGGCACGCCGAGCGCCGGATCCTGATGAACGGACGCCGGACCGTCGTCTTCGCGTAGGACGACGAGCCGCGGGACGACAGCGCGACGGGGCGACGGGACGACAGCGCGACGGGGCAGGGTCTCCGGCCGAGGGCGCCGGGCGCGGTCACATCCGGCTCAGGGACGCCGCTGCGAAGAGGACGTCCCGGATGGCGTCGCGGTCGCCCACCTGGCCGGCCGCGGCCTCCTCGGGCGCGACGTGGCCCGCGGCGAGCCGGCAGAACTCGGCGCCGTCGAGGGCGACGTGAGCGATCTCGTGCTCGGCCGAGCCGACCGCGCCGGGGGAGTCCAGCGGGATCAGCCACTCGCCGCCGCCGGAGCCCTCGATCTCCAGGCGGAGGCTGCGCCCGGGCGCGCCGACGGGCACGAGATGGCGGCCCGCCGCGGGTGACCGCGACGCCAGGCCGGTCCGCCGGCGCTCGGCCAGCACCAGGGGCAGCATCCGTGCCGCGAGGTCGATCATCCCGTGGAGATGACGGCCGGAGGGCGCCGTGTACGGGTAGTCCACCGCCTCCGCGATGTCCTCCGCATGGATCCAGCACTCGAACGCCCGGTCGAGCATCGCGTCCCGCAGCGGCAGCTCGAACGCGCCGTACGAGACGACGAGCCGTCCCGAGCCCGCGGAGCCGTCGGCGTCCTCGGGGCCGCCGCCCCGGAACGACGTCGTACGGACGATGTCATGGCTCTGCTCCCGCCACGGCCCGCGGATCGCACGGCCGGGCGGGACGTGCGAGGCCTTCCAGCACGCCTCGGTGCGCGCCTCGGGAGTACGGCTGTCCGACGCCGCCGCCAGGCGCTCCAGGGGGTCCGCCAGGCCCAGCGCGGTCGCCACGAGACCGTCGACGGTCAGCAGGTGCGCGATGACCCCGGCGACGGTCGTACGCCGGGTCACCGGGCCCTCGCCCTCGAACCAGCGGAGCCGTACGGGCGCGTGCCAGTCGGCCTCGTCGATGTCCTGGAGCAACGCGTCCAGCCGGGCCGTCTCAGCGTCGTACGGCGCCGCCCAGCCGGGCACGGGGACGCGGGGCGCACGGCGGTCCAGACAGCTGCGCAGGACCCGGGTGCGCAGCGACGGGTCGAGGTCGAGGCTCTCCGGCGGGTGCAGCAGACCCACGGCCTCCCGCAGCCGCCGCGCCTCGTCCGCGCAGCCGCCGCACACCCCGAGATGCTCCTCCACCGCCGCCGCCTCCTCGCCCGAGCACACGGCCAGGGCCCACGCCCCGAGCAGCGCCTTCAGCACCCGGTGCTCCAGCACGAGAGGGGCCGGGGAGTCCGGGGAGGCCGAGGGGGCGTGGGGTGTGGCCGATGACGGTTCGGGGGACGAGTCCGGCTCGTCGCGTGGTGGCGTCGGGTGCTCCTGGGGGAGAGCCGACGGGGGTGTTCGCCGCGGGGCGGGGTCCGGCAGGGGCAGTCCCGTGTCCTCCACGGAGGCCCGCGGAAGCGGTATCCGGGGCGGCCCGACCGGTGCGTCGCCGTTCCGGGGCTGACGGCGCCCGCCGGACGCGACCGGCCCACCGCCGCCGGCCCGAGGGGCGACGGCACCGCTCTCGGGCCCACCGCCGCCGCTGCCGTCGGTCTCCCGACCACACCGGTCGCTGTCCGGGCCACAGGCGCCACGCTCCGGCTCACCGCCGTCGCGCTCCGCTTCACCAGCACCGCCGCCGCTCGCCGTGGTGCCGCTCGCCGTGGTGCCACTCGCCGTGGTGCCACTCGTCGTGCCGCCGCCGGTGCCGCCGGTGCCGCCGGTTCCGTCGGCGCCGGTCCGCGGGCCGCACGTCCCCTCGGCTTCCCCGGCGGTCGCCCTCGTCGCCTCGTTGTTCTCCGGCTGCTCCGGACCCCTCCGGGTCTCCCGGGTCTCCCGGGTCTCCCGGGTCTCCCGGGTCTCCCGGGCCTTCGGGGCCTTCGGGGTCTCGGTCTCGTCGTCCGCCTTCCGCCCGGTCTGCCTCGCCACCGTGTCCTCCGGCTCTTCCCCGTACGCGCCGGAGGCGTTCGTTCCGTCGCTCACGCCGTGCCCCCGGGTTCGGGCGGGGTGCCGGAGGGGCGGGTGTCGTGGGCGGTGGCGAGCAGCTGGAGGCCGAGGCGGAGGCGGCGGCGCGCCTCGTCCTCGGTGACGCCCAGGTCGGCGGCGGTCCGCCGGTAGTCGCGGCGCTGGAAGTACGCCAGTTCGAGGGCGGCCCGCAGCGGCGTCGGCATGGCCTGCACTATGTAGTCCGCGCGGGCGGCGACCGACGCCTGGTGGACCTTGCGCTCCAGCTCCTCGGCGCTGCCCTCGCCGCCGCGGGCGAGCGCGGCGGTCCCGGTGGCGCGCAGCCGCTGCACGGCCAGCCGGTGGGTGAGCGCGGCGACCCAGGAGCGCAGGGGGCCCTGCTTGGGGTCGTACGCCTCCGGGTTCTCCCAGACCTGCACGAACACCTCGCGGGTGATGCCGTCGGCGGCCCGCTCGTCTCCCAGGACGCGGTGGGCGAGACCGTGCACGAGCGAAGCGAACCGGTCGTACAGCTCACCGAGCGCGGCCGCCTCGCCGTGCGTCAGCCGCTGTCGCATCCTGAGGTCCCAGCGGGGCGGTGCGTCCTGCGTCGCCATACGGCCCCCTCACCCTGCTCGTGTCTGCGCCGTTCCTGATCGCGGGCCCTTCCGTCCGGCCCCGGCCGGGCCGTCGCCCCGCACGCGTCCAGCCGGTGTGCACCGCGTTCTCGAATGTAGTCGGCACCGCTGATCACGCACGCCCCTTTATGGCAATGTGCGCCCCTCGCGAGGCCGAAGGTGGTAGGGACCTCCTCCGATGTACCGGTCAGGCCGCCCACTTGGGCGTCGGCCCGTCCTCCGGGCTCCGGTGCGGTGTTTCCGCAGCGCGAAACTGCCTACTCCGGACCGCACTTGTATGGATCTCAAGCACTTATTGATCGGTTCTCGATCACTAGTGACCGTACTCGATGCAAATCTCACCGAAAAGGTCCGTGAAATGGCTCGCTTGCCACGCGCCTTCGGCGCGGGACGGGTGTTTCATGGAACGACGGCGGGGCAGCCGCGCAGCAGGAAGCGGTGTATTCGCTTCCGGTTCGGCGACTGAGAGGCATCGCGGTGGAGTTCGAAGTGACCGACGGCGAGCAGGGTGAGTGGGCCGTGCTGCGGGTGTCGGGCGAGATGGATCTGGTGACCTCACCGGTGCTCCGTCAGCGGGTGCACGAGGCGGTGGCCGACGGGCGCCGCAGCCTCGTCCTCGACCTCTCGGGCGTCGTCTTCTGCGACTCCAGCGGGGTGGGCGTCCTCATCGCCACCCGCCGCCTCATGCGCTCCTGCCGCGGAAGGCTGCGGCTGATCCTCCCGCCCGACGGCCGGGCCGGCGGCCCGACGGAGGGCGCGCACGTCAACCGCGTCATGGCCGCCCTGGGTGTCCGCCGCCTCTTCGACGTCCACCCGGACGTCAGGTCGGCGGTGGCGCCGGAGCCCGAGGACGAGGCCGACGCCCTGTCGGCCTGACCGCACGCCGGGAGCCACACTGTTGTCCCGGAATTCCCGCAGTCTTGGTACAAGCGCCACTTTCGCGCTCCGCCCCGCCCGCAGACGTCGTACGCTCCGTCCGAGGAACCCGAAGAACACCGACAGGCACGGACAAGCATTCCACTCGACGTAAGGCGGGCCCGAGAGAACATGGTCAGCAGCGAGTACGAGCGCCGGATCGCCGCCCGGTTCGCCACCTTCGACCAGGACGGCAACGGCTGGATCGACCGCGAGGACTTCAGCGCGGCGGCGAAGGCGGTTCTCAACGAGTTCGGCACCCCCGCCCGCACGGACAGGGGCCAGGCCCTGTACGGCGGTGCGGAGGCGTTCTGGCAGGGCATGGCCGGGATAGCGGACCGGGACGGCGACCAGCGCATCACCCGGGACGAGTTCGTGAACGGCGCGGTCAAGCGGCTGCGCGACAACCCCGAGCGGTTCGCCGAGATCGCCCGCCCCTTCCTGCACGCGGCCCTCGCCGTCGCGGACGCCGACGCGGACGGCTCGGCCACGGTCGACGAGACCGCCCGCATCCTCAGAGCCCTCGGCGTCCCCGAGCACATCGCCACCGCCACCGCTGCCGCCCTCGACACCAACGCCGACGGCAAGGTGGACGAGGTGGAGGTCGTGACCGCGTTCGCCCGCTACTTCACCGTGCCCGAATGATCAGCGAAGGGGGCCGGTCCCGTTCGGTTCGTGACCCCTTCCGCCCGGTTCACGCATAGCGCTCGCGCAGCTTGTACTTGAGCACCTTCCGCAGGGTCTCGTTGCGCGGAAGGGCGTCCACCACCTCCACCTGCTCCGGCAGTTTGTGGACGGAGAGCCCTTCCGCGCGCAGATGGGCCGCCACCGCCGCCAGGGTCAGCGCCTCGGCCTCCGGCTGCTGTTCCACGACCGCGCAGACCCGTTCCCCGCGCTCGGCGTCCGGCAGCCCGATCACCGCCACGTCCCGCACGGCCGGGTGCCGGTGCAGCAGGTCCTCGATCTCCTTCGCGGAGATGTTCTCGCCCTTGCGGATGATGACGTCCTTCAGCCGCCCGGTCAGCACCAGATGACCGCTGTCCGTCAGCCGGCCCAGGTCGCCCGTCACGAAGAACCCGTCCGCGTCGAACGCCGCCGCCGACTGCTCCGGGTCCAGATACCCCTGGCAGACGGCCTCCCCCTTCAACCGCACCTCCCCGTCGACGATCCGTATCTCCATCCCCTCCGGAGGCCGCCCCTCCGTGGTCGCCAGGTTCTCCGCCGAGTCGTCCGGCGCCCCCATCGTGATCATCGGGACCTCGGTCATGCCGTAGCCGTGGGTCAGCTGCACGCCCATCTCCCGTACGACGGAGTGGTACAGCTCGGGCGGCTTCGGCGCGCCGCCGCCCGCGAGCAGCCGCAGCGAGGGGACGACCGGTACGCCCGGCTGCCTGCGCTGCTCGGCGAGGAACATCGAGTAGAACGCCGTCGACCCGCCCGCCACCGTCACCCCGTGCTTGCGGTAGTCCTCCAGCGCGGCCGGCAGCGCGAAGTGCTCGAACAGCACGGCCGGGAAGCCGTACAGCAGCAGCATCACCAGGTAGTCCAGGCCGCCTATGTGGGCGTAGGGGAAGGCGATCGAACCCACGTCGTCGGGGGTGAGCCGCAGCGCGTGGGCGAGGCAGGAGCCGCCCGCGATCAGGGAACGGTCCGTGTGGAGGACGCCCTTGGGGTCGGAGGTGGTGCCGGAGGTCCAGTAGATCCAGCGCACGGAGGTGCCGTCGGCCGGCGGCGCGGGCAGCACCGCCGGGTCGCCCTCCGGGAGGCCGCCGTACGCCTCGAAGACCCCCCGGGCCGCCAGCCGCCGGGCCATCCCGGTGTGGTCGAACCCCCGCCACTCGCCCGGCACCGCGAAGAACTCCGCCTTCGACTCCCGGAGCGCGAAGCCGACCTCGCGGTCCCGGTAGAAGGGGATGACCGGGGACTGCACGGCGCCGAGACGGGCCAGGGCGAAGGAGAGCAGGACCGTCTCGATCCTCGTGGGCAGCTGCCAGGCCACGACCGTGCCGGGGCGTACGCCCATGCCGTACAGCCCGGCCGCCACCCGTTCGGCCCGGGAACGCAGCTCGCCGAAGCCCAGGGTGCGGTCGTCCTGGAGGAGGACGGGCCGGTCGGGGGTGAGCGCGGCGCGGCGGTCGAGGAGTTCCCAGAGGGTGCGGGACGTGCCGAGCGCGTGGGCGGTTTCGTTCACAGCGGCCCCCTGCCTGGAGGACTCGTCCGAAGAGCTGACGAGCTGTCAGATGGTGGGCAGAGCGTAGGCCGGGGCGCCTTGTCGGTCCAGGGGTGTGCCACTAACCTGCTCGACAAGGATCTGACGGTCCATCAGATAACTGAGTGGGGGATCCATGACCGAACTGCCCCGCATCATCAGCGTCGACGACCATGTGATCGAGCCCGCACACCTCTTCGAGACCTGGCTGCCGCGGAAGTACCGGGAGCGCGGCCCCCAGCCGCTGACCGCGGGCATCGGCCGGCTCGCCTATGTCGCCGGGAAGTACCAGATCACGATGGACCCCGAGGGACAGCCGACCGACTGGTGGATCTACGAGGACCTGAAGTTCCCGTACAAGCGCAACATCGCCGCCGTCGGCTTCGACCGCGACGAGATGACCCTGGAGGGCATCACCCGCGAGGAGATGCGGCGCGGCTGCTGGGACCCCGAGGCCCGGCTGGCGGACATGGACCTCAACCACGTCGAGGCCTCCCTCTGCTTCCCCTCCTTCCCCCGCTTCTGCGGGCAGACCTTCGCCGAGGCCCACGACAAGGAGGTCGCCCTGGCCTGTGTGCGCGCCTACAACGACTGGATGGTCGAGGAGTGGTGCGGTGACAGCGGCGGCCGGCTGATCCCGCTGTGCCTGATCCCGCTGTGGGACATCGACCTCGCCGTCGCCGAGATCCGGCGCAACGCCGCCCGGGGCGTCCGCGCCGTCACCTTCTCCGAGATCCCCACCCACCTGGGGCTGCCCTCCATCCACTCCGGCTACTGGGACCCGTTCTTCGCGGTCTGCCAGGACACCGGCACGGTCGTCAACATGCACATCGGGTCCAGCTCCCAGATGCCGGCCGCCTCCCCCGACGCCCCGCCCGCCGTACAGGCCTCGCTCTCCTTCAACAACGCGATGGCCTCGATGATGGACTTCCTCTTCAGCGGCGTCCTGGTCCGTTTCCCCCGCCTCAAACTCGCCTACAGCGAGGGCCAGATGGGCTGGATTCCCTACGCTCTGGAACGCGCCGACGACGTGTGGGAGGAGCACCGGGCCTGGGGCGGCGTCCGCGATCTGATCCCCGAGCCGCCGTCGACGTACTACTACCGTCAGATGTTCTGCTGCTTCTTCCGCGACAAGCACGGCGTCGCCTCGCTGGACGTGGTCGGACGCGACAACGCGACCTTCGAGACCGACTACCCGCACGTCGACTCGACCTTCCCGCACACCAAGGAGGTCGCCCTCGACCATGTGAAGGGCCTCGACGACGAAACGGTCTACAAACTCATGCGCGGCAACGCGATCCGCATGCTCGACCTCGACCTCGACCTCGACAGGTGACGGGCGGCCCCCGGCCATGGATCTCGCGTACAGCCCGCAGGAGGAGGAGTTCCGGGCGCGACTGCGGCAGTGGCTGGCGAAGATCCTGCCCTCCCTGCCGCCGAAGCCGTCCCCCGACGACTGGCCCGCACGGCGCGCCTACGACCTCGGCTGGCAGCGGACGCTGTACGACGCCGGGTACGCCGACGTCCACTGGGACGCCTCCCCGACCGTACGGCTGATCTTCCTGGAGGAGACCGAGAAGGCCGGCGCCCCCTACGTCGGCGCCAACTTCGTCGGACTGCTGCACGCCGGACCCACCATCGCCGCCGAGGGCACGGCCGAGCAGCGGGCGCGCTGGCTGCCGCCCGTACTGCGCGGCGAGGAGGTCTGGTGCCAGGGCTTCAGCGAACCGGACGCCGGATCCGACCTCGCGGCGCTGCGCACACGCGCGTACCGCGACGGCGACGACTATGTGATCACCGGCTCCAAGATCTGGACCTCCCACGCCGAAGTCGCCGACTGGTGCGAGCTGCTGGTGCGGACCGACCCCTCGGCGCCCAAGCACCGGGGCATCTCCTGGCTGGCCATGCCCATGGACGCGCCCGGCGTGACCGTACGGCCGCTGCGCACACTCGCCGGCTCCACCGAGTTCGCCGAGGTCTTCCTCGACGAGGTCCGTGTGCCCGTCGCCAACCGGGTCGGCGCGGAGAACGACGGCTGGCGCGTGACCATGGTGACCCTGTCGTTCGAGCGGGGCACCGCCTTCGTGGGCGAAGTGGTCGCCTGCCGAAAGGTGTTGGGGGAGGTCGCACGGGAGGCGCGGTCGAACGGGCGCTGGGACGATCCGGGTGTCCGGGGACGGCTGGGGCGGCTGAACGCCGAGTTCCGGACGCTGTGGCGGCTCACCCAGTGGAACGTCAGCGAGGCGGAGTCCTCCGGAGGGGTGCCGGGGGTGGGGGGCTCGGTCTTCAAGCTGAGGTACTCGCGCGCTCGTCAGGACTTGTACGACGCGGCGGTGGAGGTGCTGGGGCCGGACGGGCTCGATCTCGGGCGGCCCTGGGTTCTCGATCGGCTCGGCTCGCTGTCGTACACGATCGCGGCGGGGACGTCGGAGATCCAGCGGAACATCGTGGGGGAGCGGATTCTGGGGCTGCCGAAGGGGTGAGGGACGGGTGGCCGTGGGGCGGCCGGGGCGCCTTCGGGGGTGGGGTGACCTGGTTGGTTCGCGGGTGCGGGTGGGACGTGGCTGGTCGCGCAGTTCCCCGCGCCCCTGGAAGGCGGGGGCTGCGCCCCGCTTCCGTTCGGCCCGGGGCCGAACCGGGCGCGCTGTCGTATTCGGCCGTGATGAGGGGCTCTTGGGATGCGGTTTCAACTCAGTCGGAGTCAGAGGGATTTGAAGCGTGGCGCCCGGGAGCTGCTCGATCGTCGGTTCGGCCGGGACGCCCTGCGGGGGACCGTCGACGCGCTGCGGCTCGATCGGGGGCTGTGGCGGGAGCTGGGTGCGGCCGGGTTCTTCTCGCTGCGGTTGCCGGAGGCGGAGGGCGGGGTGGGGCTGGGGCTGCCCGAGGCCGTGTTGGTGTTCGAGGAGGCGGGGCGCGCGCTACTGCCTGGGCCGCTGGTGGCCACGCACCTGGCGGCGGGAGAAGTCCCGGGGGCCGCCACCGGCGAGACCGTGGTGACCGCTGTCGGGGGCGGGGGCCTGGTGGAGTGGCTGGACGCGGCCGACGTGGTGACGGGGGACGCGGCAGGGGCGGTCGCGATGCGGTCCGTCGACCCGCTGACGCCGTTGCACCGGGTGCCGGCGGACTCCCGTACCGCCCGGCCGGGCGATGTCTTCGTGCTGCTCACCGCCGCCGAGCAGCTCGGCACGGCGGTGCGGGCGGGTGAGGCGGCCGTGCAACACGCCCGGACCCGGGAGCAGTTCGGGCGGCCGATCGGGGCGTTCCAGGCGGTCAAGCATCTCTGCGCCGAACTGCTGGTCCGGGTGGAGGTGGCGCGGGCGGCGGTCTACGCGGCGGCCGTCACCGCCGACCCGGTGGACATCGCGGCGGCCCGGCTGCTGGCCGACGAGGCGGCGGTGCGCGGAGCCCGCGACTGCCTCCAGGTCCACGGCGGTATGGGGTTCACCTGGGAGGCCGACGTACACCTGTGTCTGAAGCGGGCGTGGGTCCGGGCCGAACGTGTCGGGTCGGTGACGGACAGTGAGGAAGCGTTGGCGGGCGAACTGTTGGTCGAGGCGGGCTGACCGCGCTGACCAGGGCGACCGTGAAGTCCGTGGCGGCTTCGGGATTGAATGTCGCGGAACGTGGCATACCGGAATTACCGAGCGTTGATACCGGGTTGTGTCCTAGGTGTGACTTGTCACGGCCTGGAGTCGGAGTCGTACTCCGGTACCTTCTGGGGGATGCGAGTGGTTCCGAGGCGCGGCCGGCCCGGTGTTGCCCCTGTGGCAGCCCCGGAACCGGCGATGCCCGCCGCCCGTGAAATGGGCCGGATGCGCGTCACTCCGGTCTGTTCGACTCCTCGCGTTGAGCGTCGCACAGTATGCCCCAGGCGTACTCCTTCGCGCTGGAATATGCCCGAAGCGCTTGTTGAGGTGACTGTACGTCAACCATGCTGTCCAGTAAGGGAATCACGTTCCGTGACCCCGGTGCCGACGGCTGTGGAGTCGGCCGAGCAGAAGATGACCACGATCGTGGCCCCGGAGGGGCGTGCGGCGACGTGTCCGCCGGTTCGGATGGTGTGAGCGGTGCAGGTGCTTCAAGTGCAGCTGGAGATCCGGCCCGACCCCGCAGAAGTGGGTCGCGCCCGGAGATGGGCCCGTGCACGGCTCGCCGGGTCCGGGATAGGGGATGACGAGCCGCTGGGCGAGACGCTGATCCTGCTCGTCTCCGAGCTGGTCACCAACGCGGTCGTCCACACCGGTCGGCCGGCGGTACTGCGTCTGCTGCTGTCCGGGCTCCGTGACGGCTCCGTCGGCACGGTCCGTCTGGAGGTCGCCGACACCAGCGCGTGTCCGCCGACGCCCCGCCGCCCCGACGGCGACGAGACGGGCGGACGCGGCCTCGCACTCGTCGAGGGGCTCGCCGACCGATGGGGCTGGAGCCACGAGGGCATCGGCAAACGCATCTGGTGCGAACTGGACCGCGTCGCTCCCGCCACGTCCGGAACGACCGGCGCGGGCGGCGTCGCGGCCCCCGCCGTGTGCCCGTCGGGCCGCGCGGTCACGGGCGTGCCGGCGGTGGTGCGCGGCGGGTTGGCGTACGGGGCGGTCTGAGGGCTGTCGTCCAACCTCCCGTCTGCCCCGCGGGGTATGCGGCGAGCTGCGCGAGCGACCCCCGGCCCGGACGCGGCCGTCGCGCGCCACACCGCCGGGCCCGGACGCGGCCGTCGCGCGCCACGCCTCCCGAACCGGCGCGCGCCCGGCAGGCACTCCCGAATCGGTAGGCGCCCGCACCCCCGAACGGTAGGCGCCCGGCGGGCACCCCCGAATCGGTAGGCGCGGGGAGGCCCCCACTATCGGTGGGCGCCCCGGGACGTGTTCCCGAACCGGCGGGCGCCCGGCGCGCGCGTTCGCGTCGCATGCGCCTGCGCGTCGCGGCGCGGTACCGGCCCGCTCCGCTCGGGTGGTGGTCGAGTGCGCCGGTGGTGCTCCCGTGCGCGGATCCGGGACCCGGGCCCCGAGGCGCAAATCCCCGAACGGGTGTTGACGTGTCGTGTCCGTTTGATCACGCTTGGGGGCATCGATTCGCCGCGAGGGGACGACGAGGGTTTCGGTGACGGGAGCCCTCGACGAGCGTGGGTCGTGTTTCGGCGTCGGCTCCCGACTGGGCCCGGGAGCGGGGCGGGTGCGCCGAGGCCGGATGGCGGCGCGCGGTGCCGAGCTCGGGGCGGGCAGCAGCGCGCCGCCAGCTGGCCCACGAACCCGGCGGGCGCCCGCCGGGGGCGTCGGAGGCCAGGCCGGGACGGGGGCGGGGGTCGGGCTCACAGCACCGCCACCGGAGCCACCGGTGTCCCCGTACCGCCGACGAACGGTTCCGGCATCGCCGACAGCAGGAAGTCGAACCGCCCCGCTTGTCCACAGGCTGTGGACAACTCTTCCAGGTTCCAGTTCTGGCCCTGCGGCATCCCCATCTCGACCAGGTGCAGCGCGTGCACCGGGAGCCAGAGGCCCTCGATCTCCGGGGGGAAGATCTCGAAGGTCATCGTGTCGTTGGCGACGGCGGCGACATCCCGCGCGTGGAACCACTCCGGGGTGCGGATCGACAGCCCCGGCGACGGGAACGCGTACCCGTGCCTATCCCCCGCGAGATACGCCTGGACCTGCCCGGTGCGGACGAGGACGATGTCGCCCGCGCGGACCCGCACGCCCGCCGACTCCTCCGCCGCGGCCAGGTCCTCGGGCGTGACCGCGTGGCCGCCGGGCAGTCGTCCGGTGCCGAGGCCCAGGGCGCGCGGGATGTCGAGGAGCACACCGCGCGAGACGATGTGACGGGCCTTGTCGATGCCGGCGAACGCGGCCCCGGCGTGGGGTGTGATCGTGTCCGCCGGGCGGCCGTTGTAGAGGCGGCCCGAGTGGGAGACATGGGTGAGGGCGTCCCAGTGGGTGCCCGCCTGAAGGCCCATCGTCACGGCGTCGTCGCTGCACGCGACCGTGCCCGGCCCGAAGATCTCCTGGTTGATCTGCACCATGACGTGCAGCGGGTTGACCCGGCCGGGGATCATCCCCGTCTGGACGCCGTCCTGCTGGAGGGGCAGCGCGAGCGGGACGCGGCGCCCGGAACGTACCCCGCCGGCGGCCTCGCGGACCACCTCGTCGGTGATCAGGTTGAGCGTTCCGATCTCGTCGTCCGCGCCCCAACGCCCCCAGTTGTTCACGCGCTTGGCGATGTCGTGGAACTCCGTGGGCAGTGACATCGGCCCTCCCCGGGGCTTGTGCGGCCGTATCTGACGGGTCGTAGAATCGGCGTGCGAGCAGATCTAACGGTCCGTCAGAAACCGTGGTGAGGGGAAGGGGCCGGGGTGGGAAACTTCTTGGCAGGCAAGGTCGTCGCCGTCACGGGCGCGGGACGGGGGATCGGCCGCGCGGTCGCCCTCGCCGCGGCGGCGGAGGGCGCGCGGGTCGTCGTCAACGACTACGGCGTGTCCGTCGACGGCTCCGAACCGACCAGCTCCGTCGCCGAGACCGTCGTCAAGGAGATCGAGGCGGCCGGGGGCGAGGCAGTCGCCGTCGCCGACGACATCTCGACCATGGCCGGCGGGCAGCGGGTGGTGGACGCGGCGGTCGCCGCGTACGGGCGGATCGACGGGGTGGTGTGCGTCGCCGGGATCCTGCGGGAGCGGATGCTGTTCAACATGTCCGAGGAGGAGTGGGACCCGGTGGTCGCCACGCATCTGAAGGGCACGTTCACGGTGTTCCGGGCGGCGTCGGCGGTGATGCGGAAGCAGCGCGCCGGGACGTTGATCGGGTTCACCAGCGGCAACCACCAGGGGTCCGTCTCGCAGGCCAACTACAGCGCGGCCAAGGGCGGGATCATCTCGCTGGTGCGGAGCGCGGCGCTGGGGCTGCACCGGTACGGGGTGACCGCGAACGCGGTCGCGCCGGTCGCCCGGACGCGGATGTCCGCCGGGGTGCCGGTGGAGCTGACCGAGATCGGCGAGCCGGAGGACGTGGCGGCGTTCGTGGTCTACCTGCTGTCCGAGCGGGCTCGGGAGGAGGGGATCACCGGGCAGGTGTACACGGTGGCGGGGCCGAAGATCGCGGTCTGGGCCCAGCCGCGGGAGCTGCGCTCGGCCTGGGCGGAGGAGGGTTGGACCCCGCAGCGGATCGCCGAGGTGCTGCCGGCGGCGGTGGGAGTGGACCCGATGCCGATGCTGTCGCGGGTGGAGGAGATGGCGCGGGCCGCGGCGGCGGGGGAACGGCCCAATCAGGGCGCCTCATAGCCCGGGTGCGGGTTTGTTCGGCGGCCGCGGGTGGGTTGTGCTCTCTCGCGCGGTCCCCCCCCGCGCCCCTGAGGGGGTGGGGGTGCGGGTTGTTCGGTGGGTGCGGGTGGGGTGCGGCTGGTCGCGCGGTTCCCCGCGCCCCTTGGGCGGGCGGCGCCTGGTGGAGTAAGAGCTCCGAACAGAAGTGGAGTCCGATCGGCTCGCGGCGTCTGGTGCGTGCGATCGCAAGGCGCCGGAAGCTCCTTGTAGCGGGGCTACCAGGGGCTTTCGGCAACGCGGCGAGCGTGCGTGCCAGGCGTCGCGAGCCGGGCTCCACTTCTGTTCGGAGCTCTAAGCCGCCCTGATCAGCCGCGGCACTCCGTGTGCGCCGGTCAGCGGGATGCCGGCCGGGTTCGACGGCAGTGCCGGGGCGCGGGTGCGGCGGAAGTTTCGTGTGGTCGACCGGAGGCGGTGCGAGCGATGGAGTTCGGGCTCGGGGTGGAGGACACGGCGTTTCGGAGTGAGGCGCGGGCCTGGCTGTCCGCGCATGCCGGCTCCGCCGGGGACCGGCACGCGTGGGAGCGGACCCTCGGCGCGGCGGGGTGGATCGGACTCGGGTGGCCGGAGGGCGGGTACGGGAACCGGACGGCCACGCTCGTGCAGCAGGTCGTGTGGGCCGAGGAGTACGCGCGCGCCGCGGTGCCGCCCAGGTCGGGGCACATCGGGGAGAAGCTGCTCGCCCCCACCCTGATCGCCTTCGGGACGCGGGAGCAGAAGGAGCGGTTCCTGCCGCCGGTCGCACGCGGTGAGGAGCTGTGGTGCCAGGGCTACAGCGAACCCGGCGCCGGATCGGACCTCGCGGGCGTCCGCACCAGGGCCGAACGCAACGGCGACGGGACGTACACGGTCACCGGGCAGAAGATCTGGACCTCGCTCGCCCACGAGGCGGACTGGTGCTTCGTACTGGCGCGCACGGAGCCGGGGTCACGGCGGCACCACGGGCTGTCGTTCCTGCTCGTCCCCATGCGCCAGCCGGGCCGCGTCGAGGTGCGGCCGATCCGGCAGATGACCGGCACGAGCGAGTTCAACGAGGTGTTCTTCGACGGGGCGCGCGCGGAGCATGTCGTGGGCGGCGAGGGCAACGGGTGGCGGGTCGCCATGGGCCTGCTCGGCTTCGAGCGCGGAGTGTCGACGCTCGCCCAGCAGATCGGGTTCGCGGAGGAACTGCGTGACGTCGTACGGGCCGCCGTGGAGAGCGGCGCCGCCGACGACCCCGTCGTACGGGAGCGGCTCGTACGGCAGTGGGCCGAGCTGCGGGTGATGCGGTGGAACGCCCTGCGGACGCTGGGCGGTTCGGAGGAGCCGGGCGCGCCGAGCGTGGCCAAGCTGCTGTGGGGCCGGTGGCATCGACGGCTAGGGGAGCTGGCGATGGAGGTGCGGGGCGCGGGGGCGGCGGTGGGACCCGCCGAGTGGTCGGCGCGGGCACCGTACGAACTCGATCCGTTCCAGCACCTGTTCCTGTTCAGCCGGGCCGACACCATCTACGGCGGCTCGGACGAGGTGCAGCGCACGATCATCGCCGAGCGGGTGCTCGGCCTGCCGAGGGAACCGAGGGGTTGAGGGCCGTGACGATCTTGCGGGTGGCCGGCCGGCCGACGGCGTGGCGGGAGGTGCCGGCATGAGAGGCGTCGTGTTCGACGGGAAGCGGGCCGAGGTCGTCGACGATCTCGACGTGCGGGAACCGGGACCCGGCGAGGTCCGGGTGGCGGTGGCGGCGGCCGGGCTCTGTCACAGCGATCTGTCGGTGGTGGACGGGACGATCCCGTTCCCGGCGCCGGTGGTGCTCGGGCACGAGGGCGCGGGCGTCGTCGAGGCGGTGGGCGCGGGTGTCACCCATGTCCGGCCCGGCGACCATGTGGCGCTGTCCACCCTCGCCAACTGCGGGACCTGCGCCGACTGCGACCGGGGGCGGCCCACCATGTGCCGTCGCGCCATCGGCCGCCCGGAGCGGCCGTTCACGCGCGGCGGGGAACCGGTGTTCCAGTTCGCCGCCAACTCCGCCTTCGCCGAGCGGACGGTGGTCAAGGCCGTGCAGGCCGTGCGGATTCCGCGGGACGTTCCCCTGCCGTCCGCCGCGTTGATCGGATGCGGCGTGCTGACCGGGGTCGGCGCGGTCCTCAACCGGGCGCGCGTCGACCGGGGCGAGAGCGTGCTCGTCATCGGGGCGGGTGGCATCGGGCTCA
The DNA here is from genome assembly GCF_056437585.1 of Streptomyces sp. NPDC042364. Taxonomy (NCBI): domain Bacteria; kingdom Bacillati; phylum Actinomycetota; class Actinomycetes; order Kitasatosporales; family Streptomycetaceae; genus Streptomyces; species Streptomyces sp. NPDC042364. Next base: position 202,198 of record NZ_JBWKAJ010000005.1, on the reverse strand, counting down.
ACGTCATCCAGGGGGCGCGCATCGCGGGCGCCGCGCGGATCGTCGCCGTCGACGCCAACCCGGACAAGGAGGCCCTGGCCCGGCAGTTCGGCGCCACGCACTTCCTCACCTCCGCGGAGGGCGTACGGGAGGTCGCGCCGACCGGAGTCGACCACGCCTTCGAGTGCGTCGGCCGCGTCGACCTCATCCGCCAGGCGATCGACCTGCTGGACCGGCGGGGGCAGGCGGTGCTGCTGGGCGTACCGGCGGCGACGGCCGAGGCGTCCTTCCGGGTCTCCTCCCTCTACCTGGACAAGTCGATCCTGGGCTGCCGCTACGGGTCGTCCCGCCCCCAGCGGGACATCGCGCTCTACGCCGAGCTGTACCGCGAACGGCGCCTGCTGCTCGACGAGTTGGTGACCGCGACCTATCCGGTGGAGGACTTCCCGAAGGCGGCCCAGGACGCGGCGGAGGGGAGGGTCGCGCGGGCGGTGCTCACGTTCTGAGCGCCGGGCGGGAGCGAGGGCTCGCGGCCGGCCGGCCGGCTCGGCGCGGTTCGGTGCGGCGCGGCGCGGCGCAAAACAAAAGGGCAAGGAGGTCACCGACTCCTTGCCACTCTCAACTTATAGCGCACGGTGGGTCTTGCCACAAGGGCCCGGTCGTACCGCAGAATCACCGGCCTGAGCGGAAATCCGCAGGAGATCGGGGAGTGGTGAGGTGCGCGTTGTGCTGTCGACCTACGGGTCGCGCGGGGACGTCCAGCCGATGGCCGGACTCGCGGCACGGTTGAGGGAGTCGGGCGCCGAGGTGCGGGTGTGCGGCCCGGCGGACGAGGAGTTCGGAAAGCTGCTCGCCGGGATCGGCGTGGAGATGGTGCCGTACGGGCCGTCGGCGCGGGCGCTGACGAAGGCGGCGCCGCCCGCGTCGTCCCTCCCCGAGCGTGCCGCACAGGTGATCGCCAGTCAGTTCGAGGTGATCACCGCGGCCGCGGAGGGCTGGGACGTCCTGGTGGCGACCGGCATGATGCCGGCCATGGCCGGTGCGCGCTCGGTGGCCGAGAAGCTCGGCATCCCCTCGGTGCCGGTGACCTTCCAGCAGCTCACGCTGCCGTCGCCGGACCGTCCCCCGCTGGCTTACCCCGGCCGACCGCTGCCCGCGGACGTGACCGACAACCGGGTGCTGTGGGACCTCGACGCCCAGGCCGTCGAAGCGCTCTTCGGGGAGGCGCTCAACGGCAACCGGGCCGCGGCCGGGCTGCCCCCGGTCGACGGCGTCCGTGACTACGTCGTCGGCGACCGGCCCTGGCTGGCGACGGACCCGGTCCTCGACCCGCCGCGGACGATGCCGGACTTCGACGTCGTCCAGACCGGCGCGTGGTTCCTGCCCGACGAACGCCCCCTGCCGGACGGGCTGTCGGCGTTCCTGGACGCCGGCGAACCACCGGTCTACGTGGGCTTCGGCAGCATGCCCATGCACGCCTCGGCGGACGTCGCCCGCGTCGCCGTCGACGCGGTGCGGGCGCAGGGCCGCCGGGTGCTCGTGGGGCGCGGCTGGGCCGATCTGGCCCTGCTCGACGAGCGGGACGACTGCCTCGCCGTCGGCGAGGTCAACCACCAGGCGCTGTTCGGCCGGGTGGCCGCCGTCGTGCACCACGGCGGCGCCGGCACCACGACCACGGCCGCCCGGTCCGGTGCGCCCCAGGTCGTCGTACCGCAGCTGGCGGACCAGCCGTACTGGGCGGGCCGGGTGGCCGCCCTCGGTATCGGTGCGGCCCACGACGGCCCCACCCCGACCTACGCGTCCCTGTCGGCCGCGCTGGAGGTGGCGCTCGCCCCGGAGACCGGGGAGCGGGCGAGTGCGGTCGCCGCCACGGTCCGCACCGACGGGACGACCGTGGCCGCCGAGCTGCTGCTCGACGGGGCCTGCTGAGGGCGGCCGGGCGCCGCCGCGGGGCCTGCGGTCAGGGCTGCTGCGGGAGGGCCGCGGCTGTCGCTCCGCCCGAGCGGAACGTACGGCGGTACGCGGTCGGCGTCACGCCCAGGGCTCCTTGCAGGTGCCGGCGCATCGACTGGGCCGTGCCGAGACCGCGGCCGACGGTGACGGGCACCGGGCCCGGCGGCCGGCCCGGTGCCCGTCACGGTGGCTGTCGGCGGCATGACCCAGAGAGCCGACGACGCGCCCGCGCTCGCCCGTAGCGCCGCCGATCAGCAGCCCCACGCATCCCGTCGCGCGCCGGGGCGCTCCCGTGTGCACCGCGCCTGGTTCGTCGCCGCCGTCACCTTCGTGACGATCATCGGAGCGCGTACCTGCCGTTTTCGAACCGGCCGGGGCGGATTCGGTGGCCAGGCGCCCACACGGGGCGGCTCCCGCAGGGGAGCGCCCCGATCCCTCACTGCGGTGTGGTCGAGTACCGCTCGATGCTCGCGCGGCCTGTCGACCGGTCGAGTAGGCGTAGCTCCCACGGGCCCGTGTTCACATCGAAGTCCTTGCCGAACCGTGACGCTTGGCGCGACAGGTCAAGGGGTGGACATCGCCCCCGCCCGCGAGGCGGTCGCACGGGAGCGCTGGGGTGATCTGCCGGGCATCGCGTTCCGTACGGCGGAGGCGACGGCGTTCCTGAGCGAGACGGACGAGACGTTCGATGTCGTGCTCTCGATCTTTGGTGCTGTGTGGTTCGTCGATCCGGACACTCTGTTCCCGCTGATTCGCTCGCGTATGGCGCCGGGTGGAATCCTGGCCTTCTCGCATTTGCCTCCAGGCAGTCAGGGGCCCAAGCCTGCCAGAGCCGGACTGCGGCACGACCGCACCCCGGATGAGTGGGGGCGCATCCTGGCGGGGCACGGCTTCTCCGGCGTGTGTGTGTCTCTGATCGATCCGCCGGAGGGCAGGGCCGTGGGCACGATGCTCGTCCGTGCCCTGGTGGCCTGACCCTGTGGCTGAGTGCCTGTGTCAGGAGATCCCGGCCTTCTGGCAGACGGAGCGAACCGCCATAGCGCTCCACGTCGCGGCTCTGCGCGGGGGCAGGCCCTCAGTGTCGAGCTGCCTGCCGATGGCCGGCTGGGTCCTCGCCTCCCACCAGGTCGGCGCCGCCCTCGTCTGGTACGCCTCCGGGGCGCTGTGCGCGGTGGCGGCGCTGATGGCGCTGGTGATCCGGCGCCGACGGCCGACCGCGACCGCGGGCGGCGGGAGCGTGGCGGTGGCGGGAGCCTGACGTACGGCGGTTCCGGGACGGGGCGGGGCCGGGATGCGGCGGTTCCGGGGTGGGGCGGGCGCAACCGTTCCGTGCCGGGCACACTCCCTATAGATGGGGAGGGGTGCTGGTGGTGTCCATGGCGAGGACGGAGGCGACGGGCGAGGGCGTGGCCCCCGGGGGCGCCGAGCCCTCGGCGGTGTCCATGGCCGTGCTCGGTGTCGAGGGTGCGCTGGTGTGTGCCGTGCTGTTCGTGGTCGCGCTCGGCGCTCAGGCGGGGCCCGGGGGCGGGGAGCCGTTCGCGGCTCTCGCGGTCGTTCCGCTGATGGCCGTGGTGATCCTCTTCGCCGGTGGTGTGCTGACCGCGGCGTACGTCGTCCCGGCCGTGCGCGTCGCCCACTGGACCGCGCGGGAGCTGACCGGACGGACCGCCTGGTGGTGGATCCCGCCCTCCTGCACCCTGTGGGTGCTCCCGGCCCTGGCCGTCCCGTCCTGGCAGCTCGCGGGCCTCGCGCTCTACGCCGTGGCCCTGCCCCCGGCCCTGGCGGTGCACTTCACCGTCGTACGCGCCCACGCGGGCCGGCCGGTACAGCCCTGCGCGGCGATCCTCACATGGGGTGCGCTGGCCGCCGGGTGTGTGGTGATCGGCGGCGGGGCGGTCGTGGCGGTGGGCTGAGGCCGCGAGGCTTCAGTCGGTGGTGAAGCCGCCGAAGCGGCCCCGGTGGAACAGCAGCGGCTCGCCCGCTCCGTCCCGTTCGGCGGCCGTGCCCAGCGCCTCCACCTTGCCCACCACGATCAGATGGTCCCCTCCGGGGTGCACGGCGTGGATCGTGCAGTCGATCCAGGCGGCGGCGCCGGCGAGGCGGGGCGAGCCGGTGACGGGGGCCGGGTCGTGGGCGACTCCGGCGAACTTGTCCGAGCCGCTCACCGCGAAGCGACGGCACAACTCGCCCTGGCCGGCGCCGAGTACGTTCACGCAGAAGACGCCCGCGAGGGCGATGCGGGGCCATGTCGTCGACGTACGGCCGACCATGAAGACGACGAGGGGCGGGTCCAGGGAGAGCGAGGAGAAGGACTGGCAGGCGAAGCCGGCGGGGCGGGCCTGCCCGGGGTCCGGGGCGGTGTCGGGTGCCGGCGGGGCGGTGATCACCGTCACGCCCGTCGCGAAGCTTCCCAGGACGCGGCGGAACTCCGCCTGGTCGACCGGCGCCCGCTCGTCCTCGCGGACACAGCGCAGTTCGGGGCGGGGCAGTGCGTCGACCGGGTGCGTCGGCGTGGCCGCACGCGTCCGGTCGGACCGTAGATATCGGACGGCGGCCGCCGCCATTCCCGCATGTCCCATCACAGCACCCATTGAAACTGACGGATCGTCAGAAGTGAAGGGTCGTGCCGGTCGCCGGTCGCCGGTCGCCGGTCGCCGGTCGCTTGTTGCCGGTTGCCGGTTGCCGGTTGCCGGTCGGCGGTCGGTCCGGCGGCCTCGGGCCGGGTGCTCAGCGGCCCTCGAACCGTGGCGCGCGGCGTTCGGTGAAGCTCGCGAGGCCCTCCCGGGCGTCCGCCGTCGTCATGTTGATCTCCTGGGCGGCGGCCTCGGCGGCGAAGGCGCCGGCGCGGTCGGTGTCCAGGGAGGTGTTGACCAGGTGCTTGGTCAGCGCCAGGGCCCGGGTCGGGCCGTTGGCGAGGCGTTCCGCCCACTCGCGGGCGGTCTTCTCCAGGTCGGCGGCAGGGACGACCCGGTTGACCAGTCCGAGGCGTTCCGCGTCGGCGGCGGACAGGGCGTCGCCGAAGAACATCAGCTCCTTCGCGCGCTGCGGGCCGACCAGCCGCGACAGGAGGTAGGCGCCGCCGCCGTCGGGGACCAGGCCGCGGCGGACGAACACCTCGATGAAACGGGCCTCTTCGGCCGCCAGGACCAGATCGCAGGCGAGGGCCAGGTGCGCGCCGATGCCGGCCGCGGTGCCGTTCACCGCAGCGAGCACCGGTTTCTCGCAGTCGAGCACGGCCGCGACGAGGCGCTGGGCACCGAGGCGGATGGTGCGGGCGACATCGCCGGCCACCCGTTCCGCGGGGCGGGCCGCCGAGCCGCGCAGGTCGGCGCCCGCGCAGAAGCCGCGGCCGGTCGCGGTGATCACGACCGCTCGTACGGCCGGGTCCGCGGAGGCCTCCGTGAGCAGCTGGATGAGGTGTTCCCGCTGGTCGGGGGTGAGGGCGTTCATCGCCTCGGGGCGGTTGAGGGTGATCCACGAGACGGCGTTGTCAGTGGTGTGCCGTATCAATGAGTCACGGGACTTTTCGGGAGGTTCGAGGGGGGAGTGGGACATGTGGTTGCTCCACTTGTTACGGGGTGTGATGGCTTTGTCCGGTGTGCGGTGGTGGCGCTCAGCGGCAGACCGCGAGCGCGTCCAGGGCCACGGCGCCCTGCCCCCTCGGCAGCACCATCAGCGGGTTGATGTCCAGCTCCGCGATCTCGTCCCCGAGTTCCAGCGCCATCCGCTGCACACGGAGGACGACCTCGACGAGGGCGTCGACATCGGACGGGGGCGCCCCCCGTACGCCGTCCAGCAGGGCCCGGCCGCGCAGTTCGGCGAGCATGGCGCGGGCCTGGTCCTCCCCGAAGGGCGGCACGCGGACGGCGGCGTCGCGGAGCACCTCGACGAGGACACCGCCGAGCCCGACCGTCACCGTCGGCCCGAAGAGCTCGTCGTGCGTGACGCCCACGACCATCTCCACGCCCCGCTCGACCATCTGGCAGACGAGCACCCCGTCGAGCGGCACGTCCTCGTAGCGGGCGATGTCGGTGAGCTCCCGATAGGCGTCGCGGATCTGGCTGGCGGAGGTCAGCCCGACCTTCACCAGGCCCAGTTCCGTCTTGTGGGCGATCCGCGCCCCGGACGCCTTCATCACCACCGGGTAGCCGACGAGGCTCGCCGCGCGCACGGCCGCCGCCGCGCTGGTCACCAGCTGCTCGCGCGGCACCCGTATCCCGTAGGCGCGCAGCAGTTGCTTGGCCGCGTGCTCGCTCAGCTGCTGCCCCGGCCGCATCAGCGCCCGGGCCTTGCGGAAGGAGGGCGACGGGGAGCGCGGTGCCTCGTCGAAGGGGGAGCGGTAGGCGGTGGTGAAGCGGGCGTGGTCGAGGTGGGCGCGGACGGCCGTGATGCAGTTGGCGAAGGTACGGAAGGTGGCCACCTTCGACGACCCGAGCAGGGTCTCGCGGTAGGCGTCCTCGGTGCCCACCGGGGACCCCCACACCACGCACACCAGCTTGTCGGTGCGCTCGGCGGCGTCCACCAGGTCCCGGGCGAGCTTGTCGCTCATCGGCGGGAAGGGGCCGGTGATGGGGCAGATCAGCACCCCGACCGCCGGGTCGTCGAGGATCGCGTCGAGGATGCGGGGGCCGCGCCAGTCGCCCACCGGGTGCCCGCCGTTGTCGACCGGGTTGGCCACGTTCAGATAGCGGGGGATCCACTGGTGCAGCTCGGCCTGCTTGGCCTCCGACAGCGTCGGCAGGCGCAGTCCGGCCTCCGTCGCCAGATCGGCGAAGTGCGCGCCCGTGCCGCCCGAGATCGAATAGACGACGACACCGTCGGCCACCGGGCGTGCCGGCACCTGCGCGCTCGGGCGCCGCGCCCGCGCCAACAGGGCCGCCGTGTCCTGGAGTTCGTCCAGACCGTCCACGCGGATCACGCCGTACTGCCGCATCGCCGCGTCGACCACGGCGTCCGCGCCGGTCAGCTTGCCGGTGTGGGTGGCGGCGGTGCGGGCGCCGGCCTCGGTGCGGCCGACCTTCACGGCGACGACGGGCACCCCGCGCCGGGCGGCCCGGTCGGCGGCGAGGAGAAAGGAGCGGCCGTCCTTGAGGCCCTCGATGTAGCAGGCGATGGCGCCCACCTCGGGGCGCTCGGCGAAGTAGGAGATGAAGTCGGCGGTCTCCAGATCGGCCTCGTTGCCGGTGGGGGCCCAGTGGGAGAGGCGGATGCCGAGTTCCTGGAGGGAGAAGACCGGGCGGCCCTGGTGCCCTGACTGGGTGATCAGCGCGATCGCGGGGCCGTCCAGGTCGTCGCGGAAACGTTCGAACGCGTTGAGGTTGGTGTTCGGGCCGAGCAGCCGCAGACCTCCGGAACGGGCGACGGCGGCCGCCAGCCGCTCCTGCGCGGCCGCGCCCTCCTCGCCGGTCTCCGCGAAGCCGGAGGCGAAGGCGACCGCGAACTTCACCTTGGCCTCGGCGAGTTCGTCGATCAGGGGGAGCGGGTCGGAGACGAGCAGTACGGCGAGATCGACCTGTTCGGGCAGGTCGGCGACGGAGCGGGAGCAGGGGAGGCCGAAGACGGACTGCCGGGTGGGGTGCACGGGGTGCAGCCGGGCGCCGACCCGTTCGGCCCAGGCGAGCAGTTGCCGGGTGATACCGGTGTTGGGCCGGCCCTCCGCGTCCGAGGCGCCCACCACGGCCACGGACTCGGGGCGGAAGAACCGGTCCAGATCGGGGACGGCGGCGTGCAGCGGGCGCCCGCTCACATCGAGGTCCCCGGCCTCGGCCGGTCTGCCGTGCACGATCTGCTGGGAGTGCTCGCCGCAGGCGATGGCCCGGGTCCGGCGGGAGTCGGTGGTGAGGGTGCCGTGGGTTGATCCAAGCATCGGTCCGCCCGCTCCTGTGTGACAGCCAATTCACTGACGTAACGCGATCACGTGCTACTCGCCTAACTGACACAGCGTCAGATTTCAGACTACTTAACTGACGCGGAGTCAGGAATGGGTGTGCGCGCAAAGTTACGCGGCGGTACGGGAGTTGTACCCGCAGAGGGCAGCGGTCAGACGTATACGGCTTGGGCGGCGGTCCACCCGCACCCCCGCACCCGCACCCCCGCGTCCGGACCCCCGAGGTCGAGGGCGACAACGCGGCGGTGCCGGCGGTGAACCGGTATCCGGCGTCCGTTCAGCGCGCGGCGCGCACCTGCACGGTGACCGCGTCGCGCGTGGCGACCCCGCCGGCGCGGGCGACGGCCTTGGCGATCTTCTCCGCGTCGAGGGCGAGTTCGCGGAACATGCCGCTGATGGGGTTGGTGAAGCCGGTGAAGTAGAGGCCGGGCGCGTTCCGCGGGGAGCGCGCGCCGTGCACGACCGGTTTGCCGCGACCGTCCAGGACGTCGAGGTGTCCGACCAGTCCCTCCAGGGCGCGGCGGTAGCCGGTGGCGGCGATCACGGTGTCGGGCTCGACGTGCGAGCCGTCGGCGAGGACGACCTTGCCGTGCTCGAACTTCTCGACCGCGGCGACGATCTCCACCTTCCCCTTGCGCACGGCGTCGATGATGCCGACGTCCTGGACTGGGATGGAGCCCTCGTTCACCCGGGAGTACAGGCCCGAGGTGGGGCGGGGCAGTCCGTGCGCGGACAGGTCGGGCACGCTGAGCCTGGCCATCGGCTTGGCGATCCGGTCCACCAGGGCGACCGGGAGACGCCGGACGAGGACGGCGCTGTACTGGGCGGCCCAGCCGGCCGTGGAGCGGCGCACGATGTGCGGCGCCGTCCGCACCGCGAGCCGTACCCGCTCCGCCCCGCCCTCGACGAGGTCGACGGCGATCTCGGCGCCGGTGTTGCCGATGCCCACGACGAGGACGTCGCGGCCCGCGTAGGGCCCGGGGTTGCGGTAGGCGGAGGCGTGCGACAGCTCGCCGGTGTAGGTGTCGCGGCCCGGCCAGTCCGGGATGTGCGGCGTGTGGTTGTAGCCGGTGGCCACGACGACCGCGCCGGCGGTGAGCTCCCGGCCGCCGGTGGCGCGCAGCAGCCAGGTGCCGTCGGGGTTCCGCTCGACGCGGGTGACCTCCACGCCGGTCACGATCTCCAGCGCGTGGACCTCTGCGTACTTCTCCAGGTACCGCACCACGTCGTCCCGGGCCACCCACCGGCCGAAGCGGCGCGGCATCGGCAGGCCGGGCAACGCCGACAGCCGCCGGGTGGTGTGCAGCCGCAGCCGGTCGTAGTGCCTCCGCCAGGACGCCCCCACCGCGTCCGACTTCTCCAGCACGACCGCCCGCACGCCCCGGGCGCGCAGCGCGTGGGCGGCGGCCAGCCCGCCGGGTCCGCCGCCGATCACATAGACCGGGTGGTCGGAGGCAGGGGGCGCGGATGCTCTGGAGTCGGCCATGTGCCCGAGCGTATTCACGTCCCCCATTGATGGGTCTCGGTCAAGACCGGAATTGGTTGCGGATTGATCACGGCTGAGGAGGTGTGGGTGAGGTCTGTGGCGTAGGTCTCCCGGAATGTGGGGGGTGCGTGGCGCGGATGAGGGTGCCGGGGAGCCCCGGCCGCTGCCGCCCCCGTCTGCTCCGCGCGTCTTGCGCATCGCCCTCCCGTCCGCTGAACTGACGTACCGTCAGAAACCTGCGCGGGTGCGAAGGGCGGCAGCGATGGACTCGGTCTGGCTCTCCGGTGGTGAATGGCTGGCTGTTCTGCGGATCGGGCTCGGGCTGTGGTGGCTGGAGAGCTGGCGGCACAAGGACAAGAAGACCTGGTTCGAGGGGGCCGGGATCGCCTGGGCGGCCGGGGTCGCGGGCAAACACCGGTGGGAGGCGGTGCGGAGCGGCTTCGACGTGGTGGTGAAGCCCCGGCCGCGCACCATGGCGTATGTCGTCGCGTACGCCGAACTCGCCCTGGGGCTCGGCCTGATCCTCGGCTTCCTCACCCCCGTCGCGCTGGTCGGAGGCCTGCTGCTCAACCTGCTCTACTTCGTGCTGATGATCCACGACTGGGCCGAGCAGGGGCAGAACTCGATGATGGCGCTGATCTCGGTGGTGGCGTTCTTCGGGATGTCCTGGCAGACCTGGTCCCTCGACAGCGCGCTCGGGCTCTTCTGATGGGCGCCGCCGGGGCCGGCCGGTTCGATCTGCCGGAGGCCGACGCGTTCAGCCGTACGTACTGGGACGCGGCCGCAGAGGGACGGCTGCTGCTGCGGCGGTGCGGGGCGTGCGGGCGGGCCCACCACTACCCCCGCGAGTTCTGCCCGCACTGCTGGAGCGAGGACGTGCGCTGGGAGCAGGCGGACGGCCGGGCCACGCTCTACACCTGGTCCGTCGTCCACCGCAACGACCTGCCGCCCTTCGGGGAGCGGACGCCCTACGTCGCCGCGGTCGTCGATCTCGTGGAGGGGCCGCGGATGATGAGCGAGGTCGTGGAGTGCGCGGCGGAGGACCTGAAAGTGGGGATGGGCCTGGAGGCGGTGTTCCGGCAGGCCGGGGCGGTCCGGGTGCCGGTGTTCCGGGCGCGGGACGAGTGAAGGGACGGGGGAGGGGCGCCCGGCCACGCCACGCCGCGCCGTCCGGCTCCACCACCGACCCCGAGCCGAGCGGGCACGTACACCCCGGGGAAAACCGCGTGCGCCCGCCGGTCCCCGCTCGGTACGGTCCGGAGAATGCGTGAAGAGGGACATGACCACGGAAACGCACAGGCACCCGACGACGGTTACGCCGGCGTCGACGACCCGGACGGCTACTTCGGCGAAGCCGTCGCCGCCCACTACGACGAGACATCCGCCGAGATGTTCGCCCCGAAGACCGTCGATCCGGCCGTGGAGCTGATCGCGGGACTCGCGGAACGGCCCGGACACAAGGCCCGCGCCCTGGAGTTCGGCGTCGGCACCGGACGGATCGCCCTGCCCCTCGCCCGCAGGGGCGTTCCCGTGCACGGCATCGACATGTCGCGCGCCATGGTGGCGCGGATGCGGGCCAAGCCCGGCGGGGACGGGATCGGCGTGACCATCGGGGACTTCGCCACCGCCCGCGCGGACGGCGCGTTCACGGTCGCCTATCTCGTCTTCAACACGATCAACAACCTGACCTCGCAGGACGCCCAGGTGGACTGCTTCCGCAACGCCGCCGCGCACCTCGTGCCCGGCGGCTGTTTCGTCATCGAGGTCGGGGTCCCGGCGCTGCGCAGACTGCCGCCGGGGCAGGACGCGGTGCCGTTCCGTGTGGGCCCGGACCGACTGGGGTTCGACACGTACGACGTGGCCACGCAGGGGCTGCGGTCGCACCACGTGATGATCGTCGACGGGCGGCCGACGCACTTCTCGATCCCGTTCCGGTACGTGTGGCCGGCCGAGCTGGACCTCATGGCCCGGCTCGCCGGGATGCGGCTGCGCGACCGCTGGGAGGACTGGGACCGGCGGCCGTTCACCAGCGAGAGCACCCGGCATGTGTCGGTCTGGGAGAAGGTCTGAACCGGAAGTCCCCGAACCGGAAGTCCCCGAACCGGAAGTCCCCGAACCGGTGGGGCCAGGGCGCGCGCGACGGGGAAGGCGGGACGGGAAGGCGTCCTCCGTCGCGGCACGAGGCCACGATGCGCCTCAGGGCCAGAGGAGTTCCTTGCCCCAGCCGCCTCCGGTCCTGCGGTAGACGAGCCGTACGTGGCGTCGTCGGGCGTCGCCCTGGAAGAACTCCACCTCGTCCGGCTCGACCGCGTACGCCGTCCAGGAGGGCACGGGCGCGTCCGGGTCCCGCTCGGCCCGGTCCCAGGCGTCGTCCGACGCGCGCTCCAGCTCCGCCAGGGAGGACAGCACGGCGCTCTGCCGGCCCACGAGGGCCGCGGCCAGCGCGCCCGTGGAGCGGGCGTGCAGATCGGCCTGGGCGAACGCGGCGGGGGCCACCGTGACCCGGCCGCGCACCCGCACCTGCCGCCCCTGCACGGGCCAGTAGAAACCGAGGGCCGCGTACGGGCGGGCCGCCAGATGCCGTCCCTTGCGGCTGCCTGCGTGCGTGGCGAAGTGCCAGCCATGGCCGTCCACGTCGTGCAGCATCACCGTACGGACGTCAGGGCGCCCCTCCTCGTCCGCCGTGGCCAGCGACATCGTGTGCGGCTCCGCCTGCCCGGCCGCGACCGCCTCCGCGAACCAGGCGGTGAACAGGGGGACCGGTGCGGCGGGCGCCGCGGCCGGGTCGAAGCCGGGCAGCTCGGTGACCTGGGGGTCCCAGACCCGCAGGGTGCGCAGCAGCTGTACGAAGTCGGAGGGGGCGTCGGCGCCGGGAGTGCTCATGCGCCGATTCTGCCGGGCCGGTCCGGTCACCCCCGTCCCAGCACCACCGTCCCCGAGGAGCAGAACCAGCCCCCCGTGCCGGAGACGACGGCGAGACGGGGCAGGTGGCCGCCGGGGGAGCGGAGCTGCCGGTCGCCGGCCTCGCCGCGCAGCTGGCGGACGGCCTCCACGAGGAGGAAGAGACCGCGCATACCGGGGTGCTGGGCGGACAGCCCGCCGCCGTCGGTGTTGACGGGAAGGTCCCCGGAGAGGGTCAGACGGTTCTTCTCCACGAAGGCGCCGCCCTCTCCCTTCGCGCAGAAACCCAGGTCCTCCAGCGTCACCAGCGTCATGTACGTGAACGCGTCGTAGATCTCCGCGAAGTCGATCTCGGAGGGGCGGACGCCGGCCCGCTCGAAGGCGAGGCGGCCGCTGACCGCCGCCGGGGAGACGGTGAAGTCGGGCCACTCCGACATGGTGGTGTGGGAGACGTGCTCCCCGGTGCCGAGGACCCGGACGGATGTGGCGGGCCGGCAGTCGCGTACGTACTCCTCGGCCGCCAGCAGGACCGCCGCGCCGCCGTCGGAGCGGATGCAGCAGTGGAGCTTGGTGAAGGGGTCCGCGATCGGCGGGGAGGACAGCACGTCGTCGACCGTGATCGGCGTGCGGAACATCGCCTCCGGGTTCGCCGCCGCGTTCGCCCGGGCCTGGACGGCCACGGAGGCGAGCTGCTCCAGGGTCGTCCCGTACTGGTGCATATGGCGTCGGGCCGCCATGGCGTACTTGGCGATCAGGGTGTGCCCGTACGGGACCTCGTACTGGAGGGGGCCGCGGGCGCCGAAGGAGAGGTTGCCGGTGCGGCGGCCCGCCCTGATGTCGGCGCGGGCGGTGGAGCCGTACACCAGCAGCACCACGTTCGCGTGTCCGGCGGCGATCGCGTCCGCCGCGTGCGCCGCCATGACCTCCCAGGTGGCGCCGCCGACCGAGGTGGAGTCCACCCAGGTCGGCCGCAGCCCCAGGTACTCGGCCACCTCCACCGGCGCCAGCGTCCCGAGGCCCGCCGACGCCAGCCCGTCCACGACGGTGTGCTCCAGGCCCGCGTCCGCCAGGGCCCGGCGGGCGGCCTGCGCGTGCAGCGCGTACGGCGTCGCGTCGTCCACCCGGCCGCAGTCGGCGAGCGCGACCCCGACGACGGCCACCTCGCGGCGGCCGGACGTTCCCCTGCGGACACCCGGAACGGCAGCAGTGGTCATGAATCTGACGGTACATCAGATTTGCGGGTGGGGGACCTGTGCTTCCGCCGCCTTCCGCTCTAACATGACGCAGCGTCAGATGGAGCAGAGGGGGACCCGCCCATGGACGCCCGCTTCACCACCGAGCAGGACGAGATCCGCCGTACGGTAAGGGAGTTGCTGCTCAAGCGCAGCGGCCCCGAGGACGTCCGGGCGGCTGTACGGACCGGCCAGGGATACGACACCGCGCTCTGGGCGACGCTCGCGGAACAGCTCGGGCTGCCGGGGCTCGCGCTCCCCGCGGAGTACGGAGGGGTCGGCTGCTCGGTCACCGAACTGGCCCTGGCCTGCGAGGAGCTGGGGCGCGCCCTGACCCCCTCGCCGCTGCTGGCCACCTCCGTCCTCACGGCCCCCCTCGTCCTCGCCCTCGGCACCGACCGCCAACGCGCCCGGCTCCTCCCCGACCTCGCCGCCGGACGGCTCACCGCCGCGCTCGCCGTACCCGGCACCGCCCTGGCCGCCGCCCTCGCCCTGACCGGCGACAACCACGGCGAGTGGGCCGGCGGCGGCCGGGCCGGGGGAGTGCAGGCCCGGCGGTCCGACGACGGCTGGCGGCTCTACGGGGAGGTCGCCCAGGTGCTCGACGGGCACAGCGCGGGCCTGCTCCTCGTGGCCGCCCACACCGGCGGCTTCGCCCGGTCGCGCACGCTGCTGTTCCTCGTACGGGCCGATGCCACGGGGCTCGTACGGGTACGGCAGACCGCCCTCGACGGGACACGACCGGTCGGCCGCATCCAACTGCGCCACACGCCCGCCGAGTTGTTGGGCGAGGACGACGAGGCGGACGTACCGGCCGCGCTCGCCGAGGTGGGTGACGCGGCCGCGGCCGTCCTCGCCGCCGAGGCCGTGGGAGCGGCCGACCGGGCACTGGAACGGACCGTCGCCCATGTGCGGCAGCGGGAGCAGTTCGGACGGCCGATCGGATCGTTCCAGGCGGTCAAGCACCGGCTGGCGGACGTGTACGTGGGGGTGCAGGCCGCCAGGTCGGCGGCGTACTACGCGGCGTGGAGCGCGGGGGTGCGCGGCGAGCGGGTCGGCGGGCAGGCGCTCGCCCAGGCCCTGGAGGCACTCCGGCTCGCCGCGGCGGAGGGTGTCCAGTTCCATGGGGGGCTCGGTTTAACCTGGGAACACGAGGCACATCTGTACTTCAAGCGCGCGGCGGCCGACGAGCTGCTCCTCGGCCCCGTGCACCGGCTGCGGGGGCGGGCCGCGGAGCTGGCGGGCATTGTCGGGGGCGGCGACGACGAGGAGGTGCGGGGCTGATGGCCTCGAAGAGCGCGAGCGGCCTGAGGGACCTGGGCGTGCGATGGGTGCAGAAGGTGTCGTCCGCTCCGGCGTTCGCGCGGGTGGCACCCCATGTCATACCCGCCCTGGACCGGGCGGTGCACCGGGCGACACGGGGCAGGGTGCTGCTCAGCGCACAACTGCTGCCGGGGGTCGTCCTGACCGCGACCGGGGCGAGGAGCGGGATGCCGCGCCGTACGCCGCTGGCCTGCATGCCCGAGGCCGGCGGCCGGAGTTGGCTCCTCATAGGCTCCAACTTCGGACGGACCGACCACCCCGCCTGGACCGCGAACCTCCTGGCCCACCCCGACGCCGTGATCAGCTGGAAGGGTGAGGACATCCCGGTCGCCGCGCGGCTCCTGGAAGGCGAGGAGCGGGCGGCGGCATGGAGGGAACTGCTGCGCTTCTGGCCGCCGTACGCGACGTACCAGGCACGGGTGGAGCGGGAGATCCGGGTGTTCCGGATCGTCCGGCGGTGAGGACGCGGCAGGCGGCGTCCCTCCGGTGAGGACGCGGCAGGCGGCATCCTTCCGGTGAGGGCGCCGCCTGAGTGACAGGATCTGCGTCGGGGGCCGCCCAGGGGTGCTCCTGGTTACTTCGTGGGCTTCTTGCCGGTGATGCCCAGATGGACCAACAGAGCCAGGTTCGGCTTCAGTTCGGCCTGCTTCACCCCCCAGGACTGGAAGCCCTTCTGGTGCGAGGAGACCGAGGCGAGCATCGCGACGAGAGAGCCGGCGAGGGCCCCCGGGTTCACGTCCTTGTCGACCCGGCCCTTGGCCTGGAGCTCCTTGACGCTCTCCGAGAGGGAGTTGGTGACCGAGTTCAGGATCTTCATACGGATCTTGTAGAAGCGTTTGTCGCCCTCGGCGGCGCCCAGGTCCACGACCCGGAGGATCGCGTCGTTCTTGCGCCAGAACTCCAGGAAACCGTCGACGAGTTCCTGAGCGGTCTGCCAGCCGGCCTTGCCCACCCAGGAGCGCCCTTCGAGGAGTCTCGTCAACGTGGCGCCCTCGGCCGCCATTTCCTCGGCGATCTCCAGAACCGCGCCCTCGACGTCCGGGAAGTACTGGTAGAAGGTCGCGGGCGAAGTCCCCGCCTTCCGGGCGACATCGATGACTTTGACGTCCCGGTAGGGGGAGGAGCTGAGCATCTCGCTGAGGCAGTCGAGCAGCTTCTGCCGGGTCGCCTGCCCACGTCGGCCGGCCACGCGGCCGTCGACGGTACGCACTTGTCCTGTCATGACGTCAGCTTACCGAGGGGTGATGGGAGCGCGATTCGGCCGACTGCAAATGGGGAGTACGGGCTTCACCAAGGGGTTCTCGGGATGCGACGGGGAGTGGGGTGGCGGGTTTCTTTCGCTGCGGGCGGGAGAGCGGACGGCCGGGGTCCCCGGGGTGCGGACCGCCGCCCCGCGGCACCCGCACGCACCCGCTCCGCGCGCGGGTCGCGTGAGCCGCCGTTAGCTTGGCGGTATGTACCCCGAGGGCGTTCCGTGCTGGATCGATGTGCAGCTTCCCGACGTGGAGGCAGGGAAGCGCTTCTACGGCGAGCTCTTCGGCTGGACGTTCAAGGTGGCCCCCGGCGACGGGGCGCACGAGGTCTGGGCGTACCTCCCCGCCGAGTCCGCCACGCCCTCCGCCGGCCCCACGCCGCCCGTCCCCCCGGAGCCCGGCGCCCCTGTGCCCGACGCAGAGCACCCCGGCGCCAAGGGACCTGGAGCCGCGGAGTCCGGTGCCGCGGAGTCCGGTGCCGAGGAACCCGGTACCAGGGAACCCGGCGCCGCGGAGCCCGGCGCCTCCGCCGCCGCGGCCCTCGCCCCGGTCGCCGCGCTCGCGCCCAAGCCGGACGGGCGGATGCCGACCGTGTGGACGCCGTACTTCGCCACGCCGGACGCGGTGGCGCTCACCGCGCGGATCAGGGCGGCCGGCGGGCAGGTGATCACGACGCCGACCCCCATCGGGGACCTGGGCGTCACCGCGCTGGCCACGGACCCGGAGGGGGCCGTGTTCGGGCTGTGGCAGGCGGGCGCGCATCAGGGCTTCGGGCGGCGGCACGAGCCGGGGACCTTCGCCTGGGCGGAGCTGTACACCCGCGACACCAAGGCGGCCAACGCCTTCTACGCCCACCTCTTCCACGACGCGCTCTTCGGGCCCGACGCCGACCCCGACTTCGGGCGGGCCGCCGTCACCGAGGTGTTCCCCGCCGAGATGCCGCCGCACTTCCTCGTCCACTTCGGGACGGAGGACTGCGAGGCGGCCCTCGGCGCGGTCACCCGGCTCGGCGGGCGGGTACAGGTCCCCCCGTTCCCTACGTCATACGGAAATGTGGCGGTCGTCACGGACAATCAAGGCGCCTCGTTCGCGCTGCTGGAGCCGGCGGCCGGGCGCGAGCGGCGGGAGGCGCCGCAGGGGGCGGGCCGGGAGGAGCGGCTCCCTGACGATCTGCGGTCAGAAGGGGACGAAGAGCGCGAAGACGAAGGCTGAGTGGCCGCCGTACCAACGTCGTGCGGGTAGGCGCCGGCGAAGGCCCTATCGGAGGACGAGTGGGTTGTGCGCCGGTGGTACACCGCCTGTCCGGCTGTTCCATCATGCGGGCTCCCGCTTCCCACGGGGCGGACGGCGTGGTTTTGTCCTGAGACACCCCGTTCCGCACCCGGGTTCGCAACCTGCCCCCGGTACAGGAAGAATCGGGGTGCGTGCCGCCATGGCGGTGCGGTGGTGAGACGCTGCACGGGGTCGCGCACACAACGTGGGTGACGCGGGCCGTACGGGGAGGTGGCAGGGCAAGTGGATCAGCTGACGCAGCACGATCCGCGGCGGATCGGGCCGTTCGAGGTGCTGGGACGGCTGGGTGCCGGCGGCATGGGGCTGGTCTATCTGGCGCGCTCGGCGTCGGGTCGGCGCGTGGCGATCAAGACCGTGCGGACGGAACTCGCGGAGGACCAGCTCTTCCGGGTGCGGTTCACGCGCGAGGTCGAGGCGGCCCGCGCGGTGTCCGGCTTCTACACGGCGGCCGTGGTCGACGCCGATCCGCGGGCCGCGGTGCCGTGGCTGGCGACCGCGTACGTTCCCGCGCCCTCGCTGGAAGAGATAGTGAACGACTGCGGACCGCTGCCGGTCCAGGCCGTGCGCTGGCTCGCCGCGGGCGTCGCCGAGGCCCTCCAGTCCATCCACGGCGCCGGTCTCGTCCACCGCGACCTCAAGCCGTCGAACGTCCTCGTCGTCGAGGACGGGCCCCGCGTGATCGACTTCGGTATCGCCTCCGGCGTCTCGAACACCCGTCTGACCATGACGAACGTCGCCGTCGGCACGCCCGCGTACATGTCCCCCGAGCAGGCGAAGGACTCGCGCAGCGTCACCGGCGCCAGCGATGTCTTCTCACTCGGTTCCATGCTCGTCTTCGCGGCCACCGGGCACGCCCCCTTCCACGGCGCCAACCCCGTCGAGACCGTCTTCATGCTGCTGCGCGAGGGCCCCGACCTCTCCGGGCTCCCGGACGACCTGCGGCCCCTCATCGAGTCCTGTATGCAGATGGACCCGACCGCCCGGCCCAACCCCGCCGACCTCCAGGCCCAGCTCGCCCCCCACCTCTTCGGCTCCGGGTCCGACGACAGCGGTACGGCGTCTGCGTGGCTGCCCGAGAAGGCCGTCGCCCTCATCGAGACCCGTCGCGGCGGACGCCCGGCCCCCAAGCAGGGCCAGACCTCCGGCGGCCGGCCCAACCCCGCCGGCCGGCCCACCGCCCCGGCACCCGTGCCGCCCCCGCCCTCGTACGACCCGGCACCCGTCTCCGTCGGCTCGCCCGACACCGGGCCGGTACGGCTCGCCGGCGCGCCGGTGCCCATCGGGCCCGGACCGCGGGTCGCCGACGCCCGCGCGGCCGCCGTGAAGGCGCCCCCGCCCGAGGCGGGCCTCGCCGCCTCCTGGTCGCGCCCCCGCACCGGGGTGAACGGCGCCGACCCGGCGCCCGCCGTGACCACCGCCCCCGCGCCCGAACCGGCCGCCTCCGGCTGGCGCCCCTGGCGTTTCCGCATGTCGAACGACGTATGGGGCACCCCGTCGGTCGCCGACGACCTCGTCTACGTCACCTCCTTCGAGGTGCACGCCCTGGACGTCGCCACCGGACGGCGCCGCTTCAAGACCCGTGACGTCGCCTGGTCGATGGCGGTCGCGGACGGCCGGATCCACGCCTCCGACGGCCCCACGCTCTTCGCGCTCGACGCCCGGGAGGGCACCGACCTCTGGCGGCTGTCCACCGACGCCTGGGTGTACTCGCTGAAGGCCGACCGCGGCACCGTCGTCACCGCCACCCGCGGCGGCGGCGTACAGGGCTGGGAGGCCTCGAACGGCCACAAGCTCTGGGAGATCACCGGCACCCAGACCGACTTCGAGTCCCCCGAGGCCGGGCCGCTCGTCCACGACGGCACGGTGTACATCTGGAAGGACGCCAGGCTGCGCGCCCTGGACGCCCGCACGGGCGAGGAGCGCTGGTCGTACCCCATCGGCGACGCCGCGTCCTGCGGCGGCGTCCCCGTCCGGCTGACCCCGGCGGCCGACGGCTACGTGTACGTCTCCGCCGGCAGCCGGGTGCTCGCCATCGACGTGGCGAGCGGCCATGTCCGCTGGCACTTCGAGGCGCCGGCCGTCTTCCTCTCCGCGCCCACCTTCGCGCCCGGCCCCGCCGTCACGGGCGGCGGCGTCTACCTCGCCGACTACCTCGGCACGGTCTACGCCCTCGACGCCACCGACGGCCGGGACCGCTGGCGCATCGCCACGGAGTCCCGCTCCTCGCTGGAGCCGGTCCTCGTCGCCGCCGGCCACGTCCACGTCGGCAGCGGCAAGGGGCTCTACACGCTCGACGCGGTCACGGGCACCCCGAAGTGGCGCTTCCAGGCGGGCGGCGAGATCGTCGGCGCGCCGTCCGTCGCCGAGGGCCGCATCCACTTCGGCTCCACGGACCACCTCCTCTACACGCTGAAGGCCGACGACGGACGCCTGCGCTGGAAGCTCGCGACCGGCGGGGAGATCACCGGGTCACCGGTGGTCAAGGACGGCGTCGTGTACGCGTGCAGCAAGGACCGCTGCGTGTACGCGCTGGACGCGGAGAAGGGCACGGGGACGGCGCGCACGAGCTGAGTGAGCGCCGGGCGCCTGACGGCTCGGGGGTCCGCGTCGGTGCGGCGGGTGCGGGTGGTTCGTGGTTTCTCGCGCCCACGCGGCGGAGCCGCATGTGTCACCGCCCCGCGCCCCTGAACAGCGGGCCGGGGGCGCGCCCCGTGCTTTTCGGCCCGCGCCGCTGCTTCAGCGCCGGATGCGTGCGGCTCTCGCCGCCTCGCGGTGCCGGTCGCCGAGCAGCTCAGAGCGGTAGCAGTGGCGTGCCGGGACGCGGCAGCCGTCGTCGCAGACGAGGACGTGGTCGAGCCACGCGTGGAAGGTGGCCCTGACCGGGTCCGCCTGCCGAGGCCGCGCCCCCGGCTCCTCGCTCATGCCCATCTCGGCCGCTCCTCTCCCAAGTAGGCCGCGACGTAAGGCCGTACGAGGTCCCGCTCCGCGTGCACCGGGTACTCGTCGGCTGCCTTCCTGTACGGACGCGGCGGCTCCCAGCACGGTTCGCGGGGGAGCGGCGGCAACCACCGGCCGTGTGCGGCCCGATGCCGTTCCGCGCGCGCGGCCCAACGCCGCCAGCGGCCGCGTTCGGGGCTGAGCGCCGGCGGTGTCATGTGCCGCACGAGGGCTCCCCGGGCACGAGGAAGTACGCCCACACGCACTTGGTGAACGGCCGGGCCTCGCATCCCCACCGCTCCGCCAGCGCGGCCACGAGCACCAGCCCGAGCCCGCCGTCGTCCTCCGGGTCGCGTTCCGCACGCGGCGCCGGAAGCCGC
Organism: Streptomyces sp. NPDC042364; assembly: GCF_056437585.1. NCBI lineage: Bacteria > Bacillati > Actinomycetota > Actinomycetes > Kitasatosporales > Streptomycetaceae > Streptomyces > Streptomyces sp. NPDC042364. The sequence continues at coordinate 181,574 of NZ_JBWKAJ010000005.1, read as the reverse complement.
CCCCGGTCCGGGTCGGCCACCTCCACGAGCAGGCCGCAGCCCCGGATCGAGAGGGTCACCTCGATCTCGGCGAGGGGCACCTGGCAGTGCCGTACGGCGTTGGCGACGAGTTCCGTGGCCACGGTGGCGATGTCGTCGGCGAGTTCACCGCCGACCGCCCAGTCCTTGAGGATGCGCCGCACCTCGGCACGGGCTTCGGGGACGTGTCGTCTGCGCTTGGGGATACGGAAGGAGCCGCGGCGCGGGTGGGAGGGGTGCGGGGTGAGTGCGGGCATGGCTGGGAGACCCCCTGACGTGGCGTCAAGACCGGCCGCTGAGGGGCGGCGCGTCCTTTGAAGCTAGGGGCAAATTCGCGACCTATGCAATGAGAACCATTGAATACATGCACTAGTGCCACTCGATGGGGTGACGCCGCCCTATGGTCGGTGCCGGACGTGGCAGGGTGGCCGGAGGAGAGGGGGGTGTCCATGCCCGCAGGTGGACGGCCGACCGTGCGCAGTAGGCGCCTGGGTTCGGCGCTCAGGACGTACCGGCAGGCCGCCAAGGTGGATCAGCCGCAGGCGGCCGAAGTGATCGCGTCAAGTCAGGCAAGGATCAGCCGCATTGAGACGGGTCATGCGACACCCCGAGTCATCGAGGTAAGGCTGCTGCTGGACGCGTACGGCATCACGGACCAGGAAGTCCGCGACAAGTTGGAGGAGTTGGCCAAGCACTCGAAGAACCGAGGCTGGTGGCTCGAACACGCGGAGCACCTACGACCGGACTACCTCGACCACATCGCGTTGGAGGACGACGCAACGTACATCCGTGAATGGTCCCCGGTTCTGGTGCCAGGGCTTCTGCAAACCCCGGCCTATGCGGAGGCGGTCATCTCGGCGACTCCCCACTACATCGCCCCTGACCGGATCGCCCATCTGGTGAAGGTGCGTGCGGGGAGGCAAGCGAAGATCGAGGAGGGCGGGGCAACGTACGCCGTCATCATCTGGGAAGCGGTGATCACGCACCCGGTAGTGAGCCCCGAACTCCATCGGGAACAGCTCTCCAGGATTCTTGAGGTAGGGGAGCGGAAGAACGTCACCGTGCAGGTGCTGCCGTTCAGCGCGGGAGCGGTGGCGGGCCTGACGGATCCCTTCTCCTCCTTCAGTTTCGAATCCGAGCCGATCGTTGAAGCCGTAACTCTGGAAAACCTGCGGGGAACTTCGGTCTTGGAGGCACCCGAGGACCTCGCGGCTTACGCCCATGCGCATGACCATCTACGATCGGCAGCACTGGCACCCGATGCCAGTGCGCTGCTGATTCGGAGCGCACTGCGAAGTAGCAAGGAAGACGCATCGTGACCGAGGTCATAGGCCACTTCCGGAAGTCCACGCACTCCGGAGGCGAGGGCAACTGCGTCGAAGTTGCCCTAACCTCCACCGGTGGTCGAGCCGTCCGCGACAGCAAGGACCCCCACGGGCCCCTCCTCCACCTCACCCCTGACGGCTGGCGCGCCTTCCTCGACGGGGCCAGGAGCGGCGCGTTCGGATAGAAGTTGCGGGCCGCTGTCGATCCGGCCACGTCCCGTTCGACGTCATGATGTGGGGCGCTCCGCCGCACGGTGACGCGACAAGACCTGACAAGGACAGACGTGGACCAACTGCTCAGAGTGATGAACTTCAACGTCTCGAGTGACGGGATCGGTGCCGGTGAGCACCAGAGTTTCGAGCGGCCGTTCGGGCACGACCATCCGGAGAGGCTGTTCGCCTGGGCCGGAGCCACGGCGAGCTGGCCCATGCGCACGGATCCCGGAGGGAGCCGGGGTCTCGACGACTACTTCACGCGGGACTTCGACCGCAACATCGGTGCCGAGATCATGGGCCGCAACAAGTTCGGGCCCCAGCGCGGGCCCTGGCAGGACCACGAGTGGCGCGGCTGGTGGGGACAGGAGCCCCCGTTCCGTACTCCGGTGTTCGTCATGACCCACCACCCGCGCCCGTCGTTCACGCTCTCCGACACCACGTTCCACTTCGTCGACGGCGACCCGGCCGCGGTCCTCGAACAGGCACGGGAAGCGGCGCGGGGCAAGGACGTCCGGCTCGGCGGCGGGGTCACCACCATCCGGCAGTTCCTTGACGCCGGCCTCGTCGACACCATGCATGTGGCGGTCTCACCGGTGAAGCTCGGGACCGGACTGCGACTCTGGGAGTCCCCCGATGAACTGCTCGACCGGTTCCACCTGGAGGTCGTGCCCAGCCCGAGCGGGGTGACGCACCACCTGTTCTGGCGAAGGTGACGCGAGGACCCACCCGGGTCAAGGCCGCGACGGCGAGGGGGGCGTCCGCCCGGCGGACGCCCTTCACCTCCGCCGCCTCGGCCCCGGCGGCTGGGGCGCCACCCGTACCGGGAATCAGGCGGCGATGAGTTCCTTCTCGTGGTCCGGCGTCGTGACCTTGGGCTTCTTGTTCGGCAGCGAGAGCCGGAAGACCTTGTGCCACGCGGAGAACACCTGCTTGGGCAGCGGCCCGGTGACGTACTCCAGCTCATACTTCTCGAACAGCGCGCGTACCTTCACCGCGACCTCGGCGTACCGGTTGCTCGGCAGGTCCGGGAACAGGTGGTGCTCGATCTGGTGCGACAGGTTGCCGGTCATGAAGTGCATGGCCTTGCTGCCGCTGATGTTCGCCGAACCCATCATCTGGCGCAGGTACCACTGGCCGCGCGTCTCGCCCTTGATCGACCGGCGCTCGAAGACCTGCACACCCTCGGGGAAGTGCCCGCACATGATCACCGAGTGGGACCAGAGGTTGCGGACCAGGTTCGCGGTGAACGTGGCGGCGAGGGTGGTGAGGAACGACGGGCCCGACAGCAGCGGGTGGATCACGTAGTCCTTGAGCACCTGCTTGCGGATCTTGCGGCCCACGGCCCTGGCCCGCGCGCGGAACTCCGGGTTCTTGCGGCGGCGCTTGTGCAGGTTCTTGCCGAGTTCCAGGTCGTACGCGGCGATGCCGTACTCGAAGAAGCAGGCGTTGATGAAGTTCCACAGCGGCTGGCCGAGGTGGAACGGGTGCCACTTCTGGTCCTCGTCGACGCGCATGATGCCGTAGCCGAGGTCGTTGTCCTTGCCGATCACGTTGGTGTACGTGTGGTGCAGCTCGTTGTGCGAGTGCTTCCACTGGTCGGCCGGTGAGACGTGATCCCATTCCCAGGTGGTGGAGTGGATCTTCGGGTCCCGCATCCAGTCCCACTGGCCGTGCAGGATGTTGTGGCCGATCTCCATGTTGTCCATGATCTTCGCCACGGACAGGCCGGCGGTGCCGATGATCCACGCGGGCGGGAAGAACGAGAACAGCAGCACACCCCGGCTGACCAGCTCCAGCTTGCGCTGCGCCGAGATGACCTTGCGGATGTAGGCGGCGTCCTTCTCTCCGCGGCTGGCGATCACCTCGTCGCGGATCGCGTCCAGCTCGCGGCCGAGCTCCTCGATCTGCTCCGCGGTCAGGTGGGCGGTGGGGTCGATGGCGGTCAAGGTGCTCCTACCGTTCGATGTCGCAGGGGCCCGCCGCGGCGGACACGCAGGTCTGGATGAGGACGCCCGGCTCGGCCTCGGTGATCTCGCCGGTGCGCAGGTCGCGGACGGCGCCCGCCTTGAGCGGCGTGACGCAGCCGAAGCAGATGCCCATGCGGCACCCGGACGGCATGAGCACGCCGGCCTCCTCGCCGATGTCCAGCAACGGTGTGGCGCCGTCCGCGTCGACCGTCTTGCCGGTGGCGCTGAACGTGACCTCGCCGCCTTCGCCGGCGACGACGATGCCGGAGCGGAAGCGTTCGGTGTGCAGGCGTTCTCGCACGCCGTGCCCGGTCCAGTGCCTTTCGGCGGCGTCGAGCAGGCCTGCGGGTCCGCAGGCCCAGGTCTCGCGCTCGGCCCAGTCCGGCACGAGTTCGTCGAGACGGGCGATGTCGAGCATGCCGTCGGTGTCGGTGTGCAGCTCGGTGAGACGCAGCCTGCCGTTCGCGACGAGGTCGTGCAGCTCGTCACGGAAGATCACGTCGTGGGGCCGTGGCGCGGAGTGGACCATCACGACGTCGTCGAGCTCCGTGTCGCGCAGCATGCCCATCACGGGCGTGATGCCGCTGCCCGCCGTCAGGTAGAGCACCTTGGCGGGCTTGGCACGCGGCAGCACGAAGTCACCGGTCGCCTGGTCGAGCTGGATCAGCGTGCCCGGTTCCGCCCGCCGGACCAGGTGGTTGCTGACCTTGCCGTCCTCGATCGCCTTCACGGTGATCGTGATGCGCCCGTCCTGGCGGCTCGTCGGCGAGGTGAGCGAGTAGGCACGCCACAGGCGCACTCCGTCGACGTCGACCCCGATCCGCACGTACTGACCGGCCGTGTGGCCGCGCCAGCCCCGTCCCGGCCTGATCACGATGGTCGCGGCGTCACCCGTCTCGGGGTGCACGGCCTCGATGCGCCCACGCAGGTCGGCGCCCGCACGCAGCGGGCTGACCAGGTCGAGGTAGTCCGACGGCAGCAGCGGCGTCGTGACCATCTCCAGCAGTTTCCACGCCCTGCTGCGGAGGGCTGTACTCGTCATGACTCCAGCTTGCTGCGCCTCAGGGCGTAAAGTCCTGACCGCAGGATGTGAATCTGGTCGGATGAATTGTTCGCAGGGAACAAAACGTGAGCCATGCAATCCAGAGGGCCAGCGAACTGGCCCTGGACGAGACGACGGTCACCGCGCTTCGGGCCGCGCTGAGGACCACCGCCGACGAGGTCGTCCAGGCGATCATCGACGAGGTCCCTCCCTACGCCAACGCCCTCTCGGGCAGCATGGGCGGCACCATCCGCCGAGCCGTCCGCACCGCCCTGGGGCACTACCTGGACCTCGCGAGCGGGAAGGCCACGGGCGGCGACGCCGGGGACGCGGCCTACGAGCTGGGCCGCGGCGAGGTCCGCGACGGCCGTTCGATGGACGCTCTGCTCAGCGCCTACCGCGTCGGCGCCCGCGTCGCCTGGCGATGCCTGGCAGCGGGTGCCGTACCCGCAGGGCTGCCCGCCGCCGAGGTCGCCAAGTTCGCCGAGCTGACCTTCGCCTACATCGACGAGCTCTCCGCCGCGAGCGCCGCGGGCCACGCCGACGAACTGGCCGCCCGGGGCCGTGCCCAGGAGCGCCACCTGGAACACCTGGCCCGCGACCTCCTCGCCGACGCGAGCCCGGACGTGCTGATGGCCTCCGTCCAACGGGCCGGGTGGCAGCCCCCGGTCTCGCTGACCGCGGTCCTGCTGCCCGCCGCCCAGGCCCGGCCTGCCTACCGCGTGCTCGACCCGAGCACCCTCGTCCTCGACGATCTGCCGGACGCCACCGGTGTGCTGCTCGTTCCCGATGCCGACCGACCACGTCTGCTGAGGCAGCTGAACGGCCGCACCGCCGTGGTCGGCCCGGCCCGGCCATGGACTCGTGCGTCCGCCTCGTACGCACGGGCCGTACGCGCGCGCACCCTCTCCTCCGACATTCGCGACACCGAGGACCACCTGCCCGAGCTGGTGCTGAGCGCCGACATGGACGCGCTCGCCGACCTGCGGGCCCGAGCCCTCGCACCGTTGCGGACCCTGCCTGAGGCGACCGCGCGGCGGCTGGAGGAGACGTTGCGGGCATGGCTGCTGCACCAGGGCAGGCGCGACGAGGTGGCGGCGGCGTTGTTCGTCCACCCCCAGACGGTCCGGTACCGGATGTCGCAACTGCGGGAGCTGTTCCCGGATCTCGCATCACCACACGGGGTCCTCGAACTGACGCTGGCGGTCGGTCTTCGGGCCGGCTGACGAGTACGTCGACCGTCCACGACCGCGTCCGCGAGCGGTCCGGACACCGTGCCTCGTTGTGCGCAACCGCTTGCTCCGGACCCCTTGGCCGGATCGCTGCTATCGTGGCGTGCACCTGCCAGCAATGTGCTGGCGTTTCGCCATTTCGGCGCCCATATCGCAACGTTTCAACGGGGGTTGAACACGTGAAGTCCCGACACATCCGTGCCGTCGCCGTCTTCGGTATCGCCGTCATCGCCCTCACCGGAGCCCGCGGCTCCGGCGGCGGAGGGTGCTCGGGCGGCTCGTCCTCGTCCAGCTCCTCCAGCTCCAGCGGCGGCTCCAGCAGCTCCGGCGGCTCCGACAGCGGCTCCTCGACCACCTCGGGCGGCAGCAGCACCGTGGGGACCGGCGGCTCGTCGAGCTCCAAGCGCGGCGCCGCGAGGGACCTGAAGATCGAGACCTGCACCTACGACAACGGCCTCGTCTCCCGCGTCCGCGCCACCAACAGCAGCTCCACCAGCACCTACTCCTACGAGTTCGACCTGGAGTTCACGGACGCGAGCGGCACTGTGCTGTACACCGCCGAGGACAACAGCATCCCCTCGGTGCCGCCGGGCGAGTCCGCCACCGTCGACGTGAAGGCGCCCGCCGGCACGGCCGACGGCGGCGCGAGCGGCGGCAGCTGCAAGCTGACCGATCTGGAGCGCTCCTCCTTCTGAGGGGTCCTCGGTGAAGGACCCCCGAGCCCCGCGCCGGGGCTCACCGCACCCGGAACCCGCCCGGCCGGCGTCCCGCGAACAGCTCGGACTGCCGGTCGGCCGGGAGGTTGCCCAGCGAGATCAGGTGCGGCGCGTGCGCCAGGGCGTGCGTCCGCGCCGCCTCCCGCGCCGCCCAGCAGGCCCGCACCGTGCCCTGCACGGCCTCCGTCGGATACCCCGCGACGACCTCCGCGCACCGTACGGCCGCCGCCACCGCCTCTCCCGGTTCCGTCACCTCCGACACCAGCCCCACCTCGTACGCCCGCCGGGCCGACATCCGCTCGGCGGTGCCCATCAGCGCCATACGGGCCGCCTCCCCGTAGGGCATCCGCTGGGCCATGAGGATCGACTCGAAGGCGCTCACCATGCCGTACGTGGTGTGCGGGTCGAAGAAGGTCGCCGTCGAGTCCGCGACCACGAACTCCGCCTCGCCCAGCAGATAGAACGCGCCGCCGCAGGCCATGCCGCCCACGGCCGCGATCACCGGTTTCCAGAGGTCGTTGGCCTTCGGGCCGATCGCGATCAGCGGATCGTCGACCGAGTAGGGGGAGCCGGGCTGGGGCACGCGGGCCGCCATGTCGCGGTCGACTCCTGTGCAGAACGCCCGCCCGCCCGCACCGGTGACCACCACGGCCCGCACGGTGTCGTCGAACCGCAACTCCCGCCAAACACGGCCCAGTCGCTCGGCCATGTCCGCGTCGATCGCGTTGAGCTTCTCCGGGCGGTCCAGGGTCAACAGCGCGACGCCCGTGCCCTGGTCGGTGGTGAGACGCAGGGTCACGAGCGCTCCAGTACCCACTGGGGCAGGCCCTCCGGGGTGAACACGACCTGGACGCGCGCCCCGATCCGGATGCGGTCGGCGGGCACGGAGTCGAGGCGGGCCCCCGCCCCGCTCACCAGGTTGCCGACGAGCCGGACGCGCGGGGCGTCGGCCAGCTCGACGAGGATCACGTGGTACGGGGCCTGCTCCGCGTAGTCCGGCAGCAGCGGCGGGTGCGGGACCACGTACGACCAGATGCGGCCCCGGCCGCTCAGGGGCCGCCACTCGCTGTCGAAGGACCGGCAGTGCGGGCAGCAGGGCCGGGGCGGGAAGCGCGGCTCGCCGCAGTCGGCGCAGGCCTGGACCCGCAGTTCGCCCCGGGCCGCGTACTCCCAGAAGGGGGCGCCGTCGACGTCCACGACCGGTGTCAGCATGCCTTCGACTCCCTCACTCGTCCTGCGTCCTTCACCCGTCCTGCGTCCTTCACCCGTCCTGCGTCCCTCACTCGTCCTGCGTCCCTCACCCGTCCTGCGTCCGCGCGCTCAGTTGCGCAGCAGCAGGGCCGAGGTCGGTACGCCCTCGCCCGCCGTCACCAGGCAGGTCGCCGCGCCGGGCACCTGCGCGGTGCTCGTGCCGCGCAGCTGCCGTACGCCCTCGGTGATCAGGTTGAACCCGTGCACATAGGCCTCGCTGAGGCCACCCCCCGAGGTGTTCAGGGGCAGCCGGCCGCCGATCTCCAGGGCGCCGCCCTCCGTGAAGGCGCCGCCCTCGCCGCGGGCGCAGAAGCCGTAGCCCTCCAGGGAGAGGGGGATGAGGGCGGTGAAGGCGTCGTAGATCTGGGCGACGTCGATGTCGTCCGGGGTGAGGTCCGCGTGCTTCCACAGATGCCGGGCGGCGGTCCAGGCGGGGCCGGTCAGCGGGTCGTCGTTCCAGTAGTTGACCATGCCGTGGTGCTGGGCGGGCAGGCCCTGGGCGGCGGAGTGGACGTAGACCGGGGTCCGGCGGCAGTCCCGGGCGCGCTCGGCCGAGACGACGACACACGCCAACGCGCCGTCCGTCTCCAGGCAGTTGTCGAACAGGCACAGAGGCTCGCTGATCCACCGGGAGGTCATGTACATCTCGCGGGTGAGCGGGCGGTCGTACATGATCGCGGCGGGGTTCTGGTTGGCCCGGTTCCGGCAGGCCAGGGCGACGTTGAAGAGATGGTCGCGGGTGGTGCCGTACTCGTGCATGTGGCGGCGGGCCAGCATGGCTATCTCGTCGGCGGGCCGCAGCAGCCCGAAGGGTCTCGTCCACTGGGCGGGGGTGGGCAGTTGGACCGTGGTGTTCTTCCACGGGCGGGGACCCGAGCCGCGTTTGCGGGACCGCCAGGCGACGCCGACCGTGGCCTGGCCGGTGGCGATCGCGGCGGCCAGATGCGCGACCGTGGCGCACGAACCGCCGCCGCCGTAGCCGACCTTGCTGAAGAAGGTGAGGTCCCCCAGACCCAGGGCCTTGGCCACCTCCACCTCGTCCGTCTCCTCCATCGTGTACGAGGCGAGCGCGTCGACCTCGTCCGGAGCGATGCCAGCGTCGTCGAGCGCAGCGAGGATCGCCCGGCACGCCAACGCCCGCTCGCTCTCCGGCAGCTGCTTGGCGAAGGGGGTCTGGCCGATGCCGACGATCGCTGTCGCGTCCTTGAGCACGGCCATGGGAGCCATGGGGCACACCTCCGCACCGGGGGTCGCTGGCTGCTGACAGTGCGTCAGCGTACAGCTAATCTGACGGGTAGTCAGCTAGTGCGACTCGGGTACGGAGGCCGGCTGTGTGCGGTGACTCGGCAGAACACGGTGACGCGGAGGTACGCGGTGACCTGGAGTGGGGGACCATCCCGGGGCTGGTCCGCGCCGCGGCCGACCGGTACGGCGAGACCGAGGCGGTCGTCGAGGGGCGTACCCGGGTGTCGTACGCCGAACTCGGCGCACGCGTCGAGCGGGCGGCGGCCGCGTGCGTCGCGGCCGGGGTAAGGGCCGGCGACCGCGTCGCCATCTGGGCGCCCAACTCCCTCGACTGGATCACCGCCGCACTCGGTGCCGTCTCCGCCGGGGCGGTCCTCGTCCCGCTCAACACCCGCTTCAAGGGCACCGAGGCCGCGGACGTGCTGGCCCGCAGCCGGGCGAAACTCCTCTTCGTCACCGGCACGTTCCTCGGCACTTCGTACGTGGCGTCGCTGCGGCGGGCGGCCGGTCAGGGGCTGCTGCGGCGGGCGGCGGGCCCGGCCGTGGTGGGCGGCGGGCCACTGCCCGGCCTCCCGCACCTGGAACAGGTCGTCGTCCTCGCCGACGACGCCCCCGCCGACTTCCGCACCTGGAAGGACTTCCTCGCGGGCGGCGACGGGGTCGCGGCCGCGACGGTACGGGCGCGGGCGGCGGCACTGAACGGCGACTCACCGTCCGACATCATCTTCACCTCCGGTACCACCGGCCGCCCCAAGGGCGCCGTCATCACACACGCCCAGACCCTGCGCGCGTACGAGGTGTGGTGCCGGCTGGCCGGCCTCCGCCGGGGCGACCGCTACCTCATCGTCAACCCGTTCTTCCACACCTTCGGCTACAAGGCCGGAGTGATCGCCTGCCTGATGCGGGGCGCCACGATGATCCCGCAGCCGGTGTTCAACGTGCAGACGGCCATGGCCAACGTGGCCGCCGAGCGCGTCTCGGTCCTCCCCGGCCCGCCGACCCTGCACCAGTCCCTCCTGGACCACCCCGACCGCGACGACTACGACCTCTCCGCCCTGCGCCTGGTCGTCACCGGCGCGGCGGTGGTCCCGCTCCGACTGGTCGAACGCCTGCGGACGGAGCTGCGCGTCGACACCGTCCTCACCGCGTACGGGCTGTCCGAGGCCGGCGGCATCGTCACGATGTGCCGGCGCGGCGACGATCCCTCGGTGATCGCCTCGACCTCCGGGCGGGCGATCCCCGGCACCGAGATCCGGGTCGTGGACGCCTCGGGCGCCCCGCTGCCGCCCGGTTCCCCCGGAGAGGTCCTGGTCCGCGGCTTCAACGTCATGCGCGGCTACTTCGAGGACCCCGACGAGACCGCCCGCACCGTCACGGACGACGGCTGGCTGCGCACCGGCGACGTCGGCGTCCTCGACGACGCGGGCAACCTCCGTATCACCGACCGCATCAAGGACATGTTCATCGTCGGCGGGTTCAACGCCTACCCTGCCGAGATAGAGCAGCTCCTCGGCCTCCACCCGGACGTCGCCGACGTCGCGGTCATCGGCGTCCCCGACCCCCGCCTCGGCGAGGTCGGCAAGGCCTTCGTCGTCCGCCGCCCCGGCTCCCTCGTCACCGCCGACGACCTCATCGCCTGGGCCCGCCGCGAGATGGCCAACTACAAGGTCCCGCGGACGGTCGACTTCGTCGGCGAACTGCCGCGGAACGCCGGCGGCAAGGTGGTGAAGGGGGAACTGCGGGGCCGGGCCGGGGCCATCTGAACGGCCCGCCCGCCCGACCGCCACTGACCCCGCCCGCCCGCCCGACCGCCACTGACCCCGCCCGCCCGCCCGACCGCCACTGACCCCGCCCGCCCGCCCGGCCGGCCGGCCGGCCGGGCGGGGTCAGTGGCGGGGGCGGCGCGTGGGCCCTTGGCCGCCCCCCTGGGCCTGCCGGGCCGAGGCGTCGGCGAGGGCGGCGCGGATCTCCCGGATCATCCACGTCGGACGGTGGAAGACGTCCTGCGCGGTGACCCGGAGGACGTTGCGGACGCCCGGGCACCTGAGGACCTCGTTGAAGCGGGCGACGTCCCGCCGGTGGGCGTCGCGGGAACCGTGGTACGCGTACCCCTCGACCTCGACCGCCAGCCCCTCCCGCCGGAAGAGGAAGTCGAGCCGGACCCGGCGGCCGCTGCCCGTCACGAGCTCGACCTGGCTCTCGGGCCGGAGCCCGGCGTCATGCATCCGCAGCCGGGCCACGGTCTCGGCCGGCGACCCGGCGCCCGGGTCGCACAGGCGCAGCCAGGCACGCGCCCGGGAGCCGCCCCGCGCGGGCGCGTCCAGAGCGGCGGCGATCGCGTCGCGGCGGACGAGCGGAGCCCTGCGCAGGCCCGCGACCCGGCGGTACGCGAGGGCCGAGTCCACGGCCACCACCGCGTCGTCCCTCGGCCCGGCCCGGAGCAGGTCGGCGAGGGTGCGCGCCGGGGACGTCACCCGAAGACCCCGCCGCTCCCTCACCTCGGCCTCGCCGAGGGGCATGCGGTGCACCCGTACGCCTTCCCCGGGCTCCCTCCGGAGGGTGAGCCCGGGGTCGATGAACTCCATGGGGCGGTCGGCGGTGTCGCCGAGCATCTCGATCAGCCAGAGGGCTGCCGCCGAGCCGTGGCTCACCACGAGCCGGGGCTTCAGTATCTGCACGGCCCGGTGCCGGGTGAGGTTCCCGGGTTCCTGCCCCGGTTCGCCCCAGGCCCCCGCCCTGAGGCGAACCCAGCCCCCGTCCCGCAGGGCCCGCCCCAGACTCCGCCGAGGCCAGCCCGAGTCAAGGGCCCGCGAGGTGAGCAACACCCCGCCCTCCACCAACTCCCCCAACGCCTTCCGCTCCACCCCCCCAAGATCCCACCCCCACCCCCAACCCCCCCGCCCCCTGTGGATAACCCCCCACTGCAAACAGCGATCGGCGGAAACGGGCCAGAAAGGCGCCCTTTTTGCGGTGATATACCCGATTTCACCTGGCCCGGGCTTGCCAATCATCCCTTCCCCGAGGGGCCGCGGTGGCTTCCCCTCCGTGTCAGCGCGGGTGTGCCTCGGGGGAGGTGGGGGGTGGGGGGTGGGGGGTGGGTTACTTGCCGCCGAGGTTCAGGGACGGTGGGGCGGGGGTGTGCTGGTCGAGGGTGGTGATCTCCGGGTCGGCCGGCGGGGCCGGGGTGTGCTGGTCCAGCTTCTTGGGCTTCGGGTCGATGCTCGGCGGGACCGGGGTGTGCTGGTCCAGCGTGACGATCTCCGGGTCCTGCTTCTTCTCTTCGCTCATGGCTCGAACTCCCCACACGTGAAAGCTGCTTTGGGTGGAACACCCGTCCGGCGGCTCCCCCGATATCGGTCGCCGAACGAGCGTTCCAGGCGGCCTCAGGGTAGCCATGCGGCAGCCATGAGGCCGGAGAGACCCGTCTGCCCCCCGACACGACGGATCGACAAGGTTCAGACTGGCAGGGGGCCATAAACGTTCGATGAACGGCCGCAGCCCGGCGGCGGGCCGAGGGCCCGGGGTCCGGTCCTGTTCGGGGGTCAGGCCGCTGCCAGGGGGTGGAGGAGGCCGCGTACCTCGGCGGCCTCGGGGGAGCCGGACTGTTCGTAGAGGCCGAGGGCGTCGTACCAGCAGGCGCGGGCGCGGTCCGTCTGGCCGAGGGCCAGGAGGGCCTTGCCCAGGAGGGTGAGGGCGTTGGCCCGCATCCAGTCGCCGCCGATACAGCCGGTGGCGAGGGCCTGTTCGGCGTGCTGGGCGGCCTGCGCGGGACGGCATGCGGCGAGGTGCGCCTGGGCGATACGGAAGTGGGTCGTGCCCTCCCAGAGGCGCTGACGGCTCTCGGTGAAGAGCCTGAGGGCCTCGTCGAGCTGCTCCAGGGCCTCGTGGAGGCGGCCGGCCTGGGTGAGTACGGTCCCCGAGGCGTAGCGGGCGTTCGCGAGGCGTACGGAGAGGCCGAGCTCGTCGTAGATCTCCACGCCCCGCTGGGCCAGTTCGACGGCCTGGTCGGTGCGGCCCATCGAGGCGAGGGACCGGGAGAGGTTGCAGACCGCGCTGGCCTCGCCGGGCTTGTTGCTGTCGGCCCGGAACGCTTCGATGGCCCTGAGCAGGAAGGCTTCGGCGTCCGGGAAGCGGGCGGTGCAGTTGGCGATGATGCCCAGCTGGTTGGGGGCGGTGCCGCTCGTCCAGGGGTCGCCGGCGGTCTCGTTGACGACGTCGGCGCGCCGGGCCTCGCGTTCCGCCTCGTCGAAGCGGCCTGCCTGGCTGAGGACCTGGGCCAGGGTGATGCGGGCCCTGGTCTCGGCGTGCGCGTCGCCGAGCCGTGCGGCGGCGTCGCGGGCGGCGAGGGTCGTCAGCTCGTAGCGGCGGGAGCCGGCCCCGGACTCCGCCAGGTCGATGGTGGCCAGCAGCAGGTCGACGGCGCGGCGGAGGGTGGCCGGGCCGAGGGACTGCTGGACGCAGGCGAGGAGGGGTTCCGCCTCCGCGTGCAGCCAGTCCAACGCGTCCGACGCGGAGGTGAACTCCCGGCCCGCGTAGCGGCTCTTCTCCAGGTGGGCGACCGTGCGGTCCCCCGGCCGTTCGATGGCGTACACCTCCGCCGCCGTGGCCAGGTAGAAGTCCAGCAGCCGGGACATGGCGGCGTCCCGCTCGCTCGGCGGTTGCTCGTCCCGTTCGGCGCACGCGCGCGCGTAGAGGCGGACGAGGTCGTGGAAGCGGTAGCGGCCGGGGGCGGCGGACTCCAGGAGGGAGGTGTCGACGAGGATCTCCAGGAGGTCCTCGGTGTCCTCCGGCGGGAGGTCCAGTACGGCGGCCGCGGCGGCGAGGGAGATGTCCGGGCCGTCGGCGAGGCCGAGGAGGCGGAAGGCGCGGGCCTGGGCCGGTTCGAGCTGGCCGTAGCCCAGCTCGAAGGTGGCCTTCACGGCCAGGTCGCCGGCCTGGAGCTCGTCCAGCCGCCGGCGTTCGTCGGCGAGTTTGGCCGCGAGGACGGACACGGTCCAGGTTCTGCGCGCGGCGAGGCGGGACGCGGCGATACGGATGGCGAGGGGCAGGAAGCCGCAGGCGGCGACGACGTCGAGGGCGGCGTCCCGCTCGGCGGCGACCCGTTCCTCGCCGACGATCCGGGTGAAGAGCTGGAGTGCCTCGTCCGGGGACATGACGTCGAGGTCGACGAGGTGCGCCCCGGCCAGGTCGACCATGCGCACCCGGGCGGTCACGAGGGCCGCGCAGCCGGCGGTGCCGGGCAGCAGGGGCCGGACCTGGGCGGCGTCGCGGGCGTTGTCGAGGAGGACCAGGACCCGGCGGCCGTCCAGGACGGAGCGGTAGAGCGCGGCCCTTTCCTCCAGGGAGTCGGGGATCGCCGAGTCGGCGGTGCCGAGGGCGCGCAGGAACGAGCCGAGGACGGTCTCCGGGTCGGCGGGCCGGGCGCCGGCGCCCTGGAGGTCGACGTACAGCTGTCCGTCGGGGAAGGCGGGCCGGGCCTGGTGGGCGACGTGCACGGCGAGGGTGGTCTTGCCGACGCCGCCGATGCCGGCGAGTGCAGAGACGGCCATGACCTGGCCCTCGGCGGCGGACGCGGCCGACAGCACCTCGCTCAGCTCGGAGACGAAGGCGGACCGGCCGGTGAAGTCCGGGACGGTGGCGGGGAGCTGGGCGGGGCGTACGGCGGTGGCGGCGGGCTCGGCGGCGAGCGGGGCGGAGGGTTCGGCGAGGGTCGGGTCGGCCCGCAGGATGCGCTGCTGGAGCTCGCGCAGGCCGGGTCTCGGGTCCACGCCGAGCTCGTCGGCGAGGAGGCGGCGGGTGTCGGCGTAGACGGCGAGGGCCTCGGCCTGCCGGCCGCTGCGGTACAGGGCGAGCATGAGGAGTTCGCGCAGCCGCTCCCGCAGGGGGTGTGCGGCGGTGAGGGCGGTCAGCTCGGACACGGCCTCGGCGTGGCAGCCCTGCTCCAGGTCCATGTCGAGGCGGGACTCGACGAGTTGGAGCCGCCATTCGTCGAGGCGGGCCCGCTGGGTCTCCGCGTACGGGCCGGGGACGCTCGCCAGGACCTCGCCGTCCCACAGGCCGAGCGCCTTGTTCAGCAGCAGGCGGGCCTGGCACAGGTCGCCGGAGCTCTTCGCCTTCTCGGCGTCCGCGGCGAGGTCCTGGGCGACGGCGAGGTCCAGCGCGCCGCCCGACAGGGAGCGGATCGCGTAGCCGCCGGACTCGCTGACGAGGACGTCGGGGGAGAGGGCCTTGCGCAGCCGGGAGGCGTAGGTGCGGACGGCGGCCAGTGCCTGGGAGGGCGGGTCGTCGCCCCAGAGCGCGTCGATGAGTTCGCTCGCGGTGGCGGTACGGCCCTCGCGGAGCAGCAGTGCGGCCAGTAGGGCGCGTTGCTGGGGCGAGCCGGTGGTGAGGGGCTCGGTGCCGCGCCAGGCGCGTACGGGTCCGAGCACGCTGAACCGGAGCCGGGCGGCGGTCCGGGCCTCCGGCTCCGGGGTCGCGGGGTCTTCCGGATCCGGGTCCGTCGGTCCGGGCGCCGGCATCGGAATCCGTCCTTCCACGGAACCCCGCTGTTCCGGCACCCGCGGCTCTCCAGCCTCCGGCACTCGCGACTCACCGCCCATCGATGCCCCCCAAGGCCTCTGTTATCCCGGCCAGTTTGCCTTGTTCATGGCAGATACGTCAGCCGTGCGAGACCCCGATCACAGGGTGCCGTGCGGGATGTCACCAGGTCCACACAACCTCTCCTCGACTTGCCGGGGCCCTGACGCGGCGTGGTCCGCCGGCCGTCCGGCGGGTGGGCCGGGGGTGCGGCAATGACCGACACGAGAGCTGACGATCCGTCAGATCGGCGCTACCGTGGCGCACATGGAGACAATGGAGAGCGACACGGCATTCCCGAAGATCATCTCCGTCGACGACCACACGGTGGAGCCGCCGGACGTCTGGCAGGACCGGCTCCCGAAGAAGTACCGGGACATCGGCCCCCGGATAGTCCGCGCGCCGCTGAAGGAGATGACCTTCCTCGGCGGCCGTTTCAGGCCCGTCATGGGCGCCCCCGGTGACGACGGCCCGATCGGCGACTGGTGGGTGTACGAGGATCTGCACCGCCCCCTGACCCGCCTCGACACCGCCGTCGGCTACTCCAGGGACGAGATCAAGCTGGAGATCATCACCTACGAGCAGATGCGCCCCGGCTCGTACGACGTGGAGCAGCGCCTCGCCGACATGGACGTCAACCACGTCCAGTCCGCCGTCTGCTTCCCGACCTTCCCCCGCTTCTGCGGCCAGACCTTCACCGAGGCCGCGGACCACGAGCTGGGTCTGCTGGGGGTGCGGGCGTACAACGACTGGATGGTGGAGGAGTGGTGCGGGCCGAAGGCGCGGGGCCGGCTCATCCCGCTCACCCTCATCCCCCTCTGGGACGCCGAACTGGCCGCCGCCGAGGTCCGCCGCAACGCGGCGCGCGGGGTGCGGGCCGTCGCGTTCTCCGAGATCCCGCCGTACCTGGGCCTGCCCTCCGTGCACACCGACGACTGGGACCCCTTCTTCGCCGCCTGCGACGAGACGGGCACGGTCATCGCGATGCACATCGGCTCCAGCAGCCGTATGCCGTCCACGTCCGCCGACGCGCCGCCCGCCGTCGGCTCCACGATCACCTTCGCCAACTGCTGCTTCTCGATGGTCGACTGGCTGATGAGCGGCAAGTTCGAGCAGTTCCCGAACCTCAAAGTCATGTACGCCGAGGGCCAGATCGGGTGGATCCCGTACATCCTGGAGCGGGCGGACGTGGTGTGGGAGGAGAACCGCGGCTGGGGCGGTGTCGCGGACAAGGTCCACCGGCCGCCGTCCGAGCTGTTCGCCGAGCATGTCTTCGGCTGCTTCTTCGACGACGCGTTCGGGCTCCGCAACCTCGACGCCATCGGGGTGGGCAACGTCCTGTACGAGACGGACTACCCGCACTCCGACTCCACCTGGCCCAAGTCGAGGGAGGTCGGCGAGTCCCAGATGGGGCACCTCGCCCCCGATGTCGTCGACCGGATCGTGCGGCGCAACGCCATCGACCTGCTGGGGCTGACGGACGACGGGCTGTGGCCGGGGCCGGGGAGCGCCCGTTGACCGGGGCCGGGCCGGCGAGCGGGGCGGAGCGGTGAGCGGGGGCGGAGCGGTGCTCCGCTACGGGATGCAGCTTCCCGTGCAGTCGCAGAGCACCCTCTACGCCGAGCCGTGGGAGGCGGAAGCCGGGCCCGAGGATCTCGTCGAGATCGCGCGGGCAGCCGACCGGGCCGGGTTCGCGTATGTCGCGGTCTGCGACCACGTGGCCATACCGCGCCGCCTCGCGCCCGCGATGAGCACGGTCTGGTACGACCCGGTCGCCACGCTCGCCTTCCTCGCCGGGGTCACCCAGCGGGTCCGGCTGCTCAGCCATGTCGCCGTCGTCGGCCTGCGCCACCCCCTCCTTACGGCCAAGCAGTACGCCACCCTCGACCACCTCTCCGGGGGCCGGCTGATCCTCGGGGTGGGCGCCGGTCACGTACCGGAGGAGTTCGAGTCGCTCGGCGTCGACTTCGAGCGCAGGGGGGCCGTCCTGGACGAATGCGTGGACGCGCTGAGGGCCGCGCTCGGCCCCGACGAGTTCCCTTCCCATCACGGCAAGCTGTACGACTTCGAGGACCTGGGCCAGCGGCCCCGCCCGGCGCAGGCACGGGTGCCGCTGTGGGTCGGCGGATCGTCCCCGGCGGCCGTCCGCCGGGCCGCCGTCCGCGGTGACGGCTGGCTGCCTCAGGGCGACCCGCGCGACCGGCTGCCGGGGCAGATCGCCCGGCTGCGGAGGCTGCGGGAGGAGGCGGGGGCCACCGGGCCCTTCACGGTCGGCGCGATCGCCGAGCCGCTGTACGTCGGGGAGCCGGCGTGGGAGGTCGGCCGCCGGACGCTCAGCGGCCCTCCGGAGGCGCTCGCGGAGTCGCTCCGGGCGTACGCGGCGATGGGTGTGGACCAGGTGCAGGTGCGGTTCCGCAGTCGCAGTCGGTCCGAACTCACGGAGCAGATCGAGGAGTTCGGGGAGCGGGTGGCTCCGCTGCTGTAGTCGGGCGGTGGGATGGGGGCCTGTCCGGCAGGCAGACGATCGCTTATTGAAACTTCGAACAACTGACGTCCGAGTCACGTATGTACGTACGTCATGGCCTCGGCGGAAGGACACGCGAAGTGCGAGCCCCCCGGCACGTCCTTACTACCCGGCAGGTCGGCACCACCGCTTCCGCGGCCCGGAGGCGGGGGCCGACCGTCGCGATCGCCTGTGCCGAGGGCGAGTGGCCGCACGGCGACTGGCCGGCCCCGGACGACCCGTACGTGAGCGGTGCGCTGCTCGTCCCGCCGCCCTACCACGCGCTGCGGGAGACCGAGGTGGACGTCGTGGTCCTGCGCTGCGAGGACCCGTCGGTCTCCTTCGCGGGATTGCTGAGGGCCATGGGCTCCGTGAGCGCGCCGGTGATCGTCGTCAGCCCCCGGCGGGACCCGGAAGTGGTCGTGGAGGTGTTCCGGGGCGGCGCGGGCTATCTGGTCGAGGGCGACTACTGCACCTGCATGCTTTCCTCGGCGGTCATGGCCGCCACAGTCGGCCACACCTACCTCTCGCCCATCGCCTGTGTCGGCCTGCGCGACACGGCCCGGCGGATGCCCGGTGAGAAGACGGCACGGGAACGGCTGGGCTCCCGGCTCTCCCCTCGCGAACGGCAGATCATGGAGCTTCTCTCCACCGGCCTCGGAGCCCACGAGATCGGACTGCGGCTGCGGCTCAGCGAGAAGACCGTCCGGAACAACCTCAGCAACATCTACGCCAAGCTCGACGTCCGGGGAGGCACGGAAGCGGTTCTGCGGTGGCTGGGGGCGACGACTCCGGGAGTTCGCGTTTGAGAACGAGTCTGTGAACGGTTTCGGGATCCGCTTCGAGAGCTGCTCCGAGAGCGGTCGCGAGACGGGAAATGGGCCAGTCGCGAAGAAACTCTGATCAGTCATGGAAGAACCCCCGCGCATCAGCGCGGGGGCACTCTTGTCTTCCCCTGCGTCTACTCCACCGAGATGTCCGTGAGCGCGACCTCCGCGTCCGTCACGTTCGTTCCGCCCTCACCGAATCCGGGTTCCGCGCGCACGCTTCCCTCGCTGTTGATGATTCCGTTGGCCTGAGGAGTGCCGCACTTCACGTTCCGGAGCCAGAGACGGCCGTCGGGCGTTCCGTTGGAGAGAAGCTGCGGATAGAAGGCGTGGATGGTGGTGGCGTTCTCGCTGGGGGAGAAGAACACCTTCTGGCCGTCCTGGGCCTCCTTGTACGTGGCGCGCAGGAAGCCGCTGACGTCGGTGCGCTTGTGGGACCACATGAAGAAGGCGATGTGGTCGGGCTTCACCACGTCGCTCCGCTTGAAGGTGAACGACGACGACGATTCGTCGGTCTTGACGTTGAAGTCCGTGACGTTGAACGTGACGCCGACCTCGAAGAACGAGTTCCCGAGCTTCGTGTCGCCGCTGACGCTGGAACCGTCCTCCAGCTGGATGACCCGGGCCACCGTCGCGGTGCCGCTGAACTCCTTCTTCGCCTCGGTGTCGATGCCGCAGTTGTCGGTGACGCTGGTGACCCGTTCGTTGGGACCGAAGCTGTTGCGCTTGTTCTGGACGGGCACGAACTGGCAGTTCTCCAGCTTGTCCGAGTCCGTACGGCAGTCGGTGGCCACCTCGTCGGGTGTGGCGGCGCCGGCGCTGTACATCAGCGGGACGGCCAGCCCGAGGGCCACGACCGGTGCCAGGGCGAGGGTGATGCGCTTCTTCTTGCTCCGGTGGTTGCCGCTGCGGCCGGTGCGTGACATGCGTGTCTCCAGTGCGGGGAAGTCGGGGGAAGCCTTTGACGGATGTGGTGGGCGATGCGGGGAAACGGGGAGGTGGGGGACGGGCGGAGGCGTGGAGCGGGATCGCGCCGGCTTCAGCAGTCGGTCAGGACCGCCTTGGACGTGCCGTCCACCAGCCCGGGGCCGCCCGCCGCACCCGGCCGGATGACGGGTCCCTCGACGACGTCCGGGGCCACGAAGTTCTGCTCGGGAGAGGGGTTCACGGCGAATGACCCGGGGTCGGCGTCGATCCGTACCCGCCATTCGCCGGTCATCCGCTGCATCTTCGGCGTGAACGTGACGTGCAGGACCTTGCCGACGGGGACTTGCCGCTGTTCCGACTCGGTGGCGGTCGCCGACTTGGTGGTCATGTCGAGCGTGCCCTTGTGCTTGGTCCAGGCAAGGCCGATGGCACCGAACAGACCGCCGAGAGCGCCCTGCTGGGTGGCCGTGTACCTGCCCTGGCCCTGGCCGACCGTCTTGGAGAACTCGGTGGTGACCTCGGCCGGCTCGGTGGCGTTCGGCTCGCAGTTGGGGAAGTCGACGGTCACCTTCTCCGCGGGACCGTCGAACACCTCGAACTTCGTCTCCACGAAATCACAGTTGTCGGCGGCGAAGCCGTCGCCGAGTCCGCCCCCGAAATCGCTGGTCGACTGTTGTTTCCCGTTGAGGACGGCCGCCCTCTGGCACATGGCCACGATCTGTTCGGGGGTCTTCTCCTCGGCCGCGTTCGCCGACGGAAGCAGCACGGTGACGGCGGCGGCCCCGGTCGCCAGGGAGGCGCCGATCGCGACGTAACGGACCTTCTTGTTCTTGAAGCGCCTCTTGGCCATGACCGTTTTCTCCTTGGGGTGCCTTTACCTTTCGACGGGGAATTATTGAGGCTTCATCAAACTCTGGGCAGGGTCAAACATCCCTACTCCCGAGTCATCTGGAGTTGCATAAGTGATTTGCTGCACATGATCTGACGCTATGTCAGATATGGCGGTACCCTGACCTCGGCCAACGCCGCGCGAAGGGAGTCCGCATGGGCAAGCTCGACGGACGTGTCGTCCTCGTCACAGGTGCCGCACGGGGCCAGGGGGAGCAGGAGGCCCGGCTGTTCCGGGAGGAGGGGGCCGAGGTCGTGGTCGCCGATGTCCTCGACGGCCAGGGGGAGTCGCTCGCGAAGGAGATCGGCGGGCTCTACGTCCACCTGGACGTGAGCCGCGAGGACGACTGGCGGAACGCCGCGGCGGCGGCCAGGGAGGCGTACGGCCGGGTCGACGGGCTCGTCAACAACGCCGGCATCCTGCGCTTCAACTCCCTCGTCGACACCCCTCTCGACGAGTTCATGCAGGTCGTGCGGGTCAACCAGACCGGTGTCTTCCTCGGCATCAGGACCCTCGCCCCCGAGATCGAGGCGGCCGGCGGCGGCACGATCGTGAACACCGCGTCGTACACGGGAATGACCGGCATGGCGTACGTGGGCGCGTACGCCGCGACCAAGCACGCGATCGTCGGCCTCACCCGGGTCGCCGCGCTGGAGCTGGCGCGCAAGGGAATCCGGGTCAACGCGGTCTGCCCCGGCGCCGTCGACACCGCGATGACCGACCCGGGCGACGAGGTGTCCGCCGAGGCCGTCGCCAAGCTCTACCGCAAGCGGATTCCGCTCGGCCGGATCGGCCGCCCGGACGAGGTCGCCCGTCTCGCCCTCTTCCTGTCCTGCGAGGACTCCTCCTACATCACCGGGCAGCCCTTCGTGATCGACGGAGGCTGGCTGGCCGGGGTGAGCCTGTGACCGCACGGCGGGAATCCCGTCATCTGACGGCAGGTCAGCTATTGACGCTCCACGGGGCCGGTGGAACAGTCGGCCCTGTCGAGATCTGACGTAGTGTCAGAAACTGCCCGCCGGGCAGCATGGCTGAGGACGGTGAACCTCCTTGGAATTCGGGCTCTTTGTACAGGGATACGTGGGCAAGCGGGCCGAGACCGACCCGCTCGCGGAGCACAAGGCGCTGATGGAGGAGACCGAGTACGTCATCCAGGCGGACCGGTCCGGCTTCAAGTACGCCTGGGCCTCCGAGCACCATTTCCTGGAGGAGTACTCGCACCTCTCCGCCAACGACGTCTTCCTCGGCTATCTCGCGCACGCCACCGAGCGGATCCACCTCGGCTCCGGCATCTTCAACCCGCTCGCCCAGGTCAACCACCCGGTGAAGGTCGCCGAGAAGGTCGCCATGCTCGACCATCTCTCCGAGGGCCGCTTCGAGTTCGGCAGCGGCCGGGGCGCCGGCTCCCACGAGATCCTCGGGTTCATCCCCGGGGTGACCGACATGAACTTCACCAAGGAGATCTGGGAAGAGACCATCGCGGAGTTCCCCAGGATGTGGCTCCAGGACGAGTACCCCGGCTTCCAGGGCAAGCACTGGTCGCTGCCGCCGCGCAAGGTCCTGCCCAAGCCGTACGGGAAGTCCCACCCCGCGATGTGGTACGCCGCCGGGTCGCCGCCCTCGTACGCCATGGCCGCGCGCAAGGGGCTCGGCGTGCTCGGCTTCAGCGTGCAGAAGGTCTCCGACATGGAGTGGGTGCTGGAGCAGTACAAGACCGCGATCGTGGACGCCGAGCCCGTCGGGGACTTCGTCAACGACAACGTCATGGTGACGACCACGGCGATCTGCGCGCCGACGCACGAGGAGGCCGTACGGGTCGCGGTGAACGGCGGGCTGCACTATCTGCCGTCGCTCGTGTTCCGGTACCACGACACGTTCCCCCGGCCCGAGGGGTTCCCGGTGTGGCCGGAGACGCTGCCGCCGTACGACGAGGAGTTCATCGAGCTGCTCATCGCCGAGGAGCTGCTGATCTGCGGGGACCCGGACGAGGTGCTCACACAGTGCAAGCGGTGGGAGCAGGCCGGGGCGGACCAGCTGAGCTTCGGGCTGCCGGTGGGCGTGCCCAAGGAGCAGACGCTGCAGACGATCCGGCTGGTCGGGGAGCACGTCATCCCGAAGATCGACACGGACCCCGTGCACCGGACGTCGCGGTTCAGGGCGGCAGGGTGAGGTGCCCCTGAGGGCACGGCGGCACCCCCATCGTCACCAGTCACCCGGAAGGAGCGAGGCATGCTCGACCATGTCATCAAAGGTGTGACCGTCGTCGACGGGACCGGCGCGCCCGCGTACACCGCCGACGTGGGGACACGTGACGGGCGTATCGCCGTCGTCGGGAACGTCACCGAACAGGCCCGTACGTCCGAGGACGCGGCCGGCCTCGTCCTCGCCCCAGGGTTCGTCGACCCCCACACCCACTACGACGCCCAGCTGTTCTGGGACCCGTACGCGACCCCCTCCCTCAACCACGGGGTGACCACGGTCGCCGGCGGGAACTGCGGGTTCACGCTGGCCCCGCTCAACCCCGCCCGGCCCGAGGACGCCGACTACACCCGGCGGATGATGTCCAAGGTCGAGGGGATGTCGCTGGTCGCGCTGGAGCAGGGGGCACCCTGGAACTGGCACGGGTTCGGCGAGTACCTCGACGCCCTCGACGGGCGGATCGCGGTGAACGCCGGGTTCATGGTGGGGCACTGCGCGCTGCGGCGGTATGTGATGGGGCCGGACGCGATCGGCGGGCAGCCCACCGAGGCGCAGCTGGCCGACATGGTCCGGCTGCTGCACGAGGCGATGGAGGCGGGCGCCTGGGGGCTGTCGACCACCCAGTCGTCCTCGCACAGCGACGGTGACGGCCGGCCGGTGGCGTCCCGGCACGCCCGGCCGGCCGAGCTGATCGCTCTGTCGCGGGCCGTGGGCGAGCACGAGGGCACCCAGATCGAGGCGATCGTGGCAGGCTGCCTCAACCAGTTCAGCGACGAGGAGATCGACCTCTTCGTGGAGATGAGCTCGGTCGCGGGACGCCCGCTGAACTGGAACGTCCTCACGATCGACGCGGCCGTCCCCGAGCGGGTGCCCAGGCAGCTGGAGGCGAGCGAGCGGGCCCGGAAGGCCGGCGGCAGGGTGGTGGCCCTGACCATGCCGATCCTCACCCCGATGAACATGTCGCTGGGCACCTTCTGCGCGCTCAACCTGATCCCCGGGTGGGGCCCGGTCCTGGGTCTGCCCGTGCCCGAGCGGATCGAGCGGCTGCGCGACCCGGAGGTCCGCGCCGAACTGCTGCGGCGCGCCGACAGCAAGGAGGCGGGCGTCTTCCGGCGGCTGGCGAACTTCGGCCGGTACGTCATCGGGGACACCTACAGCGCCGCGAACGAGGGCCTCACCGGGCGGGTCGTGCAGGACATCGCGGCGGAACGCGGCCAGGACCCCTTCCACTGCCTGGTGGAGATCTGCGCCGCCGACGGCCTGCGCACGGTGCTGTGGCCCATGCCCACCGACAACGACCCCGCTTCCTGGGCGCTGCGCGCCGAGACCTGGCGGCACGAGGACGTCCTCCTCGGCGGCTCCGACGCGGGCGCCCACCTGGACCGCATGTGCGGTGCCCCGTACACCACCCGGTTCCTCGGGGACTGTCTGCGCGGCCGGCAACTCGTCGGCCTGGAACAGGCGGTCAAGATGCTGACCGACGACCCGGCGCGGCTCTTCGGGCTCCGCGAACGCGGGCGGATCGCGGAGGGCTGGCATGCCGACCTCGTCCTCTTCGACCCGGAGCGGGTCGACGCCGGCAAGGCCACCCTGGTGCACGACCTGCCGGGTGACAGCCCGCGCCTGGACTCCAGGGCCATCGGCGTACGGGCGGTCTGGGTCAACGGCGTCGAGGTGATCCGCGACGACGTGGTGACCGGGGCGGTGCCCGGCAAGGTGCTGCGGTCGGGGCGCGACACCCGCACGGTGAGTACGAGGTGAGCGCCTCCGCGGGCTCCCCGGAGCGGCAGCGGTTGTTCATCGGCGGCTCCTGGGTGGAGCCCGACGGCGGGCACTACGAGGTGATCGACCCGGCTACCGAGGCGGTCGTCGGGCTGGCCCCGGAGGCCTCGCGGGAACAGGTCCACGCGGCCGCCGCCGCGGCCCGCGAGGCCTTCGGGGCGTGGTCGCGCACCTCCCCCGGCGAACGGGCCGCCGTGCTCGCCCGCACGGCCGAGCTGATCCGGGCCCGGCTGGTCCCGTACGCCGAACTCGCCGGGGCCGAGTCCGGGGCGACGACCGGTACCGCGCGGGGCATGCAGGTCTCGGTGGCCGCCGCCCGCTTCCAGCGGTACGCCAGGCCGGAGCCGGTCGAGGAGCCGATCGCCCCCCAGGTCAACGAGGCCGGGCCCTTCGGCAGGGCGGCGGTGATGGGCGCCCTGGCCGTACGGCAGCCGGTGGGCGTCGTCACCTGCATCACCTCGTACAACAACCCGTGGGCGAACCCGGCGGGCAAGGTCGCCCCCGCCCTGGCCATGGGCAACACGGTCGTCGTGAAGCCCGCCCCCCAGGACCCCCTGTCGGTGTACCGCATGGCCGAGGCCATGGAGGAGGCCGGCGCCCCGCCGGGCGTGGTGAACGTGGTCGGCGGCGCAGGCCCGGGGGCCGGTGAGGCGGCCGTGGACTCGCCCGACGTCGACATGGTCAGCTTCACCGGCTCCACGGCGGTCGGCCGGCGGATCGCGGAGGTCTGCGGACGCGACATGAAGCGCCAGCTGATGGAGCTGGGCGGCAAGGGCGCGGCGATCGTCTTCGACGACGCGGACGTGCCGTCTGCGGTGGCCGGCATCGGCACGACCTTCTCCTTCTACAGCGGGCAGATCTGCACCGCGCCGACCAGGGTCCTCGCACAGCGGGGCGTCTACGACCGGGTGGTGACGGGACTCGCCGTGTACGCGCGCCGGTTGCCGGTCGGCGACCCCCGCGCTCGGGGCACGGTCGTCGGCCCGGTGATCTCGGCGGCCCACCGCGACCGCGTCGAGTCGTACGTCGAACTGGGCCGCAAGGAGGGCGCCCGGGTGGTCACCGGCGGCGAACGCCCGCCGCTCGACCGGGGTTTCTACGTCGCCCCCACCCTCCTCGCGGACTGCACCCCCGACATGCGGGTCGTGCGGGAGGAGATCTTCGGCCCGGTCGTGGTCGTCCTCCCCTTCGACGACGAGGAGGACGCGGTGACGCTCGCCGACGCCACCGACTACGGCCTCATCGACTACGTCTGGTCCGGCGACGTGGCCCGGGCCTTCCGCGTGGCCCGGCGCCTGCGCGCGGGCGGCGTCGGCGTGAACACGGTCGGCCGCAACATGGAGGCGCCGTTCGGCGGCTTCAAGAAGAGCGGGGTGGGGCGCGACGTGGGCTCGTACGCCCTGCACGCCTACAGCGAGCTGCAGGCGATCGTCTGGGCGGGGTGAGGGAGCGGGCCGAACAGTGGTGACGATGCGTCAACTCCGCCCTCCTCCTTCCTCTTCCTTTCGACTTGCCCTGAACGCAATGATGCTCGAATGCAGCGAGTGTCGAAGGCATGGCGTTGGCCGGTCGGCGGGCTGGTCGCGGCCGGGGTGGGCGCCCTGTTCGTGCCGATCGGCGGGCTGATCCGGGTCCACCTGCTCGTTTCCCTGGGCGCGTTCGTCGTGCTGGTACGGCTGGCGCACCGGGAGGTGCCGTTCCCGGTGGCGCTCGCGCAGTTGCGGCTCGGCGGCGACGATCCGGCGGTGCTGCGCGCCCGCGCCGTGTCGGCGGCGATGTGCCTGCGGCGGGGACGGCCCCACCTCGCTCTGTACCGGCTGGACTCCGTCCTGCCGGACCTGACCCGCGTCCTCGGACCGGACCACCCCGACACCCTCTCGGCGCGGCTGCTGAGCCTCCAGATCCGGGGCGAGACGGGCGACCTGCCGGACCGCCTCACCGCGATACGCGCACTGATCGACGAGATCACCCCCGTCCTCGGCCCCGGCCACCCCGACACCCTGGCCGCCCGGCAGTGCCTCGCGGAGTGGCTCGGCCAGGACGGCCGCACCGAGGAGGCCGAGGCGGCGTACGAGGACGTCGTCGCCGCCGGCACCGAGCACCTGGGCGCCGACCACAACCTCGTGCTGATCGCCCGGAGTTCCCTCACGATCCTGCGCTACGACCGCACACGCCCCGACAACGCGGCGGCCGTCGCCGACATGACCGAGATCGTCGCCGCCATGGAACGCACCCTCGGCCCCGCCCACCCCACCGCCGCCTCCACCCGGCGACTGCTCACCCAGTGGCAGAACGCGCAGGCGAGCAGCGGGGCGTAGCGCGCGGCGGCGAATGCAGGGCGAGGTGACTACGGCTTGAGGTCCGTGGTCGCCGGGGCGGCCCGGCCGACCGTCAGGGACCAGCGGACGGAGCCGGAGGAGGCGGTCACGGCCACGGTGCCCGCGTCGCGCGCGCGGGATACGGCGAACTGGTGGTAGACGCTGCTGACTTCACCGGCACGGCACGTCACGGGGAAGTCGGCGGAGGCGGGCCGCAGGCGGACGGTGAGCCGCCCCTTGCCGTGGCACTGCACGGCGATGACCAGGGCGTCGCCGTCCCCCTTCCCGGCCTCGGGGAACTCCAGAGCCCGGCTTTCATACGTCCCGTTCTGACGGACGAGGACCTTGCCGCTGTCCAGACCCGGCGCCCGCTCCACGGACCCCACCGGCTGCGCGGAGTCCCCGGCTGCGTCACGCCCGTTCGCGGAGTCCGTCGCCGTCACCTGGCGCTGCTCGGACGACCGTACGGGTGGTTTCGTCGCCGTGGCCTCGGACGAGGTGGCGGTGCCCGCTGAGCACGCGGCGGTGGTGGCCAGGAGCGCGGCCGCCGCCAGCAGGGTGAGGGCGGAGCGGGTGCGGTGTGACATGGAACGACCCCCGTGAGTCGGGTCCGCGGGTGGCGGACGAGACGGTGATCGTGACACCGCGGCCCGGCAAGTAGCCAGGCAGACAAGCGAGTTCAGAGGAGAATCTGAGGTTGTAGGGGGCGGGGGAAGGTCTGGACGTGGCGCCTACGGGGCGGCGGGGCAGGCTCACCGCGCGACGGTGAGACGGGCGATCCTCCCGGTCTCCAGGGCGGTCCACAGGGAGCCGTCCGGGGCGGCGGTGATGCCGTGCGGTTCGCAGGACGGGGTGGGGAGGTCGTACTCCTCGATCCTGCCGTCGGGGGTGATCCGGCCGACTCGGTTGGCGCCCCACTCGGTGAACCAGCAGGCGTTGTCCGGCGTGTCTGCGGAGGTGATGGCGTGCGGGCGTGCCGCGCGGTCCGGGAGCGGGAACTCGTCGATCTTCCCGTCGGGCGTGATCCGGCCGATCTGCCCGGCCCCGATCTCCACGAACCACAGCGCCCCGTCACCGCCCGTGGTGATCCCGACGGGCGCGCCGCCCGGCGTGGGCAGCGGATGGACGGTGACGTCACCGGCTGGCCCGATGGCGCCGATCGCGTTCGCTCGGTTCAGCGTGAACCACAGCCGGTCGTCGCCTTCCGGCCCGGCGGCGATGGCCGACGGGAAGGCACCGGTCAGCGGCAGAGGGAACTCGGTGACCTCCCCGTCCGGTGTGATCCGCCCGATCCGGTCGGCGCCCGCCTCGGTGAACCACAGCGCGCCGTCCCGTCCGGCCGTGATCCCGAACGGGCCCGCCTCCGGCGTGGGCAGCGCGAACGAGGCGATCTCACCGGCCGTGGTGATCCGCCCGATCCGGTGCCCCCGGAACTCCGTGAACCACAGCGTGTCCCCCTCCGGCCCCGGAGTGATCAGCGAGGGGCCGCCCGTGGCGGGGTCGAGCGGGTACGAGGTGCTCTCACCGCCGGGCGTCAGCCGACCGATCCGCCCGTCGTGCACCAGCGTGAACCACAGCGCGCCGTCCGGCCCGGCGGTGATCCCATAGGGCCCAGCATCGGGCCCGGAGACGACGAACTCCGTGACGGAGACGGACGTGACGTGCTCAGACATGGCGGGGGCTTCCTTGGTGGGGGGCGGTGGTCAGCGGGCGGTGGGCAGTGGTCGGTGGGTTGGCGAATCAGCGTCCCCGAGGCCAGGTGGCCCGGTGGCCCGGTCGCCTTGTGGTCCCGCCGTCTTGCCGCCTTGCGGCTCTGCTTCAAGGCGACCCGGTGACCCGGCGAGCCCGTGAGCCCGTGAGCCCGCGAGCCCGCGAGCCCGCGAGCCCGCGAGCCCGCGAGCCCGCGAGCCCGCGAGCCAGGATTTCAAAGCCGGGCCGTGGTGTCGCGTGAATTCGGCTCGCCGGGTGGGCAGTTGTCAGCCCATGTCCGACGAGATCTTCAACGACCCGCGCCTGGCCGGGATCTACGACGCGCTCGACCCCGACCGCAGTGACCTGGACGCCTATGTGCGGCTCGCCGAGGAGTCGGGCGCGCGGACGGTGCTGGACATCGGCTGCGGAACGGGCGTGTTCGCGCTGCTGCTGGCGGAGCGGGGTGTGGAGGTGGTGGGGGTCGACCCCGCGCTCGCCTCCCTGGAGGTGGCGCGGGCGAAGCCGGGCGGTGACCGGGTCCGGTGGATTCACGGTGACGCCACCGCACTGCCGCCGCTCCGGGTCGACCTCGCGGTGATGACGGCCAACGCGGCACAGGAGATCGTCGACGCGGACGTCTGGAGCGGGACGCTCCGGGGTGCGTTCGAGGCGCTGCGACCGGGCGGAGCGTTCGTCTTCGAGACCCGCGACCCGGCCGCGCGGGCGTGGGAGGGGTGGAACCGGGCGGACTCGTACGGGGTGACGGACGTTCCGGGGGTGGGCGCGGTGGAGAGCTGGGTGGAGCTGACCGGGGTGGACGGGCCCCTGGTGACGTTCCGCCGGCACTACGTCTTCCGGGCGGACGGGCAGAAGCTGACCTCCGATTCCACGCTGAGGTTCCGCGAGAGGGAGGAGGTCGAGGCGGACCTGGCGGCACAGGGGCTTGTGCTGCGGGAGGTACGGGACGCCCCGGACCGCCCCGGCAGGGAGTTCGTGTTCGTCGCCGACCGGTGAGCGCTTCGGCGTGTGCCGGGCCGTCCTCGTCGGTCCCGGCAGGGGCTGGTACCCATGGGGTATGGCCGACGACGATTCAGACGCTTCAGATGAGTTCCGAGCGGGGCAGACGGGGCTCGTCGTCCGCGTGCCCGAAGCCGAGCCCGCCGTCCACGTGTGGCGGAACCGGCTGGACCCCTCGGCCAGGGCCGGCGTCCCCGCGCATGTCACCGTCCTCTTCCCGTTCCTCCACGAGACCCGCGTCGACAGCGGTACATGTGCCGCCCTCGCCGAGGTGATCGGGCGTCATCCGTCCTTCGGGACGCGGTTCGAGCGCTGCGGGCGGTTCCCCGGAATCCTGTATCTCGTCCCCCGGCCGGACGGGCCGTTCCGGCGGCTCACGGAGGCGATCGCCGAACGGTGGCCCGAAACACCGCCGTTCGGGGGGCGCTTCACGGAGGTGGTGCCTCATCTGACCGTCGCGCAGGGCCAGGACGACACCGTGCTGGACGAGGTCGAGGCCGATCTCCGGGGACGGCTTCCCTTCGGTGCCCGGGTGTCGTCGGTCGACCTGATGGTCCACGACGGGACACGCTGGCGGCGGCGGGCGTCGTTCGGGCTTCGTTGACACCGCTGCTCGGCGTCCCGGGCGACCCCGGCAACCCGGGCGACCCCGGCGTCCGGGGTGCACCCGGCGTCTCCGGTCGGCCCCGGTTCAGTCGTGCAGGTCGACGCGGACCGTCAGCAGGTCGCGCCCCAGGGCGCGTACGGCGGTGCTGTTCAGTCTGGGGAGGGCGCGGAGGCGGGCCACGGGGTCGTCGTCGGGGAGCAGATGGGCCGTGCCGTGGTGCCAGCGGCCGCGGAGGCGGACCCGCACGGCCGGGTGGGCCTTGATGTTGCGGATGTAGTGGGACTTCTCGCCGTACTCCGAGACCAGCCAGAACGTGTCGCCCGTGCGGCGGCCCCCGACGGGGGTGCGGCGGGGCAGACCGGAGACGCGGCCGGTCGTCTCCAGCACGGTCTGGAACGGTACGCGGCGCAGGACCGGGTTGGCGACGTGGCGCTGGAAGGCCGTGACGACACGCTGTTTCAGGTCGGGATCACGGGACATCGGCTTGGTTCTCCTCGTGCTGTGGGAGGTAGGGGGTACGGGGACACAGGATCGGGGCGGGGCGAGGCGGTGGGTGGCCGGTGCGGGTCGTGACGTGGAACGTGTGGTGGCGGTTCGGGCCCTGGCAGGAACGGCAGAAGGCGATTCTCGCCGTCCTGCGCGAACTGCGGCCTGACGTGGTCGGGTTGCAGGAGGTGTGGGAGCAGGACGGCGAGAACCTGGCCGAGTGGCTCGCCGGGGAACTGGGCCTGCGCTGGGCGTGGGGGTCGTACGGCGATCCCGAGGTGTGGCAGCGGCGGATCGGGGATTCGGGCGTCGGGATCGGCAACGCCGTGCTGAGTCGCTGGCCCGTGCGGGAGCAAGCGGCCATCGGGCTGCCCACGGGGGAGAACGGAAGCGGCAGGGGTGCGCTGTACGCGCTGCTCGACGCGCCGGGGGCGCCCGTGCCGTTCTTCACCACCCACCTCAGCTCCGCCACCGACGCCTCGGCCCTGCGCTGCCGCCAGGTCACCTCGCTCGTCGAGTTCGTCGCCCGGCACCGGGGCGAGGGCCCGTTCCCGCCCGTCGTCACCGGCGACTTCAACGCCTGGCCCGACTCCGACGAGGTCCGGCTGTTCGGCGGACACCGGACCGCGCCGGCCGTACCGGGCCAGGTCTTCTTCGACGCCTGGGAGTACGCCGACCCCGGCGCCCCCTCGGCCACCTGGGACAGGGCCAACCCCTACGTCGCCCGCACCTTCGGACCCAGCGTGCGCGTCGACTACATCCACGTCGCCCCGCCGGGCCGCGACGGCCTCGGCCGCGTGCGCGCCGTCCGCCGGGCGGGCGACACCGCGGTCGACGGCGTCTGGCCCTCCGACCACGCGGCCGTGGTGGCCGACCTGGGGGCGGAGAGGGTCACCTGAGGCGACGCGGAGCGGGCCGGCATCGAGGCGCCGGCCCCGCCCCCGTGACTTCTCCGTCCCCCGGGGCCTACGGCTTGCGGCCGACCCCGCCGTGCTGGCCGATCGGCTTCGGGTCGCCGGACTCGTCGTCCGGGTGCCACAGCGGCACCGAGACGATGCCCGGCTCGACCAGGTCCAGGCCCTCGAAGTAGCCCGCGATCTGCTCGACGGGGCGCAGGAAGTACGGAACGGCGCCCGTCTCGTTGTAGGCGTCCTGGGCGCGTTCGTAGTCCGGGTCGGTGCCCCGGGAGCCGTCGTTGATGTTGAGATAGCTGCCGGAGGGGAGTCCGGCGAGGAGACGGCGGACGATGTCGCGGGCCTCGTCGTAGTCGCCGACGTGGCCCAGGATGCCGCTGAGGATGAGGGCGGTGGGCCGGGACAGGTCCAGGGTCCGCGCGGCCGCCTCCAGGATCTTGTCCGGCTCGTAGAGGCTGGCGTCGACGTACGCCGTGGCCCCCTCCGGCGCGGAGTACAGCAGCGCACGGGCGTGGGCGAGGACCATCGGGTCGTTGTCGACGTAGACGATCCGCGCCTCCGGGGCGCTGCGCTGGGCGACCTGGTGGGTGTTGTCGGCGGTGGGCAGCCCCGTGCCGACGTCCAGGAACTGCCGGACGCCCTCCACCTCCACCAGGTACCGGATGCTGCGCCGCAGATACGCCCGGCTGCTGCGGGCGATCGTCACGATGCCGGGGAAGGCGCCCGCGTACGCGTCGCCCGCCGCCTCGTCCACCGCGTAGTTGTCCTTGCCGCCCAGCCAGTAGTTCCAGATCCGGGCGGAGGCGGGCACCGAAGTGTCGACCTTCTCCTTCGCCGCGGGTTCGGGCGTGGTCGCGTGATCGGTCATGGGCGCCGTCTCCTCCACCGAGCAGGTGCGTCACTCCTGCAGACGCACGGGTTGTGTCGAGCCAAACCTAAGGCCCAACACCGCTGCTTCGTACGAGGGTTCCCCCTGCCTTCCGGTGGCCGCTACCTCCGTCCGAGGAAGACCGGGTTGGTGAACGCCGCCATCGGGCCCGGGAATCCGGGCACCACCGGGGGATGACGGACCTCCGCGCGGACGTACGCCGCGTACGAGGCGGTCGTCCGCCACTGCGCCGAGCCCGTGCCGGAGTCCGGGAGCGCGGGCGACGTGAACAGGACACCCTGGTCGGTGACGAAGCGGATGACGCAGCCGGGGGCGCCCGTCGCCTCCAGGCGGACGGTGACCGGTGTGTCGCGGTCCACCTTCAGCCGTTCGCCGATCCCGGCGTGCTCCCCGCGGGCCCCCGACGCCGTGAACGACACCGACACGTCCTTCGACTCGGCGACGTACGAACGTCCGGCCCGCAGCCCCTCCAGGACGGCCTCCCGGGTCAGGTCGTCGGCGAGGACGACCGTCTGGGGGCGGCCCACCGGATCGGGGTCGCGGTGGGCGTCGCTGTTGCCCATCGCGGGAATCCAGCCGCGCCCCTCCCGCACCGACGCCACGAGCATGCCGTCCCAGTCGGCGAGGGCGACCTCGTCCTCCGGCGAGTAGCCGCCGTTCCACACCTCCACGACGTCCGCCGAGCCGAAGCCGAACTTCCAGTTGCAGCCGACGCAGGTGGCGTGCGGATGGGCCGGGACGACCAGGCCACCGGCGCGGCGGATCTGCCGCGCGTACGCGCCGAAGCGGTTGTCGCGGGCCCGGTAGCGCCAGTCGACGAACGTGCCGGGGTCCGTGCCGAGCGCGACCACATGGCCGTTGCGGGTGGTGACCTCCTCGCCCAGCAGGATCAGCAGGTCGTCGCCCGCGTGCTCGGCCCAATGGGCGTGCGCGGACGTGGTGTTGTGCTCGGAGCTGTTGATGAAGTCGAGCCCGGCGGCCCGCGCCAGCGCCGCGATCTCGGCGGGCGTACGGCGGCCGTCGGAGTACCAGGAGTGCAGATGGCAGTCGCCCCGGTACCAGGCGCGGCCCCGGCCCCCGGCCCGCTCCGGCGGATACACGGGCCTCGCCCGCTCGCCGGGCGGGCCGTATGTCAGGGTGATCGTGATCTCGTACGGCAGCCCCTGCGGCGCCACCGTGTACGGGCCCAGCGCGATGTGCCAGGTGCCGGGGCGGACCGGGCCGGGGAGATAGCCGGGGGTGGCGTCGTCCGCGCGGATGAAGAACTCCGTGCGCGCGCCGCCCGACCAGCCCCGGAAGCCGTTGCCGCCCAGGGCGGTGCCGCGATCGTCGAAGACGCCGATGTCGAGCGCGTTGCCGGTGGTGCCCGCCGGGACGGCCGGTCTGTCATAGGTGTAGGCGACCCGCAACTCGCGTACCCCGTCCGGTACTTCCACCGGCAGGTACACGAAGTCCGGGGAGCCGGCGGGGAGGGTGCCCCGGATCGTCCTGGTCTCCTGGTCGCCGTCCGCGGCCGCCGCGCCGCTGCTGCCGAAGGTCACGCTTCCCAACGTAAGCGCGGCCGCCGCCGACGTCACGAACAGCGCGCGCCTTCCCAGCCCGTTTCCTTCGCCCCTGTCGGCGCGGCCGTCGCCGTGGTGGTCGTCGCACATCTGCTGCTCCCCGGGTAGTCGTGTGTGACGTGGCGTGGATGGTGCAGTGGTGGTGCGGGACACCTTCGTATGCGGTGGTGAACTGCGGGGCAAGGGAGGGGAATCGCCAGTTTTCGATACGGCCCCGACGCTGTACGTTGATCGTTTTGCCTCGGCGGGGGCTCACCCGCCCACCCGAACGCATCGGACAGGAGAAGCGGATCGTGCGGACACCGAGCTGCCTGCTGGGCGGCGCCGGCATAGAAGACCGGGTCGCCCACGGACACGACCCGGACCGGTTCGTGGAGATCGGTTCGTTCACCAAGGTGCTCACGGGAACCGTCCTGGCCCGGCTCGTGGCGGAGGGGACCCTGGACTTCGACACCCCGCTGGAGGAGTGCCTGGAGGAGGTGCCGCGGGGGACCGGCGTGACGCTGCGGCACCTCGCCGCGCACACCTCGGGGCTGCCCCGCCTGCCCGCCGGGCCGACCGGGCCGCCGGACGACCCGTATCTCGACTTCACCGAGGCGGCCCTGCGGGACACGCTGCGCGAGATGGACCGGCTCACGGCCGGCCGGCTGGGGACGGAGGAGTACTCCAACCTCGGCTACGCCGTGCTCGGGCACGCGCTCACCGCCGTCACCGGGCGCCCCTACCAGCAACTGGTGGACACCCACGTCCTGTTGCCGCTGGGTCTGGAGGCGGGCGCGGCGACGGGACGTCCGCCGGAGGACCGGCGCCTCGTGCCGCGCCATCTGTTCGGCCGTCCGCGTCCCCTGTGGACGCTGACCGGGGCGATCCTGCCGGCCGGCGGCATGTGGGCCACCTGCCGGACGCTGGCACATGTCCTGGTCGCGCTGGTCATCGAGCGCAGGCTCGGGGAACCGGCACCCTCGTGGCGGCGGAGCCCGTCCGTCTGGTGGCACAACGGTGCCACCCGGGGCTCCTCCGTGGTGGCCGCCGCGCACGACGACGGTCCGTGGATGGTCCTCCACCGCCTTGGCGGCACGGCCCGCACGGACCGTCTCGCGCGGAAGATCCTCCTTGCGGCAGCCCCGCCGACGGGCGCGTAGACGGGCGCGTAGACGCGGCGCGGCGGACCCGATCGGTGCCGACCGGTCGGTATGGACAAGTGGGTCGCGCGGCGGTAGAGATGACCCATGCGCATCGCCGTGACGATCTTCCTCACCGACGAGACGATCACTCCGACCAGGCTCGCCCGTGAGCTGGAGCAACGCGGTTTCGCGGGGCTCTATCTCCCCGAGCACACCCACATCCCCGTCGAGCGGACCACACCGTACCCGGCGGGCGGTGAGCTGCCGCGCGAGTACGGCCGCACACTGGACCCCTTCGTCGCGCTCGGCCAGGCCGCCGCCGTCACCGAGCGGCTCGGCCTCGGCACCGGCATCACGCTCGTCGCCCAGCACGACCCGATCGGCCTCGCGAAGCAGATCGCGACCGTCGACCACCTCTCCGGCGGCCGCCTCACCCTCGGCCTCGGCTACGGCTGGAACGTGGAAGAGGCCGCCGACCACGGCGTCGAGTGGCGCACCCGGCGCGACCTCGTACGGGACCGGATGGCCCTCATGCGGGCGCTGTGGGCGGAGGAGCCGACGGCGTACGAGGGGGAGTTCGGGAGCGTACGGGCCAGCCACGCGTACCCGAAGCCGGCGCAGAAGCAGCGGGGCCCGGTGGTGGGGCCGCGCACGCTCATCGGCGGCGCGGCCGGGCCCAAGCTGTTCGCGCACATCTGCGAGTACGCGGACGGCTGGCTGCCGATCGGCGGACGGGGCCTGAGCGAGGCCCTGCCCGTCCTGCGGGGCGCGTGGGCCGACGCGGGGAGGGACCCGGCGGCGTTGCAGGTCGTGCCGTACGCGGTGCACCCGAGCGCGGGGAAGCTGGCGTACTACGCGGAGCTGGGCATCGAGGAGGCGGTGGTGCAGTTGCCTCCGGCGGGGGAGGCGGAGGTGCTGCGGTTGCTGGACCGGTACGGGGAGTTCGTGGGCGGGTAGGCGGGTTCTCGTCCGCCGTGGGCGGCCGGTGGCAGGCCGCGGGTGGGTGCGGGTTGCCCGCGCCGACGCGGCGGAGCCGCGTGTGTCACCGCCCCGCGCCCTCCAGGGGGGCGGGGAACCGCGCGAGAGGCCACGACGCACCCGCACCCGCACGAGAAACCCGCACTCCCGAGCCGTCAGGCTTCCGCCCCCGCCCCGGGGCACCGCTGTCTCGCCTGATCCGCCCGCTCGTATGCTCGACGGATGACGACCTCCTCGACCCCCGGAACCGGCCCCACCCAGAACTCCATGCGTCGCGCCCTGAAACGCGCCCGGGACGGCGTGGCGCTGGACGTGGCCGAGGCGGCGGTGCTGCTGCAGGCGCGCGGCGCGGATCTGGAGGACCTCGCGGCGTCGGCGGCCCGTGTGCGGGACGCGGGGCTGGCGGAGGCCGGGCGGCCCGGTGTCATCACGTACTCCAGGAGCGTGTTCGTCCCGCTCACCCGGCTCTGCCGGGACAAGTGCCACTACTGCACCTTCGTCACCGTGCCCGGCAAGCTGCGCCGGGCCGGCCACGGGATGTTCATGTCGCCCGACGAGGTCCTCGACGTGGCCCGCAAGGGCGCCGCCCTCGGCTGCAAGGAAGCCCTGATCACCCTCGGCGACAAGCCGGAGGACCGCTGGCCCGAGGCGCGCGAGTGGCTCGACGCGCACGGCTACGACGACACCATCGCCTACGTCCGGGCGATCTCCATCCGCATCCTGGAGGAGACCGGGCTGCTGCCCCACCTCAACCCCGGGGTGATGAGCTGGACCGACTTCCAGCGGCTCAAGCCGGTCGCCCCCTCGATGGGCATGATGCTGGAGACCACCGCGACCCGTCTGTGGTCGGAGCCGGGCGGCCCCCACCACGGCTCCCCGGACAAGGAACCGGCCGTACGGCTGCGGGTCCTGGAGGACGCCGGGCGGTCGTCCGTCCCGTTCACCTCCGGCATCCTCATCGGCATCGGCGAGACCTACGAGGAGCGCGCCGAGTCCCTCTTCGCGCTGCGCAGGGTCGCCCGCGCCTACCACGGCATCCAGGAACTGATCATCCAGAACTTCCGCGCCAAGCCCGACACCGCGATGCGCGGCATGCCGGACGCGGAACTCGACGAGCTGGTCGCCGCCGTCGCCGTGGCCCGGCTCGTCATGGGCCCCTCGGGCTGCATCCAGGCCCCGCCCAACCTCGTCGACAGCGAGTACGAGCGACTCATCGCCGCCGGGATCGACGACTGGGGCGGGGTGTCGCCGCTCACCATCGACCATGTGAACCCCGAGCGCCCGTGGCCGCAGATCGAGGAACTCACCGAACGGTCCCGGGCCGCCGGGTTCGAGCTGCGGGAACGGCTGTGCGTCTACCCGGAGTTCGTGACCCGCGGCGAGCCCTGGCTGGACCCGCGGCTCCTCCCGCACGTCCGGGCGCTCGCCGACCCGGAGACCGGCCTCGCCCTTCCCGACGCGGTCGTCGAGGGGCACCCCTGGCAGGAGCCCGAGGAGGTCTTCGTCGCCGCCGGGCGCACGGACCTGCACACCTCCATCGACACCGAGGGCCGTACGTCCGACCGCCGGGACGACTTCGACGCGGTGTACGGCGACTGGGGCGCCCTGCGCGAGGCCGCCGCGCCCGGCATGGCACCCGAGCGCATCGACACCGACGTACGGGCCGCGCTGCGCACGGCCGCCGACGACCCGACGCGGCTCGGCGACGACGAGGCCCTCGCCCTGCTGCACGCGGACGGTCCCGCGCTGGACGCGCTGTGCCGGATCGCGGACGACGTGCGGAAGACGGCCGTCGGCGACGACGTCACGTACATCGTCACGCGGAACATCAACTTCACCAACGTCTGCTACACCGGCTGCCGTTTCTGCGCCTTCGCGCAGCGCCGCACCGACGCCGACGCCTTCACGCTGTCGCTGGAGCAGGTCGCCGACCGGGCGCGGCAGGCGTGGGACGTGGGCGCCGTCGAGGTCTGCATGCAGGGCGGCATCCACCCCGACCTGCCGGGCACGGCCTACTTCGACATCGCGAAGGCGGTGAAGGAGCGGGTGCCGGGGATGCATGTCCACGCGTTCTCGCCCATGGAGGTCGTGAACGGCGCCACCCGGACCGGGATGTCGATCCGGGAGTGGCTGACGGCCGCGAAGGAGGCCGGGCTGGACTCCATCCCCGGTACGGCGGCCGAGATCCTCGACGACGAGGTCCGCTGGGTGCTGACCAAGGGCAAGCTGCCCGCGGCGACCTGGATCGAGGTGGTGACCACCGCCCACGAGCTGGGCATCCGCTCCACCTCGACGATGATGTACGGCCATGTCGACCAGCCGCGGCACTGGCTGGGCCATCTGCGGACCCTGGCCGGTATCCAGCAACGCACCGGCGGATTCACGGAGTTCGTGACGCTGCCGTTCATCCACACCAACGCGCCCGTCTACCTGGCCGGCATCGCCCGCCCCGGCCCGACCATGCGCGACAACCGCGCCGTCACCGCCATGGCCCGCCTCCTGCTCCACCCGTGGATCCCCAACATCCAGACCAGCTGGGTGAAACTCGGCACGGAGGGCGCCGCCGAGATGCTCCGCTCCGGCGCCAACGACCTCGGCGGCACCCTCATGGAGGAGACGATCTCCCGCATGGCCGGCTCCTCGTACGGCTCGTACAAGTCCGTGCGGGACCTGGTCGCCGTCGCGGAGTCGGCGGGCCGCCCGGCACGGCCGCGCACCACCCTGTACGGCCCGGTGCCCGAGGAGCGGCAGCGGGCGGCCGCCGCGTCCGACGGCCATCTGCCGGAGCTGCTGCCGGTCCTGGACTGAAAACCCTTTCTGCGGTGTCCGTGACTCCTGTTAGTTTTCTCCGGCTCGTGCGATCCACGAGTACCAAGGGACTCTGGGGAGGGGACAGTTGGGGATGTCACGGAGATTCGGTGGCCGGGGGCTGCTGGCGGTGGGGTGCTCGGCGGCGGCGCTGGTCGCCGCCGTGCCCGGCGGAGCGCACGCCGCGGGCGGCACGCCGCCGAAGCAGCCGCTGGTGGCGGATCTGAGGACCGGCAGCAAGGCGTGTGCCGCGGGCGAGGGGGAGCGGCCGTACGTCAGGTCCGCCCCGCAGCTCGACGCCGTGCTGTACGACTCCGACGGCGGCTCCGTCGGCGCCGAGTTCGAGGTCTGGTGGACGGACACCGAAGGGGCCGACCAGCGCCTCACCTACACGACCGGCAGGAAGGCGTCGGGCAGCTCCTTCCGTGTGCAGCTCCCGACCTCCCTGCCGAAGGAGACCGTCGTCTCCTGGCGGGTCCGCGCCGAGGACGGCACGGCCGCCTCCCCCTGGAGTTCCGAGGGCGACGGCAGGGCCTGCGAGTTCAGCTACGACACCACCGCCCCGGACAAG
This sequence comes from Streptomyces sp. NPDC042364, assembly GCF_056437585.1. NCBI lineage: Bacteria > Bacillati > Actinomycetota > Actinomycetes > Kitasatosporales > Streptomycetaceae > Streptomyces > Streptomyces sp. NPDC042364. The sequence goes on along the minus strand of NZ_JBWKAJ010000005.1, from coordinate 141,893 downwards.
GCCGTCGTCGGCTCCGCCGAGTACCCCGACAGCGGGGAGTGGACCGACGGCGTGGGCGTCTACGGCAGCTTCACCATGGACTCGCCTTCCGAGGACGTCGTGTCGTACCAGTACCAGTTCCTGGGCGAGCCCTCGCGGACGGTGCGCCCCCAGGAGCCCGGCGGTGCGGTGACGGTGCGGTATCTGCCGCGCGCCGCCGGCACGAACCGGTTCACCGTCCAGGCCTTCGACCGCGCCGGGAACGGCAGCGCCGAGAGCACCCACTTCTTCCGCGTCGGCTCGGGCCGCGCTCCCGTCGCCCACTGGAACCTCGCCGACCCCGCGGGCTCCACGACCGCGGCGGCCGAGACCGGCACCCCCGCAGTGGCGGGCAGCGGTGTCACCTTCGGCGGTGCGGCACCCTCCGGTACGGGGCTCGCCTCGGCGGCGGTCCTGGACGGCAGCAGCCACGGCCACCTCACCCCGGGCGGTCCGGCCGTGGCCGATCCCCGCAAGACGTTCGCGGTCAGCGGCTGGGCGCGGCCCGCGCAGACCGACCGGAACATGACCGTGGCCGCCCAGGACGCGGGCGACGACGCGGCCTTCGCCCTCGGTCTCGACGCCCGCGGGGAACGGCCGGTGTGGTCGTTCACCGTCGGCGGCGCCCGGGTGACGGGCGGCGCGCCCGAGACCGGGGAGTGGGCGCATCTGCTGGGCGTGTACGACGCGGAGACCGGCGAGGCCCGGCTGTACGTCAACGGCCGGGAGACCGGTGCGAAGGCGGCGGCGCCGGGCGGCACCGCCGGCGACTTCCAGATCGGGCGCGCCCGTGACGGCCGGGGACATCACGACCGCTGGCACGGCGGGCTCGCCGGCATCAGGGTCCACGACCGGGTCGTCGTCCCCTCCGAGGCCGCCGCACTGGCACACCGTAAGCCGCGCTCGCTGGGCCACTGGTCGCTGGAGAACGCGGCGGACGGGGCGAGCCCCGAGCAGGGTGGCCGTACGCCGCTCAAGCTCGGGCCGGGTGCGGCGATCCACCGCGTCCCCGACGGCTCCTGCCTCCCGGATTTCGACCCCGACTGCCCGGCGGTGCCGGACGCGCTGGTGGGCGACGGGCACCTCACGCTGGACGGCGAGACGGGGTACGCGGCCACCGGGGGTCCCGTCGTGGACACCTCGGACAGCTTCTCGATCGGCGTGGTCGTACGCCTGGCGGACGCGGAGCCGTCCCGCCCGATGACCGTGCTGTCCCAGGGTGGCACGCACACCGACGCGTTCAAGGTGCGCTACGAGCCGTCGGCGCACGCCTGGCAGCTGGTGATGCCGAAGGCGGACGAGGAGGGCGCCGCGGAGGTCGTGGTGGCCCAGCTGGCCACGGCCGACGGCGGCGAGGGAGTGGGCCGGCGGCTCGCGGTCGTCTACGACGACGCCGCAGACCGGATCACGCTCCACCTCGACGGCTGGACCAACGCCCAGGCCACCGCCGACTTCCCGGACGGCTGGGAGAGTTCGGGCCCGCTCCAGGTCGGCCGCGCCCGGGTCGGTGACGGCTGGGGCGAGTACCTGCGCGGTGACGTCGACGAGGTCCACGCCTTCGCCGGCGCCCTCGACGACACGGCCGTGCGCCAACTCGGCTCGGGTGTGGAGCCCTGCCTCTGCTGACGGGCCGCCCGGCAGCCGTGACCCCCGCCGGTCCGTACGACGGCGGGGGTCACGGCTGTCAGGGGCGGACCCCCGCCCGAGCGGCGGTCGTGGACGCCCGTGGTCCGGCCACGGGACAACCCTCAGCCCTTCGCCGGTTCGTCCAGGGGGAGGTGGGTGACCAGCAGCACCACGGCGCTCAGCAGGAACACCCGCAGGGCCGCGTCGAGGCCGTTCCAGGTGTCGGACTGCCACATGACGAACCACTCGCCGCCTATGGCCATGAAGCCGGCGCCGAAGAGGAGAAGGACCATGAGCAGGCCGAGGGTGCTGTAGCGGCGGGCGGTGTGGAAGGCGCGTGAGCGCAGGGCAGCGGCCCAGAAGTACGTGGCCGCGATGAGGAGCAGCGCGGAGACCGTCTCCCAGACGATGATGGCGACGTACGCCGTGTCCTGGAGGCCCTTCGACTTGATCGCCCGCCACATGAGGTCCTCGTCCTTGAACGTGGTGTCCATGGCGAGAACGTGCCGTACGAACTGCTGGTTGGTGCCGAAGTCGGTGATGTTGCTGAAGGCGACGAGCGCCATGTAGAGGGCGACGGTGCCGACGAGGAGCGTCGAGGCGAGGGGGAGGAGGGACGAACGGGGTCTGAGATCTGCGGACATGGATCAACTATGTCCCGCGTGATCGACCCAACCCCAGGTGATTTTCGGCGCGTTGGGCCGGAACCAGCGGCTGCGGACTGGCCGGAACCGTACGGGTGGCAGCGCCCCGGCCGGAGGTCCCCGGAGGAACCGCACGGCCGGGCCGCCGAGGCGGTGACCCGGCCGGTGCCGGAGGGGTGGTCGCCCTACTCGGCGAAGCCCAGCCCGAAGAGGGCCCCGTTCTCCGGTGCCTTGAGGGCGGCCGGGCCGAACGACGTGATGTTCGTCGTGACGAGGCCGTTCCTGGAGCCGCGGAACAGCCAGGCGGCTCCGGAGTCCTTGTGGGCGCCCTTCTTCGTCGGCGCCCCGACGGCGAGGTCGGCGCGGTTGGATGCCGGTTGTTCACATCCGATCGTTTGACCCTCGGGGGTGCGAAACAGTTGCTTTCCCGTGGTGGAACGCGCTCGTCGGGACCCCTGAATCGACTATTCCTGTTCGATTACAGTGCTGGACTGTCGAGCCGTACGGGCGTACGGATGTACTTACGTACTGACGTACGGGTAGGGCCGTGAGGAGGCCGGGGTGGGTGCGACAGCCGGTGCGGTCTGGGGGCGGGCCGAACAGCAGGACTTCCGCAGCCGGGTGCGCGGAACGCTGCTCGGCGCGGCCGTCGGCGACGCCCTGGGCGCGCCCGTCGAGTCGCTGCCCCTGTCCGGCATCCGCGAGACGTACGGCCCGGAGGGCCTGCCCGACCTGGCGCCCGCCTACGGCAGACGCGGGGCCATCACCGACCTCACCCAGCTGACCCTGTTCACCGTCGACGGCCTGATCCGCGCCCAGGTCCGCCGCGACACCGGCGCCTGGCACCCGCCGACCGATCTGCACCGCGCCTACCTCCGCTGGGCGGCGACACAGCGGGACTGGGGCCCCGACGAGCGCCGCAAGGACGACGGCTGGCTCGCCCGCGAGGAGTGGCTGTACGCCCGGCGCGACCCGTCCCGGGTCTGCCTGCTCGGCTTCGCCGACGACACCATGGGCACGCTCGACGCCCCCAAGAACCCCGGCGAGGCGGGCGCCGAGGCCGCCGCCCGCTCGGCCCCCTTCGGTCTCCTCGTCGGCTGGGAGCCGCAGCTCGTCTTCCAGCTCGCCGTCGAGTGCGCGGCCCAGACCCACGGGCACCCCACCGCGTACCTCGCGGCCGGCTCGTACGCCGTCCTCGTGCACGCCCTGGCCCGGGGGGAGAGCATGGACGCCGCCGCGCAGAAGGCCCTGGTGCTGCTCGCCGCCCGCCCCGGCCACCAGCCCGTCACCGAGGCCCTCCAGCAGGCCCTCGCCGCCGTCCGCACCGGCCCGCCGTCCCCGGCGCTCGTGGAGGAACTGGCCGACCCCGGCACGGCCGACCGGCTGCTCGCGGTCGCCGTCTACTGCGCGCTCGTGGGCGAGGACATACGCCAGGGCCTGTGCCTCTCGGTCAACCACAGCGGCCCCTCGAAGGCGGCGGGCGCCCTGACCGGCGGACTCCTCGGCGCCCTGCACGGCGAGACGGCGCTCCCCCCGGCCTGGCTGGCCGAACTCGAAGGCCGCCCCACCCTCCTGGTCCTGGCCGACGACTTCGCCCTGGAGATGACCCAGGGCCCGGCCCTGCACAGCCCGAACGGCGCGGTACCGGGGTGGCTGGCGAGGTATCCCCGGGCCTGAGCGCCCGCCGTCCCACCCGACCGGGAGCGGAAGTGCTTCACTCCCGCGAGTGACCGGAACCAACCCACCTGCAACGTGAGGAACCCATGGCGGACTGGACCCTGCGCCGGGCCTCGGCGGCGGACGCGGAGTCGCTGGCGGAGCTGCGGGCCGTGGTGATGCGCCCGGACCTGGAGCGCCTCGGCCGCTTCGACGAGGACCGGGTCCGCCGGCGCTTCCGTGAGGGCTTCGACGCGGCCCACACCTGGATCATCGAGGTGGGCGGCGCACCCGTCGGCTGCGTGGCGCTCCGCCCCGCCGCCGACGCCCACCGGCCGGTGCCACGACAGGCCGCGGTACTGGAGCACTTCTACCTGGCCCCGCACCTGCACGGCTCCGGCATCGGCACGGCGGTGCTGCGGGAACTGCTGGACCGCTGCGACCGGGACGCCACCGTGGTCCGCCTGAACGTGCTGCGGGGCAGCCCGGCCCGCCGACTCTACGAACGGCACGGCTTCACCACGGAGTCCGAGGACCCGGTGGACGTGTTGATGGTGCGCCCCCCGCGGCCACCCGCGTCCGTGCGGTTACGGTGACGCCATGAGCACCAGGATGATCATCCTCAACGGCGGTTCCAGTTCGGGGAAGTCCGCGATCGCGCGCGGTCTGCAGGCCGTACTGCCGGACCCCTGGCTGGCGTTCAGTGTCGACACCCTGGTGGACGCGATGCCCGAGCGGATGCGGTCCTCGGACGAGGGCATCGACTTCGCGGAGGACGGCGCGGTGAGCACCGGCGCCGACTTCCAGGTGCTGGACGCGGCCTGGGCGGCGGGTATCGCGGCCATGGTCCGCGCGGGCGCCCGTGTCGTCGTCGACGACGTCTTCCTGGGCGGTGCCGCCTCCCAGCGACGCTGGCGCGACGCCGTCGGCGACCTCCCCGTCCTGTGGGTCGGCGTCCACTGCGACAGCGCGGTGGCCGCGGCCCGCGAGGCCGCCCGCGGCGACCGCCCCCACGGCATGGCCGCCCTCCAGGCCACCCTGGTCCACGAGGGCGTCACCTACGACCTGGAGATCGACACCACCCACACCGCCGCCCTCGTCTGCGCCCACACCATCGCGGCCCGCCTGGACTGAGGGTCGCTCCGCCGGGGCTCGGGCGCCCCCATGTCACAAACGGCCGCCCCGTCTCGTCTCGTTGGCGGACCCCGCCGCGGTGGCCGGGTCCGCCGACGAGCGACGGGAGTGAACTGCCATGGACCTCGCCCTCTGGATCGGTGCGGGACTGCTGGCCGCGGTGGCGCTGACCGGCGGTATGACGAAGACGTTCGTGCCGAGGGAGAAGCTGGCCGCGGCGCCGGGCGGGGGATGGACCGCGGGGATCGAGCCGGGCCTCATCAAGGCCCTCGGCGTGCTGGAACTCCTGGCCGCCCTCGGCCTGGTCCTGCCCGCCGCACTCGGGGTCGCGCCGGTCCTGGTGCCGGTGACGGCCGTGTGCTGGGTGCTGCTGATGATCGGCGCGATGATCACCCACGGCCGGCTCGGCGAGTTCCGGTTCGTGGCGCTGAATGTCGTCTATCTCGCGCTCGCGGCTTTCATCGCCTGGGGCCGCTTCGGTCCCGAGTCGTTCGCCGCCTGACCTGGCGGAAAACGGTGGTCCGCGTGCGGGCCGGGCTCTAGGGTCCTCGCTTGTGACTGGACTCCCCTCGCATCTCGGTACGACCGCGGCCGCGTACGACGACATCGCCGTCCTCTACGCCCAACTCGTCAGGGACGAGTTCGACTCCCTTCCGCTGGACCGGGCGATGCTCGCCGCGTTCGCCGACTCCGTGCGGGCCGTCGACGGCGGGCCGGTCGCCGAGCTGGGGTGCGGCCCCGGCCGCGTGACGGCGTATCTGCGGGACCTCGGGCTCGACGTGCTCGGGATCGATCTGTCACCGGTGATGATCCGGCTGGCCCGGGAGTCCTACCCCGACCTGCGGTTCGAGGTCGGCTCCATGCACGCGCTCGACCTGGCCGACGACGAGCTGGACGGCATCGTCTCCTGGTACTCGGTCATCCACGCCCCGCCGCGCGACGTGTCCTCGTACGTCGCCGAGTTCCGCCGTGTCCTCGCGCCCGGCGGCCATCTCGTACTCGGCTTCTTCGAGTCGGAGGGCGGCCCGGTCACCGAGTTCGACCACAAGGTGACGACGGCTTACCGCTGGCCGATCGACGAACTCGCCGCGCTGACCGCGGAGTTCGGCTTCACCGAGATCGGCCGCATGCTCCGCGAGCCCCGCGAGGGGGAGCGGTTCCGGCGGGGACACCTGCTGATGCGCCTGGACAAGTAGCCCGCCGCACGCTGGAGGGCCGCCCCAGGATCCCCCGCCCGGAGCGGCCCCCTGCATACGAAGCGCGCCGTCCTAGACCCCCGTCGGGCTGGCCGCGTCCTTCCCCGAACCCGGTCCCGGAGCCGGTACCGCCGCCGAGGTTCCCGCGCCGCCGAGACCGTCGCCGTCCGTGTTGATCTGCTCGATGACGGCGAGCCGCTCCGGTGTGTCCTCCGGCTTGACGAAGCCGATGACGATGTACAGCACCAGCGACACCGCCAGCGGGACGGACACCTGGTACTGGAGCGGGACGCCGCCCTCGACGTTCCAGTGGATCGGGTAGTTCACCAGCCAGAAGGCGAACAGCCCGCACGCCCAGCTGGTGAGCGCGGCCGTCGGCCCGGAGCGGCGGAACGGCCGCAGCAGCCCCAGCATCATCGGGATGGCCATCGGTCCCATCAGACCGGCGACCCACTTGATGACGACGGTGATGATGTCCTTGAACGCCGGGGAGTTGACCTGTGTGGCCGCCGCCATGGACAGGCCGAGGAACACGACGGTCGCGATCCGGGCGACCCGCAGCCCCTGCCCCTCGCTCCAGGCCCGCGCCCGGCGCCAGATCACCGGCGCGCAGTCGCGGGTGAAGACGGCCGCGATGGCGTTGGCGTCGGAGGAGCACATGGCCATGGTGTGGGAGAAGAAGCCGACGATGACGAGGCCCAGCAGACCGTGCGGCAGCAGCTGTTCGGTCATCAGGGCGTAGGTGTCGGAGCCGTCGCCCTTCTCCGAGGTCACCAGCAGCGGCGACATCCACATGGGGAAGAACAGCACCAGCGGCCAGACCAGCCACAGGACCGCCGACAGCCGGGCGGAGCGCTCGGCCTCGTACGGGGTGGCCGTGGCCATGTAGCGCTGGGCCTGGTTGAGCATGCCGCCGTTGTACTCGAAGAGCTTGATGAAGAGGAACGCGAGGAGGAAGACCGTGCCGTACGGGCCGACGAGGGGTTCGCCGTGGCCCGCCAGCTCGGGACGGTCCCACACGCCGAAGAAGCCGCCGTAGTCGTCGAGTCTCACGAAGACGGCCACGAACATCGCGATGCCGGCGAGGAGTTGGATGACGAACTGGCCCAGCTCCGTCAGCGCGTCCGCCCACAGTCCGCCGATCGTGCAGTAGACGGCGGTGATGCTGCCGGTGATGAGGATGCCCTGGTTCAGGGACACCCCCGTGAACACGGACAGAAGGGTCGCGATCGCGGCCCACTTCGCCCCCACGTCCACGATCTTCAGCAACATCCCGGACCAGGCCAACGCCTGCTGGGTCTGCAGGTTGTAGCGGTTCTTCAGGTACTCCAGCGGGGACGCCACATGCAGACGCGACCGCAGCCGGTTGATGCGCGGCGCGAACAGCTTGGAGCCGATGGCGATACCGAGGGCGATGGGAAAGGACCACGTCACGAAGGACGTCACGCCGTACGTGTACGCGATGCCGGCGTACCCGGTGAACATCACCGCGCTGTAGCCCGACATGTGGTGCGAGATGCCGGACAGCCACCACGGCATCCTGCCGCCGGCGGTGAAGAAGTCGCTGACGTTGTCCACCCGCTTGTGCGACCAGACGCCGATCGCGACCATCACACCGAAGTAGCCGATGAGCACGGCCCAGTCGAGACTGTTCATGGGCCCCCTTCCAGGGTCCGCCGCCAGGGTCAGGCATGTGAACGGTCAGGCATGTGAACTCTGGGTTCCGTGGCATGGTCACGGCAAGGAAGGGGTAGGTCAAGAGGGGGTAAAAAAGTTCTGCGCGATGACCCAGGTTCATGTACATGAACGACCGGGTGGCTGAAAACGATCAGCCCCGCATCACCGGGGACCGGCTCAGCGCATCAACTCCCCGGCGTTGACGAGCAGCGACTGACCGGTGATCGCCCGCGCCCGGTCGGACGCCAGGAAGACCACCGCGTCCGCGACATCCCCGTCCGTGGCCAGCTCCGGCAGTGCCATGCGCTCGGTGAGCCGCGCCAGCACCTCCGCCTCCGGGACCCCCTCGCCGTGCGCCGCGAACCGGACGTACGCCTCCACCGGCGGCCCCCACATCCACCCCGGCAGTACCGTGTTGACCCGTATCCGATGGGGCCCCAGCTCCCGTGCCAGCGAGTACATCGCGCTCGTCAGCGCCCCCTTCGACGCCGCGTACGCGGCCTGCCGCACCTGCGAGGGCGCGGCGACCGCGGACTGCGTCCCGATGATGACGACGGACCCCCCGCCCGCCTCCTTCAGGGCCGGCAGGCAGGCCCGGGTCATCCGCAGCGTGCCCAGCAGGTTCACGTCGAGGACCGCCTGCCAGGTGGCGAAGTCGGCGTCCTCCAGGCCCCCGAAGCAGCTGTCCCAGGCGGCCACGTGCACCACCGCGTCCACACCGCCGAACCGCTCCCGCGCCAGCGCCGCGAGCGCGTCGCACTGCGCCTCGTCGGTGATGTCCGTCGCCCGGTACGCCGTGTGCGCGCCGTCCGGGTCCAGCTCCGCCGCGGCCTTGGCGAGGTTGGCCTCCGTGCGCGCCCCCAGCACGGCGTTCCCCCCGTCCCGTACGACCGCCGCGGCCACCCGGTGCCCCAGCCCCGCACCGACGCCCGACACGACGACGGTCTTGCCGCTCAGCAGTGGCGGTTGCAGTGGCAGGGGCATCGCTACCTCCAGGGTGGGGCACTTCATCTGACGAGGCGTCAGAGTATGGCCGTCCGGGAGAGGAGGGAAGGGAAGCACCGATGTCCGACTGCCCCCGATCGCCATGGCCGAGGCGCACCTGGGCCACGAGTAGGCGTACAACAGCCGGTAGTTCCGGAGCACTTCTGGTGGAGGGCCCGAAAGCCGGGCACATCGGCACGCTCATCGGCCGGGCCCGCGCCTGACGGTCGCGTCACGGCCCCGGCCGACGTACTTCCCAACCGGCCGGGGGTGCTTGGTGGTCCGCAGATCGGTCGCAACTGACGCCCTTGGCGGCGCGCTCTTACTGGGATTGTTCGGGGAGTTCGCTGACGAAGGTGCCTACACCAGGGTGCATCTGTGCGAGGCCCGCAGTTCGCAGCTCTGTCAACACGCGTCGTGCGGTCATCTGTGCGATGCCGAACTCGCCTTGGATGGCCAGAACGCCAGGCAGTTGTGACCCGGGCGGATAGGTCCCGTCCTCGATCCGCCCCTCGATGACCGCATAGACCTGCTTCCAGCGTGGTACGTCCGGCTCCCATTCCATGCCTTGGACGCTAGGCGGCCCTATCAAGATGAGCGAGACGAGTTCGCCAATATCGACTAGCTACCCTAGCTAGCTAGGTCTACTCTGTGCAGAGAAGACCCCGGCGGCCTTGCAGGGCCCCGGGGCATGGCCACCAGCCTCTGAGGAGCTGATGACAGTGAGCATTATCCACGCCTTCGCGCGGTGGATCCTGGGCGTACTCGCCCCCGGTACCGGCAGGCGCAGGGCGGGCACACGCCCCGCCGGGCAGACCCTCGCGCATATGCCGGAGGCGCCTGGCGCGGCTGCGCCGTGGCCCCCGGTGCTGCGGTCGCCGTACGGTGTCGAAGAGCCGTTGCCCGGTGAGGCGACGGCCGTGGTCCGGCCGTATGTCGTTCTCGCCGAGCGGGAGCGGGCGCTGGAGTGTGAGCGGGCGCGGCAGCGGCGGCGCCGTGTCGCGATGGTTCTCGCGGCGGACTTCGGTGTCGACCTCGACCTGCATGTGGTGGGCGCCGAGGCGGTGGCCGGATGAGTGGGTCGGGTGAGCGAGGCGAGCGCCCAGGGGCTGTCCCGGGTGGGACGCGGGTGCCGGTGCGTATGTGTGTCCGATGCTGTGCGATCACCGATGCGCCGGTCGTCGTCTCGGTGGTGCACCAGGGTTCCGGTCCCGGCTTCACGGTGTACGCGTGCCGGGACTGCGCCCCGCACTTCCCGCGCGTGCCGGATGTGCTGTCGCTGCCGCCGGAGGCCGGCCGCGGCGAGGGCGAGAGGTGAGCGGCGGGCCCAGGGCCGGGGTGCCGACCTTCGACCGCGCTCCAGGGCACGGCCCGGTGCGGCAGGCGTGTCGTCGGAGCCGCGAGATGCCGCTGCCCGGGACGGCCGTTTTGCTGCCGGTGCGGAGCTGCCCGTGCTCCTCCCGCACGCACAGGCCGGGGGATGACCGGTGAACGCCGGAACGCCTCCCGAGCCGGGCGCGTCACGCCTGACCCTCAGCGTCTACCGCCTCGACGGAGACGGACGCCGGGTCGGCGTGGTGGGGCCGACCGCATACGCACCCGGTGCGGCTGCGCTCCCGCCGGTGTCCCTCGGGTGGCCCCCGTGCCGCTGCCCGCGCTGCCGCACCGGCCACGGCCCACGCGGCCGGTAGCGGAAGCGGAAGCGGAAGCGGCGTACCTCGGCCTCACCCAGGGGCGGGTCTCGGCCATCGAGAAGGGTGCGCTCAGCCGCTCCGAGGTCGACACGCTTGCCGCCTACGTCGAAGCCCTCGGTGGAAAGCTCAAGCTCGTGGCCGGCTTCGGCGACGAATCGCTTGTGCTGGGGTAAGGCTGTGGACTTGAAGGTTTTCGTCCGGGCCTGGGCGCGAGGCATACCTTGCGCTCAGGGCGCGTAGAGGCGGCAGTTGAGGAGTAGGAGTGTCGTGTCCGAGCCCCGGATGGTGAGGGAGCGGGAACTCGAACCCGAGGTGGATTTCCACGGGATGTGCCTACAGGATGCGGAGTCCGCGTCGGTTGCGTATCCAGGTGGCCGCGTCATGGACGAGGGCGTGTTCGTAACTGCTCACCCTGGGCGGGTCGATATCGAGAGTGCCGGTCATACTCACACGCCGACGATGACCGCTCAGGTGTGGGACGGTGAACCGCCCGTGGACACCAGTCGCGTGTGGGACCAGCGAGCCGACACCGCCGTGCGGTCCGCGACGGGAACCCTGGAGGTGTGGGCGGTGGCGTACGGTCCGATTGAGGATGTGATCGAACTGGGGGCTTCCGACCGGGCCTGGCATGTGCGGGTCTACTGCTCGGGGCGAGATGAGGTGGCCCGCGTCATCGAGGAGGAAGGCATCGCCGAGGGCGTCGAGCGCTACCTCGTGCAGTTCTGGCCCCAGCAGACGTGAGAGTCGGCCCTGTGGGCATACGCACCCAGGGCCGACGGGCATGCAACTCCTCTTCCGCACTGACCAGGGATCACGGCGAGGACTACCGCCCGGTACCAGTTCCGCGGGACGCAGCATGACCGCGGGGCGTGGCGACCGCGCCGCACCGCCGGCGCCGGAGGGCCACTGGGAGGTCCGGTTCGCCGACGCGGCCTCGGCCAAGGGCTGGGAGAGCCTCGCCCGGCAGGCCGGGGAGAACACCTACCGCGCCTCTGGATCACTATGCGCACCGCCCCCGGACCGGCCACCGAGACTCCCCGGCATCACCGCCTCGAGGGCAGTCTGGCGCGCACCGGATGCACCGCGGGCGGACCTGTGAGTAGTGGCAGATCGCGGTGACCGCGGCGGCCGCATCCGGTACCTCCTCGACACCGCCCGGGAGACCTGCTGGATCACCTTCGCCGGTACGGGGGCACCCACGAGCCACAGTCCGGGGCTGGCCCCGGGCAGAGCTGGGGTGAACGCGACGGCGGGAATCGGGAATCGGGGGCGTGCGCGTCGGCCCTGGGGCCTGATGGTTCACCGCAGCTCGTCCACGTACCGGTCCGTCCCGGGCACCGTCGGTATGAACGGTGCGACGAGCTGCACCTCGCCCAGCCCGGAGGCGGCCACCTGCGTGTCCAGGTCCGCGAAGTGCTCGTGCCAGGCGGCGCGGGGATCCTGCTGGAGGAACCACAGCAGGGTCAGCCGGGTTCCGACGCCCTCGACCTGTTTGACGTAGGTCATCCGGTCCAGCGGCAGGGGTGTCGGCGTGAAGACGGCCGTCATGGCGGCGGGCGAGCCCGCCAGCCGTTGCGGGAGGTGGTCGTCGCGTAGCCAGGCGAGCAGTTCCGCACGCCTGGCGGGGGAGTCGCTGTCGATGACCTGGACGACGAGTCCGGAGTAGGGGTGGTCGAGGGCGTGGATGTCGCGAGGGCCCCCGCCGCCGTCGCGGTAGACGGTCGCCGCGTGGTCCTGGAAGGCGGTGAAGACGTGCGTACGGTCCTGGAAGACGCGGTCGTCGCGGTTGAGGCGCTTGTTGATGCCGACAGTCCACCGCATGTGGTCGGCGTAGCGGCCGGCGGTCATCCAGTAGACGGATATGTAGCACCCGGCCGTCACCGGCTGTGCGACGGCGGACTTCTCCGGATATCGCAGGAGTTGCAGGTCCCGGGTGGCGACCCAGCGGCGCCCCGCGTACATCCAGGGCATGGCCATCGCGCCGGCGATGAAGTGGTCGTCCTCGTACCAGCGGTTGTATTCGCGCTCCCGGCCCGGGTGCGGTTCGACCATGGTGATGAGCGCGTGCCCGAGGTCGGCTCCGTAGGGGCCGACGGCGGCCAGTTCGGCGTACAGATGGCTGCGGGTCTCGCCGGCTTTCGGAGTGTCATCTGTCATGGGACCGGTTTAGCTGACGGATCGTCAGATGTGGAGAGGTGGGCCCGCTCGACTTCGCCCGAAGTGCAGCGATGGTGCTTCGGGTGGCGACCGCACATGGGTCGGGTGGGCGCGGAGCCGGTGGGTACGGCGGGCGGGCAAGGCCGAGCCCCCTCGGCCAGGACGGCGGGCCGGTCGAGAGGGCTCTGTCAGTTGGTCTGTCTGCAGTTGGGTTCCTGGTGGGGGTGAACCATGGTCACGCGAGGTCGAAGGCTCCCCGGTTGACCCCGGTGACGAACGCGTTCCACGAGTCGGCGGGGAACGCCAGGGTCGGACCGTCGGAAACCTTGGAGTCACGCACGGAGAGTGCCGCGACGACAGGGGACTTGACCTCGACGCACGCGCCGTTGCCCGTGGAGTACGAGGACTTGACCCACGTGTCCGTGGCGCCTTGCTGAATTGCCATTTCTGCTCCGCTAGCCGGTTGGTCGTTGAGTTGCTGTCGCCGAACCGTGGGAACGCGCCCGTTCCCGGACCCCACAGTTCGGTTTCCGCCAAGGTCATTGATTTCCTTGACGTGATCGACGCTACTCGCCAACATCCGGCGACGAAGCGACTATTCACTCGTGCGAGTGGCATATTCCCCTTGAGTCTTCCCCCTCGAGGGTGCCGAGGTGTATCTTCCGTCCCTTTCAACCCGTCGGGGGTCTGATCAGGACTGCGCAGGGGCTACAACCGCGCATACTCCTTCGCGATGTCCGCGATGAACTGGCGGGATTGATCCACATTCAGGGCCTGCGCCCTCAAGTGCTCGTACATCACGCTGTACTTCTGGACGTCGGCGGGCTTCTCCAGATACAGATCGCTGGTGACGCCCTCGATGTAGACGACACTGGAATCCGAGGCGTCCGGGAACTCCAGGATCGCGTACTGGCCGTTGAGACCCGGATGCGCTCCCATGTCGAAGGGGATCACCTGCACCGTGACATGCGGGAGTCGGGACTGCTCGACCAGGTACTCCAGCTGTTCGCGCATGAGGGAGCGGTTGCCGACCACCCGGCGCAGCGCGGCCTCGTCGAGGACGGTCCACAGCCGCAGCGGGCTCTCCGGCGCGGAGATGCGTTCCTGTCGCCTCATCCGCACCTGGACCCGCTTGTCGATGTCGCCGGGCGTCGTCTCCGGCAGCGCGCCCGCGATGAGGGCCTCGGCGTACGGACGGGTCTGGAGTAGGCCGGGGACGACCTGAGGGTCGTACACGCGCAGGCTCGCCGCGTCGGTCTCCAGACCGATGTAGACGCTGTACGGGACATCGCCGAACGCATGCCACCAGCCCTGCTGGCGCGAGTCCTTGGCCATCTGCATCAGCGAGTCGACGACCCGCTGGTCCTCGACCTCGTAGACCCCGCAGAGGTCGCGGACGTCGCGCTGGCTGATGCTGCGGCGGCCGTTCTCCAGACGGCTGATCTTCGACTGGGAGACCAGCAGCCGCTCGGCCACTTCCTCGGCGGTCATGCCCTTGAGCTCACGGAGCCGGCGCAGCTCCTGGCCCAACCGGCGTCGCCTGACAGTGGGATTGACATTGGACGCCACGGGACGTGCACCTCCGGCTGCGGGCCTCTACCTTGCGTATCTGCTGTTGAGCAGATTGCCACCAAGGCGCCGAGTACCGCTGGAAAACAGCGGATATGCGCTGCACACGCGCCGTTTCCGCCGTGGTTTTTCCGCCGTGCGGGGTTCTCCGCCGAAATGTGCGGCCGGCACCGGGACATGCGGCCGCGCGGGGCGGCGAGGCCCTGTCGTACGGACCGGCCCGACCGGTCGACGGATCGACCGGTCGGGCATGTCCGTACGGCCTCGCACGCCCCGCGCGATCCAGCGGCTCCCGAACCGGGTCCCGGTGTCCCGTGAGGCGGTTCGGTCCGGCGCTGAAGGTGCGAGTGTGCGCACGGTGCGCCCTGTGGTGCGGGTGGTGCGGTAGTGCGGTGGTGCGCGTCGTGCCGTGGAACGGGTGGAACAGACGGTGCGGCCGTGCGTGGTCTTGCGCGGCGCGGGTGGCACGGGCGGTGCCGCGGGTCGCGGCTCCGGTTCCGGTGTCTCACCCGGTGTGCTGCGTCGGTGCGTTGCTGCGTCGGTGCGTGGCTGCGCCGGTCGGTGGTGCGCCGGTGCGTGGACGCGCCGTGCGGTGTCGTGCGTGGGTCGGTCAGTGCGCCACGACGCGTGCCATGGAGCCACGGCGCGGCTGCATCGGAACGCCGCGGGCGGGTTCCGGTGCGGGTGGCCTGGCGCCGGGTGCGGCCTGGCGGCCGGCCGGTGCCGGGCTGCGGCGCGGCTGTGCGGCCACGCCGTTCTGCACGTCCATGACGGCGTGGGCCACCAGGCCCCCCATGGGGTCGTGCCGGATGAGGTCCCTGAGCCGGGAGCGGGACGAGCGTCCCTCGTTCCCCGGGTACAGGTGCTTGCCGAGGCCCACGGCGTGGGCCAGTGCGGCGAGCGCGGCCGTCCGCGGGTCCGGCGGTACGCCGGTGCGGATCGCGGAATCCAGCCGGGCCCTGATCTCCCGGCTGATGGCCGTGTCCGTCGCCTGGTAGCGCGTCGTCGGCAGCACCCCGCACATCTGGCCCGCGACGGCGTGCACCATGCCGCAGCGCTCCAGGTGTGACAGGTAGGTCTGGCGCAGCCCCAGCCGGGGCCCGCCGATCCAGTGCACCGCACGGACCGGAGCGCCACGCCTTCGCAGCAACTCCAACGCGCAGTCCAGTGTTGGATCTCCAGTCGGCCGTGGGGACACCACGGCGATACGATCCCCGTCTGGGGCTATCCGTCCGGCCAGCGCCAGCTCCACTAGCTGCGCTCCGGCCAGACCAAGGTCGAGCGACTGCGGCTGCGCAGTGGTACCCGTGGCCGGGTCCAATGCCAGCAGCAGAAGCTCCTCCGGAAGTGTTCTGCGGCTCCTGCCCATCCATGCCTCCCCGCGTGGATGAATGACAGGGTGACCCCTCTCACATTGGTCTGTCGAGGGTGCGTGACCGGAATGTAGTGGAACCGGTAGGTATGTCGTTCTCGTCTACCGCAGGGGTTAAGCCCGCACACAGGACACTGGTACATGGTTCGGACAGCGGCGCGGCGCGGTGGTGCGTGTGGTGGTTAGTGTCCGGGCGGTGGGTTTCACGGATCGGTAGGGCGCGCGTCCCGAGGGTGGGCGGCGCGCGGGAGGAGGCATCGGTGGCGGGCACGTCCCCCGACAGGTCGAAGCGGTACGAGTCGTCGGCATCGTCGGCGTCGGGGAGCGAACCGCCGATCCCGGAGGCCCCGGGTTCCGGCCCCTCCACCCCCTCCCCGGACCCGCGCCTCTCCCTCTCCCGGCCGACGCCGCCGGACCCCGCCCCGAAGCCGGACCAGGTGACGGCGGTCTTCTCCCGCCGCGCACTGCTGGAGCCGGCGGAAGGCGAGGGCGAGGCCGACAAGGCCGACACGGCGAAGGCCGACTCGGACGCGGAGGCTGCCGGGAGCGCCGGGAGCGCCGGGTCGGGGAGCGACTCCGACGCCGCCGACGGGACTTCGGCTGCGGCCGGGGCGGACGAGGCCGAGTCGACCGCCGCTGACGAGGACTCCGCCGGGTCGGACGGCGACGGGTCGGGTACGACCGGTGCCGGCGACGGGGAGCGGGACGAGGTGGATGCGGCCGTCACCGCCGTCACCGTCGACGCCGACGACGCCGACGACGCCGACGACGCCGACGACGCCGACGGTGACGGCGGTGACGGTGACGCCGCGGTGAGCGCGGAGCCGAAGGGCGACGCGGCGGCTGAGGCGGGTGACGCAGCCCCGGAGGACGGGGAGGCGGAGCGCTCGGACGCTGGGGCGTCTGCCCCGGAGGCCGCCGCCCCGGAGGCCGCCGCCGAGGCCGATGGCGGATCGCCGCGCGACGGCGACAGCGGTGCAGCGGAGCGCGCGGGCGCCGGGTCCGACGCGGCTGCCCACGCTCCGCGTGACCGCGGACCCGAGCCTGGCCCCGAAGCCGAAGCCGAAGCCGAAGCCGAAGCCGAAGCCGAAGCCGAGACCGAAGCCGGTGACGTGGACGCGGGTGGCGACGGCGCCGAGGTCGGAGACGAGGGCTCCGCCGAAGGCGGGAAGGTCGACTCCCGGACCGCGGTGTTCCGCGTCGGCCCGGGCACACGGCCCGCCTCCAAGGCCGGTTCCGTTGCCGCGGCGTCCGAGACCACCCCCGGCATCCCCACGGCCGACGCCGACTCCCGTACCCCGGCGGCGCCCAAGGGCGGCTCCGGTGTCCAGTTCGCCAAGAGCGGCTCTCGCGCCCGAGCCGAGGCCGAAGCCGAAGCCGATGCCGAAGCCGATGCCGAGCCGCCCGTGGACCAGGCGACCGCCGTCTTCCGCGCGCCGCGGCCCCCTGCGGTGGACCAGCCCACCACCATGCTCAAGCTGGGCGGGGCGGCCCCCAAGACCACCGGCGACGACACCACCGACGAAGCCGCGGAGGACGGCAAGGGCTCCCCCGGCAGCGAAGGCACCGTCCGTCTCGACGGCACCAGTGACGCCAAGGCCGCCCCCGAGGACGCCAAGGCCGCCCCCGAGGACCCCAAGGGTGCTCCCGGCCGTGACGGTGCCCCCAGCGAGCGGACCAGCAAGTTCGTGGCGCTCAAGTCGCTGGACGAAGCCGCCCCGTCCCGGCCCGCGCAGCCCTCGCCCGCCGAGGCCACCCGGACCGTCCCCCAGGTGGGCCCGGAGCGGACGACACAGCAGCCGCTGCCGCCGAAGCCCCCGCTGGACCTGCTGGCGGAGCTGACCAACACGCCGCCGCCCCCGCAGACCCCGCTCAGGACGGCCGTCCGCCGGGTCAAGATCTGGACCCCACTGGTCATCCTGCTCGTGATCGTCTTTGCGGTCGTACAGAACTTCCGCCCGCTCCCGGCCGCCGCGCTCGAACTGACCGCCAAGGAGTCGTACGCCTTCGAGGGCGACAAGGTCGCCCTGCCGTGGCCCAAGGAGGGCCAGGGCTGGATGGACGTCAACGGCATCGGCACCATGGACAGCTTCGGCGAGCAGAAGCCCGTGGCCATCGGCTCCGTCGCCAAGGCGATGACCGCGTACGTCATCCTCAAGGAACACCCGATGAAGCCGGGTGAGAAGGGTGCGACCATCCCGGTCGACGCGAAGGCGGAGACCGAGGGCGGCTACGACAAGGACGGCGAGTCCACGCTCAACACCGTCAAGGAGGGCGACAAGCTCTCCCAGTACGACGCCATCGCGGCCATCATGATTCCGTCCGCGAACAACATCGCGCGACTCCTCGCCCGCTGGGACGGCAACGGTTCCGAGGCTGCCTTCGTCAAGAAGATGAACGCCGCGGCCAAGGACCTCGGGATGAAGAACACGACGTACACCGACCCGTCCGGGCTGAAGGAGACGACGGTCTCCACCGCCGAGGACCAGGTCAAGCTCGGCAACGCGCTGGTGAAGATGAAGGCCCTGACGGACATCACCAAGCTGCCGGTCTGGTACGACCCCTCGGGCGCGAAGTGGGACAACTACAACCGTCTCGTCCCCTACAACAACGCCATCGGCATCAAGACCGGCTCCACCACGGCCGCCGGCGGCAACCTGCTCTTCGCGGGCACGAAGGAGGTCGGCGGAGAGACGGCGATCGTCGTCGGCGCGATCCTCGGCCAGCACACCCCGCCGATCATCGACACGGTCAACGCGGTCAGCAAGACGGCCATGCTGGCCGCCCAGGACGCGCTCACCTCCGACACGATCCTGAAGAAGGGCGACGTCGTCGGCTACGTCGACGACCGGCTCGGCGGGCGGACGCCCGTCGTCGCCACCAAGAACGTCTCGGCGGTCGGCTGGGCGGGCAAGACCGTCAAGCTGCGGCTGGACGCCGCCGAGACCCTCCCGCACGCGGCGAAGGCCGGCACCGTGGTCGGCTCGCTGACCATCGGCGACGGCACCGGCGACGGCGTCGAGGTCCCGGTGGCCCTCCAGAAGGACCTCACGGAACCCGGTTTCGTCCCGAGGCTCACCCGCGTGAGCTGACCCGCACGGCCCGCACGGCCGGCACAGGCGACACGGCCCGCACGGCCCGCACGGCCCGCACGGCCGGCACAGGCGACACGGCTCGCACGGCCGGCACGGCTCGCACGGCCGGCACAGGCGACACGGCTCGCACGGCCGGCACAGGCGACACGGCTCGCACGGCCGGCACAGGCGACACGGCTCGCACGGCCGGCACAGGCGACACGGCTCGCACGGC